>CAWWAG010000043.1:0-31247 GCA_963934845.1 uncultured Halioglobus sp. | reverse complement strand
AAAGACGTTAAAGACGTTAAAGACGTTAAAGACGTTAAAGCCAAAAAATCAGGAAAAGCCGCTAACGTCGCGGATGAAGAACACGAAGAGGAAACGTTTTTCGACGAGTAATACGCGCTGAACACGGTACTTTTTATGACCACTTTTCACAGGTGCTGGGGCTCCGCTTACCCCATTAACGCCCCCGGCGCCTTTTTTTTCCATGTTTGATGAAGAAGTGGCGCATGCCGTCATCAATCCCGCAGATATCCGTCTCGCCGCGTTGAACCTGTTGGCGCGGCGCGAGCATTCCGTGTGGGAACTGCGTAGGAAACTCAAGCGCCGATTCTCCGACGATTCCCTGCTGGATGAACAGATAAGCCGGCTCACCGAGCAGAATCTCCAAAGTGATATGCGCTTCGCTGAAAGTTATGTTCACCAGCGCACTAACCGTGGGTATGGACCAGTGCGGCTGCGTGAAGAGCTTCGCGAACGCGGTATTTCCAAAACGGATATAGCGCAGACCTTAGAGGCGTTGGACGTCGATTGGTGCATGCACGCGCATCAGGTGATGCGTAACAAGTTTGGAGAGCTGGCGCCGGCTGATCTCAAGGAAGAGGCGCGGCGCGCCCGGTTTATGCAACATCGTGGCTTTACGGCTGAACACTGCCGCCAGCGCCAGCAGGATTAGTGCATCGCCGTATTGCTAATCCGCACAGGCCTTGCCTGATTTACGAAATACCAGTATTTTCTGTGCTTGAGTATGGCGGCAATCGCCAGCTAATGTCAGGGAGTGCAAAGAATGGCGCAGGAGGAATCCAGGGACGAGTCGGCAGTTCACCAGGAATTATCAGCGGACTTCCACGATCCACTCATTCGTGGTCTGCATAAGGCTATTCGAGTTTGCATCAAAATGCTGGCAGTGTTGATGGTGCTGGTAATCTTTCTGGGCGTCCTGGATGTTGTTTATCATCTCTATGATGCGTTAAAAGAACCACCGATATTGCATTTGACGGTCAGCGAAATATTCGAAATTTTTGCGGCATTCATGGTGGTGTTAATCGCAGTCGAGATTTTTATTAATATCAGGCTGTATTTGGGTTCTAATACATTGCCCATTCAGTTGGTTATTGCGACGGCGCTTATGGCTATTGCACGTAAGGTGATCGTGCTCGATTTGGACCAGACTCCCGCTGAATATGTCTTCGCAATAGGGGTGGTAACGTTGGCATTGGGCGTGACCTATTGGTTGGTAAGCAATGGCAGTGCGACCAGAATTCGTGGGTCCGAGAATCACGGGGAGCGGTCAGAAGTATCGCAACAGGCTGATTAAAAAATGTCGATATGCCCACAGAGTATGCGTCGGGTATGGTGTTTTTTAGCAGTGTTTTATGCGGTATCGTCGGTTGCGCAACCGGCGCAGCAGTATCTGATCGGTCGGGGTATTACCGACGTCACCGGTCCGGCGGTGGGTCTGCAACTATGGGGGTTTGGCCGCCCCGACCAGATAGATGAAGGCCTGCATATTCGGCAGCGCTCGCGGGCATTTGTTGTTGTGCAAGCCGATAATCCAGCCCGGCGATTGGTGTTTGTCAGTGCCGACCTGGGTAGCATCGACCACCACATCGCACTGGATGTCGTAGAGCGTTTACAGCGGCGCTTTGGTCTGATCTATCAATTGGACAATGTGATTATCACTGCCACCCATACACATTCAGGGCCGGGTGGCTACTGGCAGTCGCGCACGGCGACAGGGCTCGACGGTGGACTTTACCCGGAACACTATGACGCGATCGTGCGCGGTATCACCGCCTCGATCGTAAAGGCACATGATGACCTGCAGCCGGGAAAACTATTTATAGGCGCCAAAGAAGTTGCAGATGCAGGCGTCAACCGCTCTGTTATTGCCTACCTCGAGAATCCTGCAGAGGAGCGGGCGCGTTATAGCAAGGATACAAATACGTCTATGACCGTGCTGAAGTTTGTCGACGACTCTGGTGAGATTGGCGTGATCAGCTGGTATGCACTGCATCCCACAGCGATGAACTTTTACAACCACTTGATTTCTGGTGACCACAAGGGCTACGCGGCACTGAGGATGGAGCAACAGCACGGCACCACGTATGCGTCAGCCGATGATTTCGTGGCGGCCTTCGCTCAGTCCGATCCGGGAGATGTTACCCCGAACACCAATCTCGATAATACCGGCCCGGGTAAAACCGACGTTGAGACCACCATGATAATGGGCGAACGACAGTTGCAGGTGGCGCAGCAATTGTTTCAGGAGGCGCATGAAGAGCTTGTGGGCCCTATCGATTCACGTCGTATCTATGTTGATTTCAGTGACTTTAAGGTAGAGGATCGTTTCACTGGTGAGGGTGAGCAGCATACCTGCCCCTCAGCTTATGGCTACTCCTTTGCCGGCGGCTCAGCCGAGGATGGTGGCGGTCATTTTCTGTTTAAAGAGGGCATGACTGACCAGAGTGTGTGGCTGGACTGGTTGATTCGGATGGTGACGGGTGTGTCCAAATGGACCAAATCTGTGAAAGCCTGCCAGGCACCCAAGCCAATTCTGTTTGAAACGGGTAGTGGCAAGCCACCGCTGCAATCACAGATACACTCAGTCACCGTGGCACGTATTGGTCAATTGGTGATACTGGCACTGCCAGCCGAAGTAACCACAATGGCGGGTAGGCGATTGCGCGACAGTGTGATGAGTGAACTGGGCGATTGGGCCCTCTACATCGTACTGTCTGGCTACGCCAATGGCTATGGCGGTTACGTCACTACCCCCGAGGAGTACCAGTTACAACAATACGAGGGCGGGCATACCCTGCATGGGCCCTGGAGCTTGCCCGCTTACCAGCAGGTCGCCAGCCGATTGGCCCGCGCCCTACAATCGGGGACAACGCTTACCAGCGAGGTTCACTACGATGACTGGCGTGGCAAATCAGTGGGGTTGCCGCTGCCGGTCGGCGTAGCCGCATCACCACCAGTGGGCAAACACTATGGCGATTCTCTGCCATTGCTAAAGGCGCAGTGCGAACGCGGTGAAACTGTCTTTGTCGAGTTTTGGTCGACCAATCCTACTGCGCATTACACTACGGGCAATAATTTTCTGCTGGTGGAGCGCAGGACGCCCTCCGGCTGGCAAGTGGTTGCCGATGATGGCGATTGGAGTACACGCGTGCGCTGGCGATTTGAAAATGATGCGTACATAGCGCAACTTAGCTGGGATGTGCCGGTTGATCTGGCGGTCGGCGACTACCGTATCTCACACAAGGGTTACGATAGTGCCGGAGACGCTTTTAGTGGCGTGTCGGAAATATTCCGCTGCGACGAAACGTAACGGATTCTGAAAGTGGGCATCCCGTCAATGTCTGGCGAACACTCCGAGCTCAGAGCAATTTTCCGCCCTTGGCGGCGGACGGGATTGCGCTCTTTAGAGCCTTGATATCGGGTATAAAACTCTCCGCCGACGCAAGTTGCCAATCCCGAACCCAGTTCTGCGGTATCTCATCTTCCTCACCTAGCAGGACATTTTCTGTCAGCGGAGCGAATACCTCATCAAAGTGTTGATTGACGCCATCTGCGCCGCGTCGCCAAATGAGGTGGGGAAACAACTTGTCGGGATCATCCAGCCCCATAGCGCCCATCATTTCAAATGCTGAGTGCAGCGTACGTTGCTGGAAGTTGGCCACACGCTTGTATCGGGTCTCCACGTCCAGTGCTTTGCCCCGCACCGGATCCTGGGTGGCGATACCGGTTGGACACTTGTTGGTGTTGCATGACTGGGACTGAATGCACCCCAGTGAAAGCATCATGGTGCGAGCCGCATTGGCAGCGTCGGCACCGATGGCAAGTTTGGTGACAATATCGAAACCAGTGGCGGTCTTGCCGGATGAAATCACGGTTATTTTTTTGCGTAAACCCGTTCCCACAAGACAGTTGTGGACGAAGTTGGTGCCCTCAAGGCAGGGGACGCCTAATCGATTGGTAAACTCGACCGGCGCTGCGCCAGTGCCGCCTTCTGCCCCATCGACGGTTATAAAATCGGGTGTGATGCCCGTCTCAAGCATGGCTTTACAAATCGCGAGAAACTCAAATTTTCGACCCACGCACAACTTGAAGCCCACGGGTTTTCCGCCGCTCAACTCGCGCAGTTTAGCCACGAAGTCCAAAAGTCCCTTGGGTGTGCTGAATTCGCGGTGAGCTGGCGGCGATATCACGTCCTTGCCAACTTCGACTAACCGGATTCTCGCAATTTCTTCAGAGACTTTGGCGGCAGGTAGCACGCCGCCATGGGAGGGTTTGGCGCCTTGCGAAATCTTAATTTCAATCATTTTGACCTGGTCGAGAGTCGCCAATTTTTGAAAGGAATCCGGATCGAACCCCCCATCGGATGTGCGGCAACCGAAGTACGCCGTACCGATTTGCCAGACGATGTCGCCACCCTGTCGGTGGTAGGGGCTAAAGCCGCCTTCACCGGTATTGTGATAAAAATTGCCGAGTTTGGCGCCCTTGTTTATCGCCATAATGGCGTTGGCACTGAGTGCGCCAAAGCTCATCGCAGAACAGTTCAGGCGTGCTGCGCTGTAGGGTTGGCTGCAGTGCTCGCCGCCAATGAGGATCCGCTTGGTGTCCTCGCGCACTGTGGTAGGTGCGATGGAGTGGGCCGCCCCCAGCCAACCGGTTGCGGTGATATTGTGTTCGGTGCCAAAAGGCTGCGTGTCGTCCAGAGCCTGGGCGCGGCGGTAAACAAGATCGCGTTCTTCCCGACTGAACGGTAGTTCCTCAGTATCACTGGCAATAAAGTACTGGCGAATCTCCGGACGTATGAATTCCAGAGCATAGCGCATATATGCGACAACCGGATAGAGTCGGTTGAGTGTGTGCGGGCTGAACCACATATCGTATATGCCGACGATGACATACAGGCCCAAAATTATGGCGATAACATAGGTGGGTCCCCAGACGTTATTGGCGAGATACACAGCGGTGGGGAAGACAACCAGTGCGATGATCCAAAATAGTGTCTGCATGAATGTCACAGTGTGCTCTCCGGATAGGAATTAAATGTAAGTGTCAGGAAAAAAATGCTTTGAACTCATCCCGCCATTCCTGCCAGACGCGATGGTCACCTTTGATGCCAAGGATACCTTCTTTGACTTTGGATATACCAAATCCGTAAAATTCTTCCATGCCGACGTGAGGGGGCATTGAGAGTTCGCCAGAGCTGACAATCGCATCAATAATAAACGGTTTGTCTGAGGCGATGGCGCGCTCTATGGCGGGCATGATATCGGCCGCGTGCTCTACGCGCACGCCGTCACCACCGCAGGCTTTAGCGTAGGCTGCAAAGTCCGGATTCGTTAAACCTGTCGCCTCATCATTCTTGGGCATTCCGGCTACTTGCATTTCCATCGCGACAAAACCGAGCTCACTGTTATTAAATATCAGTACTTTTAGCGGCCAGCCGTAGCGGACGGCTGTTACAAAGTCGTTCATAGACATGCCGAAACCGCCGTCGCCGCACAGCGCCCACACTTGACGTGAGGGGTCCAGGGCGGAAGCGCCCAGCGCCGTGGGGAGCCCTGAACCCAGTGAGCCATGATTGAAACCGCCGACCATACGCCGTTCGCCAGTCATCGCCATCTGCCGGGCCACCCAAATGGCACATTCACCAACATCTACAGCAAAAATTGCATTGTCGGCGGCCGTATCACTGATGGCTTTAGCGAAGAGTTGTGGATGCAGGGGTTCGTCAGTGCGTGACAAACTCGCCTGAGCATCCATATGTTTGCACCATTTCTGGCGCACATGCACGAGATGATCGCGAAACTTGGCGGACTTTTGATCGCTGTCCAATAGCGGCAACAGCGAGCGAACGGTTGCACCCACATCGCCTACCAGTCCGAGGGTGACAGGCGCGCGGCGCCCGATGTGATCGACATTGTTATCCACCTGAATAATCGGTCGGCCATCAGGAAGAAACTCCGAGTAGGGGAAGTCTGTACCCAGCATCAGCAACACGTCACAATCGCTCACCGCGTGTAAGCCCGCCGGATTGCCAATATTCCCGGTGAGGCCGACGACAGGGCCATCGTTGTAGTTAAAAATATCGAGCGCGCGCAACGTGTGAGCGACGGGTGCGCCCAGCTTCTCTGCTAGGGCGAGCACGTCGGCTTTCGCAGCGCGGCAGCCAATCCCACAAAAAATGGTGACCCGGCGTCCCTTCTGCAGTATGACGGCGGCTTTCTCCAACTCCGCCTGTGGTGCGGAGACTGCGGGCAGCGCTCGTACCAGCGGGTGTGTGTAATGCTCGCTGACGATGTCCTTGACGAAGATGTCAGCGGCGACCTCTACGCGGGTTACGACCCGCTGTGTCAATGCTTTTTGCGCCGCAATTTCGATCATACGGGGTACTTGCGCCGGCGTTTCGATGATTGCCTGATAGGCACAGACATCGTCGAATACTTTGGTGAGATCCATTTCTTTGTGAAAATCGCTGCCGCGCTGTGCCGTTGGCACCTGCCCCGTGATAGCAATGACAGCGGCGCCTTCTTTTTGTGCGTTGTACAAACCGTTGATCAGGTGCAGTGCACCGGGCCCGGACGTGCCAGCACAGACTCCAATACGACCGGTCAGCTGCGATTGCGCGGCTGCCGCATATCCTGCGTGCTCCTCATGGCGGACAGTAATCCAGCGAAAACGTGGATCTTTAATCGTCGCCAGAACAAAGGGATTGATAACATCGCCAACGACGCCGAACACATCGCGCGCGCCCGCTTCGGCCAATACATCCAGTATCGCTTCAGAAATACTGCGAGCCATATAATTCTCCTGACGGCGTGGTGTTGTTACTGGTGTTATTAGACTGGCAATACTAACGTAGCTTTTAGTGCGCTAGCAATTTTTACACCTTACGTGTGTACACCTTACGTGTGTACACCTTACGTGTTTACACCTTACGTGGGAACGTTATCTTTTGGGGTGTGCTCGGTACTTGTCTCAGGCCAAGAGAAAGATCGGATGCTCAACATCGTACGCGCATACAAATTTTAATAGTGTGTTGCTCAATCTCTATCGCGATGGATCGGATGCAATGTCATGGCATGCCGACGATGAGCCTGAGCTGGGGCGTAATCCCGCTATTGGCTCTGTGAGTCTGGGCCAGAGTCGCGCCTTGCAAATGAAGCAAAAATCAGACGGATCGAACAGACGAACTATCCCGCTTGCTAATGGTAGCTACCTGCTTATGCAGGGGGCCGCGCAGCATCATTGGTTACATCAGGTTGCAAAATCAAGGCGCCCCCTGGGCGAGAGGATAAATTTGACCTACAGACTTATTTTGTAAGATGGCTCTTTTTGCCGCAAGGGCGCCAATACCTGCTCGCTGTAGAGACGTAGGCATTCCCAGCCTTTGTCCAGCGGCATGCCACCGATTAGAGGGTGAATCGCGGCAAAAAAATCACTGCGTTCTGCATGTCGCTGGGCACACTCCTGTGGGGTGATGATCTCATAGCGTTTTTCAGCCCGCAGTGCTTCGATGGAGTCGCTATCGAACTCCAGTGGCCGGTTGACGCCCTCGGCTCGCCAGCCGCTGTACTCCACGACCTCATTGAGAAAATACTGACCCAATTCGTCCCAGGCCTGATCGGGGTTCTGGTGGATAAACAGTACAGAGAAGTCTGCAGGTGGTGAATGCGTGAAGCCCTGCTGGTTGTATTTTTGGAGTTGCTCATAGTAATACGCTTCCAGCACCGGGTCTGCTACCGGTGGTGCGAAGGGCAGTCCGAGGCGAGCGGCCCGGCGTGCAGCGGGTTTGCTCATGCCACCCACCAGGAACATCGGGTGTGGCCTGCTGAACGGCTTGGGAGTGACATTCACGAGCTTTCCGTTGTACTCAAAGGGCTCGTCGCCCCAGGCCTGGAGAAGTGTCTCCAGTACGTGGTCCATCCACTGGCCGCGTTTGGTAAAAGGCTTATTGGCGATATGGAATTCCAACTCGCGGTAGCCCATACCGGCAATGAAATTCAGGCGTCCCTGGCTGAGCAGGTCGATAACGGCGATGTCCTCTGCCAGGCGAATGGGGTCATACAATGTAACCAGCAGTGCCATAACGCCTATACCACAGCGTTCCGTGCGCGCGGCAATAGCCGCCGCCATAGTCAGGGGGGAGGGTAGCCAGCCATTTTCCGCTACGTGGTGCTCCTCCACATTGACGCTGGAAAATCCCTGTTGATCGGCATAGCACGCCATATCAAGGGCCACGCGGTAGCGTTTGGAGCGCAGCGCGGGATCGGCTTCGGCACCTGTCATGTTCAGGCGCAGGTTGCTACTTATGCGGGTCATTGCCTGGAGGGTCTCTGGGCGCCGGTGATCAAGCCGCCCGGGGTGCAGCCTGCGAGCCCCGAATCAGTTTGCCGGGCACGGCACCTGTGTAGGTGCCGTTTTCCATAATCACTTCGCCGCTGACGATGGTGGCAAGGTACCCCTGCGCGCCCTGAAACATGCGTCGTCCGCCGGCTGGCAGGTCGAAAATAATCTGCGGAGAATCCAGTTGCAACGCGTCAAAGTCGATGAGGTTGAGATCTGCCTTCATACCGATTTCCAGTGTGCCGCGATCCTCCAGACCCACACAGCGGGCGGTGTCGTGGGTTTGCATTTTAACCACGGTCTCCAGCTTGAGCCGGTGGCCACGCTGTCGGTCCCGTACATAGTAGCTGAGCATTTGCGTGGGAATACTGGCGTCGCACAATACGCCGCAGTGGGCGCCGGTGTCCGCTAGTGAGAGTACCGTGCTCTCGTCTTCCAGCAGTTCTATCTGACGGCTGAGGTCGTTGGCACCGTAGCCAAAGCAGGGGAAGTAAACCACGGTTTTCCCGCCGTCCTCCATCATCAGGTCATAGCAGAATTCCTGCGGTGATACGCCCGCGTCAGCTGCTCTCGCCGCGATACTGTCCTCGGGACCAGGTTCATAATTCGGTGGGCTGCCCAGTGGATAGAGTTTGTCATAGCCACCGATAATGATGTCCATGAAGTCATCTCCCATCAGCGGCAGATCCTCGGCGAGAATGGCCGCGCGGATCTCTGGCTTCTGCAGCTGCGCGAGTCGCTCTTCGTGCGTCATGATTGAGAGCGGGCCGTAGTTGGTGTGAAAACTGAATGGGTTGATGGTGCCATCCCAGCTCAGCAGGATATTGACCGGGCGTGCACCCACGTGTGGGATAAGTTGTGCCCCTTCGGCCCTCGCCTCGCGGCAGTAGTCCAGCTGCTTGAGCACGCGATCCCAATCCGCTTCTTCACGGAAAAATAGTACGAAGTTAATCTGGCAGTTGTTGTCGATGGACAGGCGCTTCATCCAGTCCATCTCCTGTTCCCAGTTGTGGAAATCCGATACCAGGCCAAAAATACCTTTGCCGCCTAGCTCGCCAATCACCTTGCCTATCCCCAGTAATTCCGCCTCGTCGGCATAGGTACCAGGCATGGCCTGGTCGCCGCCCGTGGTGTGCAGCTCGGTACGTGAGGTGGTGAAGCCCAGCGCGCCACTCTGTATACCCTCCTTGACGATGGCGGCCATGGACGCCACATCTTCGGGTGTGGCTATCTCATTCTTTGCGCCGCGCTCACCCATCACGTATGTGCGAACCGCGCAGTGGGGTACCTGAGCGCCAACATCGATAGCACGCGGGAATCGTTCCACCGCATCCAGATACTCTGGAAAACTTTCCCAATCCCACTTAATCCCTTCATGCAGTGCGGCTCCGGGGATATCTTCCACGTCCTCGACGACTGTAATCAGGCGGGCCTGAGCGTCCTTATTGGGTTCGCAGGGCGCGAAGCCGATACCGCAGTTACCCATGACCAGAGTAGTGATGCCGTGGTTGGCGGCGGGGCTGCACACCGGGTCCCAGGTCGCCTGGCCGTCCATGTGCGAGTGCACATCCACCCAACCGGGGGTGAGCAATTTGCCGTCGGCGTCGATTTCTTTTTTACCCGCGCCGTTGATAACGCCCACCGCAGCTATTCTGCCATCGGTGACGGCCAGGCCCCCGGTAAACGCAGGTTTGCCAGTGCCATCCACGATTGTTGCGTTTCGAATCACCAGATCGTACATATTTATTGTCTCCCATAGGTATCTCTGCAGTGTACGTAACTTCTGCTTGAACGGGTTGGTTCAGCGTTGCGAATGCGGCCGCGGTTTAAATTTGGCAACCCGCAGACAAATGGCGCTCGGGTCTGGATTCATTGCGCCGGCAGAGTAGGCAAAGACAGTGCGAGCAGACTGGGCTATGGTTAGCCCCTGGCTACCCATTCTTCAAAGAGGTTTACTATGAGTCTGAATCGTAGAGAATTTACGCTGGCATCACTGACAGCGTTGAGCGCGCTGGCATTGAATCCGGCACAAGCGGCCACGACTGACAGTAATCGCCGCTTTGTGTTAGCTTCCAGGCCAGTGGGTTTGCCGACGGCTGACAACTTTCGTTTTGAGACTGTGCCGATTCCGCAGCCACAAGAGGGGCAGGTGCTACTGCAAACACGGTACCTGTCACTGGACCCGTATATGCGTGGCCGTATGAATGCGGGTAAAAGTTACGCGGCCAGGGTCGAGCTGGGCGATGTGATGGTGGGCGGTACTGTCAGCCAGGTGATCGCTTCACGTAATCCCGCTTTTGTAGAGGGTGATCTGGTGACTGCCTACGTCGGGTGGCAGGACTATGCGACATCGGATGGCAGCGATCTTGTGAAGGTCGATCCGCGTATCACGCCTTTATCCTACGCGTTGGGGGTGCTGGGAATGCCAGGGTTAACCGCTTACGTGGGTCTGCTCGATATAGGCAAACCCAAGGCGGGTGATACCGTCGTACTGGCCGCGTCTACGGGCGCGGTGGGTTCAGTGGTAGGCCAAATCGCCAAACTCAAGGGCTGCCGGGTGGTGGGTATTGCCGGCGCCAAGGAAAAATGTGCCTATGCGTTGGAGGAACTGGGTTACGACGCCTGTATTAGCCATTACGACAAGGACATGGCGGCGCAACTGGTGGCGGCCTGTCCCGATGGTATTGATGTTTACTTTGAGAACGTGGGTGGCAGTTCCTGGGAAGCAGTGATGCCGCTGCTGAATAATTTTGCACGTGTGCCAATTTGCGGCCTGATCTCCCAGTATAACCAGACGGAATTGCCGCCGGGGCCGGATCGCATGAGCCAGCTCCAGGCCCTTATTCTGCAGCGCAGTTTGAAAATGCAGGGTTTTATTGTCAGCAATTACCAGTCGCGAATACCGGCGTTTGTCGAGGCTATGAGCGGCTGGTTGGCGCAGGGGGAAATCAAATACCGGGAAGACGTCGTCGACGGCCTGGAAAATACGCCGGACGCATTTCTCGGGTTGTTTTCGGGTGCCAACTTTGGAAAGCTGGTGGTTAAAGTCAGTTGACGCTGCGCAGACGCTGGGTTTGGGACGTGGACTGTCTGGCGCGGTTTCCCCGGGGAGCGCAGCGACTCGGCCATTTTACCAGTCCAGTAAAGTGCACTAATCCGCTCTGGGCGTGAAGGCTTTTTCTAAAAATTGAAGTCGCGCCAGTATGGAGCGTTGCGCAATATCACTTTTGGCATGGCCATCGTAGCCGTGGATGGTCTGTCGGGTTTCGTTGACGATCACTTCGATGTTCGCTGCACGTAGCGCACTGATGTAGTTCAGGCCCTCGTCTCTCAGCGGGTCAAATTCTGCCGTCTCTACATAGCTCAGGGGAAGGTTGTGCAACTGACCTAGACCTGGCGCTGCATACGCGGGTGCCTCTCCCGCCGGAGACCGACTGAGGTACATCTCCCACATGCGGCGATTGGAAATCGCATTCCACAGCGGCACGTCGACAAAGTCTGTGGCAGAGGGGGTGGTGCAGCTGTTGTCCAGCACGGGGTAAATCAGCAGTTGAGCGCAGAGATCAAGCAGATGCTCGTCACGCGCTTTCTGTGCCACGCCAGCCGCCAACGCGCCACCAGCGCTATCGCCACCCACGGCAATTCGGTTGATATCAATACCGAGTTTGTCACTCTTGCGAACAACCCACTCGAGTGCTGCGTAGCTATCATCAAAGGCGCAGGGGAAAGGGTGCTGGGGGGCGAGTCGGTAGTCGACAAAGATCACCACACAGCCCGCTTCATTCGCATAGCGCTCACAGCTTTGGAGATGGCTGCTGGCGTACGTCAACGCAAAAGCTCCGCCGTGGTAAAACAGTAATGCCGGTGCTGGCTCTGGCAGGCTGTAGGGTTTCATCACAAGCACGTTAAAGCGACTGCCATCGGCGCTGAGCAGTGTGTGGTTTTCGGTGCCCAGTGCAAATGTGCGTTTGGCTAGCCATCGCGTCACCTTGATCAACAGGTTCATCAGCCACAAGATGGGGGCGCTGAACTTGAACGTGAAGACCGGGAATTTGGCGAAGTCAGAGTGAATATTGTATTTACTGGGCATGTGGGTTAGCTGTTTCTGTCAGAGGTATGCACAGAGTAGCAAACCACCGTGCTTCGACAACTGTTTTATTTGGCTCTACCCGGGATTTGGAATTTCATGGGTGTCTTCTGTGTGACTGCTGCTGCTCGCCGTTGCGGGTGCCGGGTTTGATTTAGTATACGCGCAGGCTGTGATTGAAGGTGCAACTTGTTGGAGCGTGCGATGTAGTCCATGCTGATGGGCTTCAACATACGGGAGTATTACCGCCATGCTATCCAAATTTGACGATTACCCTATTCACCAGACTGCCGAGCCGGTGGTTCATACAGCCTCCAGCGATCGTTTTTTCTATGATCGCTATTGGTACAACGGCCACGCCCAGGACGGCAGTTTCTATTTTGGTATTGGCCTGTGCCGCTACGCCAATCTCGGCATAATGGACTGCAGCCTGAGCCTCGCTATTGACGGACACCAGTACGCCTTTCACGGCTCGCGCCGCGCGCCTCAGGAGCCCACGGATACCACAGTGGGGCCCTTCGCATTGCAGATACTGGAACCGATGGGCCGCCATCGTCTGGTGATAGCGCCTAATGAAACCGGTATTGAATGTGATCTCGTATTTACGCCCCGCACTGCCTGTATTGAAGAGGGTCGCCAGACACTGCGCAATGAGCGTCATATTGTGATGGACGCTACCCGGCTTGATCAATTCGGTTTCTGGGCTGGCTGGATTCGCTACGATGGCAAGGAACTCAAGGTGGACGGACGCACCACTTATGGCCTGAAAGATCGCTCGTGGGGGATTCGTCCGGTCGGCGATGCCTACAGTGGGGGCGCGCCATTGGCTGAGTACCAAGGGGTACATTTTTGCTGGATGCCAATCAACTGGGAAACCGAGTGCAGCCTCGCCGGCTGGTTCGAGGACAGTGTCGGTCACCAGTGGCATACGGATCAGGTTTTTTTACCGCATTATCCGAGCGTGGATGCTATTCCCGGTACCATCGATCCCAACGCGCGCGTATGGCAGGGTGAGGTGGAGCACCAGCTGACACTGATTCCCGGTACCCGGCGGGCGAGCTCTGCAATCATCACTATGCACGACCGATCAGGCGAGAGTATGGAAGTGCATCTGGCACCGGTACTGGTGCATCGCATGAAGGGTCTGGGCTACCAGCATCCGAAATGGGGACACGGTAAATGGCAGGGGGAACTCGCCATCGAGGGCGAAAGCTGGAAAGACAGTGACCTCGATCCGCTGGCGCTGGAAAACCTCCATATTCAGCAAATCGTAAAAGCGACCTGCGGCGATAAAGTGGGTCATGGCGTGCTGGAGCAAATGCATATTGGGCCGTCCACTTCCCTGGGCTTTGACGATTGGTTTGATGGCGCAAAATAGCCCTATGTGACGTGAGTGTGCAGAATGGGCGCACACGGCTGAACGAGTCGTCATTAGTGAATACGCAGTGGAATAGTGCTATATGGCCAAACTTGGAAGTTTGTTTGCGAGAATCCTGAAGATAGTGCTGCTCATTGCCATTATGGGGATTGCCGTGTCGCTGTTCGCGGTCTGGAAAATAGGCGCCTGGAATTTGGTGTTTCCTGATCATAGCCACGACACTGTAGCGCCGGCAATTCCCGCAGATCTTGCGACCCCGGCCGTGTTGGTATTTTCCAAGACCAATGCATTTCGTCATGTAGAGGGCATTGAGGGCGGTGGCAAAGCCCTGCAAGCGATAACCAACGAACATAGATGGGGAGTGTTCCACACTGAAAACGGAGCCGTATTTAATGAGCAGGATCTGGCGCGGTTCGATGCGGTGGTATTTCTGAACGCATCGGGTGATATGCTCAGTGCTGAACAGCAACGCGTGTTCCAAAATTGGGTGTTGGCCGGTGGTGGATGGCTGGGTATTCACGCTGCGGGGGATTCGTCACATCTGGCGTGGAAATGGTATCGCGACAATTTGATCGGCGCCACGTTCACGGCACACATTATGGGGCCGCAATTTCAGACTGCTGCGGTGGTATTCGAAAACCATCAGCACCCGATTCTACGTGGCTTGTCCAAACCGTGGCAGCACGAAGAAGAATGGTATTCGTGGGAGCAAAGCCCGCGCACGGAAGGCTTTACGATTCTCGCGACGCTTGATGAAAACTCCTATGTGCCCGTGGCAAACTTCCTGGGTACCCAAACCGATTTGCGTATGGGCGATCATCCCGTCGTCTGGACCAATTGCATTGACGAGGGCAGAAGCGTCTACGCCGCAATGGGACATAAGGCGGAAGCCTTTGATGAGCCGGAATTTCGCCTCCTGTTAGACAATGCCCTGGTCTGGCTCATCGAGACATCAGGTGAGGCTTGTAAGCCGCTTCAGGTTGACTAACGACCTCAGGACAGGGTGATCAACTCAGTTTCCAATGGTGCGATCTCTCCTACTGGCAACTGAAACCGCCAGAACATTATGCCATAGGGGCGGCCCTCGGTATCCAGCCAATTGGGGCGACCGGGGTCTCGGTGTGCCAGGATCATTTCAAAATTGCCCTCTGCATTCAGCACTGTCTGTTTACGGTTCAGTGAAATACTCCGCTCCTCGTAGTCCAGCGTCTGCAGAAAGCGGTTAAACAACACCACGTTTGAAAAACGGCACTGCGGGAAACGCCCCCGAATCAGGAGGGCCTGATCCGGGCCGAGTACAAACGGTGCCATGCTGTAGACATTGTCGCGCGCGGCATACGTAATGGCCTCGTGGCTGTCGTCTTTTTTGGGTGGGGTGAACTGGTTGGGAACACGCGACACCCAGGCCGGGCTTTTGTCGTTGCTCATGGTAATGACATTGCCTTTCACAAATGTGCTGACGCGACGAATACCTGCGGCGATATCGGCATCGTTTGGCGTGCGTCTCGGTGCCACTTTCTCCAGATTCTGAATGTCCAGCGGGATGTGGTGTAGGCGATCATTGTTAATGCATTGCTCGCGCTCGTAGTAGTGGCGTGTGGTAAGGCTGGATGCACCTTTACTCATTGGTAGCCAATTACCTGGGGTTTTGTTCGCGCTGACCATGATTTCGTAATCGCCATTTTCATCTGCCGCAAACTGCGTATCGTTGAGGGTTGAGCCGATACCGTCGCCATCGGTTCCCGTGCCCAGTTCGATAGTGAAACTGGTGTAAGTGGCGTCGGCGAGATTGCCTCTAATTCGGTAGCTGTGTTGATCGTCGATGACTGCTGTGTAGTAGCGCGCGTCGGGATTGTCACCTAACAGTTTCTTGTGCTGATTGATAAACGCGGTGAAAAAAGGTCTGGCGGGATCCGCTTCCAACCAGCTTTGCAGGCCATGCATGAGCGCGTGTAACATAACGCGCCTGGCTTCAGCATAATCCTGTGGCGTGCGCAGTTTCCACTCGGGACTGGCAAACGCGATTTCCAGCTCATCCAGCGCTTGCTGCAGCTCTGCCAGCGCCTGTGCCGCCTGGCTGTCGCCCCGGTCCCGTGCTGCTGTGGCTATCGTTGGGGCCAGCAGGGTTCCGGCCAGGCTGCTCAGGGCTGCGCCCTTGATTAAATTGCGACGATTTATGGTGATTTCTCCCGGTTCACGTTGGCTGAATTGCGGCATCTCTTATTTTAACTCCTGGTCGGACGTTGCCCTGCACAGAGTACATCGGTAACCCGCTCGGTATCCATGTACTCCTTAAGTTTGAGTAGTTTTCCATCGCGAAATTCGAATAGAAAATGATAGTCGTTACGGTAGGTCTGGCCCGATATATGTTGTCCTTCACTCGTCGCTTCCACCGCGACTTTATCGCCTTCAGCGAGCATCGACAGAAGCGTAAATTTCAGGCCCGCTGGAAATACATCGAAAATTCCTCCGGCGCTGGCGGCGATCTGGTCGCGCGAAAAGACCCCAGAGATCAGCGTATCCCCCATGGTCTGCACGCAGCCATCGGCCGCGTACGTGCCGACGATATAGTCTACGTCGCCCTTGTTCAGGGCGTCGAAAAATTGTGTGACGACGGCCTTATTAAATTCAGTGTTGTGCATACGGTTATCCTAGCACCAATCGTGGTGTATTTATTCTGGTTTATACTTTGACCCGACCGCGCTGGGATTTAAGTTGGCCGTGTTTTGTCTTGCTGTCCATTCGCTTTTTCTGGCTATTGCGGCTGGCTTTGGTGGGTCGGCGTTTTTTTCGCGTTGCGCCCGCCGCCTTTACCAGATCCGCCAGTCGACTCAGGGCATCCTCACGGTTCTTGTCCTGACTGCGAAAGCGCTGTGCTTTGATGATGATGATCCCCTCGTCGGTGATGCGCTGGTCACTCAACTTGCGCAGGCCTTCCTTGTAGGTTTCAGGCAGTGAAGACGCATTGATACTGAAGCGCAGATGCATCGCGGAGGACACTTTATTGACGTTCTGTCCGCCAGCCCCCTGCGCGCGAATCGCCTGGAACTGGATTTCCGCTAGCGGAATGCATACCTGGTTTGAAATTTTCAGACTCATAGTACGATTCTAATGCAAAGCGCAGTGCAGCGCTTTCAGCGATTGCGCCCGAGTCGCTCGTGGGCGTCCACCCATTCGTTGGTGCGAGTCTCCCTGTCGATTTTAGCGGCTGCTCCCAGCGAGATTTCGCCTGCAAGTGTTAGTGCTGCTGCAATTTCGGCCAGTTTCATGGCTTTACCAGGGCCAAAACAGTCCATAATCTGCAGGCATTCGCGCTGCGTCGGTAGCGCAGTTCCGCCGCCGTAGGTGGCCAGAATAAGCGCTGGCAGTGTAATGGAAAAATAGTAATCGCCATCCCGGGTCACTTTGTTGTATGTGGTGCATTGGTTGGACTCGCCGATGTTGGCGATGTCCTGTCCGGTGGCCAGGTACAGCGCTGCGAGACCGTTCGCCGGGTGAGCGGCGTTGTTGGAGGAATTGGAGAGAAACGCGCTCAGCGTGCTAATGCCTTGACCATAGTGCATCTGTTCGGGTGAGATACGCAGATTCTTAATCATCACGTCGCGCGGAATAGTGATCTCCGCGGTGACTCGTCTGCCGCGCCCCTTGAGCATGTTCACAGACGAGGTTTTCTTCTCGGTATCGAAATTACCCGACAGAAGGTAGTGAGACAACGCCTTGAATTCCTTGTTGATCCACTCGCAGGCGAAGAAGGTGGCCTTGCTGGTCATGTTCTGACCGGCGGCATCGCCGGTGCTATAGTCGAAACGCGTAAAGACCATGTTGTGCGCGTGATAGTGCTCTATCTCATTCAGCTTGCCCACAGAGGTGGTCGACTCTGCAGTGGCCTTGATGCGTTCAAAATTCTCATCCAGCCAAAGGCCGAAATCTCTGGCTTCCCTGGCGCTGGGAAAAACAAATACGGGGGCACGTTGCATGGCGTCTCCGGAGACCGTAGTGAGCACGCCGCCACTTTCTCTGATGACGCGCATACCCCGGTTATAGCTGGCCAGCATGGTGCCCTCGACAGTCGCCATTGGCACGAAGAATTCACCGTTGGCGTGTTCGCCGTTAATCAGCAGCGGGCCCGCCAGACCTATGGGTACCTGCGCCACACCGAAAAAATTCTCAATGTTGCCGGACATCTCAGCGGGGTCGAAAGAAAATTGTTTGGTGTGATCCAGTTTAGCCGGTGTGTTTTCTTCAATGAAATTCTGACGTTCCCGAATAATGTCCAGGCCGTAATCGTCGTCATTCGAACGGGGGATTTTTTTACGCACAGGAATACCTTTTAGATGATGAGACATTGAAATTACGCGGTTAGCCAGCGTGGGTCAATCTACTGTAGGGGTTGGGTGCTGGTTCAATTTGAAAACATCAGTTCGAGCTCAGAGCAGAAGACGGCTTATCACTGTCAGTGGAGCCGGGTGGCGACAGGACGTCGCCACCTGAGCCTGCGCATGGATGTGCGTTTTTTGGCGTATCTCACAGACGGACATAAGCCGTACCCTCCGTCACTCGCTTAACTTTAAATTGAAGTAGCACCGGCCAGTGAGTAGGTGCAGTCACGCCCCTGTTAAAGATATTTGTTAATGACGCGTAAAAACGCAGTGCCATATTTGTCCAGCTTACGCTCGCCCACGCCCGTGATATGCCCGAACTCCAGCGGCGTGCGGGGCAGGATCGCACACATCTCTTTCAGGCTGCGATCATGAAAGATCACGTAGGGCGGAACACCTTGTTCCTCGGCCAGTAGTCGCCTGCATTCTCGCAAGGCTTCCCACAAACCGACATCGATATCGGCGGGTAGTACGGTATTGGTCTGCCGTCTACCCGTTTTGCCAGCTGCGTCGCGACGCAGCTGAATATCTTGTTCACCGCGCAGTAGCGGACGACACTTCTCCTCCAACCGCAATGCGCCAAATTGTGCGAGGTCCACGCTCAGGTAGCCGCGGGCCACCAATTGCCTGAATACTGAGCGCCACTGCGTATTTTCCAACTCTTTGCCCACACCGTAAGTGGGCAGCTGCTGATGGTCGAACTGCGTGATCTTGCTGTTGTCCGCGCCACGTAAAACGTCGATTAAATGATTAACGCCGAAGCGTTGGCCGGTGCGATAGACTGCGCTCAACGCTTTGCGCACAGCTTCTGTACCATCCCATGTGTCCACGGGCTCCAGACAGGTGTCGCAGTTGCCACAGGGTTGAACCAGGCTGTCGCCAAAGTAATTTAGCAGGCTCTCACGGCGACAGCTGGTGATCTCGCACAGGCCCAGCATCGCGTTTAAACGGTGTTGTTCCGCCCGTTTGTGTTCTTCACTACCATCAGAGGTGGCCATCATCTGGCGCAATTTGATCACATCCTGCAAGCCGTAAATCATCCACGCGTCTGCCGGCTCGCCGTCGCGCCCGGCACGCCCGGTCTCTTGATAGTATGACTCTATCGTTTTAGGCATATCCAGATGGGCCACGAAACGTACATCCGGTTTGTCTATGCCCATTCCAAAGGCAATTGTAGCGACAACGATGACACTTTCCTCGCGCAAAAATCGCGCCTGGTGATTTGCCCTCAAAGCGGAGGGCAGGCCGGCGTGGTAGGGCAGGGCATTGAATCCCTGTCCCTGCAGCCAGAGTGAAATTTCTTCTGTTTTTTTGCGCGACAGACAGTAGACGATACCCGCGTCTTGCGCGTGCTCATCCTGCAAAAAATGCAGGAGTTGTGCCCTTGGGTTGGTTTTTAGAGCGATGCGGTAGCGGATGTTGGGGCGATCGAAGCCAGCAATAAACTGGCGGGCTTCCCCCAGATCAAGGCGCAGGATGATCTCGGCACGGGTGCGTTCATCCGCTGTAGCGGTGAGTGCAATGCGCGGGATCGTTGGAAACCGTTCATGCAAAAGGTTCAACTTTAAATAGTCCGCGCGAAAGTCATGGCCCCACTGGGAGACACAGTGAGCCTCATCAATGGCGAATAACGCGATCTCAGCCTGTTCCAGCAGGGCCAGACAATACCCCTGCGTCAGTCGTTCCGGTGCGATATACAGGAGATCGAGTTCTCCGCACAGCAGATCCCGCTCCACGGCGCGCGCCTCACTGGTATCCAGCGTCGAGTTTAAATAGCTCGCCCGCACGCCCAGCTGTCTCATCGCACTGACCTGATCCTGCATTAGCGCAATGAGTGGTGAGATAACAATACCGCAACCAGGCCGAGCCAAGGCTGGTAGCTGGTAGCAAAGGGATTTACCGCCGCCTGTAGGCATCAGTACCAGCGCATCACCGCCGTCGATGACAGTCTGGATGATAGCGTCCTGCGGCTCTCGAAAGGATTCGTAGCCGAAGACTGATTGTAAGATTTGCTGTGCATTATTCATCGCGACGCAGTATACCCGAACCCCAACCACCAGACGGAACATTCGGGCGCAAGTGGCGATAAATGCCTGTATCTACCCACTTCGGAACGGGGTGGATTGAGCTCAGTGAGTGTTTAGCTGTGCAATTTGTTCTTTGAAATAGCCTGGTGCCAGCAGGGTCTTCAGTTCCTCAAAGGGTACGGGCTTGCTGAACAGGTAGCCCTGAATCATGCTCGCGCCATTATTGCGCAGAAAGTGGTATTGCTCATGAGTTTCCACACCCTCAGCTACCAGATTTAACCGCATGCTCCTCGCCATAGCGATAATCGCAATTACCAGACTGGCATCATTTTGGCTCTTGTCAAAATCGATTATAAAACTCCGGTCTATCTTGAGTTCGTCCAATGGGTATCGACTGAGATAGCTCAGCGAAGAGTAGCCCGTACCAAAGTCATCGATAGACAGTTGCACGCCCAGCTCTTTAAGATGCAACAGGGCGCCGACCGTGGCCTCCGTGTTATCCATCATAATGCCTTCGGTCAATTCCAGTTGCAGGCGCATTGGGTGCAGCCCCGAGTTTGCCAAAACCTCTGAAACCCGTTTGATAAAACTCTGATTGAACTGCAGCGCGGAGACATTGACCGAAACTTTTGGTAGCTCCAGATGCAAAGCCTGGAGTTCCACCATCTGGCGACAGGCCTCTTCCAGCGCCCATTCGCCCAGCGCACCGATCAAGCCCATCTCTTCTGCCAATGGGATGAATTTGAACGGTGGCACCATCCCTATTTCGGGGTGTGGCCAGCGCATCAGGGCCTCGGCGCCCGTCACGGTCCCGGTTAATGTGTCTACCTGTGGCTGGTAATGCAGTACCAACTCTTTGTTTTCCAATGCCCTGCGCAGTTGGTTCTCAAGTTCGAGACGCTCTACGCCAGCGGCATCCATATCGCTGGAATAGAACATGTATTTATTCTTGCCGGATGACTTGGCATGGTACATGGCGGTATCAGCTGCTTTTAGAAGACCCTCGACCGTCTCTGTTTGAGACTGTGCAATGGCTATACCGATACTGGGAGTCACGACAATGTCGTGCCCTTCGATAGTGACTGGTCGAGAAAGTACATCAAGCAGACGTTGGGCGACCATGCCCGCCGAATCAGCGGTGTCGAGCTGATTGAGGACAACTGTAAATTCATCGCCACCGAGCCGCGAGACATCAATTTGCGATCTGGGCTCCACGTAGTGGGCTATGAGATCACTGTCCCGGACGCACCATGCAAGGCGTTTTGCGACTTCGCGCAGCAGCAAATCGCCAGAGCTGTGTCCCAGCGAGTCATTGATGCGTTTGAAGTTGTCTAGATCGAGATACAACAGTGCCAGCATTTCCTTGTTACGCCTTGATAATCGGAGCAACAAGTCGAGCTGTTCAGTAAAGAGACGGCGGTTGGGCAGGCCAGTAAGACTGTCGTAGTACGCCATTTTACGCAGCCGATCCTTGGTTTCGGTGACTTGCTTTACCGCTTGACTCAATTCCTCATTGCGCTTCGATAATTGCGAGGTGCGCTCTTCCACCTTCATGCTCAGCAACTGGTGGTCAACGTCCATACGGGTTTTGTAGGTGTTGAGGCCGCCGATGATAGTGTTGAGCAGTACGACGATTTCCTTAAATTCACCACTTTTCTCGAGTCCGCGCGGCTGCACTGTGGCGCCTGATGAAATATCGTCCGCCATCCGTTTGATGATGGCGAAAGGTGCTGTGATCCTGCGCGCCATGTGTCTGCTGAAAATGCTGCACAGCAGGATGAAACCCATCGCGATTGCCGCGATGGTCAAGATGGAGGGCAGGATTTCCGTCAATAACAGCGCGCGACTTATGCCCAGTTGTATATACCCGACCACGTACAAGCTGCTCGCCGTGCGCGAATTTGCCAGTGCTGCCCCCAATTCATTGCGGCTGACATTCTGGTTCAGTGGATTGACGACAGATAGCACTGGAATTGTCAGATCCCAGATGAGGCCGCTTCGCGGGAGCGTTGAAAGTTGCGCTGGTTCCACTTCGAAGAAGTGACTTTGAAGCGAGGTGATACTGGTCTCAACGACAGAAGTACTGCCGCGTGTCTGATCGAACGGCGCCAATTCGTATGCCCGCGTGTCGGCCCGCTGTGCGCGGCCTAATTCGAGCCCCGTCTGGTTGCGAGCAGAGGCATACACGATAGTAGGGGAGGACGTCAGGAAATCCTGAAGCGTAGCCTGTAGCTCGCCGCTGTCATTAAGGTATAGCGCGACCTGCAGCTGAGGCTGGCTTTGCACCAGGTTGACGGACTGTTTGATGAGCCTGTCCCAGCTTGCAGAGTACTCACGTTGCGATACCGTCAACGTGAGCATACAGCCTGCTGCAACCGCTATGGAGATGACCAAAGCATTGATTTTACCGGCAATCGTCATCTGCTTTGGATCCCAAGCCCGGCGATATGCGCCGCGACACTGGCCGCAATTGATGCCATATTTTTACACCCTGGTTATTAGTACTAACGCCAGTGCTTCGGCTACCTGAATTTTTTGTTCGTGACAGCGGCGTTCACGAAAATAAAATGTAGCTAAAAAACAAGCACTTGCGCGCAAAATAGCACGAGTGTGTTGAGGTGTGCAATCCTAGATCTAGTGCAGCAATACCAGGTGACTCTGCTTCTCTAGGTTGTAAATGGTGTCAGCTCGTCATCCGCCGATCCGGCAGAGTGCGCCGGTCATTGGCAATCAAGATGCTGTTTACGGTGAGGGGGAACGTCACGGGTCTGTTACTGCGCCGATCACTAGAGCTGCGTACAGCCCGATAGTGCCGTTGATTGCCGTTGGAATTCCTGCGGCGATGCAAATGGTCATCGGAGACATAGGTCCGTGCCGCAACCGTGAAAACGTAGATCGAGATCACTACTGCACCCAAACCTAAAAGGCCGACGATAACGAGTACCACATCCATGATAATTACAGTTCCTATGCCTGCTAATACAGAGTACAAATACTATGCAAAAACCGCGCCGCTTTTGTTAGTAGTTAATAAATCATTAGTACGTATGGAATGTTAGCGCCAGAATCCAGTGCCAACAACAGGGAAGTGTAAGATTTCCTGACATATTTGGGTCAGTGGGTGCAAGAAACTTGGTGCCTGGTTATCGAGCACCTTTGCCGAAAAGAACTACCTCGACGGTGCTGAGTGTGACCATCAGATCCAGAAACATGCTCTGGTTTTTCACATAGTAAAGATCGAATTGGAGCTTCTGACGAGCGTCTTCTTCTGAGCCGCCATACGGATAGCATAATTGTGCCCATCCGGTAATGCCGGGTTTGACCGCGTGGCGGGAGTTGTAGTACGGGATTTTCTCGGCCAACTGTTTTACAAACTCGGGTCGTTCCGGGCGGGGCCCGATAAACGCCATCTCACCTGATAGTACATTGAATATCTGCGGCAGTTCGTCGATACGTGTGCGGCGAATGAATGCGCCTACTCTTGTCACCCGGGTGTCGTTTAGAGTGGCCCATCGGGCTTTGCCATCCCCTTCTGCGTCAATGCTCATGCTGCGGAACTTGTGCACCTGGAAGGCTTTGCCATTGAGCCCAACACGCTGCTGACTAAAAAATATCGGTGCCTTGAAGCCGTCTTCAATCCAGATCGCCAGCGCTGCTGCTAACATAATCGGCCAGGTCGTCATAAACAGCAAAAAGCTCGCACAGATATCGAAACTGCGTTTGGTCAGGCCACCAGGAGCATCGTTACGCAGGTCTTCCGTTAGTGTCATCCAGCCTGGAGTCGCAAAGTCCACCAGAATTTTACCCGCCTCTCGCTCAAAAAAGTTCACCAGATTCATAACTTTGACGCCCTGCAGGCGGCATTTGAAAAGCTCGTCAGAAGGTGTCTGGTTGCGTACATCGTCCAGCGCGACAACGATCTGGTCGATCTCTGTTTGTTTGGCGTATTCCGCCAATGGTTGGCGCAGGTTGATGATCCGTTCTCCCGTCACCTTGGGATCTTCATCATCGACCCGGACAAAGCCGACGATAGTAAAGCCCCGCCGGTCGGCCTTGCGCCGCATCGCGCTGGTGATGGTAGTGGCTGCAGAGCCCGAGCCGTAGACCAGCACCCGGCTTTTGAATTGTTCCAAATTGGTGAGGTTGATGAAAATAATGCGACTGATGAGATTGGCACTAAACGATAGCAGTACCGTATATAACAGTATGCTGCGCCATTGCTGAACATCGGGCAGCAGCGTGTAGATACCCACGGTGAGCAGGCTGGCTACCGCGAAACCGCCCAGAGTACGCACTAAAACGCCCGATGTGCCCTCACGCATACGCTGCTCGTAGAGCCCCATTGCAAACAGGCAGATCACGGTAATCACGGCGTATACCAGGGCGTGGTTGGGTATTTCCTGAATCAAGGTGTGGAAGCTTCCGGTGGGAAGTGCCAACTGGCTGTAGATGTAGGTGCCTGCATACAAAGCCAGCACAAACATCACTGCGTCTACCAGCGCAAGCAAATAAAACAATGTATGAACATGGTGGTTGAATACCCTGACCGTAGCCATTCCCTTATCCCTTATACTGCTCTAATCGCAGGTTTCGCCGAGTGAACCTGAAGCACTGATGCTCCGTTGGGGGGAGCTGTCTCCGATTCGTTATTTTCTATCGAGCGCTGTCTAAAACGAAACAGTCGCGGTGCAAGCCAATTGCGACTTGTGTACAGCGAGTTGCGGTACATATCCACAAATGCACCAGTGGCGTAGGTAAAGTAGCATGGGTTATTGGGAGCTGCCCAAAATATTCCCCTAAATGTGAACTTGGTCCTCACCTTATGCGGCAGCTGCTACACAGATGTGACAGTGTTTGATGTGAATGCGCGACAGAAGTCCATTCGTTGAATGCTCTAATGGAATATTCAGTAAAAACAATAGATAAAGACTTGCTTTTCTAAAGTTAACAGGTGTAGCCCGAGGCTTTAGACTAAAATTTCTCCAGGGTGTGGGTGGCTCAGGAAATTGAGCGGACTGGCACTAAGACCGTAGGCTCCCGACTGAAAGACGACGATCAAGTCTCCCGGCTCTGCGGCAGGCAGCGTGACTTTGTTGCCCAGTAAATCCAATGGTGTGCACAGCGGGCCTACGACATTGACTAGCTCTGGTGTACTGCTGACGACGCGATTTCCCAGACACAGTGGATAATTTTTGCGAATGATCTGTCCGAAGTTGCCGGAGGCGGCAAGGTGGTGGTGGAGGCCGCCATTGGTCACCAGGAACGTTTCTCCCCGTGACACCTTTTTGTCCACGACCTCGCAGACATAGATCCCGGCTTCTGCAACGAGGTAGCGGCCGAGTTCCATGACAATCTCAGCCTCCGGTAACTGCACGGAGGCGGTCTTGACCAGATCTGCCAGATTGTTGGCGATCGGAGCCAAATCCAGGTGTTGTTCACCCGGAAAGTAAGGTATGCCCAGTCCGCCACCTATGTTTAGCCAGCGCACTGGGTAGGGAGCGGACTGGCTGAGCCGAAAAGCGAGCTCGAAGGTCTTCGTTTGTGCCTCGATGATGGCCTGCCCTCGCAGGTTTTGTGAGCCACTGAAAATGTGAAATCCCATAAACTCCAGAGGCAGGGTTTTCATCGTTGCCATCATGGCGGGTACTTTCTCGGCATCTACGCCGAAAGGCTTGGGGCCGCTACCCATTTTCATTCCCGCTGCCTTGAGTTCGAAATCAGGGTTGACGCGAATCGCAACGCTCGGGCGTGTGCCGCTGGCGTGTGCCAGTGCCGCGATACGCTCCATCTCTCGCGGGGACTCCATATTAATAATGACACCACTGGCCACAGCTGCCCGGAGGTCTTCCTCAGATTTCCCCGGCCCCGCGAAACTGATTCTGCCTGGTTCTATCCCAGTTTCCAGCGCCAGCCTAAGCTCTCCTGCCGAGGCGACGTCCAGGCCATCCGTAATAGTCGCCAGATGTCGGACTACCTCGGGCATGGGGTTGGCCTTCATGGCATAGTGCAGGTGAATATTGGGGGGCAGGGCGGCACGCAGAGCGTCGACCTGGGCGGTTATCACGGCGCGGTCGTATACGTAGAAGGGCGTTTTCCCCATAGACTTTGCGAGATCGGGAAGCGGTTGGCCACCGATTTGCAGGCAGTTGTCGACCACTGCAAATTGATGCATTTTCGCGTGCTGCGGTGGACTCGTGGTGCTTTGCGTATTCCTCATTCCGAGACGACCTGAAAAATATCCCGATACTCCTCAAGGACGGTACGCCGGTCAATTTTGCCGTTCTGGTTGTGCGGCAGGGCGCTGCGCGCGACGATGATACTGGGTATCATGAAATTGGGTAGTTCTCTGCGACAGTGCGCCATAACTGCGTCCTCAAGATCTTTGGTGGCGGTCGCATTTGCGCCGGGCGTGACAACCAGCAGAATCGCCTGGCCCAGCCCCGGATGGGGGAGGCCCACTGCCGCTGCAGCTGCGACCAGGCCGGAGGCATACGCGCTCTCTTCTACTTCTGTAGGGCTCACTCGATAGCCCGAGGTCTTTATCATTTCATCTTTGCGGCTGATGAAGTAGAGGTAGCCTTCTTCATCTTTCATGACTTGATCACCGGACCAGACAGCCAGCTCGGTATGGGGTATTTCCTGGGGTTGCGTCGGGCAGGGTTTGAACCGTTCGGCGGTTTTCTCCGGGTCATTCCAGTAGCCCAGGCTCACCAGGGCTCCGCGATGAACCAGTTCGCCGGGCTCGCGTGGAGCGCACTCCCGCCCCGCCTCATTGATTACCAGAACTTCTGCATTGGGTATCGCCTTGCCCATTGAATCCGGGCGCACGCTGACTTGATCCGGCGGTAGATAGGTGGAGCGGAAGGACTCGGTCAGACCGTACATGAGAAAAATAAGTGTGTGCGGTAGCGTTTTTTGTAACGCGCGCGTGGTGGGCACCGGCATGGCGCCACCCGTATTGGTGATATAACGCAGGGATTGTACTGCCTCAGCAGGCCACTGCAGGTCTTTGAGTTGGTTCCATAAGGTTGGCACGGCGGCCAGGCCGGTTATGCCATAACGCGCTACCGCGCGGATGACATCACGTGGCAGCAGGTAGTCCATCAGGACAGCGGCAGCGCCCACGGAAAAAACAGTGGTCAGCTGGCTGAGGCCGGCGTCAAAGCTCAGCGGCAAGACGGCCAGCACACGGTCGTTCGGTGTATTGCCCAGATAACTGGCGACACTGCGTGCGCCCGCCACCATATTGCGGTGGGACAGCACCACCCCCTTCGGATTGCCAGTACTGCCAGAGGTATAAAGGATGGCAGTCATATCTGTATCGATACGGCGGTGAGAGGTATAGTCACTGCTCGCTGAACGACAGAGCTCTGCGTAACTCACCAGCCTTTGTGGGAGATCGGGGACACTGTCGGCCACTTGGTCTTCCACCACGATAATGGTGTGCAGGTCTGGACACTCTCTAACGACGTCCGCCAGCAATTCCAGACGCGTATTTGACGTCAGCAACACCCTCACATTGCAATGCGGCAGGATGTGCGCCAGCTGGCGCGGTTTTAATAGTGGGTTTATTGGCACAAAGCAGGCCCCGGCTGCCGCCGCACCAAATAGCCCAAACACGGTTTCTGGCTGTTTGGGCAGGTAGATACCTACTCGTTCGCCGGGCCCGATTCCCAACCCCAAAAATGCATTGGCAATCGCCTCTACCTGATGCTGCAATTGCGCATAGCTAAAGCACTGATTTTTGAACAGCAGGGCGGGTGCGTCAGGTGTGGTTTGCGCACTCTGGACGATCAACTGATGAATCAGGTCTGGCATTGTGATGAGGCTAATGGGCTGTGGCTCGCTTGCAGAAGGATGTTATTGTAGCCATATCATTCATGGTCAATTGTAGATTGTGCGATGAATACGGGATTGGAACAATGGCAGGAAGGATGAACTGTGAGTAATTGCACATGAAAAGCAGCTTTGTGTCTATTCGACTGAGCGTTTTGACTTGGCTGATACTGGTCCCGCTGACAGGGTTTGCAGGATTACCCGACCTGATTGAGAAGGTCAGCCCCAGTGTTGTCGGTGTGGGCACCTCGTACCCGCCACGCCAGCCCAATATCAAAGGCAATAGAGTGGTTTACCTGGCGACAGGCTTCGTGGTTGCGGATGGTCGACATATTATCACCAATGCACATGTCACTGATCTTAAGCTGGATTCGGATAACAATCAGATTTTGGCTGTTTTTACCGGACGCGGGGTGAATGCCACTGCCCACCCGGCAATGGTGGTACGTAAGGACGAAGAGCACGATCTGGTGTTGCTGGAAATTCAGGGGTCGAAACTGCCGGCGCTCCGATTGGGTAATTCGGATACCGTGAGGGAGGGGCAGGATATTGCGTTTACCGGATATCCCCTGGGGATGGCGCTGGGCCTCTATCCGGTCACCCATCGGGGGATGATCTCTGCCATCACACCCGCTGCGCAGCCCTCAGCACACTCGGATAAATTGAATTCAGTGAAAATAAAACGCATGCGCAGCGGGTTTGATGCATTTCAGCTGGATGCGACAGCTTATCCCGGGAACAGCGGCAGCCCTGTATTCGAACTAAATAGTGGGCTCGTAATTGCAGTGGTAAACAGCGTTGTGGTGAAGGAAACGAAGGAGACGATGTTAGCCAGCCCATCGGGCATTACGTATGCAATTCCGGCTAAATACATTAAAACCCTTCTCGATGGTGTGGTTTCACCCTAGCTATCGTTGACTGGATTGAATCTCTGTTAGCATGTGCAGCGAATAATTGTGCGGCAAACTGTTTCGCCTGCCGCTTCCCCCGGAGGCCTCTGCTTGAACTTGTTTCAGCGCAAGACCCGCATTTTGCTGGTCTGTACGGAGAATATTTGCCGCTCACCCATGGCTGAAGGGCTGCTCCGGCATCATTTACAGCAATCTGAACTTGGCCGCAAAGTGGAAGTGAGTTCGGCTGGCACTAGAAGTTCGATGCCAGGCTGTCGGCCAGATCAGCGCGCGCAGAAGGTCGCCGCGCTGCGCGGTATAGACCTTACCAGAATGAAAGCGCGCCGCGTTACGGAACGCGATCTGCAGCGCAGTGATTTCATCTTTGCAATGGATGAAGCGAATATGCGGGATCTGAAAAAATTGTGCCCTGCCGACCAACAGTACAAACTCTCGTTTTTGTTGAGTCACCACAGGGGACAACCCTTGATCGAGGTGCCTGATCCGTATTTTGGGAGTGCCGAAGGGTTCGCGCGCGTTTTTCAGATCATTGACGACGCCATGGGTGACGTTGTTATGTATGTCCAAAACAGAATTGAGTGAGTACTCTCTTTGCTCAATACAGGCTTCTCACAACTCTACGTAGCACAGGTATATGGACATCGGCATCCAGAGGGATATTTTGGGCCTCAAGGGGCAGCGTTTTACTCGTCGCTTCTGCCGCATGATCAGCGGTCTGTGCCGCCACGTGAGCATTCAGGCGGTCTGTAGGCATCTGGAAGTACGCTGGGAGACGTTGAAAAATATCGACAAGGGGTATCTTGAGGAAACCCTCCCGGCGCTCGCTCCGTCACAGCTGACAGGCCTGAAGTATTTGGGTGTTGAAGCGGTGGCCATGGGTCCATCCTCTCTTCAAATGCCACTGAAAGCCGCCTGGGAAATCCTTGATACGGATGCTCGTCAATATAGTGAGAGGTTTAGTTACTGATAAAGCATTGGCTGCTTATACACATGTGGCTGCGAGGCGAATGCATACTGTCATTACTGATAGTCGCCCGTCTGTCTTTTCCTGAGCGTTACCACTAGCGCATCTTTTGGGTGGGGCAACGGAACTTGCCTACCGTAAAATCACGCCGAGACAAGTGCTTGGTGCGCCTACCCGTAACACGCTTGCGCCAAACCTGAAAAGAGCGTGGTTTTATTTCTTGGCGCATGAGCGCAATCACTTGAGGCTCTGATAGTCCATATGCGGCGTGAATCGCCTCGAAGGGGGTCCGATCTTCCCAGGCCATTTCAATAATCCGACTGATCTCACTGGCATCCATAATGATGTGCATTTATCCGTTGATAATATTTTGTGGCGATACCTGCTTGAAACGGTATATCAGGCAGGTAAGTGTATACCGTTTCGAGTCTATTTAATGCTTACTTTGTGTGGCGAATTCAACCGTTGATACAACAGATGCAGTTAACTTGGCCGGCTGTATGTTTTAAGGCAGAGACCTTCCTTCGCTTACTACCCCTTGACTCGCTTGTAAAAGGCAGTAGCCTTCAATCATGAAGCTCCAACCGAATGGCACTGCGGTGGTTAGATTGTCAGACCCTTGAATCTCACAATTTATCATGACCGCCACCTACGTATTTGGGACTATCGGCTAGCATATCGGATTTTCAATACTCAGTTCTGATGGGGCGGTAGTAGCCGTCCGCCCCGTGGCTTTGCTCGCCGTCGTCATCGACCGGCGTGATCGTTGTCGAAGCAGCGTTCGTCCTCGCCTGTGCCTTGTATTTTATTCAGGTCAGCGTGCTTATGCTGATGGAGCGTGGTGATGGCAAGCTGAGGCTGTTCCGAGTGTTTATGACGCTTATGCAAGCCAGTTTTCTCGAGCACTTTGCGCTTTCGGCGCTGGCCATATAACAGCTTAGTGAATAGAGGGGATTAAGTAATGGCAGTAAACACTAGCCCGTTGGGCCTGGAGTATGTAATAACAACGGCACGACAGCGTACTGGGCTGAACGATTTTGGGGAGGATAGCTTTCGGGCACCACTGAAGGTTTTATTGGAAGCGCTTGTCGATCAGGCCGATCTTAACGAGGCCGGAACACATGGGCAGTCCGAAAGAATTGTAGAGATCCTTTGCCAGCGCCTCTTAGCACAGAGCTTTTTCAATAAATACCCTGAAATTCTCAGGGAAGAAATATTGAATCCAGTGGTGATAGTGGGTTTGCCCCGCACTGGTACGACTATGTTGCATAGAACATTGGGTAGTGATCAGCGCTTTTACACACCGT
>CAWWAG010000042.1:0-31316 GCA_963934845.1 uncultured Halioglobus sp. | reverse complement strand
GACGCTATTAAAGCGGCGGTCAAGGATCTGCGCGACAAGAGGAGCCTGGGTTAGCATGGGAGTCAGTCTTTCGCAGTCTGCCGCTAAACATATAGCGGGTCAGTTGGCAACTCGGGGCAAAGGCCTTGGCATCCGTCTGGGGGTAACCACTACCGGTTGCTCCGGAATGGCGTATGTGCTGGAATTCGCGGATGAAGTACTGCCCGAGGATCAGGTGTTTGAGGATCACGGTGTCAAGGTCATCATCGATCCCAAGAGCATGGTGTATCTGGACGGTACGGAGCTGGATTTCGCGCGCGAGGGCTTGAACGAGGGCTTGCAGTTTCGCAACCCCAATGTCTCAGCCGAATGTGGCTGTGGGGAGAGTTTTACCGTTTAAGTATGGCGGTGCGACGCTCCCATTATGTCCATTCCTGATTTCCAGCGAAATTTCTTTCAGCTGTTTGACCTGCCGATAGACTTTGCGCTGGATCAAATGCAGCTGAGCGTGCGCTACCGACAATTACAGCGAGAAGTGCATCCTGATCGCTACGCCGGCGCTTCGGCTCATGAACAGCGCCTGGCCGTTCAGTACTCTTCTTTCATCAATGAAGCCTACGCGACACTGCGCAAACCTCTGCCGCGGGCGCTCTACCTGCTGGAGATTGCGGGTATGAGTGGTGAAACGATTGCCAGTCAGCCACTGGATGGCGGATTCCTGATTCAGCAGCTGGAACTGCGGGAGAAGCTTGAGGAAATGGAAGATCTGGTTGATCCAGAGACTGCACTGGATCATCTGGTCACCAAAATTGGCGCGGACGTAGCTATGCTGCACCAACAATTTTCCAGTGCTTACATAGCAAAGGACATGACCACGGCAGCCTGCGCCTGTGTCAAAATGCAATATTTGGATAAGCTGCTGCGGGAAGCTGAGCAGCTCGAGTCCAGATTAATAGATTAACAGGATTATCAAGGCCGATCATGGCACTACTTCAAATCGCAGAACCTGGACAATCACCGCTGCCGCATCAGGTGAAACGGGCAGCAGGTATCGATCTCGGCACGACCAATTCGTTGGTTGCTACGGTGCGCGGCGGCCGAGCGGCTGTCCTGCCAGACGAGCACGGAGAGGTGATGTTACCTTCGGTGGTCAACTACAGTGGCGATGGTGCGCCGCTGGTGGGTGCCAGTGCACTGGCGTTGGGCGCGCAATACCCGGCCGATACCCTGATGTCGGTGAAACGATTTATGGGGCGGGGTAGCGAGGACGCGATGAGTGACGCGCAGCGCTCGCACTACCGTCTTGGTGAGGGCAAAGAGGGGCTGGTGCGCTTTGTGACCAGCGGTGGAGAAGTCAGTCCTGTTGAGGTTTCTGCGGATATTTTGCGCGTGCTGCGACAGCGTGCTGTCGAGACTCTGGGCGGTGAAATAGACGGCGCCGTTATCACGGTTCCGGCTTACTTTGACGAAGCGCAGCGCCAGGCCACCAAGGATGCGGCAACGCTGGCTGGCCTGCGTGTATTGCGCTTGATGAATGAGCCCACCGCTGCGGCAGTAGCCTACGGTCTGGACTCTGCCGAGCAGGGTGTTATTGCGGTCTACGACCTCGGGGGTGGCACCTTCGATATCTCCATTTTGCGTTTGCAACGCGGAGTGTTTGAGGTCCTTGCTACCGGAGGCGATACCGCGTTGGGTGGTGATGATCTGGATGGCGCGCTGGCGGATTGGGTGTTGCAGCAGTCCAGTTCTCCCGCCCTCACCGCTGGTCAGTATCGGCAATTGCAGGCTGCCGCTCGCGCTGCCAAGGAGCAGCTGTCTGATGCGCTGGAAGTCGATGTAGATCTGCAAGGTGTGCTGCCTGCCGGTGGGACGTTGCGGATAACACGAGAAATATTTGAAGGTCTTATTCAGCCCTTGGTGAAGCGCACATTGCGCGCATGCCGCAAGTGCCTGCGGGATGCAGAGCTGGACGCGGACATTGATAACATAGTGATGGTGGGCGGCTCCACCCGTATTCCCCTGGTGCGTGAGGTGGTGGCTGATTTTTTCAAACGCTCACCGCTTATCGATATCGATCCCGATCAAGTGGTGGCGATCGGCGCAGCGATACAGGCGGATATTCTTGCGGGCAATCGTCCCGAGGGTGATCTGCTGCTGCTGGATGTCATCCCGCTCTCACTGGGCATAGAAACCATGGGCGGACTGGTAGAGAAAATTGTGCCACGCAATACCACTATCCCGGTGAGCCGAGCACAGGAATTTACCACTTTTAAGGACGGACAGACGGCACTGGCGGTGCATATTTTGCAGGGCGAGCGCGAAATGGTCAGTGATTGCCGTTCGCTGGCGCACTTCGAGTTGCGGGGTATCCCGTCCATGGTGGCAGGCGCGGCCAGGATTCGCGTGAGCTTTCAGGTAGATGCAGACGGATTACTCAATGTGTCGGCCCGTGAGGAAATCACTGGGGCTCAGTCCAGCATCACCGTCAAGCCCTCCTTTGGGCTGAGCGACGAAGAGATTTCTGGCATCTTGCAGTCGTCTTTTAGCAACGCTGCCCAAGACAAGTTGGCACGCCAACTGGCAGAGGAGCGACTGGGCGCGTGGCAGTTACTGGAAAGCTTGAAGTCAGCCCTGAAAGCCGATGGAGAGGCCCTGCTTAGCGTCCAGGAGCATGCGGCGATTGCCGCACAAATGATAAATTTACAGGCGCTGGTGGAAGGCCAGGATGCGGATGCAATACACACCCAGACTGAGCGATTGGGACGCCTGAGTGAAGCCTTTGCATCACGCCGTATGGACAAAAGTATTCGAACAGCGCTCGCGGGCGTATCCCTGGATTCGCTCGACGACGAGGTGACGCAGTGACAAAAATCGTAGTTCTACCCAATGAAAATCTCTGCCCGGACGGGGCTGTGCTAGAGGCTCAACCGGGCGAGAGCATCTGCAGAACACTGCTGCGCAATCACATAGAGATTGAACATGCGTGTGAACTATCTTGCGCGTGCACCACCTGCCACGTGTTTGTGCGCGAGGGGTATGACGCTCTGGAGCAACCCGATGAGCTTGAGGATGATTACCTGGATATGGCATGGGGTCTGGAACCAGACTCGCGTCTGAGCTGCCAGGCCATCGTCGGCGAGACAGATCTGGTGGTAGAGATTCCGCGCTACACCATTAATATGGTATCCGAGCAGAATTGAGCGGGAGATAGCTGATGCAGTGGACGGATGTAGGCGATATCGCTATCGAGTTGGTGGAAGTTCACCCGGAAATTGACCCCCTGACGATCAATTTTGTGGACTTGCGCAACTGGGTAATAGCGCTGCCGGAGTTCGACGACGATCCCAAACGCTGTGGTGAAAAGATTCTGGAGGCCATTCAGGCCGCCTGGATGGAGGAGCGGGACTAGCCGCTTCGCCTGCTTTCCCGCCTGGACCCGCAACTTGGAGTCGAATTTTGAGCGAGTTGGAGAGTTCGACCCCGGTCCCTGTTCCCGGCCCGAATCAGGGATATACACCGGGCAAAGCGCCCACAGCGGTGCCCAATTTCGGGTAAAACCTCCGCTTTTCGTCACCGATTTGTAAACAGCTGATTTAAAAGAAAAAAAATCTTCAGCGAGACTGTGATTGCAGGTGAAACGGCGGCCTAAAATCCGTATAATTGCGCGCTTCCCATAGTGAGCCTTTTTGGAGATACCCCATGGCTGTTGAACGCACCCTGTCCATTATCAAACCCGACGCAGTCGGCAAAAACCTTGTTGGCAAAATTTACTCGCGATTTGAGGACAATGGCTTGCAAATCGTGGCCTCCAGAATGCTTCGCCTGAGCGATGCCGTCGCTGGCGGGTTTTATGCCGAACACAAAGAGCGCTCCTTTTTCCCCGCCCTGATTGAATTCATGACGTCGGGACCTGTGGTTGTGCAGGTGCTGGAAGGCGAGGGCGCCATTGCCAAAAATCGCGAGCTGATGGGTGCAACCAATCCGTCAGATGCTGCGGCGGGCACGATTCGCGCAGATTTTGCCTCCTCGATCGACGCCAACGCAGTACACGGCTCAGATTCACCGGAATCGGCGGCTCGTGAAATTGCCTATTTCTTTGCCTCCAGTGAAGTCTGCGAGCACTAGGAAGCCGCTTCCCGACGTCTCTGATGACAACCATCGCATCCACAAATACCCCCGCGGTTCAGTTTCGAAAGAAAGTGAACTTGCTGGGCTTGTCGCGTGTGCAGATGGAGCAGTTTTTTCTGGAGTTGGGTGAAAAAAGGTTTCGGGCGCAGCAGGTGTTGAAATGGATACACCACGCCGGTGTCATCCAAATCGAGGATATGTCCAATCTGGGCAAGGCGCTACGAGACAAACTGCTGGACATCGCGGAGGTACGCCCTCCCGAAATAGTCAGCCAGCAGGACTCTACCGACGGTACCCGCAAGTGGGCAATTCGAGTCGGTGGCGGGGGCCTGGTTGAAACCGTCTTGATACCCTCAGGTCATCGCGCCACGCTGTGTGTATCCTCTCAGGTAGGCTGCAGTCTGGATTGCAGTTTTTGCTCGACCGGAAAGCAGGGCTTCCAGCGCGACCTAACGGCTGCCGAGATCATTGGCCAGGTGTGGCTGGCGATCAACTCCTATGGTGCTTTTGGGCCTGGAAATAATCGTGTCGTCTCCAATGTGGTCATGATGGGTATGGGTGAGCCGCTGCTGAACTTTGATAACGTAGTTGCGGCGATGGATCTCATGCTGGAGGATCTGGCGTATGGCCTGTCAAAGCGTCGGGTGACCCTCAGCACGTCGGGTGTTGTGCCAGCGCTGGATCGCCTGGCGAAGGTTAGCGAGGTGTCGCTGGCGGTGTCCCTGCACGCGCCGAATGACGAATTGCGCAATCAGCTGGTGCCGATTAACCGCAAGTACCCGATCGCTGTGCTGCTTGAGAGCGCGCGCAACTATATGGCAGCCCAGAGCGATAAAAATCGCGTGGTGACCATCGAGTATACCCTGATCAAAGACGTCAATGATCAGGTGATTCACGCTCACGAACTGGTTGAATTACTGCGGGATACGCCGTGTAAGATCAATCTTATCCCATTCAACACGTTTGCACAGTCTGACTATCGCAGGCCCAGCGGCAATGCGATCTCGCGCTTCTGGCAAGTACTGGTCGATGCAGGATATATTGTGACCATCAGAACCACACGTGGCGATGATATCGACGCCGCATGTGGGCAGCTGGTAGGGCAGGTCGCAGACCGCACCCGTCGCAGTGAACGCTATCGTGCGGCCGATGATGGTCAGATAATTACGGTGGGATAGGTATGTTGTTCGATTCGCAAGCAGGGATGACAAAAGCGCTTTCGCCCTTCTTCCTGGCGCTGGTGTGCGCGTGGTTGGGAGGCTGTGTTACGACCACCGAGGGTGGCTTCACTGAGGATGCCTCGCCAACAAAAGCGCTGGAAAAACGCGTGTCTCTGGCACGCCAATACATCGGCGAGGGCAATTGGGAGGCCGCCAAACGCAACTTGCAACTGGCTGACCAGATCAATCCTAACAATCCCGAAGTGTACGAGGCGTTTGCGCTGGTTTACCAGAGTACCGGTGAGTACGAGCTGGCGGAGGAAAATTTCAAGAAAGCTATCAGTATTGACAAAAACTTCTCTCGCTGCCGCAACAACTACGCAGCATTTTTGTACAGTCAGCAGCGCTACCAGGAAGCTGAAGAGCAGTTGGATTATGTCATTAAGGATACGCTCTACTCTGGTCGTCCGAATGCTTTTGTGAATCTCGGTTTGTGTCGCTTGAAGCTGTTTGATACGCAGGGTGCCGAGGAGGCGTTTGTGCGCGCCCTCGCAATGGATAGAACCAACCAAATTGCGCTTCTGGAACTCACCCGAATTCGCTACGAGGCACAGGATTATCCCACGGCAAACAAATACTATGACACCTACCGCAGCGTGGTACGAAAACAGTCAGCGGCTGGCTTGCTACTGGGTATCCAGCTGGCCAAGGCAGATGGCGATCGCAATTCCGAGGGCAGTTATGCGATGGCGCTGCGCAACCTTTACCCCAAATCTGCCGAGTACCAGGCCTATAAACGGACTATTAAAAAGTGACTGACGAGGTCGTACAGCTGGACGCGTTCACCACGCCTGGATCGCTGTTGAAAGCCGCCCGGGAGTCGCGAAACATGTCTGAAAGAGAAGCGGCTGATAGCCTCAATTTTATGCCTAACTATGTTGCGATCCTCGAGCGCGACGATTATCAGGCATTGCGCAGTCCGCCGTTCGCGCGTGGCTATGTAAGAGCCTACGGCCGGCTGCTGGGTCTGGATGAGCGGCATCTGATGGCTGTCTTCGATCAGGTCGTTGAAGTGACGCCAGTGCAGTATGAAAAGCTTGAAGTGAGTCGCCCTGTGCAACTACAGCGAACGGGTTTGGGCGTGGTAATCGGTTTGGGTGTGACGTTGTTACTGGTGCTGGCACTCTGGTGGTGGGCAGAGGAGGACGTCAACGGGCAGGCTCCCCCGGAGTTGGGCACAGATGCACAGGTCAGTCTGGATAATTCGCAGCAGTATGCAGGAGGTGGTGAATGAAAATGGAGTCTCCTATCTCACGCCGTGTTTCGCGGCAAATCTTCGTCGGCAATGTGCCAGTCGGTGGGGGTGCGCCCATCAGCGTTCAGAGTATGACGAATACCGATACCTGCAACGTGGCAGCGACGGTTGCGCAGGTAAATGCTATCGCAGACGCCGGTGCGGATATTGTGAGGATATCCGTGCCCACCATGGACGCGGCGGAGGCCTTTCGACAGATACGTGCGCAGGTGAGCGTACCGCTGGTAGCCGATATCCATTTTGATCACAAGATCGCGCTCAAGGTTGCCGAATACGGCGTGGATTGCCTGCGTATCAACCCTGGCAATATTGGCCGTGACGCCAAAGTGCGAGCAGTTATAGACAGCGCGCGGGACAGGGGCATTCCAATCCGAATCGGCGTGAACGCAGGCTCGCTGGGTAAAGATCTGCAACGGAAGTATGGCGAACCGACACCTGAGGCACTGGTGGAATCGGCCATGCGCCACGTCGATATTCTGGACAAGTTTAACTACCCCGATTTTAAAGTCAGTGTTAAGGCTTCCGGTGTCTTTATGGCCGTGGCGGCCTACCGTTTGCTGGCTAAGCAGATTGACCAGCCTTTACATCTGGGCATTACCGAGGCCGGAGGGCTGCGCGGTGGCACGGTAAAGTCGGCGGTGGGCCTTGGGATGCTGCTCATGGACGGTATCGGTGATACTCTGCGCGTCTCGTTGGCGGCGGACCCCGTGGAAGAAGTTAAGGTGGGGTTCGATATTCTGAAAAGCCTGCAGCTGCGCGCCAATGGCATCAATTTTATTGCCTGCCCCAGCTGCTCTAGGCAAAACTTCGATGTGGTGGGTACCATGAATATTCTTGAGCAGCGGCTGGAGGATATTCGCACACCGATGGATGTCGCTGTTATCGGGTGCATCGTAAATGGACCTGGCGAAGCCAGAGAGGCGGATGTGGGGCTCACGGGAGCCACGCCCAATAACCTGATCTACGTTGATGGGGAACCCCATCACAAGGTCAGTAATGAGGGTTTCATTGACCATCTCGAGGAAGTGATCCGAAAGCGTGCTACTGAGCTCGAGCAGGCGCGTATCGAGCTGGAAGAAAAACTGATTGCCAAGTCGTCTACGTGAATGCCTGGCGACCTGTAGTGGAGCTTAAGTGAGCGGAATAACCGCCATTCGGGGGATGAACGATATCCTGCCGAATGAGACAGCCTGTTGGCAGCTTCTGGAACGCACTGTAGCAGCGGTTGTGGCCAGTTATGGCTATAGCGAGATTCGTCTTCCCGTCGTGGAAAAAACGGCGCTGTTCAAACGTTCGATAGGAGAAGTGACCGATATTGTCGAGAAGGAAATGTACACTTTCGATGATCGCAACGGTGAGAGTATGACGCTGCGGCCGGAGGGCACCGCTGGCTGTGTGCGGGCGGCTATCCAGCAGGGGTTGCTCAATACGCCTCAGCGCCTTTGGTATTCCGGCCCCATGTTTCGTTATGAGCGGCCACAGAAGGGTCGTCAACGTCAGTTTCACCAGACCGGTGTGGAGTCATTTGGTATTGCCACGCCGGACATGGATGCAGAGCTGATTCTGCTGTGCGCGAGATTGTGGCGCGAGCTGGGGTTGCTTGACAGTATGGAACTGCAACTCAACTCCATTGGCAGCGCTGAGGCGCGCAAAGCCTATCGCGCTGCCTTGGTTGAATTCCTGCAGGCGCGTGTTGAATTACTGGACGAGGACAGCCAGCGTCGTTTGCACAGTAACCCACTGCGTATCCTGGACAGTAAAAACGTCCAGACTCAGGCGATACTGGATGGCGGACCGAGTCTGGAGGACTTTCTGGACGAAGAGGCCAAGACCGATTTTGCGCGGCTGTGCGAACTGCTGCAAGCGGCTGGTGTGACGTATGTGGTGAATCGCCGTTTGGTTCGTGGACTGGATTACTACAACAAGACGGTCTTTGAGTGGGTTACGCAGAAGCTGGGCGCGCAGGGTACTGTTTGTGCCGGTGGCCGCTATGATGGACTCGTGGAGCAACTCGGTGGTAAGGCGACACCGGCGATGGGTTGCGCCATGGGCATGGAGCGTCTGGTGCTGCTTTTGATAGAGCAGGGTGAAGCTGCCCTGCCACCGACGGTCGATATCTATGTGGTCGGCGTGGGTGATGAAGCGCAGTGTATCGCACTGGCCGTCACTGAAAGACTTCGCGAGCAGCAGTCGCAGTTGCGTATCGTACAGCATGCAGGGGGTGGCAGCTTTAAAAGTCAGATGAAAAAGGCCGACAAAAGTGGCGCCCAGGTTGCGCTGATTTGGGGTGAGGATGAGGTGGCGGCACAAACGGTCACGGTTAAGTCCCTGCGGACTAGCGACGGCGAACGCGCCACGCAAGTCACCGTGGCGCTGCAAGATTTGGAAACCACACTGTGCGCAGCACTTGCGCCCTGAAATAATGTAAGAGGAAGGAACGACGTGGAACAATACGGTACAGAAGATGAGCAGGTCGAAGCGCTGCGTCGCTGGTGGAATGAAAATGGACGGTCCACCGTTGCCATTATCATCATTGCAGTGGCCGCCGGCTTCGGTTGGCAGGCGTGGCAGGGTCACGATATTCGCCAGCAGGAACAGGCATCTGATCTGTACCTGGCCTTGCTGCGCGCAGTCGACGCGCCCGACTCATTGCAAGGTGCGCAGAGTGTGGAAATAGCGGAACAGCTCAAGAGCGAGTTCGGTAGCAGCCACTATGCACAGTTTGCAGCCTTGCAACTGGCGGCGATGGCAGTAGGTGATGGCGATCTGGTGGAAGCTGAATCGCAGTTGCGCTGGGTGTTGGGTCAGGCGCCAGCCAGTAGTGATACCGCGCAGGTTGCGCAGCTGCGATTGGCTCGTGTGTTGGCCGCTGCCGGTAAAACTGAGCAGGCACTGGATATTCTGACCAAGACTGACCCGGGACCCTATGGTGCGTCGTATGCCATCGCACAGGGCGATATCCTGTTGGCGGCAGCGCGCCGCGACGACGCGCGTGAAGCCTACAATCAGGCAATGGTATTGGCTGTTAGCGGTGGGCAGGGGGTGAACCTCCCGGTACTGCAGCAGAAGTTGCAAAGCCTCACCCCCGTGCCTCCTCGTCCCGACGTGATCGATACAGCCTCGGTGACAAATGACACAACAGACGTTCCGGAGGAATAAAACCATGCGGCAGATCTACCGGCACGTAATTTTACTTTTTCTGGTATTTAATCTGACGGCTTGTAGCACGATTTCAGGCTGGTTTGATTCGGATGACGATGAGGCGACCGCACCGGCTGAACTTACGGACATAAATGAGACAGTGGATATTGATGAACTGTGGTCGGTCGACGTGGGTAATGGACAGGGAGACGGTTTTTACCGTTTGCGGCCGGCTATTAGCGGTGAATTGATCTATGTTGCGGCAGCCGATGGTGAGATCGCCGCCGTGAACCGTATTTCTGGTGACACCGTGTGGGAAGAGGATCTGGAAACCCCGCTATCGGGTGGCATCGGTGTGTACCAGGACGCACTTTTTGTTGGCAGCAGTGAGGGCTATGTGCTGAGGCTGGACGCCAGTTCTGGAGAGCGCGTGTGGTCTATACCCGTGCGCGGAGAGATTCTCTCAGCCCCGCAGAGCAACGGCAAGGTGGTTGTCGCCCAGACTTACGATGGCCGCCTACAGGGACTCGATTACGAGACGGGATCGATTCTGTGGACCTATGACAGTAATGTGCCGGTACTGACTATTCGCGGTACGAGTACGCCGATTTTTAACAATGGCAAGGTCTATGCGGGGTTTGCCAACGGCCGGGTACTGGCGTTTGATGCCCAAACTGGTGCGCTGTTGTGGGAGGTTCGCGTGGCGATTTCCCAGGGTCGTTCTGAAATTGAACGTATTGTTGATGTTGATGGCACGATGGAACTGGCTGGCAACGAGCTTTACGCCGTCAGTTACCAAGGCAGTGTGGTCGGTATTGATGTGCAAAATGGTCGTAAGGTATGGCAGCAGAAGAACTCCTCATACTCCGGCGTCTCTCAGGGTTTTAGCAATGTGTACGTTGCAGATGAAGACGGTACGTTCACGGCGTATATGCGCAATGGCCAAGGCGTTCGCTGGACCCAGGCCGCGCTCGCCTATCGGGAACTGTCCAGGCCGACACCAGTAGGCAGTTATGTCGCGGTTGGCGATTTCGAGGGCTACGTGCATCTGTTGTCGCAGGTGGATGGCGATTTTGTTGGGCGGGTCAGGGTTGATGATGAAGGTGTGCGTGCCGATATGCTGAGTGAAGGCAATGTTCTCTACGTCTACGGCAATGGCGGCGAACTGGCGGCTTACGAGATCACTGCGAAAAAATAATGATCCCCGTAATCGCTCTGGTCGGGCGCCCCAATGTTGGAAAATCCACGCTGTTCAACCAACTGACGCGTAGTCGGGATGCGCTTGTCGCCAATTTCCCCGGTCTGACGAGAGACCGAAAGTACGGCGAGTCCAGGATCGGCAGTCGTCCCTTCGTCGTCATAGACACCGGCGGCATTACCGGCGAGGAGTTCGGTATTGATTCGCCGATGGCACAGCAGGCGCTGACGGCGATTGATGAAGCAGACGTTGTCCTGTTTATTGTCGACGCCCGCGAGGGCCTGAATGCCATAGACGAAGCATTGGCCAGCCAGCTGCGACAGCGCAACAAGGCGTTTCACGTGGTGGTCAACAAGATTGATGGTCTCAACGAGGATGTCGCCACCGGTGATTTTTATGCGCTGGGCGTAGATACATTTTTTGCCATTGCTGCCTCTCACGGACGCGGCGTGTCCAGCATGATCGAGCGTATTCTCGCCGCATTTCCTGAGCCCGAAGAAGAGCTGGAGCGGGAGCGTTATCCAGATAGTATTCGCGTTGCGATCGTGGGGCGTCCGAATGTCGGCAAATCCACACTGGTGAATCGCCTGTTGGGCGAGGAGCGGGTTGTCGTTTTTGATCAGCCCGGAACAACACGCGACAGTATTTATATCGACTATGAACGCGCCGGACAAAAATACACCCTGATCGATACCGCAGGTGTCAGGCGTCGTAAGAATGTCAGTATGGTGGTAGAGAAGTTTTCCATTGTGAAAACCCTCAAGGCCATTGAAGACGCGCATGTGGTGGTGTTGGTGATGGATGCCCACGAGGGTATCGTGGATCAGGATATGCACCTGATCGGTCACTGCATGGATAAGGGGCGCGCGCTGGTGCTGGCGATCAACAAGTGGGACGGTATCGATTCCGACCAGAGAGACTGGATAAAGAGCGAACTGGACCGCCGTTTGCGTTTTGCCGAGTACGCGGATACGCACTATATTTCCGCCCTGCACGGTACCGGCGTCGGTCTCCTGTACAAGTCAGTCAACGACGCCTACTCGTCGGCCACGCGCAAGCTCAATACCAATGCGCTAACCAAAATTCTGGAAGCGGCGGTGCTCGCCCATCCTCCTCCTCTGGTCCATGGTCGACGCATCAAATTGCGTTACGCCCATGCCGGGGGACAGAACCCACCGCTAATCGTGATTCACGGCAACCAGACAGGCAGTGTGCCCAATAGCTACCAGCGTTATCTGGAAAAAATCTATCGGCGTGAGCTTGAACTCGCTGGCACACCGGTGCGCATCGAGTTCCGTACCAGCGAAAATCCTTTCGCCGTTAAGCGCGATAAATTAACGACGCGTCAGGTACAGCGCAAGCGCCGCTTGGCGGCAAATGTCGAAAAATCGAATAAGAGTAAAAAGAAGAAGTAGCTTGATGAGTGCGGTCGCGAGCAGGCCAGACCTGGATTCCCGAGAGCGCATCGGGTTTTTCGTAGACCGTTTTTATGAGCAATTGCTGGCGGATGAACAGCTGGCTCCAATTTTTTTCGACGTGGCTGAGATCGATCTTTGCGTACACCTGCCTCATATTAAGGATTACTGGTGCAAGCTATTGTTAGGGGAGAGCCAATACCAGCGCCATACCATGGATATTCACCGGCGGCTCAACGCCAAGCGACCATTACACGCCGAGGATTTTCAGCGTTGGCTGGCGTTCTTCAAAGAGACAATAGACACACATTTCGTCGGCGAGCTGGCCAGCCGTGCAAAGCGAGTCGCGGCTACCATAGCGGCGAATATGGAACGCGCAATGCTCCTATAGTGGTCATTAACTAGTTATTACTACTATGCGCTATGTCACCTCCTATCAATCAGCTAACGTTTAGTGATTATAATTTAACCATACAGTAGTTAGTGTCCATGGAATCCGAGACAGCATTGCTACGATCACCTCAAGTTCACTTCAGCCGAATCTGTGAAATCTGCGGCCGGTACCCCGGTGATCGGTCTGCGATCGCGGTGGTATTTTAATTCACCCTGTGAATAGTAAAAATCCCCCCTATTAATTTCTATTATGTGCAAAGGGTCACTACACTAGCCGCAACTTGATCTGAGGGGGCTTTTGCGCTCCGGTGCCGTCCCTCGTTCATTTGATACTATTGCAACAGAACACCAGAGGAACGAACATGTCCATATTTCAAGACGACATCGCTGAATTGGCTAAGCTGCGGGAGAGCAACGGTAGCCCTTGGGATCACATTAAACCAGAGTCTGCTGCGCGTATGCGACTGCAGAATCGTTTTCGAACTGGCCTGGATATCGCCAAATACACCGCGTCGATCATGCGCAAGGATATGGCAGACTATGACGCGAACAGCAGTCAATACACCCAGTCGTTGGGCTGCTGGCACGGCTTTATCGGTCAACAGAAAATGATCGCCATCAAGAAGCACTTTGATGACACCAGCAAACGCTACCTGTATCTCTCGGGCTGGATGATTGCCGCACTGCGCTCTGAGTTTGGCCCACTGCCGGACCAATCCATGCACGAGAAGACCAGCGTGTCTGGCCTGATCGAAGAACTGTATACCTTTTTACGTCAGGCAGATGCGCGTGAACTGGGTGACCTGTTCCGCGCTCTGGATGCAGCGCGCGAGTCGGGCGACACAGCGCAAGAGAAAGCTGTGCAGGGCAAGATCGATAACTACCAGACGCATGTTGTCCCTATTATTGCCGACATCGATGCCGGCTTTGGTAATGCCGAGGCAACCTATCTGCTGGCGAAGCAGATGATTGAAGCGGGCGCCTGTGCGATTCAGATCGAGAACCAGGTATCTGACGAGAAGCAGTGTGGTCACCAGGACGGCAAAGTGACGGTTCCGCATGAAGATTTTCTCGCCAAGATTCGCGCGGTACGTTATGCGTTCCTGGAGTTGGGTGTTGATGACGGTGTGATCGTTGCGCGTACCGACTCTTTGGGTGCTGGCCTGACCAAGCAAATCGCGGTAACTCACACTCCTGGCGACCTGGGTGACCAGTACAACAGCTTTCTCGACATGGAAGAACTGGATATTGCAGACATGAGCCACGGTGACGTGATCATCAAGTACCACGATCAACTGATGCGTCCGAAGCGACTGCCATCGAACCTTTACCAGTTCCGCAAAGGTACCGGGGAAGATCGCTGCGTACTGGATTCCATTACGTCGCTGCAGCACGGTGCTGACTTGTTGTGGATCGAGACTGAAAAGCCCCACATTGGCCAGATCGCAGGTATGGTAAACCGTATCCGCGAGGTGATTCCCAATGCCAAGCTGGTCTACAACAACTCACCGTCCTTTAACTGGACACTGAACTTCCGTCAGCAGATTTTTGATATCTGGAGTGAAGCTGGTAAGGACGTTTCTGCTTACAAGCGTGCCGAGTTGATGAGCGTTGATTATGACGCTACAGACCTGGCTGTTGAAGCTGACGAGAAGATTCGCACCTTCCAGGCTGATTCTGCGCGTGAAGCGGGTATCTTTCACCACCTGATCACGCTGCCTACTTACCACACGGCGGCGTTGTCTACCGACAATCTGGCCAAGGAGTACTTCGGCGAGCAGGGTATGTTGGGCTACGTGAAGGGCGTTCAACGCAAGGAAATCCGTGAGGGTATCGCCTGTGTCAAGCACCAGAATATGGCGGGCTCTGACCTCGGTGACGACCACAAGGAATACTTTGCTGGTGAAGCGGCATTGAAGGCGGGTGGTAAAGACAACACCATGAACCAGTTCGGCTAAGCTATTCGTAGCGCGGCTATTGTGGAAAAGGGCGGGTTTATCCCCGCTTTTTTTTGCTTCCTATTTCCAGAGTTCCCGTCAGAGTTGAATGTGGTATCTTTTGCTGATGGTGCTTCGCGCGAGAATAAAATAGAGAGCAGACTATGCGTTGGGATGATATCGATCAACAGGTGTGTTCCGTAGCCCGCGCGCTATCCGTAGTAGGCGAGCGGTGGACCATGCTAATCCTCCGCGACGCGTTTCTGGGTACCCGGCGCTTCGATCAGTTTCAGAGTAATCTCGGTATTACGCGTCACCGACTGGCAGAGCGTTTGAGTAAACTAGTGGGGCAGGGCGTTTTGGTGAAAGTGCCTTACCACGATCGCCCAGTGCGATACGAATATCGCCTGACGCGTAAAGGCCTGGGGCTCTATCCTGTATTAATGAGCCTTTCCCGCTGGGGGGATGAATGGATGGATGGCGGCAATGGTGCGCCGCTGGAATATGTGCATCAGGCCTGTGGCGAAAAAACCCGGCCTACGCTCACTTGCAGCGAATGCGGTGCACCTCTCCGGCCGGAGGGGGTTCTGCCCCAATTGGGTCCCGCGCTGTGCGAGCATCAACACTCGAGTGAGCCGACGCCGCTGAAGGATATACCCGCACTATTACGCGGAAACCTGTAACGACGCCGATGTGACTGCCGTTACTTCGCGGCGGCCAACGCCTGCCCAATATCCGCGAGTATGTCGTCGATGTGCTCAATCCCTACCGACAGGCGCACCATGTCCTCACTGACACCCGCTGATGCCAGCTCCTCTGCGTTGAGTTGGCGGTGGGTCGTGCTCGCCGGGTGACAGGCCAGAGATTTGGCGTCACCAATGTTCACCAAGCGCAGAATCAACTGTAGCGCGTCGATGAAACGCATGCCCGCATCGATGCCCCCTTCAATACCGAAACTCAGAATACCGGCAGCTTTGCCATTGCAGAACTTTTTGCTGTTTTCACGGTAGGGGCTGCTGTGCAGACCAGCATAATTTACCCAGCTTACCTGCGGGTGTTTCTCCAGGTATTTGGCTACTTTTTTCGCATTCTTGCAGTGTTGTTTCATGCGCAAGCTGAGCGTTTCAAGGCCTTGCATGATGAGAAAGGCACTGTGCGGCGACAGGGCAGCACCGGTATTACGCAGTGGTACCACACGGCAGCGACCAATATAGGCTGCTGGGCCCATGGCCTCGGTGTATACCACGCCATGATAGGACGGGTCGGGTGTACTCATGATGGGGAAGCGATCGCTGTGCGCAGACCAATCAAACTTGCCTGAGTCAACAATGGCGCCACCTATTGTGGTGCCGTGGCCACCGATGTACTTGGTCAGTGAGTGCACGGCGATATCCGCGCCGTAGTCAAACACGCGACACAGTATGGGCGTGGCGACGGTATTGTCGACAATCAGCGGTACCCCGGCGGCATGAGCAATATCGGCCCAGCGCTGGATGTCCACTATATTGCCAGCCGGATTACCTATGGATTCACAGAAGAGAGCTTTGGTGTTCTCGTCGATCAACGAGGCAACCCTGTCGAAGTCATCCGCAGTAGCAAAGCGCGTTTCGATGCCCTGTCTGGGGAAAGTATGTGCGAACAGATTGTAGGTGCCACCATACAGTTGTGCAGTGCTGACGATATTACTGCCCACTTCGGCGATAGCTTCAATGGCGTAGCGTATCGCAGCCATACCGGAACCTACTGCAAGTGCGCCCACGCCACCCTCTAATTCCGCCAAGCGTTGCTCTAGCACCGCGTTGGTGGGATTCATGATGCGGCTGTAGATGTTGCCGGGCACAACGAGATTGAACAAATCGGCACCGTGCTGGCTGTCGTTAAAGGTGAACGATGTCGTCTGGTAAATCGGTGTGGTTGCCGCGTTGGTCGTGGGATCGCCGGTGAAGCCCGCATGCAGGGCGATAGTTTCTGGTTTCATGGTTCTATCCTGTTTTACCGTGGAATTGGAAGCGCAGCACAGATCTTAACAAAGACGCAGTGTCTGGCAAGCCATTTGACAATCTTAGGGCAAGTCACTACAGTTTGTGGTTGAGTCAGGTGCCCGGTGCAGCGGCTGTCTTCAGCGTTGCCCGCAGGCTAAATGGGAAGTGTGGAACTGTTTTGCAGTTACCACCGCTGCCCCCGCAACGGTAAACAGTCGCGTGAACAACGTGCTTGAGCCCGATACCAGCCTGACATAAGCGGCAAAGAAGCGGAGGGCTTCGGCAAAGGTTGTCCAGCCAAGTTACGCTGCGTTCCTTTTCTTTCTCTCTTTTGATACTGCCCACTCATATTCAGATCCGTCTTCATGTGCGGGTAAGTGCCCAAGAGCGACGTTTCAGTGACAGAGTCAGGTTCCACCCAAACCCTGATGATTCAGGGCACTACATCCGATGCCGGAAAGAGTATCCTTGTGGCCGGCTTGTGCCGGGTGCTTGCCCGCAAACACTGTAAGGTTGCGCCCTTCAAGCCTCAGAATATGGCGCTTAACAGTGCCGTAACATCTGATGGCGGAGAAATCGGCCGCGCCCAGGCATTGCAGGCGATGGCGTGCAAGCTGCTACCCCATACCGATATGAATCCCGTATTGTTGAAACCGTCCAGCGACACGGGCGCACAAGTCATTATTCATGGTAAGGCGGTGTCCGAACTGGATGCCAGGGCCTTCCACGATTACAAACTGGTGGCCATGGACGCGGTATTGGAATCCCATGCCAGATTGTGTCAGCTGTACGACTATATCGTTGTCGAGGGCGCGGGCAGTCCGGCGGAAATCAACTTGCGCACCAACGATATAGCCAACATGGGGTTCGCAGAGAAAGTGGACTGCCCCGTTATTCTCATCGCCGATATCGACCGCGGGGGCGTCTTCGCGCATCTGGTGGGTACCCTTCAACTGCTGTCGGAATCAGAGCAGGCGAGAGTTGTCGGTTTTGTGATCAATAAATTTCGCGGAGATATCAGTCTGTTGCAACCCGGTATTGACTGGCTTGAAGCCTATACGGGGAAGCCTGTGCTGGGTGTACTGCCCTATCTGCATGGCCTGCACCTGGATGCCGAGGATGCCATCGCCACCGCCCAGGTTCCGACGGCAACTGAAAGCCAACTAAGGGTGATTGTCCCGGTTTTTTCGCGGATCAGTAATCACACGGATTTTGATGCGCTGCGACTGCACCCCCAGATTGATTTACAGTTTGTCGGGCCAGGACAGATACCTCCCGAGGCTGATTTGATCATCCTGCCCGGCAGTAAAAATGTGCGCATGGATCTACAATGGTTGAAAGATAATCATTGGCCCGCGACCATTTCCCGCCACCTGCGCTATGGCGGCAAAGTGATCGGTATCTGCGGCGGGTTCCAGATGCTGGGGCAAAGTATTGATGACCCGGAGGGAATAGAGGGGCCTGCAGGTTCGTCACAGGGGCTGGGGTTATTGGAGATGTCCACGGCGTTGCGAGCGGACAAGCAATTGCAACAGGTCAGCGGAACGCTTGCGGTCAACGCGGCAGCCATCGACGGCTATGAAATTCATTGTGGTATATCCACAGGCGCGGCACTGGAGCATTGTGCCGTCACGCTGTCTGACGGACGGCGCGATGGAGCGCTATCTGCCGACGATCAGATTCTGGGTACTTACCTGCACGGTCTGTTTGACAACCCGCAGGCGCGGGATGAACTGCTACGATGGGCGGGGCTTACACCCGCGTTTGCACCGAGTATGTCTGATATTCGAGAGCAGCAACTGGAGCGCCTGGCGGATATGTTGGAGTTGGAGCTGGATTGTACTGCCTTGTTTCCAGGTAGGGTTTGATGACTTTTCTTTTGATCTTGGTGCGGCGCTGCTGTTTCACCTCGGGCATGCGCACGTGAACGCGAACAACACCATTAGCGCGTTGACCTTGATGGCCGGTGTGCAGCTGTCGCGTTCCGATCAGCTTGTTCAGATCAGATTTTCACAGCCACACAGGACGTTGAGCTCAGCGGTATTAAATGGTGGATACTGTCATGCCAGTGATTTTCTAAATGTGCAGGTCGCCAGGCACAGTCCGCAGGCAGAAGATCCAGAGATCACGCTGCAGCGTTTGAGCGATCAACTGCAGTGTTCGGGGACGACCGTTGCGATGATGACCGCCGCTTCACTGGATTCGCTGCGGGTAGAGAGCTGCACTATTGGCGATGAGGTGCTGGCTGTCACAGTCACTACCGGTCTCCAGAATGCACGTTGTGCCGGCGATCCCGCGGAGTACCGCTCGCTGGATGTCGTGCCATCGGAGCGTGGGACAATTAACCTGGCAATAGTCACGAGTGTTCAAGTAGTAGATGCGGCACTGGTCGAGATGGTGGCGATTGCCACTGAAGCGAAAACAGCCGTGCTACATGAACTGTGTGTTAAAAGTCCCGTGTCGGGGCGGTTGGCGACGGGCACGGGGACGGACTCGGTCGCGGTTTTTTCCGGCCACGGGTCTGGACGTGCACGTTTCGCCGGTAAACACACGCTGCTGGGAGAGAAACTGGCTCTTCTGGTAATGGCCGCTATTCGCAGCTCCGTGGAGTATGAACGGGAAGCTTCTGTTTGAGATACATGGGCCCTACACGGTTGCTGAAGATACTGGGCTGGTCGCTGCTGCCTTTCATGCTGATTGCATTGATGATGGGGCCGGTGATGATTTCGCCAGCCAGTCTGCTGCGTGCCGTGCTGGAATTGTTTGGTCGGGCAGGTAGTGAAGGGGTAAATTCACAGGACGGTTTGATCCTGTTTTCCATACGGTTTCCCCGCGTTTTGTTGGCGGGACTGGTGGGCGTTTGCCTCTCGGTTTGTGGCACAGCGATGCAGGGACTCTTTCGCAACCCCTTGGCTGACCCCTCGTTGATCGGTGTCTCCAGCGGGGCCTCTGCAGGGGCTAGTCTGATGATTGTTATGGGTGGCGGGGCACTGTTGCAAGGGGGGCAATTCGCGGGTTTATCGGTGGTGGCACTTGGCGCTTTTGTCGGCGGATTTGTGGCGGTCATTCTGGTGTATCGGTTGGCCACCTCTGCTACCGGCACTTCCGTGGCCACCATGCTGTTGGCGGGTATTGCCATCAGCGCGCTCGCGGGTGCTCTCAACAGCTTGCTGTCATTTGTTGCAGATGACGAGATGTTGCGGCGTATCAGCCTGTGGCAGATGGGCAGTCTGGATGCTGCAAACTGGCCCCGAGTATGGATAGCTGCCGGCGCTGTGCTGATCGTGATGATGTTGCTGCCGCGCGAGGGTGCGGCCTTGAACGCCTTTCTGTTAGGTGAGTCCGAGGCCCGGCACCTGGGTATCGCGGTGGATGCAGTCAAACGTCGGCTCATCCTGATGACGGCTATGGCCATTGGTATTTCGGTGGCCGTGGCGGGAACAATTTCGTTTGTCGGACTTATCGTTCCGCATATTATTCGTTTGTTGATAGGCCCCGATCACCGCTATCTGATACCGGCATCGGCGCTGGCTGGTGCGATGCTCCTGATCGTGGCTGACGCGATCGCGCGTGTGGTTGTCGCGCCGGCGGAATTGCCCGCCGGTATATTGACAGCGCTGCTGGGCACGCCTTTTTTCCTTTCCCTGCTCGCGCAAAAACGTACGGTAGAGGAGCGCTAGCAATGTCACTTTCAGCGACGAACGTGTCATTGACGCTGTCGAATACGCCGCTGCTGAGTGGGATCAATCTCGATGTGCTGCCAGGGAAAATAACGACGGTACTGGGGCCAAATGGCGCCGGGAAAACCAGTCTGTTACGTGTGCTGGTGGGTGAGTTGTCGCCCGGTACGGGAAGTGTCGCCCTGAATAACCAGCCCCTGAAAGACTGGTCTCCGATGCAGCGTGCAGGGACGCTGGCAGTGCTGCCGCAGCACTCGCTACTTAATTTTCCCTTTACCGCGGCTGAGGTAGTGATGCTGGGCCGCACGCCCCACGACACCGGAATCGTACACGACCGGGTGATTGTGAATCAGGCGTTGAAGTCGGTCGATGGTGACTATCTTGCGAATCGTCTCTATACGCAGCTTTCTGGTGGAGAAAAACAACGTGTTCATCTGGCACGGGTGCTCGCTCAGATATGGGAGCCGTCTGCGGTGGGTGAACGTTTTCTGGTATTGGACGAACCGACCTCTTCCTTCGATCTGTCCCACCAGAAACTCACCCTGGAAGTCGTGCGTAGCCTGGCGGATAAAGGTGTTGGTGTGCTGATGGTGATTCACGATCTGAACCTGGCCGCGCGCTGTTCGGATCACATGTTTTTGATGCAGTGCGGTAAAATGGTGATTGATGGCACGCCGCAGCAGGTGTTGCAGCGCGACATTATTGCGCGCGTGTTTCAGGTGGAAGCAAGTATTGGTGTGAACCCGCTAAGTGGCGCACCGTTGGTGATTACTTGAGGGTGTGTGGGCGATGACAGGGTTTTGTGAGTTGGTACTCGGCGGTGCCCGGTCTGGCAAGAGTACGCTGGCAGAACAGCGCGCAGTGAATAGTGGTCTTGAGCTGATTTATGTGGCGACTGCAACCGCTGATGATGGGGAAATGAACGAACGCATCGCACATCACCAGCGCCGTCGTGGCGCTGAGTGGGCTCTGGTAGAGGAGCCTGTGGCGCTGGCGGATACCCTGCAACGGCATCAGCACAGTGAGCGTTGTATTGTAGTGGATTGCCTGACGCTTTGGCTGAGCAATTGTTTGCATCAGCAGTGCTGGGAACGTGAAAAAGTACGACTACTTGAGGTATTGCCGCAGTTAGCGGGGCATATCGTGCTGGTGAGCAATGAAACAGGATTGGGTGTTGTGCCCATGGGCGAACTATCACGGCGGTTTGTTGACGAGGCAGGTTTTTTCCATCAGCAACTGGCGACGCTGTGTCAACAGGTGACATTGACGGTTGCAGGCCTACCGCTGGCGCTGAAAGCGCCACGGGGAGAATAGTATGGATTGGTGGTTAGAGGCGGCAGCGATTCCCTGGGAGCACGCCATGACAACTGCGCGCAACAGGCAGCAACAACTGACCAAGCCCCCCGGTTCACTGGGTGAACTGGAGAATCTCGCCGTGCTGTTTGCCGGGTGGCAGAATTGTAGCGATCCGTGCATCGACAATGTACAGATTCGCATCTTCGCCGGCGATCATGGTGTGGTGGCAGAAGGGGTGTCCGCGTTCCCGCAGGCGGTGACCGTCCAGATGATTCAAAACTTTGCCAACGGCGGTGCCGCCATCGCAGTACTGGCGCGCCACTGCAACGCTGATTTCTCCGTGATCAATATGGGTACGGCGACGCCGGGGCCGGACATGGCGGGTGTGGTCGATGTGCAAGTGGCACCTGGCACTGCAAACTTTTGTATTGAGCCGGCCATGAGTGAGGCACAGGTGCGTCGTGCCTTGGAGTGTGGTGCGGAGCATGCGCCCGCAGCCGGCGATCTGTTTATTGGCGGCGAAATGGGTATCGGCAACACCAGTGCCGCAGCAGCGCTTACCAGCGCGCTACTCGATCTGCCAGCCACAACCACGGTCGGTCGTGGCACCGGTGTGGATGACAAGGGGCTGGCGCTGAAATGCAATGCGGTGGAGCGCGCGCTTAAACTGCATGTGTCGAGTGCTATCAGCGCGTTCGAAATCCTGCGCTGTCTTGGCGGCTTGGAGATAGCGGCGTTGACCGGCGCCTATATTGCGTGTGCCCAACGTGGTATTCCCGTGCTGGTGGATGGCTATATCTGTACCGCAGCGGCCCTCCTGGCCTGTCGCTTCAATCCCGGCGTACGTGCTTGGATGCTGTTTGCGCATCAATCGGCCGAGCCGGGACACCGGCACCTGTTACACGCGCTGGGCGCCGTGCCTCTGCTGGATTTTGGCATGCGTCTGGGGGAGGGCAGTGGCGCCGCTATCGCTGTGCCGGTGTTGCAATCCGCCTGTCGCTTGCACAATGAAATGGCCACCTTTGCAGAGGCAGGCGTCAGTGCGGGGAAGTCCGACTGATGGCAGCCCAGAGAGAGGTTGTCACCACTATCGATCTGCTTCGTCACGGCGCCTGTGAGGGCGGCGAGATCTACCGTGGGCGCACCGATGTCGTACTCAGTAGTGAAGGGTGGCAGCAAATGGAGCAGGCAACCGCCACGCCTGCGAACTGGCAGAGCGTCGTGACCTCGCCGTTGCAGCGCTGTCGAACGTTTGCCGAACACTGCGCTAGCCGCTTTCAGATACCGCTGCAGGTGGTCACAGATTTTCGTGAGATGGACTTTGGTGATTGGGAGGGGCGGCTGTTGAAAGAGGTTTGGCGCAGCGAAGCACAGACGGTGAGCGCGTTCTACGACGATCCCAGCGCGGTCACCCCACCGGGCGGCGAACCGACTGTGATGGTTCAGGAGAGAGTTGCCGCGGCCTGGCAAGCGCTAGTGCAACAGTGTGCAGGGCAACATCTGTTGCTCGTGTGTCACGGTGGTGTGATTCGTTTACTCCTGGGACATCTATTGAATATGCCGTTGGCGACGATTGCGCGTCTGCATATTCCCTACGCATCCATTTCCCGTATCCAGGTCTATCAGAGTGAGGGGCGTGAATTTCCAGTACTCATGTCGCTTAATGCGAGCTGTGATCCGCTGTGAAGGAATTCCTTTTGAGGCATTTACGGGCATTTTTGTTGGCAGTGCAATTTCTGACGACGCTGCCGACCCCCGGGCACAGTTTTAGCGACGTCCGCCTGCAGGGCCTGTCCCTGCTCTGGTATCCGGCGGTGGGCTTACTGCTGGGAGTGCTGTTGGCGCTCTTCGGTGGCGCGCTGCCTCTGCCATTCTATCTACAGGCAATGCTCACTGTGGCGTTGTGGGTGCTGCTTACCGGTGGCCTGCACCTCGACGGTGTGGCCGATTATGCTGATGCCTGGGTTGGTGGCCTCGGTGATCGCGAGCGCACGCTGCACCTACTCAAGGATCCCCTGTGCGGAAGTATGGGAGTGACGGCCCTGATCCTTGTTATCACACTCAAGGCAGCGGCGCTGGCCGCTGTGATACAGATCGAACAGTCGATGTGGTTGTGGTCGGTGCCGCTGCTGGCACGGCTATCTCTGCTGCTCTTGTTTCAGACAACGCCGTATGTGCGACAGCAGGGGCTGGGTGATATTCTGGCGCAATACTTCTCCCGCAGCTGGGCCGTCTGCGTGCTTCTTGGCAGCGGTGTTGCGCTCTTGTTTATCCTGCCGCTGGATCTGTGGTGTGCGTTTATGATGACGCCGCTGGCGATCTTCCTGTTGTTCCGCTGGGCTGCGATGCGGCGTCTGGGTGGCTTTACCGGCGATGTCGCCGGCGCACAGGTGGAGCTGGTAGAAGTTGGCCTGCTGTTGGTTCTGGCCTGTCGCAGCGTGGCCTGATGCGATGATAAGTGTCAGCCTGCTCATCGCCCTCCTGGCGGACCGCCTGTTAGGCGAAGCGCCGCGGTGCCACCCCTTGGTGGGCTTTGGACGCGTCGCAAATTGGGTGGAGTTTCGAGCCTGTCGTTTGATGCGAGCAGGGAGCGAGATGCGGGGCGTAGAACCCGATATCTCGCCGTCCACGCAGCGTTGCTTGGGTACGCTCTCATGGGGCTTGTTAATCATACCGCCCACCGTTTTGATGTGGTTTCTACTGGGGATTGTTAGCGGGTTCAGCGCGACCATCCTCAGTATTGCCGTGCTGTATTTTTGTGTCGGCGGGCGAAGTTTGTTTGAACACGCCAGTGCGGTAGCCACGCCGCTGGAGCGCGGTGATTTGGCCAGCGCGAGAGCGCAATTGAGCCGTATAGTCAGCCGGGATACCGCACAGCTTGACGCGGAGTCCGTCGCGAAAGCGACGGTTGAGTCGGTCCTGGAGAACGGTAGCGACGCACTGCTGGCGCCAATTTTCTGGTTCGTGGTAGCCGGTGCGCCGGGCGTATTGTGCTATCGACTCGCCAACACGCTCGATGCCATGTGGGGTTATCGCAACCCGCGGTTTCTCAATTATGGGCGCACGGCGGCGCGTATGGACGATGTGCTCAACTGGGTGCCAGCGAGATGTTGCGCGCTGAGTTATGCCGTGGTGGGCCAGTGGCGCAGCGCTCTGCGTTGTTGGCACACTCAGGCTGCGCAGTGCGACAGCCCTAATGCCGGCCCGGTAATGTCTGCCGGAGCGGGGTCGCTGGGGATTCTGCTAGGCGGTACCGCCAGTTATGAAAACGTGTCGCACTGGCGGCCGATACTGGGCGAGGGTCTACCAGTGGAGCCTGACGATATAGGACGCGCACTGGTACTGCTGCGTCGGGCGACAGGATTGTGGATTGTGGTAATCATTGTGTTTGAGTTCTTGCTATGGATCTAGATCACGGGGGTAATATCAGTGCGGCTGCCCGGCGTTTCAATATACCCGTGGAGCGCTGGATTGATCTGTCCACTGGTATCAGCCCCTGGAGTTGGCCGGTGCCGACCGTACCGCAACGGGTGTGGCAAACACTGCCGTACCCAGATGATCAACTGGAGTCCGCTGCGGCCGATTACTATGGCTGTCATCGCGCCGCCATTCTCGCTGTGCCCGGCTCACAATACGCCTTGCAGTACACCCCGACATTGCTGCGTACCGGCACAGTGGCCATACCCCGGCGCGGTTATGCAGAACATCGCGCGGCGTGGCTGGGAGCGGGGCATCATGTCGTAGAGTATGCAGATGGTGCGGCGCTGTACACATTAGTGATGGCAGGCAGGGTTGATCATGCGCTGGTCATCAATCCCAACAACCCGACAGCGGACATTTTGTCGCTACAGCAATTGCAGGATTTACACACACAGCTGCACGCCAACGGTGGATGGTTAGTAGTGGATGAAGCGTTTGCTGATTTCCCCAACTCGCCCAGCCTTGCCTCGCGCTGTCCCGCGCCCGGTCTGATTGTATATCGCTCAGTGGGTAAGTTCTTTGGGCTGGCGGGCATCAGGCTCGGGTTCCTGTTGGCGCCAGCCAGCCTGTGTGCGCAGTTGCAATCGACGATGCCGCCCTGGCTGCTCTCGCATCTCGCGCGCTGGATAGGTGCCAGAGCGCTGGCAGACAGGGCGTGGCAGCTCACACAGCAGCAGCGGCTGCAGGACGCCGCCGGGGAGTGGCTAAAGACGCTGCACGACTGCGTGCCCAAATTGCACTTTGTCGCTACGACGTTGTTCGTCAGTGGCAGTGGCGATGCCGCCTACTGTGAGGCCCTGCATGAAGCACTGGGCCGAAGAGCGGTACTGCTGCGCATGTTTGAAACTTTAGAAGGGCTTGGTGCTTTGCGCTTTGGGCTGCCATTGCCAGCCGATCGCGAACACGTCACACAATTGATACGAGAAGCTGTGGAGGAATGTGAATGCGACATGCGTTGATCGCATTATTGTGGGCGGGCCTGGCGTCTGCTGCGCTGGCGGAAATACAAGTAGAGGATTCGCTGGGACGAAAACTGGTGTTGGAACAACCGGCAACTCGCGTTGTCAGCCTGGCGCCGCATATGACGGAGGTAGTGTTTGCAGCGGGTGCCGGAGAACAACTGATAGGCGCTGTGTCATACAGCGATTATCCCGAGGCCGCGAAAGAGATCCCGCGTGTTGGCTCATATGACAATGTCAGTTACGAAACGCTGGTGGCGCTCAATCCCGATCTCGTGCTCGCGTGGCGCAGCGGCAATGGCGATGAAGTTATCGCTAGACTGGAAGCGCTGGGATTGACGGTCTATGTGGGTGAGTCCAAAACGCTGGAGGATGTGGCGGGCTCGCTGCGGGCGGTCGGTGCACTGACGGGGTATGACGCCACGGCCGAAGGTGAGGCACAGTCCTTCCTGCAACAATTGTCGCATTTGCGCGCGACTTACAGCACCAAGCGAGAAGTCAGTGTCTACTACCAGATATGGAATGAACCGCTGATGACCCTGAATGGTGATCACCTGATCTCGGATGTTGTCAGGCTCTGTGGTGGTCGCAACGTGTTTGCTGATTCTCCGGTCCTTGTCGCCCGTATCAGTGTGGAATCCGTAATCAGGGCGGATCCCCAGGTGATCATCGCCAGTGGTATGGATAAAGCGCGGCCCGAGTGGCTGGATGACTGGCGTGTCTGGACTTCGATGACGGCCGTCAAAAATGATCAACTGTATTTTGTGCCGCCGGACCTGTTGCAGCGCCATACGCCGAGGATTATTGAGGGCGCCACTATGATGTGTGAGAAGCTGCAGCTAGCGAGGGCGTATTATGGGAGTAACAACAGTGATCAAGGCGCGCAGTGAAGGAACTCATGCTCCTGGTATCGCAAAGTTATAGCGTCGAATAGCAGAGAAAACACCATGCAGGGATTTTACCAAACACTTTTCAATCGGCGCGATGTGCGCAGTGAGTTTACGTCTGCGCCAATCCCCGAGGACATTCTGGCACGGTTGATAATCGCAGCGCATCACGCGCCTTCGGTGGGACTGTCACAGCCATGGAATTTTATTGTGATTCAGCGGCCGGAGGTGAAAACGGCTATTAACGAAGCGTTTTGTGAAGCGAATGATGAAGCGGCGGCGATGTTCGAAGGCGAGCGCCAGAACAAGTATCGACAGCTCAAGCTGCAGGGCATACTGGATGCCCCGGTGAACTTATGCATTACCTGCGATCGGCAGCGCGGTGGGAAGGTTGTGTTGGGGCGCACGCACCAGCCGCAGATGGATCTCTACAGTACAGTGTGTGCGGCGCAAAACCTGTGGCTGGCCGCGCGAGCAGAAGACATCGGTGTGGGCTGGGTATCCATTATCTCGCCCGAGAAACTGAGCGGTATTCTTGGTTTGCCCGATCACGTGGTACCTATCGCCTATCTCTGTCTCGGCTACGTGGAGCATTTTCGTCACCGGCCAGAACTGGAGGAAAAGGGTTGGGAGAGTCGCCGCCCGGTGGATGAACTGGTGTTTACGGATCAATGGGGTGAGCGAGGCGAAAATCATCCGGTCTACCAGGGGCTGAGGTCGCAGCGGGCATGGCCCGATCAGTACCTTCAGGGAAAGAAGAGCACTAAAAAGTAAGGGTGAAAAAATGTCGGACGACGCCACAAGGGTCCTCCGGCAAAAGGACCTAACCATAGAGTATAGGTTGCTGTTTAGTAGTCGACGCCCTTGCGCGCTTTGATCCCTGAGGCGTAAGCGTGTTTGATGTCCTTCACTTCAGACACGGTGTCCATCACGTCTTGCAGAGCGGAACCGCCGCCGCGACCGGTTACCACGACACTTTGATTCACCGGCCGGGATGACAGCGCTTTTAAGATCATTGCTTCATCCAGGTATTTGTAGCCAATCATGTAAGTCAGTTCATCCAGCACAACGAGGTCGTAGCTGGCGTCAGCGAGCATGGGCGCGACGACTTCCCAGGTTTTTTTTGCGGCGGCAATGTCGCCTGACTTATCCTGGGTGTTCCAGGTGAAGCCGGTGCCCATCTGATAGAAGTCTATCTGGGGGCAATGTTCCCGCAGATAAATTTCCTCACCGGACAGCTGCTCCCCCTTGATGAACTGCACGACCCCCACTTTCTGGCCATAGCCCAGTGCCCGCAAGACCATGCCAAAGGCCGAGCTCGATTTGCCCTTGCCGTTACCCGTCAACAAGATGGCAACGCCACGCTCGGTATCGGCCGCAGCAATAGCAGAATCAACTTTTTCTTTCTGCTTTTGCATGGCAGCTTTGTGTTTTGCGTCTTTACTATCCATGTCACTTCCTCTCGATGTTGTGTGTTCGCGCTACCTTTATACCTGATTAGAAACGATATCGAAATCCGGCATAGCCCGCGGCACCCGGAGTATTGTATTCGGGTATCACTGCGTAATCTTCATCCGTCGCATTTTCGACTCGCGCATAAATTTGCAGGCTCGCCAGAACCTGGTAAGTCACACTGAGGTCAAGGATCTCGTAGTCATCGAGACTGCCCCTGGACTCATCAGCGGTGTCGCTGGCGATGCGATAGTTGATGTTGAACTGCAGGCGGCCATCCCACGGGCTGATACGGACACCTACGTTGCCCATGTTTTTGGGTGTTCGCAGGCGCTGATCACCATCAAAGTTCTGCGTGTCGGTATAGGTGTAGTTACCGGTTAATGTCACCATGTCACCTACAGGAACCTCAGAGGTAATTTCTACGCCGGTAGACGAAGATTCCCCATCTTCCTGCAGGTATCCAGAAAAAGTATCGAGGTCGAAGTAAATTTCATTGTCGACTTTCTGATCAAAGTAGACGGCGTCGACGTACCAGCCGGAAGTGGCAAAATAGCCCACGCCAGCGTCCCAGCCAGTACTTTCTTCCGCACCGAGTTCTGTCCCTTGGGCCGGGGCGTAGGCGTTAGGGCCCGCATTATAGGCAATCTCGGATAGGCTGGGGGCGCGAAACCCGGTGCCATAGGTGCCTTTGAATTTCAGTTCGCCCTCGCCCAGTGCTTGCAGATAGACTGCGCCCAGGCGGTAGGTGGTCTCGCTGCCAAAGTCGTCATTGTCGGTATAGCGTGCGCCAGCAGTCAGAAAAATACTGTCGATGAAACTACCCTGGGCCTCGAGGAAATAGCCCGTTTGATCGCGTTCATCATCCGTGCCGTCGGATTCGGCAGATTCTCTTAACAGCTCTGCACCGTAAATCAGGTTGAGCATCTCAGATTGCTTCCAGCTACCCAGATAATCCAGCTTCTGCAGTTCGCCTTTGTAGCTGTAATCGTTGACACCCTCGGTATAAAACTTGCGATCTGTTTTGTTAGCGTTGTACGACACAGTATTGGCAAGTGTTTCACCCTGGTGTACCAGCGCTACTCGACCCGCGTCCAAAGAGTATTCGTTCTTACAGTTGTCAGAGCGAGCATAGCTGGGTGCCGGCAGTGAACAATAGTCGTAATCATTCTTGCCTTCAACGTTGCGTCCTACGACTTCGAGGCGCAGTGTGTCGAGGATATTCCAGCCGGTACGGCCGTGAACAGTGGTGTTTTTGTAGCCGTCATCATCTTGCACTACGGTGTCGGTAGACAAGCTGCTGAAACCGTCCGTTTCGTAGCCCTCCGCCAGCAAGGTGCCGTCGACAATCTCGTTGCCACCTGTTATGTGGCCACCATACTGCCACGTGCCGTAGCGGCCACCTTCAGCTTCTACCCCACCTGACAAACCCGTCTGTGGCGCGGCGCTGTACATATTAATGACACCACCGGCGTCGGCGCCGTACATGAGTCCTTCAGGCCCACGCAGCACTTCAATCCGATCGATCCCGCCGGTCAGCATATTGCCGAAATTCGGTCCCGCCTGTGGCGAAGACGTATCGGTGAGATCTATACCATCGAGATAGACTTTGGTGCGAAAGCCGCGTTCACCGCGAATGCGCACTTCGGTTGTGCTGCCCGCGCCACCGTTGCTCGCCACGGATATGGCAGGCTCGTATTGCAAAGTATTGGCGACGCTGCTGAACCCGCGCAATTCAATGTCTTCTTTGGTGACTACAGAGATGGAGGTCGCCACTTCCCGCAATGGCATAACCATGCGAGAGGAGGCGATAACAGTTTCTTCGAGTTTGTTGCTGGCCTGCACACTCACAGCGGCAACGCCGGTGAGCGCTAGCAGAGTAGCAGTGGATAATTTATACATTCTATATTCCTCAATGGCCGTTCAAAAAAATGGCGATTGAGGGAGGGTACCTGGAAACGCAATGCTTGGGCATTGAACAACCGTGTATGAAGCCCTCCGCTCCATCGTTGCAAAAGACCAGGCTGGTGTCGGGCTCACAGTCATCGACTGTATACCGTTGCGGGGGCAGCGGTGGATTAGGCAGTAGCCATTCCACACTTCCCATTTAACTCACTCAGAGATCTGCCTAAACAGTTCCCAGTGAGCACCTGATCGCGGCTGCTAAGGTAGTGTAGTGGGAATGGCTTGTCAACCGCAGCCGGCCTGAGATAGCCGGGCGCGTGCATCAGAATCAGCATCGACAGAGGGTAATAAATTATTGGCTTGTCAAAGACCGGCAATAATTGTTTGCTGATGGACATCGTCAGGAGGTGAAGCCTGGTGCCGGATCCGCCCGCTAGGATGATGCCTTTTCTGTTGGTTTGCGCGTTCAAAAGTCGATGGCCTGTATTATTAGGCCAGTGATTATAACGGCTTGGCACAAAAGGTCGCGATCCTTAAGTGAGTTTGGTCGAGTCTGGAGAATCTGGTAGGCTATATTATCTCTTACTTTAGTGTGCCTGAATGCTGATCCCTCCCGTTGCAATCGGTGGTATAGGCGGTAGTGGCACTCGTGTGGTCGTCGAGATCCTGCAGGATCTTGGATATTACGTGGGTGACGACCTGAACCCGGCCCTCGACAATTTATTATTTACGCTGCTGTTTAAGCGTAGATCGTTGTGGCCGCCAGAATCTCATCGGCCTGAAATTGATAGCCTCTTAGCAATGTTTCTGAGCTTGATGACCGGCCGGCAGGAAGTTGGTGAAGCCGAGATCGGTCTGTTGAAAACCTGTGTTGTGGAAGTAACCGAGGGGCATAATTTGGCTTGGCGGGTGCAGCGATTGGCCAAGATTTTTTCTCTGCAGGGTCCACGGAATAAGCCTCACGGGGATGTCGCCAGATGGGGCTGGAAGGAACCTAACACGCACATTT
>CAWWAG010000041.1:0-33330 GCA_963934845.1 uncultured Halioglobus sp. | reverse complement strand
TCCGCAGACGCGTAGTCCGCAGACGCGCAGTCCGCAGACGCGTAGTCCGAAAAATCACACCGGGAAAAATCAGACGCAGGAGGAAAAACGCTGACTCGCAGCGTGCACTGAGCCACCCTTCAATGCGCACTCTGTGGCGGACAATGGGCAGGCCACCATATTATTAGGTAGACGCCTCCCGCACAAAAGGCCTGATATGCTCACTGCGACAGAGCGCCCAGCGCTCTTGCGGTTCCACCAGATAGTTGCCAATCACGGCGAACACCAGAGGATTGAACGGGAACCCAACATGGCTGGCGATGACCGCGATATTCGTCACATAGCGCGGATCGCCCTGGCATTTCGCGATGCCCGCACCCACGATTCCATCCGATTCACTATACAGGGCCAGTACTGGCACCCGCAGCGTCCCGCCCGTGTAGGTGTGAGCGACCCAGCGCGCCAGCGCATCCTCGTCGACTTCGTGGTCATAGAGACGGCCCATCACACTGTACAGGGCGGTGCCACGTGGATCTCCGTAGGGGGTCCCCAGGGTAATCACCTGACGTATCCACTGTGGGAAACGGTGCGCCAGCGCAACAGCGTACAATCCACCCAGGCTCCAGCCAACCAGTGTCAGCTTGCGCCCGCTGGCTTCAAACTCGGTCTGTACCCGCGCGGCTATCGCATCCTCCGTCCCGCGGCGATGCGCCAGAAAATCGTCGAGGTGCCGCGAGCGCACTTCTGAGGCATTGCGTCCCAGCCCCCAGGGAATCGCGTGGTAGCCGCGATTGTTGAGAAACTTTCGCAATTGCGATGTCGAACCGTCCGCGCCCATAAAACCCGGGATGGTCATAATGGTGTGTCCGTCCCCCTTCGGTAGCGTCTTCAACAACGGAGCGAGCAAGACGGTGCTGCCCATTTCAAGCACCACTCGGCCAAACTCCATCATGCTATGGCGCAGCTTCGGCGGGCGCATGCCGGTCGCGTTGCGTTGATACTGACTCGTCATATAAGCTCCAAATGAAACGGTCGCCATTTATTGTGGCCACTCTCTGAACAGGAATACAGCGATACATCGGCATCCCGGTTCAATTTTTCATGCTAGACTTGCCCCCCTGTTACACTTTTCATTCTTTTCCACCGATTATTGGGCCAGTAAATCCCTGTGAACGACCCACGCGATACACTTTACGCAGACCCACTTTCCGAGCACGGCCTGTTTACTTTCGATGACAGCGTAGCGCGCGTTTTCCCCGATATGATCAAGCGCTCGGTGCCCGGCTATCCCACAATCATATCAATGACTGGATTGCTGGCTGGTAGATACGCTATAGAAGGTAGCAGCGTGTATGACCTTGGCTGCTCACTGGGCGCGTCTACGCTAGCCATGCGCCAGAATATACAACAGTCCGGCTGCCAGATTATCAGCGTCGACAGCTCGACCGCTATGCTGGAACGCTGCCAGAGCATTATCGATACCGACACCCACGACACCCCTGTCTGCCTCACTCTGGCAGACCTGCAGGACGTGGCGATTCAGAATGCCTCAGTGGTAGTGCTCAACTTCACATTGCAATTTATTCCCCAAGCGCTGCGCGATGACATCATTACACGCATCTACCAGGGGTTATTGCCGGGTGGAATCATGGTGCTGTCCGAGAAGGTTACGTTTGAGGATCCGCATCTTGACGCGCTGAATATTGAACTACACCATCAGTTCAAACGCGCCAACGGTTACAGCGATATGGAGGTTGCGGGGAAACGCAGTGCGCTGGAACATGTGCTAGTGCCGGAGACCCTCAAGCAACACAAGCAGCGCATCGCCAGCGCTGGTTTCAGCAGCTGCGATGTCTGGTTTCAGTGCTTTAATTTCGCCTCTCTCATCGCGCTCAAACAATGAATTATCAACCTCTGATTATGCGCTGGCAAGACGGCGAGCTGGACCGCTGGGCGCGGCTACTCGAACAGCAAATCAGTAATGGTCTGAATCAGAAACGCTACGGCGATCTCCCGCGCTGGCTGCAGGCGCTGCAGGCGCTACCGCCACTACAGGCCGACACTGTTCATCTCAATACTGCACGCGTCGGGGTAAGCGCTGTCACTCCGCTAGCGGCTGATACAAAAGAACAGTTGCATGCCGCTTTGCAAAAACTGCACCCGTGGCGCAAGGGCCCTTTCGATTTATTTGGCGTCCATATTGATACAGAATGGCGCTCCGACTGGAAGTGGGATCGACTCCACACCACAATTGATTCCCTGCAGAACCGACGCGTGCTGGACGTCGGCTGCGGCAGTGGTTACCACTGCTGGCGCATGCTGGGCGACGGCGCAGCAGAAGTGATCGGCATCGATCCCACGCCATTGTTCGTGGTACAATTTTGGGCGCTACAACGCTATTTACAGCAGGACAATATCTGGGTTTTGCCGCTCCCAATGGAGCAGGTCCCCGCCAAGCTGCAGGCGTTCGATACGGTCTTTTCTATGGGTGTGCTCTACCACCGCCGCTCGCCGCTGGATCACCTGCAGGAACTAAAAGACTGCCTGCGACCAGGCGGTCAGTTGGTACTGGAAACGCTGGTGATCGAAGGCGCGCTGGGCAAAACGCTGCTGCCTGAAGACCGCTATGCTCGTATGGGCAATGTGTGGTTTCTACCCAGCACTGACACGTTATTGAGCTGGCTGCGCAAACTGGGTTTTATCGATGCGCAGTTAATCGATGTGTGTGTCACTTCTACCGATGAACAGCGCTCCACTGATTGGATGACGTTCCATTCACTGGCTGATTTTCTCGATCCTGAGGACTCTGGCAGAACGATCGAGGGGTATCCGGCACCGCGTCGGGCTGTTGTTACGGCGCGAGTGCCCGGGGACTGGAAACCTCGCATCTAGAGTTCTCCTGTTGAGACCGGTCCGGGAGGGTAACCCACTACGAAGTCCCGCTCTCACTCGAATACCCTATCGAGCAATAGACCCTCCCCACCCAAAGCAAAAAAACCTCAATGCAACGACTTATCCGCCCGATGCTCATGGAACACAAACTCAAACACCTCACGAAAACTCCGCGCAAAATGCACATTAATGCCCTCACGCAAATAGTCAGGAAGCTCCTCAAAATCACGTCGATTGGCAAACGGCAAAATCAATTCCATGATCTTACTGCGCCGCGCCGCAATTACTTTCTCGCGAATACCCCCCACCGGAAGCACCTGCCCCGTGAGCGTTAATTCGCCGGTCATCGCCAGCGGGCGTCGGATGCGCTCGCGACGCGCCAGCGATACCAGCGATGTCGCCATCGTGACACCCGCGCTGGGGCCATCTTTAGGCGTAGCGCCCTCAGGCACATGCAGGTGCACCATACTCATATCGAAAAAGTCCTGGTCACAGTTGTAGTCCTTGAGGTGGGCGACAACATAACTGTAGGCAATTTCCGCTGATTCCTTCATCACCTCACCCAGGCGTCCGGTCAGTTTGAAACCGCGATTAAGTGTATGCACCTCTGATGACTCGATAGGCAGGGTCGCGCCACCCATGGTGGTCCAGGCCAGCCCGGTGACGACACCCACACCACGCAGCAGACGCTCTGGCTGGAAGGGGGGTTTACCCAGCAACACCTCGATGTCTTTCTTGCCCACCCGCAACTTCTTCTCTTTCCCATCCAGTAACCGGACGATAGATTTGCGCATAATGCGCGCGAGTTGCTTCTCGAGTGTTCGAACCCCCGCTTCCCGACAGTAGGAGTCGATCACATACTTCAGACCCGCGTCGTTGATTTTGAGCTGCTCATCTTTCAATCCGTGACGTTCCATTTGCTTGGGCCACAGGTGATTTTTCGCTATGAATAACTTCTCCTCGGCCACATAACCCGACAGGCGTAGGGTTTCCATGCGATCCAGCAGTGGCCCGGGAATGGTGTCGAGCTGATTGGCGGTACACACAAAGAGGACTTTGGACAGATCGACGCGCATATCCAGATAGTGATCCTGAAACTCACTGTTCTGCTCGGGATCCAGCACTTCCAGCAATGCCGAGGCCGGGTCCCCCTGATAGGACGCGCCGATTTTATCGATTTCATCCAGCATAATGACCGGATTGGAGACCTGTACCTCCTTCAGTGCCTGGATAAACTTGCCCGGCATGGCTCCGATATAAGTTCGCCTGTGCCCCTTGATTTCTGCCTCGTCGCGCATTCCGCCAAGGCTGAAGCGATAGAACTTGCGCCCCAGTGCAGCGGCGACAGATCGGCCTATGCTGGTTTTACCCACGCCGGGCGGCCCCACGAGTAGCAGGATGGAACCGGCGATCTCACCTTTGAATGCACCGACGGCGAGGAATTCCAGGATACGTTCTTTGACATCCTTCAAGCCTTCGTGATGCTCGTCGAGAACTTTGCGCGCGTGTTTCAGATTCAGGTTATCGTCAGACAACACTCCCCAGGGCACACTGGTAGCCCAGTCGAGGTAGTTGCGAGTAACGCCGTATTCTGCAGAGCCTGTCTCCAGTACGGATAGCTTGTGCATTTCCTCATGAATTCGTTTGGCTGCGGCCTCCGGTATATCGAGATCCTTGATTCGATCCTCAAACGTTTCTACGTCAGAAGTACGATCATCCTTGGATAGGCCCAACTCCTTCTGGATAATTTTCAGCTGTTCACGTAGAAAAAATTCACGCTGCTGTGCCGTGACTTTTTCATTTACCTGGCTGCTGATCTGTACCTGTAATTCAGCGACCTCACGCTCTTTTCGCAGCAGGGATAGCACTTTTTCCATACGCGAACGCAGTGGCAGCGTATCCAGAATTTCCTGCAGCTGCTCACCGGTCGCGGTCGTCAGGGCTGCGGAGAAATCAGCCAGCTGACTGGGCTGGCGAGGACTGAAGTTGGCCAGATACTGTTTCAGTTCTTCACTGTAAAGTGGGTTGAGTGGCAGCAATTCCCTGATTTGCTTTATCAGGGCCATGGCATAGGCCTTAATTTCATCGTCGTCGCGATTACCCTGGCTACGCGGGTATTCTACTTGTACCAAATAGGGCGGTTTTTCGCTGAGCCAGCGCACGATACGAAATCGCTTGATACCCTGAGCCAGAAAATGTCCTGCTTGGTGGTCTACCAAATTGGGTGGTCGATGAAGACGCACAGCGCAGCCGATGTCGGGAAACTGGCGGGGTTCTGCGGCATTCGAATTCGCAATATCCACGTAGGATAAGCCGATCAAACCGTGGCCCTCTCGCTGCACGGCCTCCAGTGTACTGACCCATTCAGCGGGATTTAAGGCGATCGGCTGCACCTGCCCCGGAAAAAATGGCCGGTGCGGCACCGGTATCAAATGCAGGGTATCTGGCAGTACATCGTCGGCCACCGCAGGGGCTTGCGGCGTTTCGTGGGCGGGTTCCACTTCTCTTGCTGTCGAGTCGTCCGTGTCACTCATGGTAGTTCAGTTCCTGTTTGAGCGCTGGCAGGTGTCGCCATAACGTTAGCGCATCATCTATCTATATAGGCTGAACGGTAATTTTCAAGCTTCGTCGTTCTGAGGCGTACTGCTAAGTGTCATTAACCGTTATACTTTCTCGATTACGTTTCCACGGCGTATCGGGCGCAATTACACGAGGACGGTACCGTGCATATCGATCAGATGTCAGTCGCCGAACTTGCGACAGAACTGAATTCCCTAAAGGAACAGTACAGCACATTAGAAAGCCTTAACCTCGCTCTGGATCTCACCCGGGGCAAGCCCTGTACTGAGCAGACCGCCCTATCGGATGCGCTGGACGGTATTCTGGAGGGCAATTACCTTTCTGCAAATGGCACCGATGCACGCAACTACGGCGGCCTGGAGGGGCTGCCGGAGGCGAGGGAATTGTTCGCACAGGTCCTTGGCACCGCGCCCGGGGAAACGCTGATTGGCGGTAATTCCAGCTTGACGCTGATGTACAACGTGATTGAATTCGCATTGATAGAGGGGCTGGCTGGTGCGGCCTCCGCCTGGGGCAATAACGATACGGTAAAGTTTCTGTGTCCCGCACCCGGCTACGATCGCCATTTCGCGATATGCGAACACCTTGGGATTGAGATGATTGCGGTACCCATGCTGCACAGCGGGCCGGATATGGATAGAGTTGAAGCGCTGGTAGAAGAAGACGATTCAATTAAAGGCCTGTGGTGTGTACCGCGATTTTCTAACCCCACCGGCTGCGTTTTCAGCGACGAAACGGTAGAGCGCATCGCTCGCCTGGGGCAGAGGGCAGGGAGTAATTTCCTGGTAATGTGGGACAACGCCTACGCCGTTCACACCCTGTATGAGGACGCGGAGCCACTGGCTTCTATCCGTGATTTTTGCCAAAAGCACGGCACGATGGATAATGTGTTTCAGTTCGGCTCAACCTCCAAGGTGACATTTGCTGGCGCAGGGGTGTCTTTCCTTGCCAGCAGTGAAAGCAACCTCGCTGCATTGAAAAAGCATCTGGCCTTTCAGACCATTGGCCCCGACAAAGTGAATCAGCTGCGTCATGTGCGCTTCCTGAAGAACCCGGATACGCTGGCCAAGCACATGACAGCCCACGCCGCGCTCATCAGGCCTCGCTTCGATTGTGTCTTACACACTCTGGAACGGGAACTGGCTGGCCGTGGGATGGGGGATTGGGCCGCGCCGCGAGGGGGTTACTTTATATCCTTCAACGCCCTGAGGGGACTGGCTCGCAAAGTCGTAAAACTGGCCAACGCCATTGGTGTCAAGCTCACACCAGCTGGCGCGACATTCCCCTACGGTGAAGATCCCGACGATATCAATATCCGACTGTCGCCCACGTATCCCCGGCTCGAAGACGTCAACGCCGCTATTGAAGCTTTCGTAATTTGCGTGAAGCTCGCCTCGATTGAGGATCGGTTACAGCGAAAAGAATGATACGGCGGGCGTTTCAGGAGTGGCGAGCGGAAGACCGCTAATATCGCCACTCTTCGCCCCACTGGCTGCGGATATAGTTCACTAAATCCCAGACTGCCTCATCGCTGCCCAGTTCGGTGCGCCAACCGGGCATCCCAGTCCCTGTCCCATTGGCGATACTAATGAACATTTCCTCTTCAGATATGCCATAAAAATAGGCCGTCGGATCAGCGAGATTAGTAGCACCAGGCACAGGGTCAAACCCTGATGCGTTACTAGAGCCTGTCCCATTGCCCCAATTGTTGAGCGTATCAGAATTCTGCGAAGACCCGTAGATTGTGTCAATCGCTCTCGACACAGTCCCGAGCACCTCCGCTCTGACATCCGGCTCGCGTTCAGGGGCTGGATTATCGGCCCATTCCGGCCAATCCTCCTGTGGTGCCACATACGGTTCGGGGTCTTCTGCGCCGCGCACCAAATCAACCAACTCGGCATAATCGTCGGAGACGTCCATTTGCACGGTATCATAGAGCTCACCGTAGCGATCAGCGGTATCAGCGCCGTGGCAATCGCCACAGTAAAGTTCATACAGCTGTGAGCCCACGGTCACAGAGTGCTCGTCATAGGGATCAGCAGCGGCAACAACTCGCCCTGCGCCAGACAAACCAAGGCACAGCGTAGCGACCATCGCGAAAAGTTTCGAAATGACAGAGTTACGCTGTTGTGTGAGATGCTGCATGGGTTATCGGCGGTAGACTTACTCTTCGCGGCCCTTCTGCTCAGGCGGGAAGCCCGCAAAGGGGAAACTGGTCACGTTACTCTCAGAGGATGAGACGTCTGACACCTTGCTGCTGCCTTCCTTATCGACTTCATCGATACGGATAATGGCCTGCAGCGGGATGTAACTGCGTTTTACCCCGCTGAATTCAATTTTGAGTTTTTCCTCACTCGGATCCACCAGTATTTGCGAACGCTCCCCGAAAACGAACTCTTCTACTTCAATAAAGCCCCACATATCGCTTTGGTAAATCTGACGGGCAAAGACTTCAAATACCTGACTACCGTTTTGAAAAATCACCTTGTATACCGGTTGGTTTGCCATTTTCATCTCGTGTATCGCATCCCGCGATGTGCTTATCGGCGGGAGCTGCGGCAGGACGCCTGATTTTAGGGGGCAATGTTACCACCGTCATTCCAGAATACCAGTTTCCGGACCGATATGCTGCCCATATGCACGAGCACCTTTGCCGCCAGACCAAGCGCACAGCGACACCCTCATGAGTTCGTTTGTAAAACGCAACAGCCGTGTATTGATACACTAGGTTTGCCACCACTACCTAGGTATACTCCATATCCTTTTTCCACAGAGCAACGACTCCAGCGACATACCCGCTGCCAGGACCCGGTGAACAAGAAACTCTACATCAAAACTCACGGTTGTCAGATGAACGAATACGATTCAGCCCGTATGCGTGACCTGTTGCAACTAAGCCACAATCTGATACCTACGGACAACCCGGAGGAGGCCGATGTATTGCTTTTAAATACCTGTTCTATAAGAGAAAAGGCGCAAGAAAAGGTATTTCATCAACTGGGCCGCTGGAAGCGCCTGAAGCAGAAAAACCCCAATATCATCATCGGTGTAGGCGGCTGTGTGGCCAGTCAGGAAGGCGCAGACATCGGTCGCAGGGCACCGTATGTTGATCTGGTATTTGGCCCCCAGACCCTGCACCGACTCCCACAAATGATAGAACAGCACGGTAGCGCCGGTAAATTGGTTGTCGATATCAGCTTCCCCGAGATCGAGAAATTTGACAACCTCCCCCTGCCAAAAGTAGAGGGGCCCTGCGCTTTTGTCTCCGTAATGGAGGGCTGCAGCAAATATTGCACGTTCTGCGTAGTACCCTATACGCGTGGCGAGGAGGTTTCACGCCCGCTGGATGACGTCATTGCCGAAGTTGCCCACCTGACGCAGGGTGGCGTCCGCGAAGTCAACCTACTGGGGCAGAATGTGAACGCCTACCGCGGGCTCAGCCATGACGATGAGGTCGTCGATTTCGCCGAGTTACTGCATTATGTAGCACGCATACCCGGTATTGAGCGAATTCGCTATACCACTTCACATCCGGTGGAGTTCTCTGACGCACTAATCGATGCCTATGCACAGATACCACAGCTGGTGGACCACCTGCATCTGCCCGTCCAGAGCGGCTCTGACCACATTCTGGCCGCCATGAAGCGTGGCCACACCGCACTGGAATACAAATCTAAAATACGCCGCCTGCGCAAAATTCGCCCGGATATCAGCATTTCATCAGACTTCATCATCGGTTTTCCCGGCGAGACGGAAGCGGACTTCGCTGCCACCATGAAATTGATCGAGGAGATCGGCTTCGACAACTCCTTCAGCTTCGTCTACAGCGCCCGCCCCGGCACTCCGGCGGCCGAGCTGGCAGACAACACCGACGAGGAAACCAAGAAACAGCGCCTGCTGATACTGCAAACGCGCATCCTGCAACATGCGGCCAAGATCAGCCGCAGTATGGTTGGTAGCACCCAGCGTATTCTGGTAACGGGCGTTTCCAAGAAAGACCCCGGACAGCTGCAGGGGCGCACTGAAAACAACCGCCCGGTAAATTTTTCAGCGGCGGACCAGTCCCTGATCGGTGAATTTGTGGATGTGCAGATTGTCGATGCACTGCCCAACTCACTGCGCGGCAAGATATTCGTAGGTTGACGCCTGTGAATTCCAGTATATCCTTAGCCATTAATCGCATTGCCCACAGTGGCGACAGGATACTTTGAACAACGACCCCCCCCCGCAACCGTCTCCTCGACAGTTGATTCAACAAACCCTCACGCTGGAACCTGATGACGCCCGTCATCTGGCAATGCTGTCGGGTCATTTGGACAGCCATTTTCGCCAGATCGAAGAACGACTGGGTGTCCGTATCAGCGCGCGAGGCAACCAAATATGCCTGAACGGGCCACCTGAAGGAGTCGCGACAGCCGAACACCTGTTGCTTCATCTCTATGGTGAAGTCTGCCAGGGCATAGGGCTCAGCCCCGAATCCCTGCATTTGCAGTTACAGGAAGCGGGACTTGAGCATCTTGTTGAGGCGGGCCAGAATCCCTCCATTCAGCCCATCCAGATCATTCGCACCAAGCGGGCTTCCATCAAGCCGCGTGGTATGAACCAACAGTCTTACGTGAGGATGATAAAGGAGTGCGATATCAATTTTGGTATCGGTCCTGCAGGTACCGGGAAAACGTTTTTGGCGGTAGCCTGCGGCGTGGAAGCCCTGCTGGAGGAGCAGGTGCGGCGTATCCTGCTGGTGCGCCCTGCGGTGGAGGCGGGCGAAAAGCTGGGCTTTTTGCCCGGCGATCTCAGCCAGAAAATCGATCCCTATTTGCGCCCGCTCTACGACGCGCTTTACGAAATGCTGGGGTTTGAGACCGTCAACAAATTTATTGAACGCAGTATTATCGAAGTCGCACCACTGGCCTTTATGCGCGGGCGCACCCTTAATAATGCCTTCATCATCCTCGACGAGGCACAAAACACCACTCGCGAACAGATGAAAATGTTCCTCACCCGGATCGGCTTCGGCTCCACGGCAGTGATTACCGGCGACGCCACCCAGATCGATCTGCCGCGTGGCGTGCACTCCGGCCTCACTCATGCGAGCAATATCCTAGGCAATGTGGAAGGGCTGGGCTTCACCTATTTCGGCAACAAGGATGTGGTGCGCCACCCGCTGGTACAACGCATTGTCGAGGCATATGACAACGCAGAAGATACCGCCACGCCGCTGGACAATAGCCGCCGGTGAAGCTGCTCGTGGATATCCAGACAGCCAGCCGTGAGCCCGTGCCCTCCGAACAGGACATAAGCCACTGGATAGCCGCAGCCCTCAACGGACGCACGGCCCAGGAACAGGTAGAAGTCTGTGTGCGTCTGGTGGACAACGCAGAGATGTCACAGCTGAACGCTAATTACAGGGGTAAAAAGGGGCCCACTAATGTGCTCTCCTTCCCCGCTGACCTGCCGCCAGACCTCAATTTACCGTTGCTCGGCGATATCGTTATCTGCGCGCCCGTCGTCGCGACGGAGGCTGCCCATCAGGGCAAGAACACAGCTGCCCACTGGGCCCACATGACCATCCACGGCATACTGCACCTGCTGGGTTACGATCACATAGAAGAGGAAGAAGCAGCAATTATGGAAGCTCTGGAAAGCGCTATTCTCAGGCAACTGGACTACGGTTGTCCTTACGAAATTCACCCGCCCCACGAGCATATACGGCAATGAGTGATGACCGTTCCGGCAGTGACAACAGTGACCGATCCTGGATAGGCAAAATCGCCCTGCTGTTCAGCTCTGAACCACGCAATCGCCGCGATCTCGAAGATGTGCTGACGCTGGCCGTAGAAAATGAGGTCATCGACCAGGACGCTCACAGCATTATGGAAGGTGCGATGCAGGTCAGTGACATGCAGGCGCGCGACATTATGATTCCGCGCTCGCAAATGGTATTCATTAAAGCCGAGGGGACGCTGGAAGATACCCTGCCACACATCATTCGCTCCGCACACTCCCGCTACCCGGTGATCGGTGACAGTCCGGATGTTATCCTCGGCATTTTGCTGGCCAAAGATCTACTGCCGCAAATGCTCAACCCGGATAACGGCAAATTCAAAATCGAGGAGTTGCTGCGTCCAGCCATGGTAGTTCCGGAGAGCAAACGCCTGAACGTTTTATTGCGGGAATTTCGCGAGAATCGCAATCACATGGCGATTGTGATCGACGAATACGGCGGTGTCGCCGGATTGGTCACCATCGAAGACGTGCTGGAGGAAATCGTTGGCGAAATCGAAGACGAGACCGATGCTCAGGTCGATCGTTATATACAGATGATAAGTACCAATGAATTCATGGTGAAAGCTCTCACACCCATTGAGGAATTCAATACGTATTTCAAGTGCGATTTCAGCGACGACGATTTCGATACTATCGGCGGACTGGTTATCCAAGCCTTTGGGCATATGCCCATTCGCCATGAGACAACCACTATAGAGGACTTCAAGTTCGAGGTAATCAAGGCCGACCAGCGAAAGATTTACAGCCTGCGTATGCAGCCAGCACAAAGCTAGCGCTTACTTACGCAACCCTCGTTGATGCGAACTGAATTCAGTCTTAATCCCCTGTTTGTCCTGATTTGGGCACCACTGGTCGGCGCACTGGTCACTCTCTCGCTGGCCCCCTTCGATATCTGGCCCGCCGGCATTCTGAGCTGTGCGCTCTTTGCCCACCTCCTGTGCACCTGTTCATGGCAGCAGGGCCTTTGGCGCGGCTGGCTCTACGGCTTTGGCATGTTTGGCAGCGGTGTCTCGTGGATCTACGTGAGCATTCATGTTCACGGTAATGCCACTATCCCTCTGGCAGCCGGACTCACCGTGCTGTTTTGTGCCGGACTGGCGCTTTTTCATGCACTTTTTGCCTGGTTATACGTAAAACTTGTGCGTCCCTTACCCGGCGGCATGCTGGTGGGGTTTCCGGCACTCTGGGTGTTGTTTGAATGGCTGCGGGAATGGGTGCTTACCGGCTTCCCTTGGCTGTACCTCGGGTATGCCCATGTGGAAACCTGGATCTCGGGTTGGGCCCCAATAACAGGGGTATTCGGTCTATCCTTCATCTGCGCGATGTCAGGGACATGCCTTTTTCTGGCCTGGCGTAACCGTAAAGCTGTCTCGTGTACGACCTATGCAGTGGTACTGATCACGCTGTGGGGCGGTGGCGCCATACTCAAACCCACACAGTGGGTGGGGCAAGCCAACGAACGACCTATCACGGTGGTAATCGTGCAGCCCAACGTGCAGCAGGAACACAAATGGGACCCACAGTGGTATGGCCCTATCCTGCAGCAATTGAGTGACGCTACCGACCCGCTGCTGGGAAACGACATCGTGATCTGGCCAGAATCCGCGATACCCAACTATTTCCAGCGAGCTCAGGGATTTCTGGAGCCGATCTCACAGCGCGCCGCCGCCGCCGGGACCACTCTGATCACAGGCGTTCCCTTTCGCGCACCCGGCAGTCCCGCCTACTACAACAGTATTGCTGCATTGGGCGCTGGTAGCGGCATCTACCATAAACAGCGATTGGTACCCTTTGGGGAATATGTCCCGCTGGAAGATCAACTGCGCGGTCTCATCGATTTTTTCGATTTGCCGATGTCTGGATTCAGCTCGGGGCCTGCCGTACAAAAACCGCTGTCAGCCGGGCCCTATCGTGTCGCGCCCTTTATCTGCTATGAAATTGTCTATGGCGATCTGGTAGCCAAAAATGCCCAGGATGCCGAACTGCTGGTCACTATAAGCAATGACAGCTGGTTCGGCGACTCTATTGGGCCCTGGCAGCACCTGCAGATTGCGCAAATGCGGGGGCGGGAAAATGGGCGCTATGTACTGCGCGCCACCAACAACGGTATCTCTGCCATCATCGACCATCAGGGTCGAATCCTGAAACGTACGGATCAGTTCATAGCGACCACACTGACAGGCCAGGTGGAGGCAATGCTGGGCAATACGCCGTTTAGCAGCTTCGGAAATACGCCGATGATCGCCGGTTGCTTCCTCGGCCTGCTGCTTATGGGGCTGATGTATCTGGGGTTCTGGCGGGATAACTAGCGAGCACAACCTTCGCGCGCCCCGCTAATTACTGCTAGAATCCGCCCTTCATTTTCGCTCGCGACAGCCTCCCAGAAGGCCCTGCCCCGACCGAGTTCCCCACAGATACCAAGGACGCAAAGCGCACCCGTGATGGACCAACAATACGACCCACAGGCACTGGAAAAGGCCGCGCAGCACCACTGGCTGACGAACAACAGCTTTGCCGTGCAGCAGGATGATGCACGCGAGAAGTTTTACTGCCTGGCGATGTTTCCCTATCCCAGCGGCCAGCTGCATATGGGCCATGTGCGTAATTACACCATTGCCGATGTGATCGCCCGCTACCAGCGCATGCAGGGCAAAAATGTGCTGCAGCCCATGGGTTGGGACGCCTTCGGCCTGCCGGCTGAAAACGCGGCGATCAAACACAAGGTGCCACCGGCGCAATGGACCAAACAGAATATCGATTACATGCGCGAGCAGCTGCAGCGCCTGGGCTTCGCCTACGATTGGGATAGGGAACTGGCGACCTGCGACCCGTCTTACTATCGCTGGGAGCAGTGGTTTTTCACCCGACTCTTTGAAAAAGGCTTGGCCTACAAGAAAAAGGCAGAGGTGAACTGGTGCGAAACCGACCAGACCGTACTGGCCAATGAGCAGGTTGTGGACGGCTGTTGCTGGCGCTGTGATAACCCGGTAGAACGCCGCGAGATCGATCAGTGGTTTATCAAAATCACCGACTACGCCGAGCAATTGCTGACAGATCTGGATACGCTGGACCAGTGGCCGGAGCAAGTGCGCACCATGCAGCGCAACTGGATTGGCCGCTCCGAGGGCGTCAATCTGGATTTCGCGCTCGCGGATGGCTCCGCACTGAGCGTTTACACTACACGGCCGGACACACTAATGGGCGTCACCTTTGTGGCAGTGGCCTTACAGCACCCGCTGGCAAAGGCCGCAGCCCAAAGTGATCCGGTACTGGCGGCGTTCATCGAATCCCAGGGCAATATCAAAATGGCCGAGGCCGACATGGCCACGATGGAAAAGCTGGGCATGGCGACCGGAGTAACAGTCATACATCCGCTCACGGGGTTACAGGTCCCCGTATGGGTCGCGAACTTTGTGCTGATGAGCTATGGCTCAGGTGCAGTTATGTCGGTGCCTGGTCACGACCAGCGCGACTGGGAGTTTGCCACAAAATACGATCTCCCCATCACGCAGGTCATCGCATCCGCGGGTGATGAGGCCTGCGATATCAATCAGGCCGCCTTCACGGAAAAGGGAGTACTCGTTAACTCCGGCGAATTCGACGGGCTAGATTTCCAGCAGGCGTTTGCCACTATGGCAGACCGGCTTGAACACGAGGGCAAAGGCAAACGCACCGTCAATTTCCGCCTGCGCGACTGGGGTGTGTCACGCCAGCGCTATTGGGGCGCGCCCATTCCGATTATCAATTGCGACAGCTGTGGCGCGGTGGCGGTGCCAGCGGCCGACCTTCCGGTGATTCTACCCACCGACGTGGCCTTTGAAGGTGTCGGATCGCCGCTGAAATCGATGCCGGAGTTCTACCAGACACAGTGCCCTGGCTGTGGCGGCGAGGCCACGCGGGAAACCGATACTTTCGACACCTTCATGGAATCGTCCTGGTACTACGCGCGCTACAGTTGTGCTAATAATAACAGCGCCATGCTAGATAACGAAGCGGATTACTGGGCGCCGGTAGACCAGTATGTGGGCGGTATCGAACACGCCATCCTGCACCTTCTTTACGCCCGCTTCTTTCACAAATTGATGCGCGATGAGGGCTTGGTAAACTCCGACGAACCCTTCGTGCGCCTACTCACCCAGGGCATGGTGCTAAAGGACGGCGCCAAGATGTCCAAATCCAAGGGCAACACCGTGGATCCGCAATCGCTGATACAGCGCTATGGCGCTGACACAGTCCGCTTGTTCAGCATGTTTGCCGCTCCCCCTGAGCAATCTCTGGAATGGTCAGATTCGGGCGTGGAAGGGGCTAACCGCTTCCTCAAACGGCTGTGGAAAATGGTGGGCAACCTCACGGCTGCTGGCCCTGTTTCCGCACTGGATACCACTGCGCTAAACGATCAGCAGAAAAATGTCCGCCGCAAGGTGCACGAGACTATCGCCAAGGTCAGCGATGACTATGGTCGCCGCCAGACTTTCAATACGGCGATCGCTGCGATCATGGAGCTGTGTAATGAGCTGGGTAAACTGGACGACGAACCACAAAGCCGCGCCGTGTTGCACGAGGCCTTGCAGGCTATCGTTTTAATGCTCAACCCTATCGTACCGCACGTGAGTCATGCGCTGTGGCCAACACTCGGTGGCAAGGGCGATATTCTGAATGCGCGCTGGCCCGACATCGACGAGAGCGCCCTCACCCGCGATACTATTGAGATGGTCGTACAAGTGAATGGCAAAGTACGCGCAAAAATGGAAGTTCCCGCCACTGCGGACACAGACGCCGTTGAGGCGCTGGCTCGCTCACAGCAGAACGTGAGCCGTTTCCTGGAAGGACTCAGCGTACGCAAGGTCATTGTGGTGCCAGGTAAATTAGTTAATATTGTGGCCGACTCCAAATAGCGAGACTCACCATGTACAGACGTTTCACCCACTACAGTTTGATCCTGGGCATCACCTGCCTACTGGGCTCCTGCGGCTTCCATCTGCGCGGCATGGGTAACGCCGGTGCGTCTTTGCCAGAATCCTGGAAAAGCATGTATCTGATGACCGGAAACCCCAATGGCGAGTTTAGTCGAGACGTCTCTTCTCAACTCGCAGCCAATGGCGTGCAATGGACGGATCGCGAGAAGGCCAATTTTAGTCTTGTACTAGGTCCAGAGCAGTTTGAGCAACGCAGCCTTTCACTCAACTCCGAGGCCCGGGTAGCTGAATACGAGCTCACCATGCGCTCAGAGTTCTCCGTCCGCGATGCTGAAAATAATGAAATAGTGGCACTCACCACGGTGACAGTCGTTAAACAGATGGAGAACGACCCGCGCAATGCTGTCGGCAAAGAGGGCGAGGTACGACTGATCCAGACTGAGATGCGCACTGATCTGGCACAGCAAATCATGCGCCGCATCAGTTTTTATGCTGCCAGCATTACCCAGTCCAATAGGCAGCCTGAAAAAAGTCCACCCAAAAACCAGCCCACAAATCAGTAATGCGTCTCTACCCCGAGAAACTGGCCGGCCATCTCCAACAAAACCTGCTTCCTGTTTACATCGTCAGTGGTGACGAGACGCTGTTAGTTCAGGAGTGTTGCGACCTGATCCGTCAGAAAGCCAGAGAGCAGGGCTGTAATGAGCGCGAAATCATCGAGGCCGATGTCGCTGGTTTTAACTGGCAGGACATTCTGCACAGCGCTGCCAGTATGTCGCTTTTTGCGGATCGCAAGCTGGTTGAACTGCGCCTTTCCAGTGGCAAGCCAGGCGTTCCAGGCAGCGCCACCCTGTGTGAATATCTGGATATTAGCAGCAGCGAAGATGTACTGCTGATCGTCTCCGGTAAAATTGACAAACAGTCCACCAACAGCAAATGGTACAAGGCGCTCGACAAGGCCGGCGCCACAATTCAGGTGTGGCCGGTGGACGCCAAAAGTCTGCCGCGCTGGCTGCAACAACGGGTGAGCGGCGCGGGCATGAGTATCGATGACGATGCGCTGCAATTGCTGAGTGATCGGGTGGAGGGCAATCTGTTAGCGGCTGTCCAGGAAGTTGAAAAACTGAAACTGCTGGCAGCCGATTCGCGCATCACCACAAAAACGGTTATCGACGCGGTATCCGACAACGCCCGCTATAACGTGTTCGAGATGACCGACAACGCTCTCAAGGGCGACGCCACTACCAGCCTGCGCATGTTGCACGGGTTGCGCGCAGAAGGCTCCGAACCTCCGGCGGTATTGTGGGCCCTCGCCCGCGAGATTCGCACGCTTTACGAAGTAAAACTGGAGTGCGACAACGGTCGTAACCCACAACAGGCACTCTCGGCTCTACGCGTCTGGCAAAACCGCATACCCATCATGCAGGCCGCCCTGACCCGCCACGATGCCAATTCCCTGTCGCTGTTGCTGGAGCAAGCTTCCCAGGTAGACGGCAGCATCAAAGGCTTCGCCGACGGCAAGCCCTGGGACAACCTCGAACGTCTTGTCACAGGGCTCAGCCGAGTCTCCAGATAGCCGATTTTTTGGTATCTCATATGAGGTTCCAAGAGCAGGGCAACTCCCCAGAGCTCGGCCCAACCATGACCAAAAACCCAACAATTCATAACTTGCATTATGCGTCTTCCAATACTACTGTATGTTCATACAGTATTTTAGATAGACCATCTCCAAGAGGAAAAGACCATGAATATGAATGAGAAGCTGGAACAGGTCACCAATCGCAAAGACACCTGGCGTGGTCGCCACCGCCACTTTCAAGGGCACAGAATCTCCGCGAATAATGATTGCCATGGCACTCAGGGCCTCGCCACAGGCTATGCCGCACTGGATTCACAACTGCAACAAAATGGCTGGCCACTAGACAGTACCATCGAATTGCTAAGCGACGGCAGCGGGCTGGGTGCGATGGGTCTGTTTCTACCCGCCATGGAACAACTCAGTGAACAGGGCCGCTGGCAGGTGTTTATCGCCCCACCCTATAGACCTTACGCCCCGCTGTTAGCGGCGCGGGGTATCGATACCCGGCAAGTTTTGCTGGTCCACCCCAAGAACAGGCAAGACCTGTTATGGGCCACCGAACAGGCCCTGCGCAGCACCACCTGTAGCGCAGTCTTCAGCTGGCTGGGCGCACAGGAATATAGCTACAGCGAGTTGCGCAAGCTGCAACTCGCTGCCGCCAGTGGCGACAGTCTGGCAGTGCTGTTTCGCCCCAATCAAGCGGGCTACAACCATGCCCCCGCCAGCCTGCGCCTGCAAATGCGCGAGTATCGCAAGGTGCACATCCTCAAACAGCGTGGAGGCAACCAGGCTATCGATATCAATCTGTCTCCAGCCGAAGATGTACCGCTTCAGCCACAATTGTGGGAGCTGCCCGTTTGGAGCGCCAGTAATCAACACAGTGTTGCAATGGGAGCACCGGCGCCAGTTGCCTGATCACGCCGGCTCTATTGCTCTGCAATGATATTAGTACGAATCTGGAACTCAATAACTTCCTCGTCATAAATCCGGGAGAAGTCTTCTAGCTTTGAAACCAATACCAGATGTTGCCGGCGGTTCATTACATCGCAATCTATGTAGGCCTGCGCCTGCAACAGATACTTTTCCGCTACCAATTGTGTCCGGTACATTTCCTCTTCACTGGCCATTGCGCCATTGGGCAACACCGGTAACTCCCCCGGCCGCTTTACGGGACATGCAGCAGAGACGTTGGATGCCAGGCAAATCAGCACAGCCATCAGTAAAACTTTCATTAGAAAATCCTCTTTTGTAACTTTAAGTAACACTGTCCTAGGTAAAGTGTTACCACTATCTACGCATATCTTTTCCGCTGCAACTGTATTCTTGTGCAATATTCATTAAATATTGTATAGAAATGTGCCCCAAATAAAGTGATCCAAATTAGGAATCCTCGCGCTAAATTGTCACGTAAGGTAACATTTCGACCTCGGTACGCTGAAGATCCGGTGCTGTGCAAGGATTTTCCACGCACACTGGACAAGCGCTCTCACGTCACTAATACTGTATACATGTACAGTACTAATGACACGATCAGGCTACTGCCTGCGCTATTTATCAGCGACTGCGGCGAGAGCAAACCGTGAGCCTTTGGCTGTGCCTGCGATTTGACCAGCTGCCCCTGCAATGCCTGAGCCACTGCGAACAGCAACCCGTAGTGGTATTGGCTGCACAGCGTGTACTGCATGCCAACGACTGTGCCACCACAGTAGGGATACGTCAGGGCATGGGCACCGCGACGGTGCGCGCACTAGCAGGAGATGAACCCGTACGCCTACTGGAACGGGATAGACAGGCCGAGCAACAATGCCTGCAGCAACTGTGCTCTTGGGCCTACAGCATTACCCCAACCCTGTGTACCTGGCAGGCAGACTGCCTGCAACTGGAAATTGGCGGCTGCCTAAGCCTGTTTCAAGGGCTGGATGCTTTACTACGGGAGGTGACGAGCGGCATCGGCAACCGCGGATACCGGGCACGCTACGGATTGGCACCAACACCCAAAGCGGCCTGGCTACTGTCTTTTGCTACCCCGGACACGGCCATGGCGATGCAACAGCCACTGGAGGAACGACTCAGCCCCCTGTCCCTGAACTTGCTGACGCAATTCACAAGCAAAGTGGACTCACTGCGCCGGGCCGGACTGCACACACTCGGCGATGTACTGAGGCTTCCACCTGCAGCTCTGGGCCGGCGCTGTGGCAGGGAATTTACCCACTTCCTGCAGCAACTACTGGGGCAGCGGGAGGACTTGCAGGTGGATTACCGCCCCCCCAAAATCTTTAACGACAAATATTGGTTTGGTTACGAGGTCAAAACCAACGATGAATTGCTACCTGCGGTGCAACGCCTGTTGCAGTCCCTGTGCCGCTTCCTGCGTAACACCCAGCTACAGACCAGCGAGATCACTTGGCAGCTGGCTGGCATAAACCACAAACTGCAGGATGTATGCGTGCGCAGTACCAGCAGCCACAGTGATTGGGAACACTGGTATCAGCTCAGCCGTATTCGCTTTGAGCGCGTGCAACTGCGCGACAGCGTGGAGGGCCTGTCTCTGGTCTGTCAACAGCTGCGCGCCGGACAACAGGATAGCATCGACCTGTTTAGCCCGCGCAACCAGCGCGAACCTCTGGCTGGCCTGCTGGACAGGTTGCACAACCGTTTGGGCCTGCAATCTGTGGAGAAGGTCGGCTGCCGGGATGAGCACCTGCCAGAGTTTGCGCTGCTGGTTAGCAGCGACCATAACGGCGATGAGCACAGCACCACAGCGCACTGTGCCCAGCGCCCCTTCTGGCTAATGCCCCAACCGAAAGCCCTGCGCCAACGCGGCGCGCAGTTGTACTGGAACGGCGCCCTGAAACTGATGTACGGGCCGGAGCGTATCGAGGACAACTGGTGGCATCAAGCGGTGAGCCGGGACTACTTCATCGCTGCAGATAGCGGCGGCCAGCACTACTGGGTATTTCACGATCGCTTAGCCAGACAATGGTATATCCACGGGGTATTTGCCTGACGAACTGAGTGGGATTTTTATAGAATTCCAGTGTCTTCATCATGCAGGCTTTTCATGTTTTTTTCCGCCCAGTAATCCAGTATGCCGGCTTCACCGCAATTGTCCGACCACTTGGTCAGCGTCGGCCTATCGCCCTTCGGCTCGTAATAAGGCACGGCATAGCCACAGGATGTCAGATTCAGCCAGGCGACGGTGGCGTCATCCAGAATACGAAAACTGTCCATACCTTTGGGCGATACATTCACAAAGCCTTGTGCACCCGCCTTCCCCACGAAATACAGATGCTGCTTGAGAAGAAACGCCTTTAGCTTATCGTCTAGTTTCTCAAATCATTCAGACACGGCTTCTATCCTCTACTAGCAATGCGAATACCGCAATGGCACGCACCATTCACTCCTCAAGATCAACGTATACCGCATCCGTAAAGCGCGGTGAACAAATCGCCAGGAACACCAGATCATCTGTGCCAATGTTGCTGATGCGCTGCCGCACCTCTGGCGGAATAACCACCACATCCCCAGCAGTCACACGATGTGGCGGTAGATCGCCGACCTCCACGCTACCCAACCCTTGCAGCACAACATAGCGCTCACCTGTTTCGCGCAGAGAGTGCCAGCGGGTAGTCTTACCCGGCTCCACGCGCGCACGGACAACCGAAACATCGGGATCATCGCTGGAGTTGGACAGTTCGGTAATAAAACACCCCTCCCAAAAAAAGTATTCCTGCCCCTCGTCACGTGTTTTGACGCAAGCTTTCATCGAACTCGCCGAATCTGCCACTACTCACTACCTCTTTCTGAACCCGTGCCGCAGCAACTTCAATATTGAACAATCGGCGCCTTACCCACCCAGACGTCACTTTCAAGCATGTTGACCATGGCGTGTGCGCAATCGGCAAAGGAAATATTGGACAAGGCACTGAACGCGTTATACCCCAATCGATAGCTGCCTTTCTTCGGCCCCGATTTCATTTGCAGAGGACGAATACCTATCCAGCAAAGATCGGTATTGTCATCCAGCAACTGCAATTGATGCTCTTTATCTGTGTGCCTGTGTTTGAGAAACGTCTCGGAATACCAGCGCACAAACCGAGCGCCAAAGGTCACTACATCCTCTGGCCGAAAAGTGCTGCCACCACCGCACCATACCAATCGCGGTATCTGCTCACTATGCATCGCGGCGAGAATATGCCGGGTGACATCGGTGCACAGGTCGGGTGGCGACGTTTTTTCATCCACGCCAATGGCAAACAAAATTGCATCAGTACCGGGTGGCAGAGCGCGGGCTACATCGCCCGCAATCAGGCCGTCGCCCTCAACAACCGTGATCCTGTCGCGCAGGGCAGTTAGCAACTTGCTCGGGCTGCGCACCAACACGGTCATCACATGGCCAGCATCAAGGCATTGCTGTAGACACTCCAGACCCAGACTGCCAGTAGCACCAAATAGCGTTATTTTCATATAAACAAAACTCCCTGATCAAACGGCGGTGGATACGCTGTGTATAATGCAGCCGCCAGCAAATAAATGCCATCGAACGGGTCAATCGTCGGCTTGAGCACACCGCAGCGAACTGCTAGTGTCCGTTGTGCTCGCACAAGCGGAAACTAAAATTCGTCCACGACAGATGTACTGACTGTAAGTCAGGAGAAATTCTATGCCCTCTACCCTTGCCTGGTACAACACCTTACTAGCCGCTCCTCTACTGACACTTCTACTGGCTTGCCAAGGCGAGTCCATTGATACCGCCGAGAGCGCACAGGGCAATACACCCGCAACCAAAAACACCGCACGTGCCAACGCCCGGGTGAGTGAGGAACTGGATCTCGCCAACCAGCTGGATTTTGACAACGCCAGCAAAGGCCTTATTGCCACACACCCTTCACTGAAGATCGCAGGGCCCGACGAGTCCCTGGTGTGGGATATGCCATCGTATGACTTTATTCAGGGCGAAGCGCCAGATACGGTCAACCCCAGTCTCTGGCGCCAGGCCACACTCAACAATAATCACGGTCTATTCAAAGTCACCAAGGGCGTCTACCAACTGCGCGGCTTCGACCTTTCCAATATGAGTATTATCGAAGGAAAAACAGGCTGGATCATCGTGGATCCGCTGACCACCAAAGAGACCGCCGGTGCCGCCATCGCATTTGCCCGGGAGCACCTGGGTAACAAACCCATAGCAGCGATCATCTTCACCCATTCCCACATCGACCACTTCGGCGGCGTGCAAGCTGTATTGGGCGCAGATGCGGACACCGAAATTATCGCCCCGGTAGGATTTATGGATGAAGCCACCAGTGAAAATGTGATTGCCGGCACCACCATGAGTCGACGCTCCATGTTCATGTACGGCAGCCATCTTGAACACTCGGCCCGTGGCCATATCGGCTCCGGTCTCGGTAAAGGCCCCGCGTTTGGTAGCGTCGGGATCGCCCCACCTACGCGCACCATCGACACCACAGGCGAAACCGTCATGATCGACGGCGTAGAGTTCATTTTTCAGAACACATCCGGCTCAGAAGCGCCCGCAGAGCTGACCTTCTATCTGCCGCAGCTTAAAGCTTTTTGTGGCGCCGAAGTGGTCTCGCGCAACATGCACAATCTCTACACCCTGCGCGGCACCAAAGTGCGCGACGCCCGTAAATGGAGTCACTACATCGACCAGGCGATCAACCTGTTTCCCGATACCGAAGTGTATTTTGGCAGCCATCACTGGCCACTCTGGGGCAATGAGGAAATTATCGATTTCCTCAGGAAACAGCGCGATGGCTACAAGTATATTCACGACCAGACCCTGCGCCTGGCATCGCAGGGCTACACGCCACGGGAGATTGCCGACATGTTGCAAATGCCCGAAGCGCTGCGCACCAACTTCCCCAACCGCGGCTATTACGGCACGCTGAAACACAACGCCAAGGCGGTATACCAGATGTACTTTGGGTGGTACGACGGCAACCCCGCCAACCTCGACCCCCTGCCTCCCGAGGAGGCTGCTGTCCGCTACGTAGATATGATGGGCGGTTCAGAGGCTATTTTGAATCGCGCACAGGCAGATTTTGACAAAGGCGATTATCGATGGGTGGCCGAGTTACTCAATCACCTGGTGTTCGCCCAGCCCGACAACAAGGCTGCGAAAGCGCTATTAGCCCAAACCTATGACCAAATGGGCTATCTGGCCGAGTCTGGGCCTTGGCGGGACGTCTATCTCACCGGTGCACTTGAACTGCGTCAGGGCGCACCCAGAACTGGCATCAGTCTCGCCAATGCAGTGGACCTGATCGATGCAACGCCACTGGATCAATTCTTCGAACTGATGGGTGCCATGCTCAATGGTCCCAAGGCGGACGGCAAATCCTTCACCCTCAATATCGAGTTTACTGATCTGGATAAAGTGTACGTGCTGGAACTGGAAAACGCAGTCCTTCACCAGCGCGAGGGAAGCCCTGCCCCCGATGCCAATGCCACGGTTCGCATTACGCACCCAATGTTTGTGAAGATGTTGACCGGCAGAGCAGGGGTTCGCGAGATTCTATTTTCGGATGACGTCTCTGTTGAAGGCAGCAAATTGGATTTACTAAAATTCTTCGCCCTGCTGGATCAACCCAATCCCATTTTCAACATTGTGACGCCCTAACCAGACCGGTATCAGACAGTTTGCAGTTCAGCCGAGCATGGACTCCCGCCCTGCTGCCGTTTCAACCCACGGACGATTTGTCCAGGGCAGATTGTGCCGTACGTGTTGATTGTGGCCGCACTTGAGCTCAGCTAACGAGCCGTTCTTGTCGTCTTTGTGATACCCGGAAATTTTCTGTTTCAAGATCAATATGCTTCATTTTCATCGTGTAATGAAACCAGTAATTCCCCTTCGACACTTATCGCGATGCGGAAGGTAATCGGCCGACAACAAACTTGGCAATCTTCAATATACTGCTGCCCAGCCTCTTCGTGATCCAAAAGTACTTCAATAGATTCCCCACAGTACGGGCAATCAACAAGCTGCTGCGTTAGCAAAATCTATTCCTCCTGGGGCTAATGCCGTCACATGGCATAATTTCCAAGACAGGATGTCGAAACCAGTACTCTTCCTTGCATAACCCATGCGGTCGCCCTGTGAGAGCACCCAGTGATCGACGCCTGTGTATTGGTTGCCGCTACTATCACTGTCCTGGGACATGACTCAGAAAATATTTTCAGACACTATCTAAATTACTAACTGAAAGGCTTGACGCCTCAAGAAGCGGTGGCGTAGCCATCCGCTTGCTTGAATTGTTTTGTTACAACCTAAACTGCAACGACCTTGTTTGCACATGGTCCTTTTTGACCTTGGCCAACTTCAAACTCAACGGCTTGGCCATCATTCAAGGTTGCATACGCACCACCCGCTTGAATTTCTGAATGATGAACAAACAGATCCTTACCACCGTCCTCAGGAGTAATGAAACCGAAGCCTTTGTCGGCATTGAACCATTTAACTGTACCTTTACTCATTGTTTGTACTCACTATTGTTGGTGAAATATAAAAAAATATACCCGAATTCACCAATTCGAATATAAAGTAAAAATGTTCTACAAAAGCCAATAACGCTTAAAGCTGAGGCACGAAGTCCCCTGCCAACCTTAACCAGCTACGTGCAAGGTACCAGTATTACGTATATTTTGGTACTTGGGAGGTGCCAAATTGCAAAGAATACTAGCTTGGCCCTGTCGGGCACTTTTTGGGCCGTTTGACGATAACCCTGAAAACAACAAATATAAGGGCTAATGTAGGCGTATACCGCATATGTCAGTTGTAATGGCTACCATTATGAAACCCAGAATGAATTGCTGCCTTTTCTTGCATTGGCACGCCTTTTTAGTGGCGCCATTGCACTTCGGCAAGCGGCAGACGAACCGTAGGTTTGGCGGTCCGGTGAAGGGCCTGCTGCCTCGTTCCCCGCGTCAATACCATCCATCAGCTCGATCGACTGCTTCATTTAGTCCTTTTAGATGTGTTCTTTTCCTTCGACGATATCGTAAAGGTTCATAGCTAAAATCAACTAATTCCTCCAACTCTTAAACGGATTGGCTGAGAGACTAGCGTTATAGTACTTGGTCTCACCACTTACCTCACTGATTACCCAATCAGGAATTTCAAAGATTTCCCTTTCGCTTCCTAACTCTATTTCTGCAATCACGAGGCCATCATTTTCTCCGTGGAATATATCAACCTCCCACGTATGGTCACAGTGAGTGACTAAATATCTGGTCTTGTCCACCACAGGCCCGTTACATAACTCTGTAATTATTTGCTCCGCATCTGTGACCGGTATTTCATACTCAAATTCAGAGCGAGTTACACCCATAACTTCACCCTTGAGCGTAAGATAAGCTTGATTGCCAGAAACCCTTACACGGACGACTGCCTTATCTTTTGTGGAAATATAGCCCTGCTTAATCGAGGTTCCATTATCGAGAGCGCCAAGCGCGTCTTGATTGATTAGAAACTTCCTTTCTATCTCTTTAGCCATTAAATCCTCAACTTAAGACTGCAACATAACCCTCTGCGCACCGGAGGAGAAACAGCAGGGTATAGCTTTGAAACTTTGATACACCAGCTTGGTAATGCATTTCACAGGCTGCGGACTAACCGTCGCTGCTCATCGAGCTTTAACCGTGGGGCGGCTATCTCTCATAATGTGATCCAGGCCTTTTTGCGCCTGCTTGGGCTTGTCCAAATCCTGTGTGTCCGACATCTCACACTCATCTTATATCATTTGATCAATCGTGACCGGGTAGTGCTTACAATCATCGGGGCGATCATGGTAAATATCACAGGTGAATTTTCGCTGATCGGGCTCCTGTCGCAACCATGGCCAACGCTCTAATTGCTTGCCCGTCCCAGGGTTTATCCAGATTTCACCGTTTTTGACACCCCCCTCACTCTGGCAGAGCCTTCCCAACTGTAGCTCATACCGGAACACCCTCAGGGTCGAAATCGGAAAGACCACCGTCACACATTTCTTGAAGTAAAACCAGAAGGCGAGGCGACCTTTTAAGGAAGCCGGTTGCACCAATTTTTTAAAGCCCTTCTTTAAAGCAAAAACTCGCAGGCCCAAAAGTACCGACTAGCAGCCTAGTGGTAGTGTATGGCTGACTTTGATGCACAGTCGTGTTCGGCGCCATTTTTTAACGCCGATTAGTGAGTCTCAGACGGGTCTCTTTTTAGCGGTTTTTACCCGCTTTTGTAAACACTTATTTTCCCTCCTCAGTAAGCCGTCGCGGTGTGCGGTAACTTTCTCCATCAAGGACAAGTCGGTAGGCCCCGTGACGAAGCCGATCCAGTGTGGCGGCCCCCAGCAGTTTGTTGGGGAAGGCATCTCCCCACTCCCCGAAGTCGAGATTGCTGGTGACAATCGTCGCCGCGTTCTCGTACCTTTCATCGATCAGATTATGGAAGTCCTCATCGTGGGGAGACCGCATAGGCTTAAGGCCAAAATCGTCAATGATGATTAGCGGGATTTTCACCAGGCTCAGGAACCGGCGATCATAGGCATTGATGGCACGCGCAGCGTGCAAGTTACCCAACAGTTTTGTCTGTGTGGTGAATAGGACATCGTAGCCGAGTCTGACTGCGCAATGTCCCAGCGCCTGGGCAATGTGGCTCTTGCCGGTGCCGCAAGGGCCGGCGATAAGCAATGAGACTTTCTCTTCAATGAACCGGCAGGTCGCAAGATCCCGGATCAACTCCTGGTTCAGCTTTGGGTGTTTGCCAAAGTCAAAGCCCTCCAGGGTCTTCTCGCCCCGAAAGCCGGCCCGACGCACCCGGGAGGCGAACTTCTTCTGAGCCCTCCGGGCCACTTCATCCTGAATCACCAGAGCCACGAATTCGGTGTAGGCGAGTTTGCTCTCAATGGCTTCACGGTTGCGTTGGGCCAGAGAGTCCATGAGGCCAGACAGGCGTAGCTGTTTGAGTAAAGCCGCGAGTTCCGGCATGGGGTTTGGGGTATTTATGGTTATATCCATCGTTAGTATCCTTGTTCAGGGTTAGTGCGTTAAGAGTTTCTTGGTGTCGCGCGAGAATCGTCCTCGGCCGGTGTAAGCGTGACCGAGCTTGTCAAAGCCCGGCTCATCGAGGGTTTGCTGATCCAGGCCATTCTCCAGAATGGTTTTGACCGTGCGGTACAGTGGGCTGGCGTAAGCCAGTGCCCGGGTAGCGGCAGCTTCCACCCGGGCCTGCCCATACTGTTTTTTGAAGCACACCACATCCTGCGCGGCACGCAGGTTGTCCAGCACCCGGTCGGCAAAGAGCTGTTCAATCAGGGCATGGCAGGCCGGGCCGATCTTTTCAGCGTGGCGTAAACACCATTGGGGATCTTTCATAGCGTAGGCCTGAGCTTCAGGGGGCATGTGTTCCGGCACCGTTGAGCGACTGCCCGGACGGAACAGGCGACTATGGATAGCTACCATCTCCTGTTCCCGGAAGACCCGTACAGTGGTTTCCGACGCGCGTAGCCACAGGGTTTGCCTCACCAGCCGATAAGACACGGAGTATCGGCATTTTTCATATTGCACATGGCAATCGCCGTGGACTTTCACCTTAGCCCAATTGGCCAGTTCCGGCGGGACGGCGGGGAGGGGTTTGAGCAAGTGCCGCTCAGTCTCGGTAAAGCGTGTCAGGGGTTTTTCGTGGGTCGTACCGTGACAGCGGTTGCCCGCAGTGCCCATGACCCACTGTGCCAATTGGGCATTGGCGTCACCCAGGGTACGGAATTCGCGCAGCGGGAAGAAGTTAGCTTTTACATATTTTACGCCCGATTCTACCCGGCCCTTCTTTTTCGGATCTCTGGGCGGGTTGGCCATGATCAGGAAACCATAACCTTCTGCGCACTCGGCATACGCGCGCTGAACCGTCGGGTCGTGGTAGCAGGCGCGCGTGATCGCGCATTTAGGATTATCATCTAAAACCAGATTTTTTGAAAAAGGATTTTGAATGAAAAAACTATTGTGGATATTTCCACTAACTTTGATTATGGCGGGTAAAGTATTCGCTGAAAAAGAATACTTATCGAAAGTAGCCCAGGTGAGGGTTACAAGCTATAGCTACAGCATTAATCATCCGTGGCAGAAAGGCTCAGCGGGCAAGTCATTTGGTTCAGCCGTATTTATTGAGGGTGATAGGTTGTTGACGAATGCACACGTAGTGGATTCAGCTTTAAGAGTAGATCTCAGGCGTGTTGGCAGTGACACTTGGTATCGGGCTTCGGTTGAGCATGTGAGCGAGGCTTCAGATTTAGCTTTGTTGAAAGTTCCCCACGAAGAATTTTCCATTGACGCAAAACCAGCTACGCTTTCTTCAGAGGTTACATTTGGTTCAGAGGTTCTAGTTGTTGGTTTTCCCGTGGGTGGAGACACCGTTTCGGTGACCAAAGGGGTGCTTTCAAGAACAGAGGAAACTGATTATGCCTACTCCGCCATGACTCTACTTACTTATCAGATCGATGCGGCGATTAATAACGGAAATAGCGGGGGCGCTGTATTCTCTGATGACAGATTGATGGGTATAAGCTTTCAGGCATCCGATAAGGCTGAAAATATTGGTTATGCGATCCCCGTTGCCGTTATCGAGCAGTTTTTGGCGGATGCCGGCGACGGTGTTATTGATGGTCTCCCTCAACTACCATTCTTCTATTTACCGATAGCTAACGTAAACATGCAGGAGTACCTCGGGTTGCAAGAGAGGGTCGGCGTCTATGTCTCTGAGACAGTTGGTGACCCAACTTCTCAGTGTGTACAAAGAGGGGATGTTGTTACCTCTATCGAAGGCCTTAGTATAAGTGCCTCTGGAATGGTGGAATATCCCGGAGACGGAGTTGTGTCAGTCGACCATGTCGCATCGAGCCGCCAGATTGGCGACATACTGGAGTTGGAAATTAGAAGAAACGGGAAGGGGGAAACCATAAATTGTGAACTGAAATACAACTGGAATAATGTTTTTGGGGCCCCGGGTATTGATTCTCAATATAGGCCCAAATGGCTAGAGGTTGGTGGGCTGATTTTGGTGGATATGGCGGATGAAGTCTTCCTCTATCTAGATGAAAACAGAATCGACGTTCACGAGAAGGCGAACGGAATAAGATTAGGAATGCAGCGGGGTACTGTAGAAAATCCTGTTGGGGGGATATTTGTATCAAATGTGCTGGATCATGACGCTAACGAGGGCTATGAGTTGACTAATTCACTGTTGAAATCAGTAAATGGTGAAATGGCTGCTAATGTAGATGCTGTGAGAAAAATTATTTCTGAGAACTCTAGTCCCTGGCTGGTATTAGAGTTTTATGAAGGAAGTCTCGCCGTTTTCAAACAGTCAGAGCTGCAGCTAATCTCGGAAGACCTGTCACTGGAATATGGATTCTAGTGACGGCGCGTTCTTGGCTCACTTATGCCGCTGTTTGAGCTAAATATCGATGCACTTTCCGTAATGGCACCTGTCTGTTTCGTTGGGTGCCACAAACCATATCCCAGATGATCAAATTCTCTCGGCTCTGCGCTGACAATTCCATGAGGCAATTAGAGCATGAAGAAACAATCATTTTTATTGGCGAGCCTGCTCCTCCTCGTCGCCGTACAGACCCTCGCAGATATTGCCGGGCGCGTGGTAGCGGTGACAGACGGGGATACTATCAAAGTCCTTGATGAAACCAACACGGAACATAAGGTTCGCCTGACAGGCATTGACGCCCCCGAGCGCGGTCAGCCTTTCGGCACGGCATCCACACAAAATCTCAACCGGATGGTGGGGGGTAAGCAGGTCAGGGTAGAGTCTTCCAAGTCCGACCGCTATGGTCGCATCTTGGGCAAAGTATGGGTGCAGCCTTCCGACTGTCCGTCCTGTGGTAAGACCCTTGATACGAATCATGCCCAGGTGCTTGCTGGTATGGCATGGTGGTATCGGTACTATGAGAAAGAGCAGTCAGCGGAGGATCGCGGTCGCTACGAATCTGCGGAGGATGAGGCCAAGGCTCGGAAGCGGGGCTTGTGGGTTGATCCCCACCCAATCAACCCCTACGATCGGTGGACAATTGCTCAAGGCGCTCTGCCAGCCAAACTTTAATTATAGATTGCCGAGTTACCCCGAGGCGACTAGCTTCACGGTCAAGGGATTCAATCATCCATGTGGGGAAATCCACGTTTACCCTTATCTGTTGCTGAAGCGGGCGGCGGACTTTTGATAGATCCAGTGCATCAGTGATGTCTTTACCATTATCAAAGTCTGAATCGAATTTCTTAGCTTTCATAGATTGCGACCTCCTCTGTTCTCGAGCGGCGAACAGAAGTTACCCGGATATTCTCATTTCTAGGGGTTACTACTGCGGACCAGTGCTTTCGGCCGATACACCCGATGACTAGGAATCGAGGCTCCTCGAGTATTTTTGCTGGTATTTCAATGAGAGAAGGATCATCCCATAATGCCTGAGCGGTACCGAAGTCGATTCCGTGCTTGTCTAGGTTGGCCTGACTCTTTTGGTCATCGTATTCAAAGTTGTTCACAGTATAAAAACGATACCATTATGGATCTTGATGCAAGGTGAGATCTAGAGCCTTAACGCCTCAAGCTGAGGCGGCGGTAACGCCGTCCTGCGCCGAAAGCGCCTTGCAGCCTTGACCTGTTAGATGCGAACACTAGTTTAGCTTACTCGAAACGAGACGGTTCAAACTCACACCTGATTCAGCGGCTTGTACTGCTAAATTTCGGTGAGTTTCTGGAGGAACTCGAACCATAAATTTTCCGCTGTAATTTCTGATGGAAATAGGTTCAGGAACAATTTCCCCTGAATTAGTAATATCTGTAAGAACTTCTTTCACCACTTTTCGAATGCCAGCCAGTGCCTTTTCGGGCGTTGAATCAAGCCAGCTTAAGCTAGGGAATTCAACACAGAGCCCAATATGCTCTCCATCTTCCTCAGACCAGGTGAGTCTGTACGTATATCGATCAAGATTCTTTTTCATTTGCTACCTCCAAACGATCAATTGCCTGCAATACCTGCCGAACCTGATAAGGCTTGGCCTTTTCTTTGGAGTTCTGAATATTTACTCGGGGATCTCCTTGCCATAGTGTTTTGAAAACCTTGCGGCTTGACCCCGACTGTCCAGGCTCACCAAAGAAATACTCACAAACTTTAGATAAGTCGTTGAAACGGATTCCCTTGGGGCTCCGTTTCATCGGATTGAGAATATCTTTAACATCTGCCATGACAGTATAGTATCGCTATTGATACTACAGTCAACAATCAAATATGGTCAGTGGGGCTCGACGCGGGCATTTAACGAGGCTGTAGATTAATCCAACTAAAATAGCAGAGATGGAATTCGATTATTGGTGTGACCATTTCTCTGCCTCTTTATTCCAGGGACTATCACATCTTGCAGCCATCAACGGCAAACATTCCCCCACCAATAAGACCCTGGTTATCACACACCATGAGAACCTCAGTGAACAGGGGCTGTATCACATCGCTCATCTGCGCAATGAATTTTGCGATAGTCGTAAAGTGCGGCTGACTATCTGCTGACAACGCCATGAAAACAACATTCTCCTGGCATAGTCGCTCGATCTGTCGGCTGGACGTGAACCCGCGTGAGTACGCCGTAAGAATCACCTTAAGTAATAATGACGGGGCGTAAGCGGGGCTACCGACGTCATCGTTCTTATAACGCGCATCAAACACCGTCATGTCTAGGTGCTCGTCCACCAGAAAACTAATAGTGTTCTCAAAAGTGCCTGAGGTTATTTGGTCAGCGAAAACAACGGGAATGAACTTACTTTGATCGAGGTTGTAATCTTTATAGCGCGCCATCATAAATCCACTAAAGGACTGATGGGGTTATTTTAAAACAACGATGGCGCTGAATGTCGCATTAGAATAGATATTTTTGGGGTTTTTCTACAGCCTCAACGCTCAAAGCAGCGGTGCGGAGCATCCGTCTGCCTTTGCTTGTTAACTGCTTCCACGCTCAGCCTCATGGATCAGGAAGTTTCTAAGCTGCCTCTCGCTGCGCATTACATAAAGAATTATTACTTCGGCCTGAGTAGGCCGATAAAAGACGCGACATGGACCTGAAACCACTTCTCGATAGCGCTTGCCAGCCAGTTCCGCTGGATATTTTCCTGATGCTGGATGATGCTCCAAACGCTCCACAGATGTAAAAATACGCTGAACCAACGCCTTCGCTGCCGCAGGGTTCTGTAGAGCAATGTACTCAGCTATATCATTGAGATCAGAAAGAGCAGATTCCGTCCAAATCAGCTGAGCCATTTGCTCATACTTTCCCTTGCTTTGGAGTTGCTCAAAGTCCGATCTTCCAAGACAGCTGCCTCACCACGAGCGATACCTTCGAGAATTTCAATCCGACGTTGCAACAGTTCAAAATCTTCGAAATCGACGAGATAAGCCGAAGGTTTTCCATATTCAGTTATCAGTACCGGTTCTTTCGAATCATGTAACTCAGCGAGAATCTTGGTCGCTTGGCGCTTTAATGTAGTGACTAATTCAGTTTTCATGAAAGTGATACTATTCTATCACTCGCTGGGTTGCAAGATGCACTTAACGC
>CAWWAG010000040.1:0-36036 GCA_963934845.1 uncultured Halioglobus sp. | reverse complement strand
AAAGGTGACCGCGGTAGGCGCCCCACCCCTTGCAGGAGCCGCTCAGAGATTACTATATGAAATTTTGGCGGCTGACGATTGTGTAATATTCACTGAATCGTGCCTTTTTAATCCAGTGAAATCGCCAGATGGCGACAGCTCTGTCTCCTGCGCGAACGGCAGAGGTAACCCCACTTCGAGCGTGGGATCAAAGAGGGAATGATCAGCCCAGCAGCTGGTTTTCGCAGCACTCAGAACGATGACAGCGCTGGTCTAAACCTGGGCCGCCTCTGCAACGGAAGCGTTATTGAGGACTAATCCTCAAAGGGACGACGCTCTCCGCCGTTATGAGCTCTCACCATACGCACAGTACGCTGGCAGGTGTCCAGCCACTGCTGCACACTGTCCGTTTTCAGCGCCCGCACACAACCGCGCTCTGTCAGACAGGCAATGCTGGTTTTGTTGGGCGTCCAGTCACCTTCTTTTGGGCGTGGTTTACGCGAGCTGTAATACCAAAGACCGCGCATATCCTGCATTACATATCTGGCTTCGGCGGGCAGAAACACCTTCTTACCGCCGATTACTGCGAAAACTTCCGGCCCATCGTCGGGAACTGTGTCCAGCACTGCCGTCGGAGTTATTGTCAACATCGCTGCCTACCCCATTGATCTCATGTATGACTTGTTGTGTTCTCCGCAGGGAGTTGGCTCGCCGCAGCAAACCGGGAACTCCCCGCTGAGATCACTACTTAATCTGTGGTGATAACCAAGTTATAGGTCGGGAGGGTAGTGACGACAACACGCAAGACGTCTTATTTTTATTAAATTAAAATTTAAGGCTATTTTTGTGCCATTATTTTATAAATATATTATTTTTATCGGGATATTTTGTTTTATATGCCATTTTTTATCTAATATTTGTTCATAAATCCAGCCAAGTTTTAAGCTAGCAGACTCCAGGACGAGGCCAACCAATACATCCTGACGGACGAATTAACGCTTAACCAACTTGATATGAGACGGGGCCCTGGGTAACGGCGTCAGTGGCTTGAGCCCTTCACCCTCGCTGCTCGCCACGGGAAGATCTTTCGCTTCCTCCACTGAGCTCATCAACATAAACAATGCCAGGGTAGCGCGACTCTCTTTAGACACGAGCTGGGACGCAAACGCCGCCAGACCACCCTGTGCAATCTCGCCCAATACCACAGCATTAGTCAGATAATCGCGGATAATCTGGCGATTGACCTGATCTTTTAAATAGCACTAAAAGCCGGACGTACCAAAAATTCTCGTCAACTCCTCGACTTCCGCACGCGCAGGACGGGGCGATATGTCGCCAAAAGCTGAATCAATCCAGTTTACTATCTCATCTAAATACAACGCTTCTATCTCCGTAATAGGTCAGGCAACCATCGGTCTGACGGCAACCTTTTTCTGAAAACTGTCCAGATCAGGCACCTGGCAAAGCACACCATTGAACATGAAGGCAGTCACAGCATACTCCTGCACGCCTTCGGACATATCCACTACAGCGTCAGACTCCAGGCGGGCGACTTTCAATCCATCGCCTCGAATGGCCACACCCCAATACTCACAGCCATCGCCCTTGAGTCCGAGAAAAATCGCTACCAGGCCAGTATCCCACGCCGCTGCTGCCACGGGAAAAATCGTCGCCCCCAAGGTCCAACACCGGCACAGTGAGCTCTCGCCAGCGTAGCCCACCAACAACCAGATACCGCGCACTTCGTCCCACCGATTAGCGACCTTGCGCAGCGCTGGGGCAGAACCGCTGGACAACGCCATGCCCAGTTGTGTCAGCAACCCTTCTACACAGCTTAGTATGATATCGGAAGCCGCCGACTCGGGAATATTATCCGCCAGCAACAAGAAACGGCCCGTGGGCAACAGCAGCTCCAGCACATCATCGGATCGCGCATCAAAAATCCAGGCGTCCACCGTGTTGGGTGCTATCAGTGCGCGGACACGGTCAATATTAGCCGCGACTTGCACCTCATAGCCTGCCTGCGACAAGGCGGCGACCGGGTGGCGCCAGCCAACGCCCGACCGATGCTCAAGGGCTCGCTAGGCACCGGGAAACATATAGCTCTTAAACGGTTCCAGGTGGCCTGCCTGAAAATCGCGCAGTTCGTATATCTTGAACTTATGCATCAGGGTCAGGCAGCGCTGGAAGACCTGGTCGGCCTCGTAGGCAGAAGGCGGTATCCCGTATTCATCGGTTATCTGCGCAAAAATAGTAGAGGCGATTTCTCGACGCGTCTGGTCCTCGCGATATAAGGCCTGGTTAACCGGTGACGACACAATGGAAGAGCCGTAAAGAAGAAACGCTTCCCAGCGCCGCACATCCTGGCCCTGATCCAATTGCGCGACCAGAAATGTCACCATGTTGTGTAGGTCGATACGCGGTGGCAGCACATCTTTTTGCAACCACTTACGCACATCTGACTCACGCCAGTCACGGTTTATTCCCAACACGCTTATGACCCTTCCCTCTGTCTGCGGCGGCGCCGCACCTGCAAGATCCCACAACATATTCAGGCGTGCGGAGAAACCCAGGCTCAGCGGCAATTCATTTTCCATGCCCTGCTCGAACGCGCGCGCGTAATCATCCACGGTTTTTGCGCTGCGCTGCGCAGCACCAGACACCCTGCCTTGTGCGCGATCATTTGTTGCATTTCCCGACATGCGCAATCCCCTGTCAAGTATTCCTGGTTTCGCGGCAACGCTTCAAATAGGTTGGCGTTGAGACACCCATGATACGGGCGCGCGTCGCGGATCTCAGTACACTGCCCTGTTCGTTCACATGCACCATCAATTGCTCTGCCATAAATGACAACGGCGATTCCTCAAACTGCGCTGATTCCCTGACCCACTGGCGCAACAATCGATGAGGCTTCTGCCACAACGCACTGCCACTGCGCTCATCTTCGCGCGCCGCGATTTTTGGTAGCCAGCGACTAATGTTGCGCGGCTTGGTATGCAGGAACTCCCCGGTCTGACGCAGATCGCCACGATACCGATCCAGCGCCGCGAGCACCAGTTCATCCTCCAGCCATGTGCCCAACGGCTTAATCATATTCAATGTCACTAAACACTGCACAGCCTCGCCCAGTGCAACGTACAGAGAATCGCTGACAGAGGGAAGGTAGCTTTCATCCTCGCGCTCGTCTGCTGCCACCGTCGCCAAAAACGGTTTGGGCGCAGGCTGGCAGGGCGCCCCACCGGGATTGATCCCTGTAAAGAGGCCGAGATCAACCGGTGTCAGCCAGTCCTTATCCGTTTTTTCCAGTGCGTCATGAATACACTGGCGCATTTCACTGATGTTGCCCGGCCAGTCGTACAACAGCATCGCCTGCTCTGCGTCTGGCGTAAAGCCCTTCATATCGCGATCTCGTGTCACACCCTCCTGCCCGAGAATTTTGTGCGCCCAGCGCAACACCGCCTGCTTACGATCCTTGATCGGTGGCACGTTGATTGGATAGCCGGCGAAGACGCTGGCCAGGGGGGCCTGCAACTGACCGCGCCGGATCAACAGCTCCAGTTTCTCCGGGAATAAAGCGATTAGTTTCAGCTGCGGTAAATAGCGGGATGGACTGACATCCGCCAGCGTGCGGGAACTGATTTGCTTGGCCAGCTTGAGCTGCACCTCGGCGTGCATCAGATGCGGTGACTTGAACACCAACGTTTTACCCTCTCCCTGTGCCAACTCTCGTGCAATACGCGCAGTCGCTGCGCCGCGACTGCGGAACTCCCGACAGTCAATGGGCACGAGCATGTCGCTGGCGCCATCGGACTCCTCGTGAATAATCCGCGCAACGTACATTTTCCCCGTCCCAGCAGGACCTATAATCGCGACAGGAATATCCACCTTAGCCAGAAAAATAGCCTGATCGACAGCGCCTTCCATATTGTCGACCACATAGCCTTCTATATCCTTTTCAATGGGCGCCACCGGAGGCAGGATTTTCTTCGGAGGCGAGGGATCCATTGCTGCGTCGGGCATCTGCCGCTCCCCGGACTCGGGAAAGTATGCCGTCAAGGGATCGCTGAATATCCCCGCGTAGTTAATAACGGCCCCGGCAATCCGTTTCTGATCATCGTCGGTGGCCGCGCGAATCGGTTCCCCAGCGCCAATAAACTGGGCTTGCAACAGGGCATTATTGGCCGCCAGTAACGTTGTTAACACGCTGCGGCTGTGTGCTCGGTGCGCCAGCCCGACACAGATACGAGCGCCCGCAGAGACGGTGCCCGCGAGAGTATGCTGGCGTTGCACGTGCGACAGCACTGCGCGACAGATATCGCGCGCACCTTCAATACCCACATCACGCAGTGCAATGAGCACCGAGCCTGCCATCGGTAGGCCTATGGTGTCTCCGCTGCGCACGATTTCCTGCAGGCTACCCCGGATCTCCGTCATCAGGCGCACTGTTTCGCGCGCGCCCCACAGCGTGTCATAGCGCAGCTGATCCACTCCCAACACGGCGAGTGTATCGGATGTGGCCAGTGTGCCCGGCATACACTGCTGACTATCTTCGAGTAATCGCCACAGCAACAGGCTGGACGCAGCCCCCCGAGGCCCCCGCTGGGCGGGCAATGATAATCCGCCAACCGCAATTTCCGCCCCTTGGGGGAGGCGCAGAATCAGCGGTGGTAGCATGACGTGACGACCTGCCTGCAATGCATGCGTGAGCACACCAGCGGAGTCCGCTTCGCACACAATGACCCGGCTCCATACGTTGCCGGTCATCGTCTCGGGCGATACCCCGAACAGGCCGGCTGCAGCGTCATTGCAATCGAGAATTTCACCGGTAACGACGTCAATCGAAAGGAAGGCTTCGTCCAATCCACCAAACACTGTCATTGCCGACCTCTGACATGAGGGTCGAGCAGCACAGTCCTATTCCGTCGGCTGCGCCGATGGATCCACCTCGGCGAATTGACGCATGACATAGTCCACGCGGTGCTCTGTACGAAAGCGCCGGTTCACCGTCATATTCTCGATGTGGCGCAGGCGAGGTAATAAACCACGCCCGTTCGTTATCTGGATAGCCAAACCAGGGCGGGCGTTCAGCTCCAGCAGTTGTGGGCCGGCAAACTTGTCCAATACGATGTCGGTGCCTATATAGCCGAGGCCGGTCATATCGTAGCACTGCGACGCCAACAGTAAGATATCCCGCCAGCCGGCGATATGTATGTCGCTCAGCGGACGCCCGGTGTCCGGATGCAGTTTGATGGGTCGACCGAACTGGGCCGCTTTCAGGCAGCGCCCCGTGTCCAGAGCCAATCCTACGCCCACCGCGCCCTGATGCAGGTTGGCCTTACCATCAGAGGCGGCCGTGGCCAGGCGCAGCATGGCCATGACCGGGTATCCACGAAACACGATAATACGGATATCGGGGACGCCTTCATGTGAGTAGCCAGCAAAACAGTCATCAAAGGCAATGAGATCCTCAATGATAGCCACATCGGCGGTACCGCCCAGAGAGTAAAGCCCGGCGAGGATATTACTCATATGGCGTCGAATATCGCTGATATCCATTAGCGCCCCGGAGCTGCGTATGAACTGATCCCCTTTGCGGCCAACAATGACCAGTATGCCTTTCCCACCCGAACCCTTGGCCGGCTTTAGTGCAAAACTCTCCAAATCAGCCAATTCGCGCTCGATATGACTGATCTCGTGTTGTTCACGCACAACAAATTTCAATGCCGGTGTCGGCACGTCATATTCCTGCGCCAACAATTTAGTTTTTAGCTTGTTGTCGACCAGTGGAAACAGTCTGCGTTCGTTATAACGGTTGATGAAATCGACGTTGCGGCAATTCATGCCCAACATCCCAAAATCCTTCAAACGATTGGTGGAGACCCACGCCTTTGACATCAGAGATCATCCATCGATCGAAAGCGCCGCAACTCCGACAATTTGTACCCGGTGTACTGCCCCATCGCCAAAATAGCGGCCAACAACACCAGATTTAGCTCCGGGAAATTAAACGTGAGGTGCACAAAAATAGGGGTCTGCATCAGCAGGTAGGCAATCACTGCCACTAACAGGCTGCCTCCACCCTGGCGCATAACCTCGTTGGGGCCATCTTCTTCCCACAGTATCGACATCCGCTCAATAGTCCACGCAATGATAATCATTGGGAAGAACATGATTGTCATACCGGTGGAGTAGCCCAACTGATAGCCCATAATACTAAAGGCCGAGATCATAAAAACGACCAATACGATGAGCGTAGCGATGCGCGAGACCAGCAGCAGGTTGAGCCGTGACAAATAACTGCGCAGCCCCAAACCGGCAGCCACCATCAGCACGAAGCTGATCAGACCGGCCACCAGCGAGGTCTGTAGAAACGCCAGCGCGATCAATACCGGCATAAAAGTACCCGATGTCTTCAAACCGATGATTACCCGCATGAACACCACGACTGCTGCGCCCAGCGGCAGCAGTAACAACAGCTTGAACATACTCTGTTCTTCGATGGGTAGATGCTGCACACCCAGGCGCATAAATGCACTCTCGTTGTTTTTCACCTGAGCCAACTGCAGGGCGGGAACCGTCTGACGAATCATGGAGAAATGCACGCGCGACTTTGTACCACCTGTGACATCCAGTACTGAAACGCCACCACGATGCCACAGCAGCAGATTGGGCGGCACTCCGAATTCGCCGGAGACAGGATTAACCAACAGCCACTTCTCACTGGTATAAATTTCGACCATCGGTGTCAGGCTCTGCCTGCGTCTGGCGTCCTCCAGATACAAGCCCATCACCGAGCGCGTTGCTATATCGGCGCGATCCAGCAACAGCATCAGCAGGTCAGCCTGATCTGTAGAGTCTGAGCGCAGCAGGGCGGTATTTTGAGATCCAGGACTATTCAGTAATTTGACCAGTTCCCGCGTCATACTCTCGGGCGAACTGGACTTTTCAGCGGCAAGATCAAGCATTTCCTCCGCCGCCAGTTCCTGCGCCTCATCCCAGTAGTTCAGGTGCTGCTCGCCAATGCCAGGTGCATCGTCGCTGCTGACGTTGTCACTGCCGGTCTCAACCAGTGTAACCTTGTAGTAGAGCGACTGGTCGCCCAGAGCTTCACGCTTGGTCCACTCTGCGCGCCGGCGGCCATTACCGGCCAAGATATCAAACCCGTAACCGGGTGAGGCAGCTTGCTCCTCATACACTTCAAAGCCTGGCATTTGTGCATCGGGCAAACTGAGGCTGGCGGTGACGGGGCCACCACCCGCCTCAAAATCGATTCTGGCATCAACTAACCAGACCGATTGTTCCTGTCCCGGCAGGAACGGGATACCGGTTGCGAAATGCCGCAATACCGCAATCACAATACCGCTCAGCGCCATCAAAACAAGGATACTGAAAAACGTCCGCTTCTGGCTCATTTGACAGCCCGTTGGCTATCGGACGTTTGCTTGGGAAAGATGTAGGGTGCGATATTTTTCTTGCTCACATCCACCACCATGACATCTTTTAGGATGCTGCGACCTATCTTCACCTGATAACTCGTATGGCGGCGACTACTCAAGCCAAACTCTGCCGTCTGCTCGTTCTGACCAATAACGATACCCATCTTGACCACCGGTCGCCGCTTCGCCTCAGCTGCCCCTGCCTGATTAATACCAATCGTGCGCACAAGTCTGCGCTCCAGGGTCTCCGGCTTTTCCGTTTTGGGGTTTATTATAGTGAAGCGCACCCAGGGCTTGCCGTCGCGCTCAAATTGTTTAATCTCCTGCGCATCCATCGATGCAGTTTCTACACCGGTATCAATTCTGGCCGTCAGCGCCACCTCAAGATCAGGAAACCACACGTTCTCCAACCCCCCCACAATCGTCTTGTTGTAGATCTCCGGCACTGACGGACAGGCCGCCGCCTTGGGGCACTCTTCAGTCTTGGGAGTCTCAAGTGCCTCGTCGAGATTTGCATTCAGCGCGAGCATGTTTTGCTCCTGCTTTTCCAACTGTCGCTGCTGCGCCTGCAAAAGCGCATTCACCGAGGCCTGGTTTGCCAGTGATTGATCCAACTGCGAGACAACTTGATCAAGGCGCGTATCCTGTACCTTTTCCGGTTGCGGCGGGGCAACGCAGCCGCCCAACATTGAAAGCAGCGCAATCGCCATGCAAGATACAGAGATATTCCGATTTGTCATAAGAGCCCAAATTTAGCAGTGCTATAATTATTCATCAGTTGCAACTCTAACGAGCGCAACCCCTAAAGTAAATTACCTGAAATGGGTGGCTCAGTAGCGCATTCGTCATCAAAAATACCACCTTAGCGGGTGGTCAGGTTCTCAAAAACACCTATCAAGTGTCACTGAATACAGTCTAGACCCGGGGCGGCTTGAAGTGCCGCTGCACAATACGCCACGCCGTTAAACTGCGCCGCAATCGATCCTGAGAAATAATCCCCATTTCCAGCGCTATTCCCTGCTAGGTAATGATTCACGTACTCGCCCGGGCGTGGATTTTTTCCAGTAAGCGGATAAAAGTCTCCACTTCCTGCGCACCCGGCACCCTATACTGCTGCTGGAAGTAGAACGTTGGCACTGCGTGGACCTCCTGATCAAGCCAGTACTGTTGCTCATCTCGTACCGCCCGCGCGAAACGTTCGTCCGACAGTACGGCGCTCGCCTCAGCACGATCCAACCCCACCTTGCCGGCAACATCAGCCAACAGTTCCGGGTCGCTCACATCCACACGCTGGCTGAAAAAAGCGTCGAACAATGCCAGTTTAAGCGCAGTCTGCTTACCCTCTTCGGCGGCCCAGTGCAGCAACTGATGCGCACGAAACGTGTTGACCATACGCATCCCATCGAAGTAGTCAAAATTGAAACCCAGTGACTCGCCCAGTGCTGACAATCTTGCCCTGGCTCCCTGGCTCTGCTCTGGCGTAGTGCCGTATTTTTGTGCCACGTGCTCGCGTAGGTCCTGACCCTCCAAAGGCATGCCAGGATTCAGCTCAAACGGATACCAGCGTATCGTTAGGTCAAACAGCCCAGGCAATGCGGCCAGCGCTTTCATCAATTGCTTATAACCGATAATGCACCACGGGCACACCACGTCGGAAACGATATCCACCTGAAGCGGCATTGCTGGCGATTGTATTTTCTGCAGTTGTGGCATAGGACCTCTGACATGTGTGCGGGGCCTGCTATCATAAAGCTATGTATCGCATGAGGCGATACGCTGTTGAAAAGGGGAATCTCCGCCCCTACAATTTTTCAACCACCTGTTAAGGATACAATCCGCCCATGCCCATGACCCCAGCAATCGCTCTACTCATCGTCCTGCTCAGCGCCTGCAGCGGTGGTAACGACGACCACACCGGTATCGGCGAAGTCCAGCCTTTTGAGGGTTACAGTAGTAGCGTTTACACTGGTAGCGAAAACTGGCTGTGTCATCCCTCTCTTACCGACGACGAGAATGTCTGCTCCAGCAATCTGGACAATACCCGTGTCTACGCTGATGGCTCCACCGAAATTGAGACGTTCACCCCTGCACCTGATCCGCAGGTAGATTGTTTTTACGTCTACCCCACCTACAGCACCGATACGGGCGATAACTCGGACCTCCACGAAGGTCCCGGGGAAGTCTATGCCATTTTAAGCCAGGCGGCTCGCTACTCCCAATTCTGCCGCGTTTTCGCGCCGGTCTATCGACAGACCACGATTTCCGCACTGTTCACTAATGGCGAGCCGGACTTTGCGGTCGCTTACGTCGATGTACTGGACAGCTTCAAACAGTATATTGCCAATGACAACAAGGGCCGCGGCTTCGTGCTGATCGGGCACTCCCAAGGCAGCAGCCTGCTGCGGCAACTGATAGCAGAAGTGGTTGAAACAGACCAGTACCTGCTAAAACATATGATATCCGCTCACTTGCTGGGCACATCAGTGAACAAGCCCGACGGCGTGGACATTGGCAGTGAGTTTCGGGAGGTACCGGTGTGCCGCACCGCCGACCAGACTGGCTGCCTTGTCAGCTACGCCACGTTCCGCAACACCGACCCCTTCCTCGCCGCAGGACAAGTCCGCTTTGGCGCGCCCCTCAATGGAGAACAGGCCATCTGTTCAAATCCAGCCGCATTATCGGGCGGTAGCGCCAACCTTTCGGGGTATTTTCTACTGGCGCCTGACCCCGTTCTGGACGGGTTGATCAGCAAAAGGGCCGACGGCCCTTTTGCTGATCCCGCCAATGGATCGATAATCACCACACCGTTCTATTCCATGCCTGGCCTGATTACCGGAAATTGCGTAGTAGATGACAACAACGTTAGCTACCTTGAGGCCACTGTGCACGCTGATGCGACCGATCCCCGCGCAGACGACTTCAACGGAGAGTTCATGTTCGGTGAAGGTTTTGGCCTGCATTTGGTAGACATGACAGTGGCTCTGGGCGATCTGGTGGAGCTGGGCGCTACCCAATCCAGAGCGTGGCTGCAGGATCAATGAACAGTCAATCCAGCCCCGTCGGATAGACCAACACCGCTTTTCACAGGTTTCTGTACTTTTCTCCAGTTTTTAGTTTGCTTTTCTTCAGACCACTGTTAAAAACTACCGTGATCGGTTCTCGCCGCCTTCCGCTACACCAGGAACGATGCTGCCTTACACTGGTCGACTTTCTGTATTAGTTAAGTGGAGATAATGATGATTAGTTTACTTGAGCACAGCGCCCAGAGCGCCACCATCCAACTGGATCAGCGCGAATTATTATTAGTGATGGCTCTGATTCAGGAAGGACGGGAATCCTTCGGATGCAACACCGAGACTGGAGTGGCGTTGGATCAGTTCTTTTGTTCGACTAATATTCAGGTCGAAGAGGCGCGCCGCAAGCAACTGAAAAAGGCCATGATGCGCCACAAAATTAGCGTTGTTCCCAAATCCGTCGGCCAAACACATAAAGGAACATCCACCGCCTGAACCCTTGTCAATACCGCAATAACCCACACGACTTTGCCCCAAGTCGTGCTCAGTTTCAGCCCACCGCAATCCCCAGGACTGGCACCTGACGCCCCTGAGCACCCCAACATTAAATCTCTGCGCTACTGGCCGCTAATCCCGGCAGAGGTTATTCTGTCGTAGACTACGCTAGGTGAACATCTTTGCGCGATCGCAATAGCGATAGACTCAGTGACGGAGAACCCGGAATGAAAGCAGAACCCGAAGAAATTTTGAGCCACAACTCGAAGCGCAGCAGCGTGCCCATCGTCGAGCTGTTGATTGCACTAGCCGTGATCGTTGGGTTGGTGATCTTCTGGTTTTGGTCAGAAGAGGAAAAGCCTGCAGCAATCAGCGCCACGATACCGCAGGTCATTGTTCCCGCGTATGCCCCTGAACTCCCCCCGACACCAGATATTCCGGTGCGCAAAGAAGTCGTGACTGCGCTTGAAGTAATTGATATTGATATGGATGTGGAGGAAGAGCAGGTAGAGGCTGTGTCGCTGACATCCGCTGACGGCGACATAATACTGCGTCAACAATTATCAGCCGCCGGAGCCGATGCAATGCTCAAAGAACTGGCGAGCGGCGATTACCCACTGGATTTGAGCGCTGCGCTGATCGACGGTATGGGCCAGGGCGTAATCCTGCGCAAAATGTTACCTCTAGAACGTCCCAAGCAGGCCTTCAGTGTGGCTCAAGAGGGCGATACGCTGTACATGAGTAACGCCAGCTACAACCGCTACGACGGCTACACAGATGCCATCAACGCGCTCAATATCAGTGTATTAGTGGAGACATTTGATACGCTGCGACCACTGTATCTGCAAGCCTACGAGCAGCTGGGGCTCGACCCCGAGGATTTCGACAACGCGATCATCCGCACCCTGGATATGGTATTGGCAACCCCGGAAATTACTGATCCGATAGCGCTGAACACAAAGTCAGTAGTCTATGTCTACGCGGACCCGACACTGGAGGGCTTGCCCGCCCTGCAAAAGCAACTACTGCGCGCGGGGCCGGACAATCTCCGCAGGATCAAGCAAAAGGCACGCGTGTTGCGCGAGGGATTGCTCGCGCAGTGAGGCGCTGCCCCGCTCAGGAGGAGAACACTACCGTCTTATTACCGGCCACAATCACCCTGTCCTCCAGGTGGTAGCGAAGTCCCCGGGATAAGACGGATTGCTCAACATCCCTACCGAGTCGCACCAGGTCATCCTTGTCACAACTGTGATTCACGCGGATCACGTCCTGCTCAATAATCGGCCCTTCATCGAGCACTTCCGTCACATAGTGGCAGGTGGCGCCAATCAGCTTCACACCGCGTTCATAGGCCTTCTGGTAGGGATTGGCGCCGACGAAGGAAGGCAAAAAGCTGTGGTGGATATTGATTAGCCGACCCGCAAACTTCGCACACAGGGTGGGGGGAATTATCTGCATGTAGCGGGCTAACACCACGGTATCAGCCTGATGCCGCTCTATAATCTCTGTAACGCTCACAAAGGCGGCCGCCTTATCCTCGCCGGGCACCACTACATAATGAAAGGGTATGCCGTGCCATTCCACCATAGCGCGCAGGTTTTCGTGATTGGAAATTACACAGGGAATCTGGCAGGCCAACTCGCCACTCTTGAAGCGGTATAAAATATCAGCCAGGCAATGCGAGGCATGGCTGGCCAAAACCACCACCCGCTGCAGATCGCTATTGTCCCGCACACGCCACTGCATACCAAAGGACTGGGCCAGGGGCGCAAACTCCTCGCGGAACTGCACGAGGCTCACAGCAAGTGATACCGCGCTAATGACATTGCGCATATAAAACCAACCCTGCTCGACATCAGTGTGATGGTTCGATTCCAGCAGCGAGCCGCTGCGCTGCGCAACGAAGCCGGACACAGCCGCCACAATCCCCACGCTGTCGGGGCAGGAGATCACCAGCGTGTAGCTGCTGGCCGAGCAAAGAGGAGCATTCATGTATCGGGAGTCCCTGTCAGGCTATTCATTCCAAAGACGTTCAACTACAGGTAATCCCGCAGGCGGAAATAGAGCATCCCGGCCGCCACAACCTGACTGCCAAACGACTGTCCAAACGGTATTTTGCGATGAGGTATGCGAGCGAACAGATCCAACGAGTCAGAGGCGCCCGCCACGGCACCCGCCAACACTTCGCCAAACGCATGGCTCAAACTCACACCGTGCCCGCTATAGCCAAGCGCATAGAAGACGTTTGCGCCTATGCAGCCCATTAACGGCACACGATTGACGACCACACCGATTTTTCCACCCCAGGCATAATCCACACGCTTATGTGCCAGCTGTGGATAGATCTGGCGCAAGCGCGGCAACATTGCATTCTCGATACTGCGGGGCTCGCGACCAGAATAATGGCAGCGGCCGCCAAACAACAGCCGACGATCCGCCGACAACCGAAAGTAATCAAGTACTTCGTTCATATCACAAACGGCAAGATCCCGCGGGTTAATCTGTGCAACCTCCTGCGGCTGTAACGGCTCTGTCGCTACGATATAGCTGCCTGCGGGAAATACGAGACCGGAAAGCACCGACGGCTCCAGATGCTGATATCCATTCCCGGCCAGCACGACAAAATCTGCTGTGACACTGCCCTGCGCGGTCCTCACCACAGCTTGGGCACCGTGCTCAATACCGGTGACCTCGGTGCCCTCATAAATGGAAACACCCAGCCCAACTGCAGCCCGCGCCTCGCCCAAACAGAGATTGAGCGGATGTAGATGCCCGTTACGCATATTGATCAGGCCACCCAGGTATTTGTCCGTTCCCAGCATGTTGGGCAGATCCACTGCGGACACCTGTTGCAACTGCCGCTCCATCCCCCGCCTGCAGAGTGCGTCATACATCCGCTTCTGCTGCTCCAGATGGCGCGACCGCAGCGCAACATCGATAGTGCCGTATTTCAGATCGCAATCGATGGCATAACGCTGCACCCGCTCTGCGATAATATCATGACCGCGATAGCCCAGCTCGAACAGGGATTCGGCGTGGGGTTTCCCCCAGTATTTCTCCAGCCGGGCCTCTCCGGGCAGACCCCCGAGCATCTGCCCGCCATTGCGACCGGACGCTCCCCATCCCACCCTGTGCTGTTCCAGCACTGTCACGTTGTAGCCGCGCTCTGCCAGCGTCAGGGCAGTGGCAATGCCAGTAAAGCCTGCACCAACTACACACACATCGCTGCGCACCTCGCCGTACAGGGCTGAAAACTCTGTAGACTCCGTGCGCGTAGCCGCGTAATAAGATATAGGGTGTGTTTCCGGTGAGTCCATGAATTCGTCGAAAGGTTCGCCTGCTGTATTTCTACCAGTTAATGTATGTTGGCACAACCGCAGCTACCCCGAAAGTGCACGCTCGCATAAGCCCAAATGGCCTACCACGGCAGGTGCTTTGAATTGACAGTTTTTGAAAAACTACTATCTTCAATCTAAAGCTTGCGAACCGCGCAGACAATTGTCTCATCCACTGTTGCAAGGTAGTGCCATAGCGGTTCACTACCTTGTTTGAACACTGAGAGTATTCTGAGCTTTAGTACCTGACACTCCAGTGGCTCAGGTGATGTACGTGTGGATTTATGGCTGGACATTGATGACTTTCGCCTGCCTGGCGCGGTACAGGAGCAGGAGAAAGCGGGCAGGGAATTCGGTGCGTTATACCAGATTGAGGTACTGGCTTCACCACGTCGAAAACTATGGTACCTGACGCCCCACGCCACCGAGGAGGATTCTGCTGCCTGTATTTGAAACGCTGAATGGCGAAAGACCCCTGCGCTGTATCTCTCCAGTGTTTTTCTTGCCAACAGCGCAAAAGTTAACCCAAAGCGTAGGTCGCTCGCATACAATAGGACGCTTGGTATACGGGTACCCGACTACCAAATCGAAAGAAACCTCTGGCGAAACGACCACTACAAAGGTGGCTACCTCTACCGCAATTTAATCATTCTGGAAATGGTTCCTCCGCGCAGCGCGCGGGAAAAATGGAAGATCACTTATGCCCGGCAGGATTCCGGGATTTCGGCCGCAACCACCGAAGTTGACGCCGAGAAGTTGAAGAACGGTAACGTCGAAGTGCCTATCGCATTTGAGAGATACACCACCGGGCCTAACGGAAAAGCCACGCCGACAAACCCGGGAATAAAGGGCCAGCTGCGGTTCGTCTTCTCGGCCTGGAACGCTTCAAACAGACAAAATGCGCTGATGCGCACCACCCCCGCTGCCTGCGACAATTTGCCACATCCCGCACTGCTCCCGACTTCTCTATCATATGGCCCTGAAATTGAACCCAATTCGGAGAACTTCATGGGCTTTTATGCACGTCCACTTCTTGGCGCTTTGATATTTTTCTGCGCCGGTCTTGCCAGCGCCGAACACGTCGAGCATAGCGAGGAACTCAGTGAAGTGCTGGTCACTGCCAAGAAGTGGAATTCCGCCAACGGTGCCACGCTAATTACTATAGACGATTTAAGGCCGCAGCGCGCGGCCACCAGCGACAGTGCGGCTCTGCTGCGCGGAATCGCCGGCGTCAACGTGTATGGCGCCGGAGGAGTATCCAGCCTGCCCGTCATTCGCGGGCTCGGGGATGATCGGCTGCGCATCAAAGTCGATGGCATGGATCTGGTCTCTGCCTGTGGCAACCACATGAACCCGCCGATGTCCTATATCGACCCCACTAACGTGGAAAGTATTGAGGTGCTGGCGGGTATTACTCCAGTAAGTCAGGGCGGTGACAGTATCGGGGGCGCCATCATCGTCAGCTCGCCGCGGCCGAAATTTGCCAGCGACGGCGACGACTATATCGTCAGCGGAGAGCTGGGTTCCTTCTACCGCTCCAATGGCGATGCCACGGGTGGCAACCTGAGCGCTACGGTCGCCAATGACTGGGTCAGTGTCCGTTACAGCGGCGCCTACGCCACAGCGAATGATTACAAGGCCGGCAAAGATTTCAAGGCCGCTGGACAGGCCGCGCCGGGGCGCGGCTCGCTCAGTGCCAACGAGGTTGGCTCTACCTACTATGAAACACAAAACCAGAAATTGGGGGTGGCCCTGCAACTGGACAACCATTTCATCGATCTCGAAGTGGGTTACCAACATATACCCGATCAGGGCTTTCCCAATCAACGCATGGACATGCTGGATAACGAAAGCACCCAGATAGTACTTCGGCACAATGCCGAATATGCCTGGGGAGAAGTGACCTCTCGCATCTACCATGAGAAAACCACCCATGAGATGAATTTTGGCGACGACAAGCAGTACTGGTATGGGGACGCGCCCGGCATGCCCATGAAAACTCGAGGGAAGAACGACGGACTGGCCGTGGGACTGGACTATAAACTCTCGGATCGAGATCTGTTGCGTATCGGCGGTGAAGTGCAGCAATACCAATTGGACGATTGGTGGCCACCCTCAGGCTCCGGCATGATGATGTCCCCCAATACTTTCTGGAATATCCGCGATGGCGAGCGCGACCGCTACGCGGTATTCGGTGAATGGCAGGCGCGCTGGAACACGCAGTGGATGACGCTTGCCGGGGCACGGTACGAAGCTGTGCGCATGGACAGCGATGATGTAGAGGGCTACAGCGCGATGTACCAGACAGATGCCACAGCGTTCAACGGGCAAGACCACAATATCAACGACGACAACTGGGATGCCAGTGCGCAGGCGCGATACACGCCGAGCCAGTCGCTAACCTGGGAATTGGGTGTCGCACGAAAAACCCGCTCGCCCAATCTCTATGAACGCTACACCTGGTCTACCGTCGGCATGGCCATGCGTATGATTAATCTGGCAGGTGACGGCAACGGCTACGTCGGCAATCTGGACCTGGATCCGGAGGTCGCCAACACGGCGAGCATCTCGCTGGACTGGCACGATCCCGAGCAGGAGCACTGGCAACTGGCCGTCTCTCCTTATATTACCTACGTAGACGGATATATCGACGCCACACCCTGCACCACGGTGATGTGCGATGCCTCCAACGCTGTCCCAGGCTTCCGCTACCTCACATTCAACAACGAGGACGCGAAGCTGTATGGCGTGGATATCTCCGGATTTCGCTATCTGGGCGGCAACACCACACTGGGCGATTTTACACTCGCCAGCACCATCAGCTATGTGAGAGGTGAAAACGAGTCTACCGGTGACAACCTGTATAACATTATGCCGTTCAACGCGACGGTTAGTCTGGAGTACAGCAAACAGGCATGGACCGGCACCCTGGAGTGGCTGATCGTTGATGACAAGGACAAGGTCTCTGAGGTCCGCAATGAGGTACAGACCTCCGGCTACAGTCTGCTCAGTATGCGTGGCAGCTATACCTGGAAGAGTCTGCGACTGGATATGGGAGTGGATAATGTTCTGGATAAGGGCTACGACATGCCCCTCGGCGGTGCCTATGTCGGTCAGGGCCAAACCATGAGTGCCACCGGCGCGCCCTGGGGGGTCGCTGTCCCCGGTATGGGACGGTCTGCCTATATAGGTCTGAGTTACAGCTTCTAGGCTACAGCGCCAGGACAAGGCAGGCTCTCGCATCTCCAAATCACTCCGGGAGCTGGCCTATTCATAAGCCGGATGCCCGATGATAAGATTGCCGCCTCTCACCCAAGCGCAGCGCATAATGTATCAAAGGCTCAATTGATGACTAAACCATGGTTATTGGGAATTGATCTCGGGGGCAGTGGCGCTCGCTGCGCACTGGTAAACCGCTCGTCGGGAGACCTGGTAAGCGCGTCCGGAACCTGGGAATTTACGGCGGCCCCCGGCACATTCGGCACCGGTTACGATATCGACCTGGACCTGGTGTGGCGCGTTGTCGGACAAGCGTGTCGCGATGCCCTGCAGGCAGCACAGATCGAGCCTGCCGCTGTGGCGGCCATCGCTGTCTCGTCAATACGCTTTAGCACGGTGGTGCTGGACGCCGCTGGCGAGAGTCTGCTGGCAGTCGACAACCGGGATGCCCGCGCCGCCGGTGAGTACTTTGAAATCGCTGAAAAAATGGGGCCGGCATTACTTCAGGAAACAGGTTCGTGGCCCCTGCCGCTGCATGCATCGGCACGCATGCTATGGCTCAGGAATCAACAGCCGGACACCTTTCACCAAGCGCATACCGTCTTTGGGCTGGGCGAATGGCTAAACTACCGTCTCTGCGGTGTGCGCGCAATTGATGCCACACAGGCCAGCGCCACCGGCTTGTTCCAACTCAAAAAAAAGCAATGGTGCTGGCAGCGGATCGATGAACTGGGGCTGCCGCGCACACTCTTTCCCGCATTGATAGACGCGGGCTGCGCGATGGGCGCACTGTCCGATGACGCGGCATCGCAGCTGGGACTGGTTCCCGGCACTACTATCGCAATGGGTGGTGCCGACACCCAGTGCAGTTTACTCGGCGGCGGAATTTTGAATCCTGGAGATATTGCCGTTGTCGCCGGCACCACCGCGCCGGTGCAGGTAGTGTTGGCGCAACCCACCTACGATACCACTGGCAAATCCCTGGGCAGTTATCACATCGTGCCCGGCCGCTGGGTGCTGGAAAGTAACGGCGGCAGCATGGGTTACTCGCTCAGTCTGATGGCCAGAATGCTGTTTCCCGACGCACCGGAGCCGGAGTTGCGACTGATAGCCGAGGCCGCACAATCCGAGCCCGGAGCAGCAGGCATGCTGTCGACCATGGGTGCAGAGGTGATGAATATGCGCGCCCCTTCGATGCCTATGGGACACCTCACACTGAGCCACATGGCAGGTGGGAACGATGCCGCGCCACGTCGGCACATGGCGCGAGCCCTGGTGGAAGGCTGCGCCTGCGGGATCCGCGCCAACCTCGAACAATTGGCGACTGTACTTGCAGTCGAATCAGGCAGCACCCATCCAACATCCGTCACGCTTTGCGGCGGGCTGTCACGCAGCGAAGTCTTTGCCCAGTTGCTGGCGAACATCGCTGCGCGCGAGGTGCTGGTTCCACAATCCCATCAGACTTCCGCGCTCGGTGCAGCCATTTGCGCCGGGATGGCCACGGGCGACTTTGTCGATTTTGCCAGCGCCTGTGAGTCCCTGTGCAGCGTAAGCCATCGATTCGACGCGCAGCAGGAACACGCCGCAGTCAACGAGCAACTCTACAACATCTGGGCACGATTTCGCGAACAGGCCGAAACTAGCACCATACCCATTGCTGTAGATCATCTGCTGCCACGAGTCTTGAAGGACGCGGTGCAGACCAAAGCAGCAGGTATTGCGCCAGTCGCCACACTACAAGCGCTGGTATGCGCGTCGTTTGACCCCGAATCGCTGGCCAGCTTGCGCTCTCATATGGCCGTGGAATACGCCAGTTTTCGCGACGTCAAACGCCTGCTCACCGGCCCTGATCTGGTAACAGCCCTGCAGGGCAAACAGGTCTTTGTCACGGAGGTGGACATGGTCGATGTCAATGTACTGCGCCAATTACCTGATTTGCGCGTGGTCGCTGCCTGTCGGGGGGATGCGGTGAATGTCGACGTGGAGGCCTGCACCGCCTTTGGCATTCCCGTGCTGTTTGCGCCTGGACGCAATGCTATTGCGGTCGCCGATCTCACCGTCGGATTCATGATCAATCTCGCACGCAAGTTACCCGCCGCGACGCAATTTTTGCGGCAGACTGATTGCACCGCCGGCAATATGAGCAAGATGGGCCAGGCCTTCAGTCAGATGCAGGGGCGTGAGCTGTGGCGCAAAACCATAGGTCTGGTAGGACTGGGGGCTGTGGGCCGCGCTGTAGCCAAGCGCCTGGCCGGTTTTGAGGTAGTGATTCTGGTGGCCGACCCACTTGCCACCCCCGAGCAGGCGGCGCTGGCTGGTTGTCGCCTCACAGATCTGGACACCCTGTTGCGCAGCAGCGACATCGTCAGTTTGCACGCCGCGGTGACATCTGAAACTAAGGGCATGATAGGCGCGGCCCAATTTGCACAAATGAAACCAGGCGCGTACTTCATCAACACCGCGCGGGCCGCGCTGATAGAGGAACAGGCCTTGGTCGACGCACTGGAGAGCGGGCATCTGGGCGGCGCTGCACTCGATACTTTTGCAGTGGAACCACCCGGCTTCGATCACCCGCTGGTGCAGCACCCGGCCGTGATTACCACGCCGCACTCAGCTGGCAATACCATAGAGGTTGCTCATCACCAGGGCGAGAGCGTCTCTTGCGCCCTGCTGCAACTGCTGCGCGGCGAGACCCCGCGCAATGTAATCAATCCGCAGACCTTGGCGGCATTCGATTGGCAGGGGACCAGACTGCAACCGGACAATCAAGAATTGGCCAGGCTCAGCGCGAGGAGTGGTCCGGCTGTTACCGATCTGCAACGCGATGCCGCGGCGGCAAAGACCAGACCCGGCCAACCGCGTCCCGCCGTGGCAACGGCAGTGGCAGCCCCTGCGGACCTCGTCGACAAAATGACAGCAATCCTGGAGAAATTCTGTGCCGCAATGGCCGCCGATCCAGTGCTCAACACTTTCAGCGCTGACCAGGATGTGACATTGCATTTCACCGCCCAAGATCTGGGCCTGGATTTCTACCTGGGATTACTGCGGGGTTGTGTCGTCAGCGGGTTGGGATCACCGACAGGCACCGCAGAAGTGCAACTGCAAATGCGTGGCGAAATACTCGACGGCATGTTCAACGGCACCATCGACGCGATGGAGTGTGCGATGAGCGGTGAACTCTCCTTTATGGGCGATGCTGCCAAGGCGATGACACTGCAACATATCCAGGCAGATATGGAGCGCCTCTATCAGCTGGCAAGGAAGGAAGTGGGCGACCCCGGCGACTTGAGCGCTGTGCCTCGCCTGGGCGAAGTCACGGCCGCAGCGCAGGACCTCGGCGCCAACGATGTGCGCGAAGAGTTGGTGGCGATCATGCAGGAACTGTACGAATCGCAGGTGATCACCGCTACCGGTGGCAATATTAGTGTACGCGTGCCCGGAGCCGACCATGACGTGTGGATTACGCCCAGCCGCCTGTTCAAGGGCGACCTGCGACCTGAACTGCTGGTGCGCATCAGTCTCAGTGGTGAGAGCGTCGTGGCCGGCGCTCGCTCGCCCTCCAGCGAGTGGTGCATGCACACGCGCATATTGGAAAGCAAACATCAGGCCAATGCCGTGATCCACGCCCACGCACCCAATGCCACCATCCTCGCCAATTGTGGTTTACCGTTCCTCCCCATATCCACGGAGGCGGCGTTCTTCGGCAATATCCCCCGCGTGCCCTTTTTCATGCCGGGCACGCCGGAGCTGGCCGATGCGGTGGCCGATGCGATGGCCGATGAATGGGCCGTACTGATGATCAACCACGGCATTATAGTCGCTGGTCGCAACCTGCGCCGCGCAGCCGATATGGTCGAGATCATCGAGCGCTCGGCCGAAGTCATCCTGGGATGCTACGCGGTCGGCAAGGAACCCCCGGTGCTGCCACCTGATGCTGTGGACTACTTTCGCAAAATGGGCGACATCGTTGCCTGACGTCGCGCAGCGACGACGACCCGACACTCCCACAGGAACGGCCGTAGGCGCAGTGTTCTCGCTAACCGGCCAATCCTTTGCTGGCGACCTTATTCACCCGCATCTGTCTGCGAACCTGTAGAACCAGTTCGCGCACTATCAACAGGACAATCAACACTGAGGGCAGCAGAAAAAACAACAACAAGAAAACCACTGCAAAATTTATCATTACCGATACCATACACCAGCCTCTTTCACCGATAAGGGTCTGTGAATATTATCGGGCACACCGGGCAAGAATTACGGTATCCCGATATTGCCCAATGCCCCCTCTATAATATGATTGTTGCGCCCCTCGCGCCTGAGCGGTACGTGCCTCACATGCGGCGGCAACTGCCGGTACAGTGCTGGAGCTGCATCAACTCCTTTGCCAGCCTCCCTGTCAATTTCGATAGTACGTAAAAAACGCCGGTGAGACACTCACTGATACGTGTGTAAATTACCTAAATACAGATACCCGCCAAACCATCTTGATTCTTTTGCCGTATATACCGTGTGAAAAGAGGACAGAATCAATGAGTGGTGAAGCAAAAAATAGCGATGACGCTGCGCTGGAACGGATGTTTGCCGACGCACGTAAATACCCGCTGCTTACGGCGCAGGAAGAGCAGACCATAGACCGCGACAAATGGCTTGCCCTGACGCAATTGCAACAGCTGTTGGTGACCGACAACTATTGTCGTAATTACCTGCGCCAATGGACAGATTGTACGCTGGTGGCACCTCCCAATCTGGCGGACTTTGTCATCCGCGAACACTACTATTTGCTGCGCCGCGAGCTGATCGGTTTACTCGAGGGCGGAGAGCAGCGAGCGGCGCTTTTCAAATTCAAGAAGCATCTCGCAGCAACGGGCACAACCCGCCTGGATACAAAAGCAATCGCGGCGCTCCAATTACCGGCGGGGCTAACCTGCGGCCTGGCAGAGATACTACTTGCAGACCACGCTCCGCGCGATGTAGCTGCGGCCCTCCAGTACTGGCACGGTTTCTGGGAGCCAAAGCCAGACATCACACCGTCGTCTATCGAAAAAGAGGCCAGAGCCACAATACGCGAGCAACTTGCGGTTTACTATGCCTTGCGCGAGCAACTCGTCAACCACAACCTGCGCCTTGTGTTTTCGATTGCCGGGCGACTGACGGGCCGGGGCGTGTCCTACCATGACCTGATCCAAAGCGGCGTGATAGGCCTGATGCGGGCAGCAGAGAAATTCGAACACCACAAAGGATATCGATTCAGTACCTACGCCTACAACTGGATTAGCCAAGCCGTGCGACATACTGTGGAAGATCTGCGAGGGATCGTTCGCTATCCTGCAGGCGTCAACGAAAACATCTCCCGCATGCACCGCGAACGCATGACGCTCTACAATGCCACAGGTAATGAGCCAGACCTTATAACACTGGCCCGTCGCCTTAAGATGAAGCCCGAGGCACTGCGACTTCTCAAACAGGTCGGCAACCTGTCAGTGTCGCTGGATGCGCCCTCCCATGGCGACATCGAGGGACCCGCCCTGGTAGAAGTACTCGATGGCGGGCCTTTTGGAGCAACACCCGATGATGCCGAGCAGGAATCGCTGAATCGCTGCCTGATGAAAAGACTCTCGATACTGGAGCCTTCTGAACAGCGCGTGGTCATCCGGCGCTGGGGGCTGGACAAGTCGGTTCCCCTGACTCGGGCGGAGATCGCAGCACAGATGGCGGTATCAACAGAGTGGGTGCGGCAACTGGAAGTATCGGCACTCGCTAAACTGGCTGACGATACAGAAATCGCCGACGCCTACCGGAACCACCGATAAGTCGGACGCTGATGGTTGCCAAAATGCGGTGCGCTAGAACGGGGAGACTAAGACGCCCAACGCATACATTCCCAGCATTAGTGAACATCTCGACACACAGGCGTTTTGCCCGGAGGTGGGCATCCTATTAGGTGTGCCCAGACTACCCGTCCGGCTGATAGGCAGCGAGAGCAATGTTCGCATCCTCGATGTAGACACTCACACTTATAACTACACAGACGCGATCCGCATCTACGGATCGGCATAGATCTGTGCCAGAGCCGACTCAATATCGGGGAAAATAAACTCGAATCCGGCAGCCTGCAAGCGATCAGGCAATACCCTCTGCCCGTTCAGTAACAGCTCCTGCGCCATTTCCCCGATCAGCAAACGCATCACCGGTGCCGGCACGCCTGTTCGGATAAACGTGCGATAGTGCAACTGCAGCGCGGTAGCAAGGCCGCGGCTGGTCACAGCTTCCGGGCTGGTGATATTGAACGGCCCCTGCAGTTCGTCCCGTTCGAGCAAAAACACCAGGGCCCGTATAACATCCTCCCGATGAACCCAGCTCAGCCACTGATGACCAGAACCCAACCAGCTGGCAACGCCCAAATTGAAGGACTTGACCATCTCCGGCAGCGCACCGCCACCACAGTCCAACGCGACGCCGAGGCGCAACAGGCAGACCCGCACGCCCAGTGACCGCGCCTGCAGCGCCACGGATTCCCAGTCACTGCAAAGCGCCTGGGCGAAACCGGATTCAACCGGCGAGGATTCAATCAGACAGTCATCGCCGTGATGGCCGTAGTACCCCACCGCGCTGGCGCTTAACAAGGTCTGGGGACAGTGATCGAGGCGATTGAATAGTGCGAGGAGCTGTTCAGTCATGTCGAGGCGGCTAGTGACAATATCGCGCTTGTACGCTGCGCTCCAGCGACGGGCGGCGAGTGGAGCGCCGGCCAGGTTAATTACGGCAGCGAGCTTTACCTGCCCGGATACTTCGTCCAGAGATTGAATATATCGGCAGCGCGGCCGATCGGTGTGGCTGCGCCGACTGAGAATAATCACTTCGTTGCCGCCGGCGAGAAGTGCCTGCGTAAGCGCCGACCCAATAAATCCAGTGCCGCCAGTGAGCAAAATCTGCATAACCGCTTATTCCCTTGGATAGCGACACAGTGTACGCAGAATCAGCGCTTTGGATCACTTATTTCCGCTACATCCATTCGTAACACCGCAACGTATAATGGCTCTATGAACGCTCTCCAACACGATATCGACACACTGGCAAACTTCCTCGTCGACCACCCGCGACTAGTGGTACTGACAGGCGCGGGAATCAGCGCAGCATCGGGCATACCGACCTATCGAGACCAGCATGGCACCTGGCAACACCACAGCCCCATCCAGGAACAGGCTTTCCTGGCTGACGAGAATACCCGGCGCCGCTATTGGACCCGCTCCTGGTATGGATGGCCACTGATTCGCGACGCTTTGCCTAATCCGGCACACCACGCATTGGCCCAATTGGAAGCACAGGGACGTATTGAACTGCTGATCACCCAGAACGTGGATGGCCTGCACCAGAGAGCCGGAAGCCGCCATGTGATAGACCTCCATGGCAGGGTCGACCTCGTTCGCTGTCTCACCTGCGGTGCCCCCCACTGTAGGGAAAGTATTCAGGAACTGCTGGGGAGAGACAACCAATGGCCGACTACCGCTGGACAGAGCCCGCGACCCGACGGCGATATGGACATTGCCGAGGAAATGTCGGATCAGCTGAGGCTGCCACTGTGCCCCCTGTGCGGAGGCGATTTGAAACCGGACGTGGTTTTTTTTGGCGGCACAGTTCCCGCTGCAAGTTTGACTACCTGTCTGGACGCACTGGAGCGCGCAGACGCACTGCTGGCTATCGGTAGTTCATTGATGGTTTTTTCCGGTTTCCGTTTTTGCCGCAGAGCCAGCCAGACCGGCAAGCCTGTTGCGATCATCAACCCGGGTATCACCCGAGCGGATGGACTGGCGCAATTCAAACTCACCTCGCTCGCCGGACCGCTGCTCAACGGGACGCTTGACCAACTAGGCTAGGTTGTCAGCCGTCCTCCATGCGTTCCCGGTAATCCCAGCTGAACATCCGCAGAGGCTCAATCGTAATCAACACTTCATCCTCAGATCGCGACAGCAGCCACTTCCCCAGTTTCGATTCAGTGCCACCAAGGTAGCGCTGCAGCATCTCGCCCAGAACCTCACCGTCCGCGTCAGATCCGAGCTGGACGATGCCCTGCCCTCGAACCCCATGATAAGGCGGCTCGTTGGGCGCCAGCTCAAAACCGACCCTCTCACAGCGCTGCAGCAGGCCGACCAGTTGCGAGGAGCGATGTGACACGCAGCGTAGCGACTGGCCGTCATAGCCGTACCAAACGGAAACCACGCGCGGAAAACCGTCCTCGGCAACACAGGCCAGGCGCAGCGGGAATTGACTGTTGTTAAGAAAGCTATCGACCTGCTCTCTATTCCAGGGCCCTTTCAGGGTGACTGCCATACATTCTTGCCTCCTGTGATGGACACTTCGCCTGCCGTGTTTTTAGTGCACTGCAAGGCGGCCAGATCCTGGTAACGGTAATGAATATCAACCACCAGACTCGTTCCGGAGCCATCGCTGATATTTGACACCCCACGAAAACGCGTCAAACGCCGTAATTGACTGTTGTAACCCAGTTCAGTTGCATCCACCACCATACTTATCAACCAGTTGTCCACTTCCAGCGTGAAGCACTGGTCTGTTTGTGTGTCATAACTACAGGGGGCACTTTCGATACGCAGCTCCATAATAGCTTCAAGGGCGGCGACTGGAAACTGGAATCGCTTTCCCACGCCGTCCAACAAGCTATCCCAATTCTCGGTCACCAGGGCATCGAAACCCGCATCGATAACGACCGGCGACTCTGCGCGGGGCAATAGGGACACCGACCTGGTCTTACCGTCAGCTATGTTCTCCCCGGCCGTCACGAGAATCGTGCCGCGCTGCCATTCAATCGCAACAATCGCGTTCGAGTAAAGATTTCGCTGTTCAAGCGAAGGTGTCATCGGGCCGCTGTCGTAGCGCAACACCTTGTAGGCGATCAATTGCTCCTCTGTATTACGATAAAGTACCTCACGCGTCAGCGCATCCTGACTGACGCAGTGCGTTTCGCTGTAAAGCAGTTTATTCGAATTCTGGTCAAAAGCTTCGCCGATAGTCTGGACGACCAGTGGGCTTGCGTGGGCTTGGTGTATCTGTGCAAGTAACCACAACATCAGTAGAGGGAACCTAAGGCGACGTGCCAAATCAAATGTTATGCTTCGGCATCCACGCCGGGAGCGCACCAGCAGGTCACCTCGCACGAATTTCCGCGACAGACTCGGCGAGGGCCGTCTCCAGTGGCGTATAAGACATACCCAGCTCCCTAATGCCCCGACTGGCATCGAACAATAGCGAGCCGGCTGCGGTTGTCCGCAATACATCCAGCGGTAACAACGGACGCCTGCCAGTCTTCCTCGCCAGCACATCCATACCCTTGGCCAGCGGCATCAGCCAGAATTCGGGTATATTCCATGTAGGCACAGGGACATCGGCAAGTCTACCGATGGTATCGAAGTACTCCCGGGTGGTTGCGCGCTGATTTCCTATAAGGTAACTGCGACCTACCGTGGCCTTCTTCTCGAGCGCGCGCAAAATCGCGTCGCCCGCGTCCTGCACATAGAGGTAGGTGTAGGTAGTGTCTGCGCCGATCAATGCGGGCAATTTCCTATCCACCGCGCGCCGGACTTCCATTGTAGCTTTGTCGTCACCGGCACCAATAACTGCCGCCAGATAAACAATGCTCAGCGGTAAATCTTCCTCCTCGTGCAAACGCCAGCCGGCCTGATCACCGAGGTATTTACTTCTGGCGTAATCACTGGGATGGCGACCTACGGACGTTAATTCATTGAAAGGAATAGTGTTAGGCACCCCATACGATAGCGGCGTACTGACCTGGACAACTTTTTCCACGCCTGCATTCAGGCATGCTCGGAATACGTTTTTAGCACCCCGTTCGTTAAGATCGTAGAACTGACTCGCTCTCTGGCTCCAGAACTCCCGGTAGCCAGCAAGATTGACGGCGCCCCAGGCGCCGTCAAAAGCTTGCATAAGAGTCTCCTTGCGCGTTATATCACCGTAATAGAATGCGATGTCTGCATCCAATGCTCGCAAGGCCGACAAATCACTGGAGCGACGCACCAGGCATCTGATGTGATACTTTTTTTCGCGGGCGAGGCGTGCCACGAAAGCGCGTCCGACAAATCCCGTGGCCCCGGTCACTGTTACCGTGCGCTTTTTGGCGGTCATGAATTGCCCAGTCCTCTAGAAGATTTCAATGATCTCGATATGTGCGGATAACTACGCAGGCATAGCGGCATTGGATTCTTTCAACCCATTCGCTCGCGATTTATTGATCGGAACAGGCGGTGCGCGCGTATTACCTTTTTACTACAGGAAGGAGAATAATGTATGCGCATCATCCCCACACAAAAACCCACCCTGACCGAAAGTACAGCGCCCGACCGGAATAACTCAACACCTCCCATACACTATGGCAAGCGCCTGCCGTGCCGCGGATGTCGCAGCAATTGCAAATACTACGAGGTATGCGACGGCCGTCCCTGGAGAACACTCTCTCCCACACCCGACCCTGTCAGCTAGCGTAAGGCGCTAGGGAGTGGACGATAAAAGCCATTCACGAGCGTTGCCAAGCAGCAATTGAAGATCTTGCCCGCCGGCTGGCAACGTCCGCTGCAAAGAACTTGCCAGTGCAGTCGCAAGTAACCTCTGGTAATACGGCAGTTCACTCACATAAAACGGCAAATGATCAGCAATAGCGTCCTGCTCAACCAAGGTGTCTACAAATTCTCTTACAAAATTTTGTGCTTTTTCGAGCGCCAGATCATCTGCTGCCCAATCACCCGCTGTTTGTATCTCCCAAGTCATATCGGGGCGCAGACAACACTTTCCTAAAAACGCACCGTGCTCACGTTTCCCCCATTCATGAGGTGCAATCAGGGACAACATCCAGTCATGACCGCGAGCGTACAAAAAGTAGGACTTTCCCAGAACAGGTTTGAAACGGAACTTGGCAGCAAGTACCAAAGAGGAGAGACAATAATCGCGAAGGAATACCGTCGCAGATTTGGACACGGCAGTGCTGGGCTTCACCGTCGCCCAGTCTCTGAGCACTGGCACCATGCCCTTACCCTGCGGATTAGGGTTCTTTTGGCACCCGATTACCGCTTCTGCTCGCACGTCGTTCAAAATCAGAGTTTCCGTGAGCCGGCAGGGGACGAATGACGCCCGCGTTCGCTACTGGAGCACACGCTCTATCGCCTGCGCCAAATCCGGGCTTTCGGGAGCAGTATTACTACCAAAATGCATGACCACTTTACCCGCCCGATCGACCAGGTACTTATTAAAGTTCCAGCTCGGCGCTTGCGTTTGTTCAGCAAGTTCGAGGAACACCGGGTTGGCGTCATCACCGCGCACGTGAGTGGGCGCAAGCATCGTAAATGTCACACCATAATTCACGTAACAAACCTCGGCGGCCTTCTCTTCATCCTTGGCTTCCTGGCGAAAATCGTCACTCGCAAACCCCACAACCTCTAGACCTTGCTCGCGGTACTTGTTGTACAGTGCCTCCAGGCCTTTAAACTGCGGCGTATATCCGCAGTGGCTGGCAGTGTTAACCACGAGTAGCGGTTTTCCTGCACCGACCTCACACAAATTCACTAAAGCCTTGGAATGTAACTTGCGCATGTCGTGGTCTAAATAGCCCGGGCAGCTCGCTGATGCTGCTGCCGCCATTAACACCGAGACCAGTGCTGACGTTATACGGAACATGACCGAACTCCTTTGACAAACGCGACGCGACTCCATGCCCCTAACAGACCGTAGTTGAATTGCGGCGTGTCTGACTAGTGTTTATGTCCAGCAAATACCAAACATAGCAGCGCGAGAAAATGCCGTTAAGAATAAGTGAGAGTGAGACGATAATTACAAACCACTCAATCCCATTCATAGCGGGCTGCAACAGCGCCCAAACCATAAACACCACACCCAGAATAAACCTTCCTACGCGCTCAATGTTGCCCAGATTACGTTCTATCACAGCTTTTCTCCCAATGTGCTTATTGAATTAAAAATATATACGAAGCAACATCAGGATTAGATCACTTGCAGGTGCGCACCTAGAGAGCCCGGGGGAGAATTCTTCAGTTTCTGACCGGCATCAGGATAGCGAATACCCAGCCTGCTGGCGTGTAACGAATAAGCATGTTTATCAGCCGTCGCAGCGCCGGCGTCAGCTCGGCTGATGACGGATGAGTCGCTGCCTCGGCAATCACGATTGCATACGATTCTCGCTGCCGGCCCCCGAGGTAGTAGCTCACGGCAGGTTGTTGCAGCAAATTTTTCACCCAGAACGATCGCTGGCCGCGCACAGTACTAATGATCCGATAGCGTCCAAGCCGAATACTCCACAGCGGAGTACTGCGTGGCAATCCGCTTTTGAATCCCACTGTTTCAAGCACGATCAGGCTGGCGGGAGTGTATGTTGGCGATCCGATTCCGAGGCGCACCGCAGGTTCCAAAATCGCATTAAGACGGCGAAACACGGTCTTCTCTATCTTGGCAAAGGCAGTTGTCATTGTCGTTTTCAGACGAAGAAATCAGAGTTCGTGGCACCCAGAGCGACGGCACCCAGATTGCGCGCGAATGCGGTCGGGTTATTGGCAACATGCGCCCGCGCCGTGTGAATATCCAGGAAACGCTGTTGAATTTCACTGCCCTGAAACACGGAGGAGCCGCCCGCCGATGAAAAGAGTGCATCGACCACCTCGATCGACTTCTCGATGACCAGTGAAGCTTGGTAGCGATACAGAATGCGATCATCCAGACTGATGAAGTCACCGACTCGCACCGCGGACATCATTGCATCAAAGTTGGCGAACAAAATTGTTGTCATTTCCTCAATGGTATTTTTGGCAGCAGCGATACGCATCTGGGTACCGGTATCCTGGGCCAGCTTGGTGACATCGCCACTGGCCTTGCGCTGCACCAACGCTATGTAGCATGCCAGTGCGTCTCTCGCGGCCCCGATGGCGGGTGTGGAAACCACGCGAATGAATAACTGCGCCCAAGGCAGACGATACAGCAGTGCACTGTGTTCATCCACGCCGGGATTCGTGCCTGCAAAACCGTCTGTTTGTTTGTGTGTGCGATAATCCGGCACAAAAACGTCTTCCACTATAATGTCATTTGATCCTGTGCCCTTTAGCCCCATAGAATGCCAGGTATCTTCTATGCGGTACTCTGCTCGCGGTACCAGGAATGTCCGGTAGCTGCCGTCCGGCAAAATACCGCCCAGCAACGCCCAGCTGCAATGGTCACACCCACTGCTCCAGCCCCAGCGACCACTGAATCGAAATCCTCCGTCTACCGGCACCACCTTGCCCATGGGCGCGTAGGATGACGATATTCTGGTGTGGATGTCATCGTCCCAGACGTCTTGTTGCGCACGAGGCTCCATCAACGCAATCTGAAATGCATGCACTGCCACGATACCGCTTGCCCAAGCGGTAGACATACAGCACTCTGCAATTACCATTTGCATGCGAAAGAAATCCTGCGGTTCAAGTTCGTATCCACCCCAGCGGGCAGGTTGCAGCGCCAGAAAAAAACCAGCTTCCTGCAGCGCCTGTATGTTTTCTTCCGGAACACGACGCTCGCTACGAGCTCTCTCGGCATTGTCGCGCAGCAGTGTTTGCAGTCCCTGAATGCGCCCCAACATGGCCGCGCCTTCATCTACACGACGCAGGGCCTCTGTATTTACTGGTTTGTTCATTCTATTCCTCCTTATTACTACACTTTATACCGCTTCCCGGAACCCTGTCATCACTTTCAAGAAAAAAAACCCCTGAGCCGAGGATACGGGGCAAGGATGGCGTCAAGCGAACGTAAAAAGCTCCGGTAACGCCCCTCCGGAGGCTGCCTTGTCAACATCTACGCGGGCACGAAGCGAATGGATCACTCAACAACATCTCACGACACAATGCCAGACGGGTGCTTGCTTGTATCGAGTGTTAAACAGAACTGGTATATCCATCGCGAGCACCCGCACCACCAGCCATCCTGACTGCGCGCGGTCAGCACATGGTCACATCCTATCTATGCCCAATGATCGGCGAACTGCTGAGCGACGCCAGACTAGTGCACACCTATTCGATTAAGGTAAACCGCGTTAGAGTGGCACCGTCACGTTCGACCGTTTCAAGGAACATCTCCAGCGGCCGAACCCATAACCCTCCATCCCCATAAAGCGGGGTATACACTACCAGTTGCTCACGCGACTCTGAATGTGTGGCGACACCGTGCACAGTATAGTCGCCGCCCTTAAAATGCCGATACAGGCCTGGTTTCAGTGCCACGATCAGACCGGAGAAAAAATCAGCACAGGAATACTGCGCACACCTTCCGTGCGCGCCCGATATTCCTTGTAATCTGGATACATCGCCTCCAACTTGGGCCACAATACCGTTTCTTCCTCGGTACTGGCCTCGCGCATACGATAGGTTTTTTTCTCTTTGCCAATTTGAATATCCACGGTGTCTGCGGCCACGACATTGAAATACCAGATGGGGAGTTTTGACATACCGCCCTTGGATGCGGTCATGACCACCTCATTTGCGTTTTTCAAATACAGCAGCGGGACTTTACGGACCAGCCCGGATTTGCGGCCGGCCGTTGTGAGGATGGCAACCGGCCCACCCAAAAACGTGTTCCACAGACGACCCCCGGTCAATTCATATACGGTGGTTTGCCAGCGCCCGACTTTGCCGATAATCCAGCTACCGAATTTTTCCTGCTTTGGCGTAAAGCGCTGGATCTTGTCCGTCATAGTTGTAGCCCCTAAAATGAAAGTATAAGGAATATGCAGTAGCCGATGGTATATACCAGATACGCGCTCGCAAGGCACGCCACTGGCGCGTTTTTTTAACTGCATACCAGATAGGCAAACCTACCCTGTTCTCGGCGACAACAGCGGTATTTTTTATCTCGTACCCGACGAAACTGAAAGTGTCTGCCGACACACGGGTATCGAGCTGCAGGACTACCGGGACCCGGTGTGGTATCGCAATATTCGCGCGCGTGAGCGCTAATCCCCACCTGCTGAGTCGGACGTAATGCTTTTCCAGGAGGTAATTGTCACCTTCGCGGGCGGCGAAAAGTCGGGATAACAGGACGATTTCGAAGTGACTCGCTGCGTAATACGACCAGCATCACACACAGTAGCCTGCTACTATTTCTCCCTGAGGCCCTATACTATAGAGCCCAGCAGGTTCGCACCCGAAGACTGCGCGCGGTAAAGCATCGCTGCATATTCGCTATATAAAAATCCGGGGGTGCAACAAACGCAAGAGTTCCATATGTGGGCCGGGGCAGAATGAATGGCAGTGCGCAAAAAGCATGCTACAGGCTATACGCTGATTGAACTGATGGCAGTCCTCGCAATTGCGAGTACGCTATTGGTTGTGGCCGTCCCCATGTTTCGCACCCAGGTACAGAACAGCCAGATGTCGGCCGCTGCCACCGATCTGTTGAGTACGTTTATGGCCGCCAAAGCACAGGCGATTGGTCGCAATTTTCCGGTGAAAGTGTGCGTAAGTAACAATGCTGCGGACTACGATGACCTGGACTGTGCCGATACTGGCCGATGGGAGGACGGATGGCTTACCTTTGTTGACGAAAATGGCAATGGCGATCTCGACACTGGCGAGGAAATTATACAGGTCCACCCACCACTGGCGGAAAAAATTACCGCACGCAGTAACCGCACCGGGGCAGGCACTCTGCAACACAGCGTCACGTATCGGGGCAATGGCCTCACTGACCTGAGCGCGACTCGTGAGCTGTTCATCTGCAACAATTCTAATCATGGCTTTTCTGCCCGCGTGCTTATCGTATCCATTCTCGGTAAGGCGAGTATCCTGAAAGACGAAGACGTAACAGAAGACGGATGTTCGAGCGTATGAATAACTCTCGCCTGGTAGCGCGCGGCACCCGGCGCCCAGCGTTCGGCTTTACGCTATTGGAGGTGATGATATCGCTGGTGGTGCTGGCGATTGGCGTGATGGGCATCCTCGGGCTGCAAACGTCGACCTACAAACAATTGCAGAGCGCGCAGAATTTTTCCAAAGCCGCGCTGCTCGCGGGCGATATGGCGGATCGTATGCTGGCCAATCGGGATCAGGTGCTCGCCCATGCCTATATACACGATAGCCCCACAACAAAACCCAACCCCGATTGTGGCAGCGCAGCTTGCACCTCTGTCGAACTCGCTGCCTACGACGTATGGCACTGGCAGGCTCAGCTTCTTGGGGAAGAGGTTGTCCCTTTGGGTGGTGATGAGGATGAGGTTGAGGGTGAGACAAGAAAAGTACCTGGCTCCTTACCTGCGGCCAGTGGCGAGGTACTTCTCAATGCTGGCGATGAGTACATCATTATTGTGCGCTGGGACGATGACCTTGATGGCGATACGAGTAAAGCGTGTACCGCCCTCGATCCGCAGGCCGTGCAGGGCGCGGATGACCTGGATTGCTACGCCCTCAACCTGGGCTGCTTGAACAGCGAGGCCTGCCCATGACCTCCCCCACTTACAACACAACTCATCGTGCGGCATTTCGCGAACGCGGCCTTACCATGATGGAGCTGCTGATCGCCGTCGTAATACTCAGCCTATTGATGGCCGGGCTGTCACAACTGGTCGTAACCAACGCTAAAAACGCCACCACCACCGGTGATCTGGCGAGAATCGCGGACACCGGCCGCACGGCGATCCAGTTGCTCGCTGCCGATATCCGCCGGACGGGTTATCTGGGGGGCTATGTCGGCAGCCTGGATGCAACCCCCTCCAGGGCCGGCACCCTCGGCGTGTCCGCCTACACCATTAACTGTGTAGCAGACACCACCGCCTGGGCGACCATGGTGAATCAACCCATCTTCGGCATTAACGCACCCGATGATGATAGCACTATCGCGTATGAGTGTATTACGGACGGGGGTGAGGATGAGGATAAATGGCTGCGAGGGGATGTGCTCACTGTAAGGTACACCCTCACCCCATCCGTTGACGTTGCTGACATGCTCGTTGACGTTGCTGACATAGTTGTTGGCAAAATTTATCTGCGCGCGACTGTGGATCAGCGCAGATTGCTGCTCTTCAAGGAGGGCGATGGCGTCAGCGTTGTGGCGAGTACAGAAAACGAAATCGATGATCCGACTGTGCGCAATTTCGCGCTTGCCGCTCACGCCTATTTTGTGGGCCTCACCAAGCGCACCTGCCAGGGCAGGCCGATTCCCGCCTTGTTTCGCGCCACAATCGGCGATGGCGGCCTACCCGAAACACAGGAACTGCTCGCGGGAGTAGAAAACTTGCAGTTACGTTACCTGGTAGGGAATCGCTATTTCGACGCCGATGACGTGCCTTTGGAGAGTGGCGAATGGCCGCCCATTGATGCGGTGGAAATCAACGTACTGGTCAGAGCGGAGTGCCCTGAAACGGGGTTTGACATCAATCGATCCTTTGAGCTTGGCGATGTTTCATACACACCAGCAGACAAGGATTTCAGGCGCCAGGTTTTTACCACGACCACGCACTTGAGAAATTGAACAACATGCTTATGAGTCAACGCCAGACAAGTAGATCAGGAGTCGACCAGCGCGGTGCCGCCCTGATCGTGAGTCTTATACTGCTCCTGATCATGACGATTATAGGTATCTCGTCCATGAACAGTGCACGGCTGGAAGTCGCCATGGCAGGTATGATGCAGCGAGAAGAAGTCGCGTTGCGCGGCGCAGAGCGAGCGCTAACGGTGGCGGAGAGATACACTGAGAATACCGTCGGCGTATTTGATGACACCGTAAAAGGCCATTATCTGGCGGGGGATATTGGCGATACACTAAACGTATCGGACACGGTTTGGGCGGATGCTGATAGGTTCACCCTGGTCAAGGCTGAGGTCCCAGAACTCAGTGCACGCGATGCGTTCGTGGTGGAGTACCAAGGGGAGATCATACTGCCCGGCAGCGCCCTCAATGATGGCGGCGATACTCCGATACCTGGCGACAGAGTAACCGCCTATCGCATCACTACCCGCAGCGATACTGAGGGAAAAGCAGTGCGGATTATTGAATCGGTTTATACCAAACTGTACAACCCAATGGCGCCATGAGCGGCACCAGGAGAACGTAGCGATGACTTTCTCAAAACCAGTAACACTCGGATGCCTGGCCATTCTGGCCATCGCAGTGTCTTTGCAGGTTTGGAGCGCACCGCGCCTCTATCAGCCGATTGAACAACCACTGGGGTCTATAGCGCCCATCGTGCTGTCGAACGCCGATTTGCGCGACGGCACCAGCAAGGGCTACCGGCCATGGTTTGAGAACGGAGCCTGGCAAGGGGATCTCATTGAGTACACGGTCACCAAAGACGGTTACCTGAGCACCAGTGACAGGGGAACCTGGTCTGCACTGGTCCAATTCTCGAAGAAGAACACAACATACTGGACAGGCGGTCGCAAAATCATCAGCTGGAATGGCAGTTCGCAAGTACCGTTTCGCTTCACCAACAACGCCATCGGCGCAACCAATAAAGCGCTGCTCGATCCTGCGGCCGAGAATGGCGCCTCCGCTATCCTGAATTAT
>CAWWAG010000039.1:0-37074 GCA_963934845.1 uncultured Halioglobus sp. | reverse complement strand
GGATCGAACCGCCGACCCTCTGCTTGTAAGGCAGATGCTCTCCCAGCTGAGCTAACCACCCCAAAACTCGAGAAGGCGCATTATAGAGATTCTGAATGAGTGGTCAATGCCTCGTTGGGCAATTTCCAAAAAAAAACAGAACTTTTAAAAGTCTTTGATTTTAGTAGTAAAATCTACACGACAAACATACGCTAAAAGCATCGCAAGCAGAGTGACATCCGCCGCCAATTCTGTTGCCACATTTATCAAATACGAGCACACCCCCTATGGAAATCTATAAAGAGTTTCACTTCGAAGCTGCGCACCGCCTTCCCAACGTCCCGGAGGGGCACAAATGTGCGCGACTGCACGGGCACTCTTTTCACATACGACTGGTCGTTGCGGGTGATGCACCAGAGCCCAGTGGGTGGGTGATGGACTTTGGCGAGCTGAAGGCCACCTTCAAGCCGCTCTACGAGCAACTGGATCATCGTTACCTCAACGATATTTCTGGTCTGGAGAACCCAACCAGTGAAAATATCGCGAAGTGGATATGGAACCGGCTCAAACCGGACGTGCCACTATTAAGCAAAGTGGAAATTCGCGAGACCTGCACCAGTGGCTGTATTTACTCTGGCCAATAACTCGCACTGTCACATTATGGCAGTGATACGGCCTCACGCCCGCAATCTGTCACAGTTCGGTAACACGACTAATAAGGCTTGACGATTGCCGATAGTCTACGGAACCAGTAGTTTCGTAAATTGACAAAATAACGTTACCTCTCTCCCATTCCCAAATTGTTTCCAAATAGTTGCGAAAGTTACTTGAGGTAGCACTATCAGAAATGTTATGCACACTGGGAGCTACATATGACGGTTTCACGCAGTTAGCTTTTTCTTTGCATTTAGATACTCAAGTAACCTATATAACTTGTTGATATATATAGTATATATAGAATTGTATGATTTTTAACCAATCTATAACAAACGACCGTATCACCACTCTGGAGGACTGGGCAAACAATTTACTCACTGAGTTATCCACAGATTCTGTGGAAAAATGATGTGTAGCAAGCGTGTTACAGACACGCTTAAAAAGGAAATAAAGTTGTAGATATACACACAACGACACCGGGGTGAAGCGGCCGCTCAGTGCGGCGTGGTCTCACCGAGTCCAGCCGTCAACACACTTTGCAGATAGGCCCGCAAAGCCTTCCGAGACTCCAGCGCTACCCCCATTCGGGGAAACATGACCAGTGACACGGCCAGGCGTAAAACAAGATCTGTCACAAAATCGACATCTACCTCTGCGCCGATCTCGCCCGCTGCCTGCGCCAACCGAATATGTGGCGGCCAGAAAGACAAACTACGTTTATAGAAACGCGGATCCAGAAACATCATGCCAAGCGTCTCCGGCTCAACCTTGGCCAGCGCAGCGAAAATGCCCTCCTGCATATTCTGGCGGCCAGCCAGTACCGTCAGGGTCAGCTTATCTACCAGATTTGTCTCTTTGTTCAACTGGGCCTCCGTACGATTGAGGAAGCTCTGCTGTTGCCGTCGGATGACCCCTTCGATCAGGTCGTCCTTTGCGCTGAAGTACCGGTAAATGGAGCCGCGCGACAATTTACCCACACGCGCCACCTCCCCCATGGAGGTGCGGCGTATACCAAAGCGCTGAATACACTGTTCTCCCGCATCTAATATCCTGACCAGCATCGGATCGCTATAGTTTAGTGCGTTAAACTGATTTTCCGGCATTGCTAAAACCGCTGCCTTGACCGAGTGAGGATATTGAACAATAATCAGTTTTTGTACATTTGTCTATTCGCGCACGCTGTTGCTGTTTTTGTCTGCCGTGCGAACTCCACACATCAGTATTAACAAGAAGGTGGCGTCCTATGGCGGAATCTCGCACAAGCTATGACTATATCATCGTCGGAGCCGGCTCTGCCGGATGTGCCCTGGCCTATCGACTGTCCCGTGAAGCCAGTCGCAAGGTTTTATTGTTGGAAGCCGGCGGCAAGGACAGCTCACCCCTGATCCATATGCCGCTGGGTTTTGCGTTCTTAATGAAGAATCCCATAGTCAACTGGTGCTACCAGACCGACCCCGAACCCAATATGCACCACCGCCGCATCTCGTGGCCGCGTGGCAAAGTGCTGGGCGGCACCAGTTGTATCAATGGTATGGTCTATATTCGCGGACAGCGTGAAGACTACGATCACTGGAGTGAGCTGGGTAATACCGGCTGGTCTTATGATGAAGTGCTGCCCTACTTTAAGCGCTGCGAGCACAAGGCCGAGGGTGCGAACGAGTACCACGGTGCCGGCGGTCCCTTGTGGGTAGAGGAAGTGGCCGACGAGCAGAAACTCGATCTGGCGGACATGTATGTAGAGGCGGCGATACAGAGTGACTTGGCGTACAACGCCGACTTCAACGGCGCCACCCAGGAAGGTGCCGGGTACTACCAGACCAATATTCGCAAAGGGAAGCGCCAGAGTACCGCGCGCACTTACCTGCGAGAGTGCCAGAATCGGCCCAACCTGACGATTGTCACTCGCGCAATGTGCGAGAAAATCCTGATGGAAGAGGGCGCGGCCGTCGGTGTGGAATATCGTATGACCGGCAAAAAAGACAAGGATACGCAAGTCATACGTGCGTATGCCAGCGGTGAAGTGGTACTTTGCGGCGGCGTGATTAATTCACCGCAGCTACTGGAGCTGTCCGGGATTGGCGATCAGGCACACCTGGAGACACTGGGCATTCCCGTTGAGCACCACCTGCCCGGCGTCGGTGAGAACCTGCAGGATCACCTGACGGTCAACGTGCAGCAGGCGCTGCACGGCGTACCAACGTTTTACGAGGAAAGTCGCCCACTGGGATTGATCAAGAACCTGTTCAAATACCTCCTCAAAGGCAGAGGCCTGCTGGCTCACCCGGCCTCACAGGTGGGTGTGTTTTTTCGCATCAGCGAAAAATCGAGCCGGCCCGATGCCCAGATTCATTTCGCGCCCGCTGCCAGTGAACCGGACGCGAAGGGGAATTTGAAACCCACCAGGGGCACTACCGCCACGGTTTGCTTTCTGCGGCCAGAAAGTCGCGGCAGCGTGCATATAAGCAGCACGGACCCCACTGTGCACCCGAGCATCCGGGCCAACTACCTGGACACTGAAAACGATCGCAAATCCATGGTGGATGGGATGCGCCGGGTACGGGAGATTTTTCTGGCCCCGGCTCTGGACAAACACCGCGGTACAGAAATAAAACCTGGACCAATGGTGCAAAGCGATGAGCAAATCCTGGACTACATCCGCTCCGCAGCAGAATCGGTTTATCACCCCGTGGGCACCTGCAAAATGGGTTCCGACGATATGGCTGTGGTAGATGAGCGGCTGCGCGTACACGGCGTTAAGCGGTTACGCATAGCAGATGCTTCCATTATGCCCAAGCTCGTTTCCGGCAACACCAATGCGCCGACCATCATGATAGCCGAGAAATGCGCGGATATGCTGCTGCAGGATGCCGGGGTAAACGTCTACTTGCCAGAACCGCGAGCTGTGCAGACAAAGCCCAAGACACGCAAAACAGCCAAATCCGTTGCCACGGCGTAACACTATACAAAGGAATCTCAGATGAACGCATCAGTAAAGGACAGCTCTGCCGCCACCGAGCTTCACGCCATTCTCGACAACCAGCGTCGCGCGTTTCGCGCAGAGGGCCCGGTCGCTCTCGCCACACGCGTCGATCGGCTCGACCGCTGCATCGCCCTGCTGGTTGATAACAAGGAAGAGATATGTGAAGCGGTCAACAAGGATTTTGGCTGTCGCTCCAAGTACGTGACGCTGATGACCGATGTCATGAACTCCTTAGGCAGCCTCAAATTCGTAAAGAAAAATCTGAAAAAATGGATGAAGCCTGAAAAACGCACGCCGTTCATGCCGATGAATTTTCTCGGTGCAAAAGCGCACGTGCACTATCAACCCAAGGGGGTGGTTGGCATCATGACGCCGTGGAACGTGCCGGTGAATATGATCTTCAGTCCGCTGGCAGACGTGCTGGGCGCGGGCAACCGCGCGATGATCAAACCCTCCGAATTCACACCACATACCGCTGAGGTCATGAAAAAACTGTTCGGGCAGTACTTTGAGCAGTCCGAGATCACCGTCATCACCGGCGGCCCGGAAGTGGGAGCGGCCTTTTCCTCGCTGCCACTGGATCACCTGATCTTTACCGGTGCGACCATCATCGGTCGCCTGGTGATGCGAGCGGCAGCCGAGAACATGGTCCCGGTGACGCTGGAACTCGGTGGCAAGTCGCCGGTAGTTGTGGGCGAAGATTGCGATATCCATGCGGCAGCGGCACGCATCATCACCGGCAAAGCCATGAATGGCGGCCAATTATGTATCAGCCCCGACTACTGCTTTGTTCCACAAAATCGGCTTGAAGCCTTTATTAATCGCTGTAAAGCCGTAATTGCTGAACAGTACGCGACAGTGCAGGGGAATCCCGATTTTGTCGCCTGCATCAACGAGCGTCACTACGAGCGCGTGAAGGCATATATCGACGAGGCTGCGGAAAGTGGCGCTCGCGTTATCCCGCTCTGCCCGCCGGGTGAAGAATTCTCCAGCAAGAGAGACCACAAAATTGCACTGCATCTGGTGGTCAACCCTGAAGACCAACTGGCGTGTATGCAGGACGAAATCTTTGGCGCGATGCTTAACATCAAAACCTACGATAACCTGCAGGATGTGATTGATTTTATTAACGCACGTGAACGCCCGCTGGCACTGTATTACTTCGGCAAGGACAAGGCCGAACAGGATAAAGTCATCAATGAGACACACTCAGGTGGGGTAGCTGTGAATGCGATCGCGCTACACGTGGCCTGTGATGATTTGCCCTTTGGCGGCAGCGGTCAAAGCGGTATGGGCAATTACCGTGGCCGCGATGGCTTCCGCACATTCAGCCACGCTCGCGGTGTCTATCGTGAAGGCTTTGTCGACATGGCCAAACTGGCCGGCACCCTCCCACCCTACGGTCAGAAAGTGGCGCATATGCTGGAGGGACAGATTAAAAAGTAAACCGGGGAACGCCGGACTAATGCAGGGTTGGGGTCCTTTCGGACACCACCACCGACTGCAGCTGCTTGCCCAGCATGATCACAAAGCCCTGACGGCGTTCTACGCCATCAAAACTGTAATCAAAGCGATACTGACGCCAGATACGCCAGCGCCTAGTCTCATCGCGGCTCATCGACATACGCTGTATGTGCACAGATTGATCCAGCAGCTGAAAATCATCGCGTTTGCTGGTGCGCATCACAGCCTGCACCGCTAATTCGCGGACCCGTACGGCCCCAAACACGTGCAGGCACAGCATACTGAGCGCAAACAGTGCTATTACGTCTCCCAGGGTAAAATACACAGCGATCTATCTCTCGTCTTCGATGATGTCAGTAGCGCCCAGCTTACGTTGTTCGAGGGACGCAAGGAAGCGCGAGACAATACCCACGAACAACAGCGGTTTCTCCGCATGTAACCAGTGCCCACAGCCGGGCATGACCCTCGCGGTCGCTGCGGGAAACAGCACGCGGATCGTCGGCCAGTACTCCTCCTGCATGTAATCGGAGGCGCCGCCCTTGATAAACAATACCGGCCCCGCATAAATCCGTCCGCCCTCTGGCGCAGCCAACAGCGACGCATATGCCCCCCTCAGGCCAGACACATCAAAGCGCCAGTGGTAGCCACCCTGCTCACCCCGTTGCAAACTGCTCAATAGAAACTGGATGACACTGTCTTCCTTAATAAACGCGGCCATACGTGTCGCTGCCTCCTCGCGGCTGTGGCACGGCCGGGCGGCAACCGCCTCCAGTGCAGCAAATACCGCGTCGTGACGAGCGGGATAAGCGACGGGGGCGATATCCGCCACGGTCACGGAGGCCACCCGCAGTGGATTCTGCAACGCCAACTCCATGGCAATCTTACCGCCCAGCGAATGTCCTACAAAATGCGCCTGCGACACACCGGCCTCGTCCATCCAGTGCCAAACCTTGTCTGCCATGGCGGGCAAGCTGGGCTGTGTGAGCCAGGCTGACCTACCGTGGCCAGGCAGATCCAGGCTGTACACTGTGTAGTGCGCCTGCAGGCCGCGCGCTACCGCACCAAGATTGGCCCCGGCACCGAATAAACCGTGCATTAGAACGACCGCCGAACCCTCTCCCGCACGCCTGACATACAATTGAGTGGTCATTTACCGCTGTGTCCCCCTGCAGATTTTGCTACCATGACGGCTACTATAATCGATCGGAATCTCGCATGCGCTGCTTTAAAGTCCACTGTTACCTAGCCGCCCTCCTCGCTGTGCCTGCACTGCTGGTCGCCTGCAGTGGCACACCAACCTACAACGCCACCACGTTTACCTACCAAATCAATCAGGAGGAACTGGATGCCCATCCGATAAAAACGGTGGTGATCGCCCATGTGGACCTGGGGACGCAAGCGCGTAATTATCTGGAGAAAGAAGCACCGCGTATCGACGGCCGGATATCCAACTACCTGAAAGAAAATGGCTTCAAAGTACTGCCACAACGGGAGTTTGAGCAACACTGGAATGTCGCAGAGCGCGCCTTCGGTAATCCGATCGACCCGACCAGCGGCAAGCTTAATCGCAAGACCTTCGCACTGATCATGCACCAGGTGCGGGACGAGATGCAGGAATCCAGCAAACTGGATGCCTTCATCTTCACCGATCTCGAGGAATTTGAAGTAGCCTTTAGCGGTGGTCTCAAACACGTGGCGCGATGGGATGGTGTATCGCGCACACCGACCATGCAGGGGCCGGGCGACAGCGTCAGTGCTGAGTTTGACTGGAACATGCTGGCGGCGGTGGCGTCACTGCAAGTGACCATCTACAACATGGAACTGGAACCCGTGTTCTCGAGTCGCGCCGGTCTGGACGCCACCGATGCAATTGACAGTCGCTCCTCGAAAGGACGCTATATACGTCGGCGCAACATCCTTGAGAATGAGAGCAATATCGACGAGGGTATTCGTCTGGCGTTCTATCCCTTTATCCCCACCGAAGATTGGCCGGGTAACCCCTAGCGCGAGCCACCCATTTTACGCAGGAAAATAGCCGTGAAGAAGAGCCTCGTTTTTCTGACTGTCATCACAATTGCGGTACTCGGGGCCTATTTTTGGTCTACGTCTGTGCACGAAACGGCGCTGCGGACCGCGGCCCCGGACACACAGCGCGCTACCAGCACAGGGCCGATAACCGGCAGCATTGACGCCGACAATACCTTCGCCTGGCTGGGCATTCCATTTGCGGCGCCCCCTGTGGACGAATTGCGCTGGCGTGCGCCACAACCCGTACACTCCTGGAAAACGGTGCGGGAGATGCTCGCTTTTCGCGATCCTTGTGTACAGTTATCCGGGCCACTAGACGGTCTGCCCGATAACAGCGACGCGGTAGTCGGCAGTGAAGACTGCCTCTATCTCAATATATGGGCCCCGCGCACACACAGTGGCCCTGACGTAGAAAAACTTCCGGTCATGTTCTGGATACACGGCGGCGGCAACACCATCGGCACCGCAAATACCTACCCCGGCCACAAACTGGCGGCAGGTGAGCAGGTCGTGGTGGTTACCATCAATTACCGACTTGGCTTTTTCGGCTGGATGAGCCACCCAGCGCTGCGTGGCAAAGGGCGGGACGCTCTCGATGCCAGCGGCAATTATGCCAATCTGGATATGATCGCCGCATTGCAGTGGGTACAAGACAACATCGCCAACTTTGGCGGCGACCCCGACAATGTCACCATCTTCGGGGAGTCTGCCGGTGGTCGCAACGTGTATGCCCTGCTGGCCTCACCGCTGGCAAAAGGCCTGTTCCATCGTGCTATTTCACAAAGTGGCTCGGTGAGTACCACGCCGCGCTGGCGGGCCGAGAATTTTCACAATGACACCGACCGTGGCATGGCTTTGAGCTCCCGGGAATGGCTGTCCCTGCAACTGCAGAACGTGGGCCGCGCGGCGGATAGCGATACCGCCAATGCGGCACAGCTTTCGATGTCCAGAATAGATATACAGAGCTTTATGTACTCGCGCAGCGCCCAACAGATTCTCGAGGGCATCAGTGGCGGCGCGGGCATGTACAGCGCACCACAGGGATTTCGTGATGGCACGGTACTGCCCAGGGATACGCTCTACAAAGTGTTCCGCGATCCCAAGCGTTACAACAGCGTTCCGCTGATTACCGGCACCAACCGCGACGAAGCGAAACTGTTCCTCGCCCAGAGTCCAGAATTCGTTGAGCGGCGTCTGGGCTTTATCCCGCAGATCAAGGATCCGCGCGCCTACAATGCGCTCGCCGCATACCTCAGTGATAACTGGAAAGCGCTGGCGGTCGACACCGTCGCCGATATTATCGCAGCCAATAGCTCACAACCGGTGTTCGCCTATCGCTGGGACTGGGATGAGGGTGGCAAGAACTGGCTGGTGGACTACGGCGAGTTGCTGGGCGCCGGGCACGGTCTCGAAGTCGCCTATATCTTCAATGATTTTGACAGCGGCATCACTGTGCCGGGGTTGTACAACAGCGATAATACGCCAGGGCGCGACCTGCTTGGCGCACAGATGCGCAGCTACTGGTCTGAGTTTGCGAGAAACGGCGCGCCGGGGCGCGGCCGCAGCGGCTCACTGCCGCTGTGGAAACCGTGGAGCACCCCTGGGCCTAACCTCATGGTGCTGGATACGGCCGCCGATGGCGGACTGCGGATGGCGAAAGAACCCATGACTGTGGCGATGCTTAAACAGCGCCTGGCAGAAGATCAGGAGATACCTGACCTGCGCACGCGCTGTGCTCTGCATGTACGACTTTTCCTGCTCGCCAACGTCGGTGCTGACGTGTGGAACAAGCAGCAGTACAACGCTCTGGGTTGCGCCAAGTTCAACCCATGGACGTTGGAGATCGACTCCTAGCGTACCCGTCAGGCCTGCGGCGTGATCAGGTATTTCTCGCCAGTGGCCTGTTTGCCGTAAACGGCGATAGCCTCCAGTGACAGGGCCTCAGCCAGTGACACCTCCCGCGTGTAATGACTGGCGAAGGTCGTTTTTATTTCCGCTGCCACTTTCGCTCGCATCGCCATACTTTTCTCGATGCCCACTTTTTGCAGGAAGGGTGTCAACAGAAAACCAGACAGGCTCCAGCTAAAACCAAAATTGCGGGTAAGCGTGGTCGGGCTGCGATCGAGACCGCCGTAAATATACACCTGTTTGAAAACATCACTGCCGTAACCGTTGTACCCGGTCATACTGCGCACCGCCGCCGCCTCCATGCACGTTAGTATCTGGCCGGCCAATTTACCGCCGCCAGTAGCGTCAAACGCTATAGTCGCTCCGGTTTCCTCAAGTGCATCCGTGAGATCATCATAAAAGCTGTCACTGGAAGAATTAATCACGTACTTTGCACCCAGCTCTCTCAGTACAGCTTCCTGCTCAACCTTGCGCACAATATTGACCAGGGAGATGCGCTCGTCGATACAGATTCTATTCAACATTTGCCCGAGGTTGGAAGCCGCCGCCGTATGCACCAACGCCTTGTGGTTTTCGCTGCGCATGGTTTCGACCATCGCCAGTGCGGTAAGCGGGTTAACGAAGCATGACGCGCCCTCAGCGGCCGTGGTGCCCTCATCCAAAACCAGACACATAAACGCATTAACACAGCGGTACTGGCTGTACATCTCGCCACCAATAATGCCTACGCGCTTGCCGAGGAGCGCCTGCGCTGCCTCTGAATCACCGGCGGCAATCACCGTGCCAGCGCCCTCATTCCCCACCGGCATCGATTGGCCGACACGAGCAGCCACCATTTTCATCATTCCGGCTGGAATATCCGCTGTAACCACAGGTCTTTCGGCCGAGCCTGACACCTTAACTGTGCTGAGATCCGCAGGGCCGAACAACAGCGCCAGGTCAGATGGGTTCAATGGGGTGGCCTCAACCTGCACCACCACATCACCGCGGCCGGGTGTGGGAATGGGGATGTCCACAAGCGTGAGTTCCAGGACTCTGTCCTGTGTAATCTTGGAGCGAAGCTGTAATCCGGTGTCTGCCATTGCGGTGTCCTCAATCTGATGGTGTGGAAAACTAAGCCCATCTTACAGCTTGCCTGTGAAATATACCCGTTTTGGTGACAGGCCATTTCCGTGTAGTATGCCGCCGCCCCAGTCGGGGCGACCGGCAGTTCGAGGAAATCGTAAATGCTCAGCTATGTTTTGATACTCCTGGCCGTACTGGCATTTGTAGCCATCGTGCTGGAAGATGTGATTCACATCAACAAAGCGAAATCCACGCTGTTCCTGGGAACGCTGTGCTGGATACTGCTGTTCATTTTGGCGCCCGAGCACGCGAGTATCGAGTCGGCATTTTCCGAAAACATCCTCGATATTGCGTCATTATGGCTATTCCTGTTCGCTGCCATGACGTTCGTCGCCTATCTCAACCAACACGGCATGGTACAATCGCTGGTGTACCGCCTGCTGCCTGATTCAATGCCACAAAAGGCACTACCATTTGCGGTGGCACTGTTCGCGTTTTGCCTCTCCTCCTTTTGCGACAATATCACCACAACGCTGGTCACCATTGCACTCATCCAGTCGCTGCAACTCAAGGCAAGCAGTAATATCAAGTTGGCGGTGCTGGCCGTCTTCTCCATCAATTCCGGTGGTGCGGCCCTGATTACGGGCGATGTCACCACGCTCATGATTTTCACCTCTGGCAAGGTCGGCATCAGCGACCTGTTTGCCATCGTAGTGCCAGGTTTGCTGGCCTGCCTGATACTGGCCCTGCTGCTGACGCCGGGATTTCAGGGAAAGCTTGCGCCACAGCGCGTGATCACACCTGCCTCGCGCTTTGATATCAGTGTTGCGGTGATTTTTCTGGGCACCATCGTGATTACACTGGGCATCAACCTGTTCGTCTATGTGCCACCATTACTGGTGTTTATCTTTGGCCTGTCAATCGTTTTCCTGCTGACCCGATTTATGGCGCGAGACGATTCAGACGAACCTATTATTGATTACATCCGCAAGATCGAGTTCGATACTCTGCTGTTTTTCCTCGGTATTTTACTTATCGTCGGTATGCTGAAACAAATTGGGGCCCTGCACACCATCACCCAACTGTACGATGTGACGGTCCCCGCTATCGCCAATTTTCTCATCGGCTGCCTGTCGGCCGTCATCGACAACGTGCCCCTGACAGCCGCCGTATTGAAATCCAATCTCGACATGCCAGTGACAGACTGGCTGGGGTTCACGTATTGCGTGGGCGTCGGTGGTTCGCTGCTGGCAATCGGCTCAGCATCCGGCGTACTGATGGTGAGCAAGATCGACGGTCTGGGCTTTATCAGTTACCTGCGCTACACACCCCACCTGTTGGTGGCCTACTCCGTGGGGTATATGCTCATCCTAGTAAGTTAAAGACGCCTCGCGGTCAGCTTGGATAACGGGATACCAATCTGCTGGAAAGTGCCAATCATTATTTCATATGCCGTCTATACGCCCTTCACCGATAGCCTATACTCAGTACTCAATCGCCCTTGCCGTGCCGCTCACTTCCAGCGCACTGCCCAGACCCAGTGAGGCGCCAATCATCACCAACACCGACCAGTCGATACTGGCGCGGCACAGCCTCACCCGGCAAATGGTGTCGCTCACCATAAATTCGGTGGCGTATTCCCGTATACTTTTAGCCTGAAACAGACGTAGCTGAATGGCAACATCAGTTTGGACACGGACAACTGATGACGTCGGCACCACTCCGCCACCACGGGCACCAGCAACGCAACGACGGGCGTATCGTTCAGAAACGCGAGGCTGCACAGGACAACCAGCAGCGTGATCTGGCATCTGCTGACATGAACGCTTCCATGATGGCGTGCCCCCTCTAATGGCGCGCTTTTGCGCGGCATCATATAGCCGGGAAATTTCGCTGACAATGGCTCTAGGTGGCGTTTGGCCCGGATTCAGCCACTATGTGCAAAATGTCCATAATGCAAGCGCCTCGACTCAGCTACGCTGCACCACATACACTATATAGGCGATGTAGATACAGACAAAAATCCCGCCCCAGACACGCGAAATGGTCGCCGCACGGCTGGTCACAACGGCCAGCAGAATCAGCATCGTGGCCACGATAACCATGATGATATCGAAATTGCTGATCGCATCGAAAGGCAGTTCCTTGATACTGGCCGTTACACCCAGAATCCAAAGAATGTTAAAGATGTTAGACCCCACCACATTGCCCACCGCGATATCGGCCTCCTTGCGGTACGCGGCCATCCCGGAGGCCATCAACTCCGGCAGCGAAGTACCAATGGCGATGATGGTCAATCCGATCAGTGCGTCATCCACGCCCCACTCCCGCGCGATAGCAACAGCCCCCTTCACCGCCCATTCGCCACCCAGATAAAGACCGATGATCCCGACAACGATAAACGCAATAGATCGGGAGATTGCGCGTGAGACCGGCGCTGGTGACGCCTCGTCTGCCCCGGTGTTGGAGATGGAAAATATATAGAGCATAAAAAGCAGGAAAAACAGCAACAGGATAGCGCCATCTACCCGGCTAATGCTCACTTCTGGCTTGGTGGCAAAGAGCGCCGCATTCGCCAGAAACCCAAGCAAAATCGCCGCGCTGAGTGAAAACGGAATTTCGGAGACGACTGTCGATGTCTGCACGCGCAGCGGGTAAATCATGGCGGCAACGCCCAGCACCACCAGGATATTGAAGATATTGCTGCCCAGTACATTGGCCACCGCCAAATCTGCACTGCCCTGTAACCCCGCCGTCACGCTGACCAGCATTTCAGGCATGGAGGTACCTAACGAGACTACAGTAAGACCGATCATCAGCGGGGAGACGCCATACCTTGCCGCTATGGCCGACGCCCCTTTCACCAGCAGATCAGCAGACCCAATTAGCAGCGCTAAACCCACTACCGTTTGCAGTACATCCTGCATATCCGTTCAACCCCTTCTCGCAATTATGGTATCAGTGCCACTCGCCATCGTGCCACACAGTACGCGATCGGCAGCAGCGTTATTTTCCAGGCAACGTTATGTTAGGGTACCCCGCTACACAACGTCCAAAAGGAATGCATTATGCGCCTCTCATTGTTCGCAAAAATGTCTGTGCTACTGCTGACAGGTGTCACGGTGGGGCTGCACGCCAAAGAACCGCTCAAACACGCCGAGATTGAAACGGCGCTGAAAGCCGCATTTACCCAATACAAAGGCCTGCAGGAAGGCACCAATGCCAACTACATTCCAGCACTGGCCAAGGTTGACCCCAATCTCTACGGCATTGCTCTGGTAACCCCGGATGGCAAGATCTACACCGCAGGCGATATTAAATCCGAAGTCTCCATCCAGTCCATATCGAAAGTATTTACCCTGGCGCTGGTAATGGAAGAAGCGGGACCGGATGCCATCGTCAATAACATGGGCGTAGACGCTACCGGCCAGGTGTTTAACTCTATCGTTGCCGTGGAACAGTTTCAGGGGGCCGAGATGAACCCATTGGTCAATGCCGGAGCAATCACCGCCACCAGCATGGTTGCGGGCAATAGCCGCGATGAAATCTGGCACAAGATACTCAGTTTTTATCAGGATTTCGCCGGGCGGAAGCTGGCTGTCAATACTGAGGTATTCGAGTCGGAGGCCGCCACCAACCAACGCAATCAGGCCATCGCCAGCCTGATGTATGCGTACGGGCACATCAAGGACAACCCGGCCCAGGCGACCGATATCTATACTGAGCAGTGTTCCGTGAATGTGAATGCGCAGGATTTGGCCACCATGGCGGCCACACTCGCCAACGGCGGCCGCAATCCACTGACAGGCAGGCAAGTGATGCGCGCCGAGAATGTGGCCGAAGTGCTTGCGGTAATGGCGACCGCCGGCCTTTACGATGATTCCGGCAAGTGGTTATACCTCACCGGGCTGCCCGGCAAAAGTGGCGTGGGCGGTGGAATTATCGCCGTCTCTCCCGGACGATTCGGTATCGCGGTGATATCACCGCCGGTGGATGCAGCCGGTAACAGTGTGCGCGGGCAAAAGGCCATCGCCGACATTTCCGAGGCACTGCATGGCAACCCCTACGACATTACGCCCATAGAATAAGGCTGGCGGCGATCAGCGCAGGAGCAGCCGGGGGGTGCCTCTCAATACCGTTCCGGCACATACTTGACCGGGTGGTTTGCGCCTCGATATTTGCCCACTTTTCGCTTGCCGAGTTTAATCTCCGGCAGCGGTAATTCCTTATAGGGGATGTGCTCCAACAGGTGGCTGATGACATTCAGCCGAACCCGTCGCTTATCCTCGGAACGGGCAGCGAACCAGGGCGCCCATGGTGTATCACTCTCGCTAAACATGGCTTCTCGCGCCCGGGTATACTCATCCCAACGGTGGTAGGATTTCAAATCCATGGGCGACAATTTCCAGGTCTTGCGGCCGTCGTCCACCCGATCTTCCAGCCGTCGCTGCTGTTCCTCGGGGCTCACTTCGAGCCAGTATTTCAGCAGGATAATGTCAGAATCCACCATCGCGCGCTCCATCATTGTTACCTGCGTTAGGAAGTGTTCGGCCTCGGCCTCGGTACAAAACTTCATGACCCGTTCTATACCCGCTCGGTTATACCAACTGCGATCAAAGATTACGATTTCGCCAGCCGCGGGAAAGTGTTTTATGTAGCGCTGAAAGTACAACTGGGTTTTCTCCCGTTCAGTCGGGACCGGCAGAGCGACAACTCTGAAGATGCGCGGACTGACGCGCTCGGTGATTGCCTTGATCACCCCGCCCTTCCCCGCGCCATCACGTCCTTCAAAAACGATACACACTTTCAGGCCCTTGTGCACAACCCAACGCTGCAGCTTGACCAGTTCGACATGCAGTCGTTCAAGCTCCTTTTCATAAACCTTACGGCGCAGGGTTTCAGGGTTACTTATTTCTTCGCCGCTTCTTACTGAGGTTTCATGGCGTTTTTTAGACTTGTCTGGCATAGCACTCTCCTGTGCGATACCCCCTCAGAACGGGGACGCCGCTTTGCGTGTTGATCTATTGCGTCTAGCGCTGCAACAACGCTTTAATTATAGAGCCATCTTCAGTCTAGGCCAGCAGCGCCACCAGACCGCGCTCGATGCACCACATCGCAGACAGCGAACCGAGTACATAGATAGGCACCGGCAGTAAGCGATCCTGCCATCTTACCAGTGGTCGCCGCATCAGGAACCAGACGGCCAGCACTACCAGGATAAATGCGAGCTGCCCGACTTCTATACCCACGTTAAAAAACAGCAGTGCCAGAGGCACGTTGTCCTGCGGCAATCCGGTCTCGGCCAGTGCACCGGCAAAGCCCATACCGTGCAACAAGCCGAAGGCACCGGCTAGCCACCACGGGTTGCGCCAGAGCGCATCGTGTTTCTCAACACGCGTCAATTCGACCGCGAGTACAAATATACTCAGGGCAATCGCAAACTCTACCAGCGAGACCGGGTAGTTAAAAACGCCCAGGGTCACCAGCGACAGAGTAATACTGTGGCCCACGGTAAAAGCCGTGACCGTCCAAAACAGGCGGCGGCCTCCACCGACCAGTAACAACAAGCCAAACACGAACAGCAGGTGGTCGAAGCCACCCCAGATATGTTCCATACCAAGCCAGGTGTAATTACCTGCAACATCGCCAGCGCTGGACTCAGCGGGCACCACAAACTCCGGCTGTTCGGAGTTGAGTACCTGTTGGTACTGGCGCCCATCAAGCAAGCTCACCATCACCATGGCCGATGCCTGGTTCGCGCCCAACCCGGAGACGCCTAGCGTCTCGCCGACTAACCCCTGCTCGCCCAGTTGATGGCATTGCAGTTGCCAATTGGTGACAACGCCAGTGTCCTCCAACTGCGGTTCACTGGCGTTCGTGACCTCGCAAGTCTCGGGCCACAGCGGACGCAACGGCACATTGCTAACGCCCTGCGCCGGTGTTTTCCAAACCAGGTTGTATTGCAGAGGGGCAATCTCTTGCACATTCAACAGGGACGGCGCAAAGCGGTGTGCATAGGCGCCCTGCACGAGGCTAAAACCCAGCACAAGGCCCAGCAGGATACGCAAACTCTTCATTGTCTGATCTCGTAGTGTTGGCGCATGGCTTCGACGCTCTCTCGCAGCGCCACTTCTTTCGCGCGGGATTCCAGATCGCGTTGTAATTGCAGGCGGACTTCATCGACGGTCGCCTCCCTGGCGGGCTCCTCAGCCTCAACCCACACATAGTGTAGCCCGTAGGTGGAACGCACTGGGCCTACCCAATGCCCGGCCTGAGGATTCTCCCTCTGCAAGTTCTCAACAAACGACGCACCGAAGTGACGTGCCAGCTGATCGGGTGTTTGTGTGGTAAACGTGTAGCCTGGCAGAAAGGGCGAGCTCAATTGTCGCGCCTGCTCTGGCGTAAGGTTCTCTTGCTGGACTTTTGCGATAACGGCTTCGGCTTGCGCCTCCCGCTCGCGATTAAAATAAATATGCTCTATGGAATAGCGCGGAGGCCGGCGCAACTCCTCGCGTCGCAGCTCAAATTCGGCGGTGATTTCCGACTCGGTAAGCGCCTGCGGCGGGTTGCTCGCCAACAACAATTGCTCCATCACCTGTATCAACCGCCGCTTGATAACCTCATCACTCAAATGCAGGCGCATGTCCAGAGCCGCCTGGTACAGCTCCTCGTCGGATTTACCTTCGCCCATTTGCAAAAAACGCATGTTCATCAACAGGCGTTGATACACCACCGTATCGTAGAGGTGCAAATCCAGTTCGACGGCGCGCTGGAACAACATATCGCGGTCCAGCTCGGCTTGCACCATGCGCGCCATTTGCTCAGCCGCCGGCGCGCGGCCGACACTGCTAAACCACTGCTGTTGCAGTGAATCAATTCGCGCTTCGCTCAACGGTCCCAGCACGGGCTTGGGCTCGGGGAAAAACTTACCCTGCAGATAAAAGAGCACGCTGCCCAACACAATAAAATGCAGCCACGGCCGATTAAGCCGGGATAAAAATTTCATCTATTACTCTCCAAAGTACACAGACCGAGCCGCGGGATTAGGCTGCTGCTCAACTAATCCTCATACACCGCTTGCTGCTTCCGCATCTGTGCTTCGATGCCGGCCTGCAAATCCACCTGGCTCAGCATACTGGCGTTCCAGGTGGCAATGTAATTTAATCCTTCAGTGACACTGTGATCGCGTGAATAGAGCAACATTTCCTTGCTGCCACGCACCGCCAATGGTGCTTTTTTAGCAATGGACCTGGCAATGGCGGTCACCTCGCGCATCATCGTCTCGCGATCATCGAAGACCTTATTCACGAAACCTACGGCTCTGGCTTCTTCTGCTCCCATATCCCGCCCGGTATACGCCAGTTCGCGCACCACACCGTCGGGGATGATTTTGGGCAGGCGTTGCAGGGTACCCACATCGGCGGTCATACCAATATCAATTTCCCGGATGGAAAAAAAGGCGTCTCGCGTGGCGTAACGCATGTCGGCGCAACAGGTCATATCAACAGCGCCGCCAATGCACGTATTGTGGATGGCGGCCAACACCGGCACCCGACACGTCTCGATGGCGGTAAGATTACCCTGCAAGCGCAAAATGGTGCGGCGCAAATGCTCGGCGTGGCGCGCGGGATCGGCGGATAAATTCGCTGTCTCAACAAACACGGCCAAGTCCATACCGGCACAGAAATGCTTGCCATTGCCCGCCAGAATGACCGCACGAACGGAAGGTTCTTGATCCAACCACTCAAAACACTGTTGCAGCTCCTCCCACATTGCGCCATTCATCGCGTTGGCTTTGTCAGGGCGATTCAGCAACACCGTGGCCACCTGTTCTTCAATCAATACATCGAGGGTTTCAAAGCTCGGGCGCATAGTGCGTTATCTCACAATCATTTCAGGGAATGAATACTACCAAGCTGACACGAAGTCAGCAGTATCGCGTTGGGGGAGGATTTTGGCGGGCCCCTGACGGGAACCGATGTACAAAAAACCGATAATTTCCTCGTTTTCAGCCAGCCCAAGTCCGCTCATAACCACGCGGTCAAACGCCGGCGCACCCGTGCGCCAGATACCCGCAAAACCGCATGCCTCCACCGCCAGTAAAATAGCGTGCGCGGCACAGGCGGCCGAAAAGCGCTGCTCCTGCAGTGGCACTTTGGGGTGCGGTGACAGTTTAGCTACGACAACGACAAGCAGGGGTGCTCGCAAGGGGGAATTGCGCGCTTTAGCGCGCGCCACCTCATCGGCGTCAGGTGTGCGCAATAACAGGCTGGCTTCCAGCAGTTCTCCGAAGGCCAGACGACGCTCATCCGCGATGGTGAGAAACCGCCAGGGTCGCAGCCAGGCGTGATCGGGGGCGCGCAACGCGGTACAGAAAATCTCGTCCATCTGCGCGAGGGACGGCGCGGGCTCGGTCAATTTGGGAGCGGAATTGCGCTGTTGCAAAAAACGCAGGGTATCATTCATGAAGAGGTACTTACTAAAACGTGAACTGCAATCATACCAGTATTTTCACGCTGTGTTCCGCGGCGCGGCGAGTGTTCAGCCCATCTGACCCACCAGGATATTCATAAAGCCTCTATCCTCGGGCACCTGATCCCAACCGTCACACCACTGGGCCAGTTCCTCGACGGTACAGGCGTGCAGTGCGTGTTCGAGATGATCGATGATCCACATAGGTTGATCCAGTTTTGCCAATAACTCAATCAGCGCGCGACCACTGGCACCGGCCTGACGCAGGGAGTGCGGCGTCAGTTCAACAATGATTCTGGGGGGGTGTTGCAAGCTCAACAGCAATGGCATTAGACCGGCGATGACGTGAAACTCCGACCCCTGGGTATCGACTTTCAGCAGATCCAGGCGCTGCAGCCGCTCCTGCAGATACTCACTGCCCTGCAGCAGGGCAATGTCTATGCTGGGCCGCACCTCCTCACCGGCATAGACCTGATGATCGCCCAGATTGTCCGCCGCAAGAAAGAGCTGACCCTCGCCCGTGGCGTCCGACAGGGCCGCCGCTACCGGCCGGATGCACTGCAGTTGAGCATTGAGCGCAGCATTGGCTTGCAACAGACGAAAATTATCCGGGTCGGGCTCAAACGCAAACACCGCACCTGTCTCGCCTACCACACTGGCCGCGAGCACAGAAAAATAGCCAATGTTCGCCCCCACGTCGACGAACACGTCACCGGGGCGCAACAGATCCAGTACCAGCGAGGTTTCGTAGGGCTCCCATACACCCTCCTCCCGTATACGGCGGGACACAAACTGATCCTGCTTACCGTGGACATACAGTTGCAGACGCTGCGCCAGGCCGGGAATTTGCAGTACAACTGCGGTGGATTGGTTCAAGGCTAGCCTCTGGTTGCAAATGAGTTTAATCGATTTTAATATCGTCGTAGGGCGATGCGCTATCCAGCAGCACCTCGTGTCCACCGATCGTCACCGACAATGCACTGATTTCCACATCGCTGTCGTGAAGCACACCGTGATCAAACTTGTAGACTGGGGCTATTGTACCCGCGATCATGCCGTCATCGTAGGCCTGCTGGCGCGCGCGCACCGCCTCATTGGCACGTTCCCAGTCCTGCCACTGCGCAGCAGAGTAACGCGCCTGCAGCATACGCTTGGTCGTGACGGGGCTCAGCAGGGTCGCCGATGCATTGTTGCCACCAAAGCCCTTGGCATTGATGACGGCATAAAACTGCTGTGCAGGGTTCACCTCACAATGACGGTGGCTGATGGCCAGATGATCCTGATGGACATCCGCCGCGATACTATCGGTGGTTGTGATGCCGGGCAAAATTCCGTGCTGCCACAAGCCCAGCGTGGTGCTTAACTGGTCGCCGGCCGCAGCGCCGATAGAGTGCCCCAAATAACATTTGGCGGCAATCACGGGCCAGTTTTCAATGCCAAAAGCCTGCGCGGTGCGACTGAGAATCTCTGATTCTGTGACGCGATTCTGTGGCGTACCGGTACCATGCGCCTGCACCAGCCCGCCGTGTCGCAACGCTTTATCCCCAATGATGGCTCGCGCCGCGGCCATCGCTTTGGCCATCGTGATGTAGTTGCCGACCCCGGGGCCGGAAATGGACTTTTTATGCCCATCCGCATTCACAAATACATCCGCGGCGGCGCCAAAGACAGTCGCCCCCAGCTCCATTGCCAATTCATCGTCGAACAACACCACCATCTGTGCCGACTCGGCAATGGTAAACCCGCAGTTCGGTGCAAATGGTCGACAGGCGCGGCGAAAATCTGGCTGTTGATCCGCGCTGAGGCCGTCCAGCTGGCGCAGGCCTTTTTCCGTCGCCAGCGCACCCATCGCGGAATAGCCTTCCATAATTTCCGGCGTGATGGGTGCTTCGGCGGCGCCGATAAACGCGACCCTGGCACGGCCGCTACGTATATCGTCGATACCGTGGCGCAGGTTGTACAAGAACGAAGCACAGGCGCCGAGACTGGCTCCCGTTGAACCGAGACTACCCAGCACATAGGCGTTGATGAAATCAGCCGGCATTTCGGCAAAGCTGAGCGGGCAGTATTTGGACGTAACGCGATGACCATTGTAGCGCGACTTGATCATGCCACCGGCCCCGGCGGAATCCAGTTGTCCCATCGCGCTGCCGGCATAGACGCTGATCTGGTCCAGCGCCACGCGCCGGGTCACGTCCTCCCAGTCCAGGCCGAGACTGCCCAGTGCATCCGACGCCGCATAGACCGTCATCTGCAGACCGCGCGGGTGATTGCGCGAGGGATACAGCTTGCCCGGTGCAAAACCCGTGGGTAACTGGCCCGCCGATTTCACATCAAACTCACGCCCGGTTGGCAGCAAAAATTCCTGTTGCCCACTGATCTTTACATTAACGTGCGTTACCGAAGTACCCGTCACCACCCAGTGTGGCGGGATCACATCGGGCAGGTGTTTACGATCCAGATCAAAATTGACCGGACTGTCATCGCTCTGCACCGGCAGACGCTGATTCCAACTGACGGCGTTCACATCGAAGTGATCGTCCTCAATACGCCTGACCAGCGTGTGATCCAGTATGTATTGCTCTTGCGTGGTGCCGGGCTCGAGCCCCATCAGCGCTGTCAGCGCCTCCAGAGTGCGCCCGCGCTGCGCAGCGGGTTGCGCAGAATAGGTCATTCGGGCATAGGCATGGTGCCCGGAGCTTCTCCCTGCAGCATTGACCCCGCCAAACCCCACTATCACCGGTAAACGCTGCTTGCCCATATTTCCCCTGCTTGTCATTCTCTAAACCTGCAAGCAGTGTAAGGCTGAGCCCCCCTATTAACCATGTTGATAGAGACACTTTTTGTGGTATTTTGGACAGCCTGTTCACGACCGGTAGATTACACCATGCACACCGCCGCCGCGGCCCTGTATCCCCAGGCGCTAGCCACCAGCATCACACTGCCCATGGAAATCCTGCAGGCCGCCAGCCAGATGGCACGGGTGCACGATCGCGCGGCCTCCACCGTAAGCTTCCTGCTCGCGGCACCGGATCGCACCCCACTGACCCTGGCGAGCGGGATCGTCCTGCGACCGGATATCGCACTCGCCGAGCTCCCGCCCCTGGACTTACTGCTGTTACCGGCCATCTGGCGCAATCCACTGGCGGCGGTCACGGTGGCAAAGGATTGGCTGGCGCTACTGCGAGAACAGGCTGCCAGAGGTACCCGTATCTGCAGTGTAGGGACCGGTAGCTACCTGCTGGCCGAAGCGGGCTTACTGGACGGCAGGGCTGCCACCACCCACTGGAACTACTTCGAATCTTTTGGCCAACGCTATCCCGCAGTTGATCTGAAGACCCGGCACCTGATCACCCAAAGCGACAACATCTACTGCGTCGGAAGCGTGAACTCCATCGCCGATCTGATGGTGCATATCGTAGAAGACTGGTATGGCAGTAACATCGCCAGAGCGATAGAAAATCAGTTTTCACCGGAGATCCGTCGCAGCTTTCGCGCCGCTGCCTACCAGAACAAAGCGGACAGTTCGCACCACGATGAAGTGGTTGCACAGGCTCAGCAGTGGTTACAAATAAACCTGGCGGCCCCGGTCTCGATGACGCAGCTGGCTAAACAAACACAGTTGAGTGCCCGCACCCTGCATCGTCGCTTCAAGCAGGCCACTGGCATGACGCCGCTCAATTACCTGCAAAGCCTGCGTATTGGCGCCGCCAAGGACCTGCTGCGACACAGCAATCTCACGGTGGGCGATATCGCCTGGCAACAGGGCATACAGGACGTCAGTTATTTTTCACAATTGTTTCGGCGTCACAGCGGCATGAGTCCGCTGCAGTATAGAAACGCCGTGCGCGGCAAACTGTTCACCCCGGATGTTACCGGCCAGCCTTGAGAAAAACGTTGGTGTGTGGCTAAATTGGCGCCCATTTCCACACTACCATCACGTTTTTTTCTGCCTCACAACGGAGCTCCCTTATGAGCAAAGATTCAGTCGTTATCGTCAACGGCGCCCGCACCCCCATGGGCGGATTGTTGGGCGCGCTGTCCGCTGTCCCCGCGCCAGAACTGGCTGCCACCGCCATTGCCGCTACCCTTGAGCGCAGCGGGATAAACGCTGACGACATCAACGAAGTGTTCATGGGCTGCGTACTGCCGGCAGGGCTGAAACAGTGCCCCGCCCGCCAGGCGGCGATCGGTGCAGGCATTCCCTCATCCGCTGGCGCAGTTACCGTGAACAAAGCGTGTGGCAGCGGTATGCAGGCTGCCATCTTCGCGTATGACAGCATCATTGCCGGCACCAATACCACCGTTATTGCCGGTGGCATGGAAAGCATGAGTCGCGCACCTCACATGCTGCCCGGTGCGCGTGGCGGCGTTGGCTCTGGCCACAAGAGTATCGTTGATCACATGTTTACGGACGGACTGGAAGACGCGTACACCGGCCGCGCCATGGGCAGCTTTGCGCAGGAAACGGCGAACCAGCGCGGTATTACCCGGGAGCAGATGGATGCCTTTGCGATTGAATCACTGACGCGCGCCAAGCGCGCCATCGACGATGGCTCACTGCGGGCGGAAACCGCCCCCGTCACCGTCAAAACCCGCAGGGGCGACACCGTGGTCAGCGACGACGAACAGCCACACAAGGCCTTGTTAGATAAAATCCCCACACTGCGCCCGGTGTTCGCCGCTGACGGCTCTATCACCGCCGCCAATTCCAGCTCCATCTCCGACGGCGCCAGCGCGCTGCTGCTGATGAGTGGCGCGCAGGCCAAGGCCAAGGGTGTCAAACCGATGGCGCGGATGCTGGCCCATGCACGGCACAGCCAGGAGCCCGGCGAGTTCACCACAGCGCCGATTGGCGCGATTAAAAAACTACTCGATAAAACAGGCTGGAGCGCAGTCGACGTGGATTTGTTTGAGATTAATGAAGCGTTCGCGATGGTCACGATGATGGCGATCGAGGATCTGAAACTGGATCCGGCGAAAGTGAACGTCAACGGCGGCGCCTGCGCCCAGGGTCACCCCATCGGCTCCACCGGCTCGCGCGTCATCGTCACACTGATGTACGCCCTGCAGCAGCGCGGACTCAAACGCGGTATCGCGGCGCTGTGTATCGGTGGTGGCGAAGCCACTGCTGTTGCCATCGAACTGTTATAGTCGCGCAGAGCGACCCCTCACTCTAAGACGCAGCACTGACTGCGTCGCGCCCACCGGAGACAGCACCATGGCACTGAGTAGTGTTCCCGATATCCTCGATGATATTCGCGCAGGCAAGATGGTTATCCTGATGGACGACGAGGACCGCGAAAACGAAGGCGATCTGATCATCGCGGCAGAAGCGGTCACGCCAGAAATTATTACCTTTTTTTCCAGTGAAGCCTGCGGCCTCATCTGCATGCCAATTACCGTAGAGCGCGCCAGACAACTGCAACTGCCATTGATGGTGCGCGACAACCGCTCGCAACACGAAACCAACTTCACCGTCTCCATCGACGCCGCGCAGCGCAAGGGACCGGGCATCAGTTCCACTCAGCGGGCACACACCGCGCTGCAGGCCGTGGCGGCAGATGCCAAACCTACTGACATTGTGCAACCCGGACATATCTTTCCGCTGGTCGCCAAACCCGGTGGTGTACTGCGCCGCGCCGGCCACACCGAAGCCGGCGTAGATCTGGCCCGCATGGCGGGCTTCGAACCGGCAGCGCTGATCGTGGAAATCATGAATGAAGATGGCACCATGGCCAGACGACCTCAGCTGGAAGTGTTTGCCGAGAAGCACAACTTGCGTATCGGCACCATCGCAGACCTAATTCAATACCGCGCGCTGCATGAGCAATCCGTTGAGATGCGCGACAGTAAACTTGTCCAAACTGAATTTGGTGAATTTGTGCTGCACACCTTCATCGACCTGATCGATGACACGGTGCACTACGCACTCACGCGTGGAACCATCGACGAAACCGCCGACACGCTGGTGCGGGTGCAAACGATCAACACCCTGCGCGATGTACTTGGCACCTGTATAGACGGTGAACAAGGTTGGTCCTACCGTCGCGCGATGCAACTCATTGCGGAGGAAAATAGCGGTGTGATGGTGTTAATCGGACAGCATTTAACCGCCCAGCAACAACTGGACGAAGTGTTGCAGTTCCCGGAACCCACCAGTATTGCCAGTTCCGCCAGCTCCGCGGGGGTACAAAACTACCGCGTCATCGGCACCGGCTCGCAGATTCTCAAGCGGTTGGGCGTGGGAAAAATGCGCCTGTTATCCACGCCGATTCATTTCAATGCACTGTCCGGGTTCAATCTTGAGGTAACCGATTTTGTGCAGCCCTGAGCTGTCGATTTTATTCACGCCGAAACACTGTGGAGTATTAGCATACAGCCGGTAAAAATGTAAAAATCCGGGTTCATCCCATACTCGTCACGGGGCGTCATTGCCCCGCTCAAACCAGGTGTTCAGTGTGTCACTTTTTCCATTCTCAGTGAAGCGGGTCAGTGCTACCTTACTGCTGTTGCCCGGCATGTTTAATGCGACCATCGCAGTGTCCCAATCCGATAACGGCGTGCCGATCAGGGTGGACGTCGTCACTGCGCAAGCCATCCAGCGCAGCATCGCGCTGACCGGCACAGTCACCTCGCCCCGCTCCGCGCAACTCTCCACTGCGGCCGCCGGGCTGGTGACAGCCCTGCTGGTGGATGAAGGTAGCGAGATATCGACCGGCGACGTGCTGCTGGAACTGGACCCGATACTCGCGCAGAGCCAGTGGCAAGGTTCACAGGCCAGCGCCGATGTCGCGCGTCTGGCCGCCGCGGATTCAACACGCCGACTGCAAGAGGCGCACGCACTCATCCCGCAAAAGAGCATCGCCAAATCCGTGGTACGCGACCTTGAAGCCGAAGTCGCGCAGGATGCTGCGGATTTACAACGCGCTGAAGCAGAAGCGGGCTACAGCAAAGGCATTCTGGATCGACACCAACTGCGAGCGCCTTTCAGTGGCGTGGTGAGCGCCAAGGCAACCGAACTGGGCGAGTGGGTCATCCCAGGGCAACCCGTGTTGACGCTGGTGGCCACGCAGGAATTGCGCATGGATTTCCCGGTATCTGAGGACTATTTGGCGGATGTGACGTTAGCGACACCCGTTTCGTATAATCTGGGGAGCAACGCCGACGACGCGCGGCCGGGTGTTATTACCACGGTAGTCCCCGTCACCAACCCGGGCGCGCGAACCTTTCTGCTGCATGTACAGCCCACGGACACCGATCCCCGCATGATCCCCGGCATGTCTGCGCGCGCTCATTTGACGCTGTCTACCGGACGCCAGGGACTGACTGTGCCGCGCGACGCCATACTCAACTATCCCGACGGCCGCGTTGTTGTGTGGGTGGTTGAGGACGGCGCTGATGGCCCGCAGGTCACCGAGACGCAGATCGTCACCGGTGTCGTGTTTGACGGCAATGTCGAGGTACTTGAGGGGCTCACTGCCGCCGCACAGGTTGTGGTGCAGGGCAACGAGACTCTGCAGAGCGGCCAGCGGGTAGCCGTCCTCCCGCCGGAGTCGTAGCGCTATGATTGAGAAACTGATCGGTCGCGGTACGCTGATGACTGTGACGGTGTTGATCGTGTGCGTGCTGGGCATCGTGGCCGCGCTGCGAATTCCGGTACAGATGATCCCCGACCTGGATGTCCGGGTGATCAGCATACGCACCGTCTGGCCCGGTGCGACCCCGCAGGATGTGGAGAAAGAAATCCTGGTGGAACAGGAAGAGTATCTGCGCAATCTACCCAATCTATCGCGCATCGTGGGCACGGCCAACAGCGGCAGTGCAACGATAGAGCTGGAGTTTCCGCTGGGCACGGACATCACGGAGATGTTGATACAGGTCAACAATGCGCTCAGTCAGGTGCCCTCCTACCCGGAGGCCGTCGACGAACCGCGCATCTTCGCCAACTCCTTTTCCAGCAATGCGTTTATGTTTTTCAGTATCACGCCACAACCCGGTAATCCGCGCAGTCTCGATATGGGGCTGGCGCTGGATTTTGTCGAAGATAATGTCAAACCGCGACTGGCAAGTGTTGCCGGTATTTCTGAGGTCGGCGTCTACGGCGGTGTCGAGCGCCAGATTCAAATACTGGTCGACCCAGCACGACTGGCACAGCGCGGACTCTCTTTGATCGACGTGCGCGAGGCACTGCGCAGTCGCAATCGTGATCGCTCGGGCGGCACCATCGACGCCGGCAAGCGACAGTACCTGCTGCGTACCATCGGTCGCTTTGAAGACCTGAACGAACTCTCCACACTGGTCCTGGCGCGCCGTGGCGACACCATCATTCGCCTGGCAGATGTCGCCACCGTGCAGCTGGATCACTTTGAAGAGAGTGCGGTGACGTCGTTCAATGGCGAACCAAACCTGTTCATTACCTTGCGCAAGGAGTCGGGTGCCAACGTCATCGACGCCAAGCGCGATATCACGCGGGAGATCGCCGCGATCAACCGTGAGGTGCTGGAGCCGACCGGCATGCGTATCGAACGCATGGCCGATGATGTGGTGTATGTCGAGGAATCCGTCGCCAATGTGTGGCAGAACCTGATACTTGGTGCCCTGCTAGCCACTGCCGTGATGTATCTGTTTCTGCGCTCGTTCAGGCTGACGCTGGCGGCCGTGGCGGGTATTCCGATCTGCGTAATTGTCGCCTTTTTGGGCTTGCTGTTGGCCGGGCGTACCATCAACGTCATTTCGCTGGCGGGTATCGCGTTCGCCATCGGTATGACGCTCGACAACAGCATTGTCGTACTGGAAAGTATCGCACTGGAGAGACGAAAAGGTGCGGAGCGCTTCCGCGCGGCCATCAATGGTGTACAACAGGTATGGCCAGCGGTATTCGCCTCTACTATGACCACGGTACTGGTATTCGTGCCCGTCGCCTTCGTCGAACAGGAAGCGGGCCAGCTCTATTCCGATATCGCCATCGCCATTGCCGCCGCCATCCTGGCCTCCATGCTGGTGGCGGTCACCGTGCTGCCAACCGCGGCGGCGCGCCTCAGCTTTGCCCGTACCGACGATAACGAGGCGCTTGGCACTGGAGTACACTTCGGCCGCCGCGCCCACAACGCGACGCTGCGCATGGTGGCTGGCGTACTTGCCACGCGCCGCAGCAGACTGCTGTGCATTGCGGTAACGACGCTGCTCAGCGCCGCAGTGATCGGCTGGCTGACACCCGCTGCGGAATACCTCCCCGAAGGCGAAGAACCCAAGGTATTCGCCTCGATGAATGCCCCTCCCGGTTACAGCCTGGATGCGATGGCCGAGATCGCCGCCGATATCGAAGCCTGGCTGCTGCCCAATGTGCAGGCTGACCCCGAGGCGTTTCACCGCGGTGAAACCACTATGCCGGCGATTGGTTATTACAACATACGGGTAGGCGCCGACTCCTTGCGCATCATCTGCGAACCGATAGACGCCGGGGATATCGACGCGCTGATGGCCGCGCTGACCCAGAAGTACAGCGAATATCCTGGCATGCGTGCGTTTGCCGCACGCGGCTCTATCATCTCCAGCAATGACGGCGGCACGCGCAGTATCAATCTCGACATTGCGGGTACCGATCTCGGCACGCTCTACACGGTGGCACAGGCCGCTTATCAGCGCGCCGGTGAAGTCTTTGAAAAGCCGCGCATCCAGAGCCAGCCCGCCTCCCTGTCGCTGGCACAACCCATGATAGAGATTCGACCCCGCTGGGAGCGCGTCGCAGAGCTGGGGCTATCTGGCGAGGATATCGGCTTCATTGTGTCCGCGCTGACCGATGGCAGCTATGTCGATGAATTTTTCCTGGCGGACGACAAGATCGACATCTACCTGTACAGCGAGGCGGGTCGCAACGTCGCTCTGGACAAACTGTCGCAGTTACCGGTGTATACCCCTAGTGGCGAGGTGCTGCCGCTGGGTGCACTGGCAGACATCGTGGAGAGCGTGGATACCAATTCAGTGCGCCGCGTCAACGGGCGGCGTACGGTCACCTTGAATATCATCCCGCCACGCGATATCGCGCTGGAATCCGGGGTGGAGAAAGTACGCAACGAGCTGGTGAGGTATCTGCGTGAGAACGGCGCGATACCAGCGAATGTGGATGTCGCCATCTCTGGCGCGGCCGACCAGCTGGACGCAACCCGCGAGACGCTGGTGAGCAATTATCTGGTCGCCCTGCTGGTGATCTACCTGCTGATGGTCGCGATCTTTAATCACTGGGGCTACCCCCTGTTAATTATGACCTCCATTCCACTGGGCATCGCCGGTGGGATCGTGGGGCTGGCAGTACTCAATGGTGTTGGCGGCCTACTGCCGTGGATCGGGCTGAACGCTATAGTGCAGCCCTTTGATATGATTTCCATGTTGGGCTTTCTGATCTTGATGGGCACGGTGGTTAACAATCCCATCTTGGTCGTACACCGGGCGGTTCAAAACGTGGAGAGCGGCATGGATGCGATCGCCGCCGTCACAGAAGCAGTTGAAGTGCGCCTGCGCCCCATCGCGATGTCCACCATCACCACGCTGGTGGGCTTGGCGCCCCTGGTGTTAATTCCCGGGGCGGGGACAGAGCTTTACCGGGGTGTGGGCGTCATCGTAATGTCCGGCATTCTGGGCGCGGCGCTGGTGACACTCACCATGCTGCCCGCGCTGACCGTTATTGTCCTGCAGTGGCGCGGTAAGGCTCTATCACATTCTCCGCGTACCAGTTAATTATGCCAACCTTTTCTTCCACCGTCTGGGTATCGGGTTCTGCATCATAGGGGTTACGGAAGGCGATAATCACCTCGGTCACCCCGGCATCCACGAGATTGTTCAGACCATCGACCGAGTAAGCCGCTTCTGTCATCGCATGATATTCAAACGGAAGTTTGTCACGACCGCAGTCCTTGCGCAGTGTTTCAATCTGACCAATCATACTCTGCAATTCCGCGATAGAGGAACCAGCTGAAATCCAGCCGTCGCCCAATTGCGCGGCGCGGCGCAAAGCGGGTTTGGCATGACCGCCCACCAACAGTGGGATATGGTGGTCGGGCACCGGGGACAGCTTGATTTCGTCCAACTGAAAGATCTCGCCATCGTAGCCAAAATATTCACCGCTCATCAGCCCGTTGATAATCTCCATCATCTCGTTCATACGCTGACCCCGATTCTCCCACGGAATCTGCGAGGCGAGAAAATCCTCCGGCCAGGGGCTAATCCCCACACCGAAACCAAAACGATCCCCTATCATCACGCCGAGGCTGGACAGTTGCTTGGCCACAATCACCGGCTGGCGAATCGCGAGCTTTACCACCGAGGTGGTAAAACGCAACTTCTCCGTCTTCGCCGCCAGATAGGGTATGGCGATGAACGGCTCTATGAAGGGCACACCATCCAGAAAGTCGCGAGTGCCGTCGTCGTTGTAGGGATAGACGTCGGACCCCTCTTTGGGATAGCAGATGCTATCGGGAAAGGTAAAAGTATCAAAACCAGCGGCCTCGGCCGCCAGTGCAAGCGGCAGATACTGATCGGATGGACACATGGTGGCGTGATAAGCGAATTTCATAATTATCCTTACTGTTGTGTTACGTTCATTTGTCGGTGGTACGCCAGACAATCGTTTACGGATCATACCGTACGCCTTCCTCGAAAAAGAATCACGACCGTTGAGGCCAGATTTTTGTACTTAAACGGTCTTTAGCGTCTATTTACCCCGCAATTGCGCCTCAGCCCTACAATTCAGCTATTATCAAACTGGCGTCCTACCAATATAAGAATACCTGCAAGGCATCGTTATGAGTACAGAGACAATCTACCGCAGCTGCCCCACTTGCGAGGCCAGTTGTGGACTGGTGATGGAGGTGGATCGCACACAAAAGCAGGTGATCTCTATCAAGGGTGACCCGGACAATCATCGTTCAAAAGGTTACGTTTGCGCCAAGTCCCAGGCGTTCCGCTACATCTATGAAGATCAGGAACGGCTGACCAAACCCGTTAAAAAGATGAACGGACAGTGGCAGGAAATCAGTTGGGAAGTAGCGCTGTCTGAAACGGCGAAACGGCTGGCCGATATCCGCGACCAGTACGGAAAGGACGCCATCGCCATGTACTACGGCAATCCCAATGGCCACAACTTCAGCACCCAAATTTACACGCAGATGTTTATCACCCTCCTCAACACCGAGCGCTTTTTCTCGGCGGGCTCGGTCGACCAGCAACCGAAAAACCTGGGGTGCGAGCTGCTCTACGGCAATGGCTGGGTGTTTCCCATTCCCGATCTGGACAACACCGATTTCTTCGTGTGCATGGGTGGCAACCCGATGGTGTCGCAGGGCTCGTTAATGTCGGCCCCGGATATCGAGAATCGCCTGAAAGCACTGCAGGCCCGCGGGGGAAAAATTGTCGTTATCGACCCGCGTCGCACCGAGACCGCCGACGTTGCGAACCAGCATCTCTTTGTGAGGCCGGGCACAGATGCATTCCTGCTGATGGCCTTCGTCAACGAATTGTTCGCAACCGGTAGAGTCACTCCCGGCCGGCTGGCAGATTTCACCGACGGTATTGAAAAACTGGAATCCCTGAGCGCGCCCTACACGCCAGAGCGTGTCGCGGCGATCACCGGTGTGCCCGCCAACCGCTTGCGTCAATTGGTCGACGATTTTTGCAGCGCCAGCGCACCGGTACTCTACGCACGCATCGGCTTGTGCACTCAGCAGTTCGGCACGCTCGCCTCGTGGCTGGTGGATGTGGTGAATATATTGACTGGGCGCCTCGACGCAAAAGGTGGCGCCATGTTCCCGCGCCCCGCCACTGCCCACAATGACCCGACGATGGTACCACCGGAACTGGGCTACAACCGCTGGCAGTCCAAAGCGCGCGGATTCCCCGAGTACATGAGCATGCTGCCCGCCTCACTGATGGCCGAGGAAATGGAATTGCGCGGCGAGCACCAGGTGCGCGCGCTGCTCACCGTTGCCGGCAACCCGGTACTGAGTGTGCCCAACGGCAAACGCATTCACGCGGCGATGGATGACCTGGAGTTTGTGGTGGCGTTTGACTTCTACATCAACGAAACCACCAGCCAGGCTGACATCATTATTCCCTCGACCACACAGCTGGAGCACAGTAACTACGACTTCTTGTTCAGCGCCACCTGTGTACGCAACTTTGCGCAATACTCACCACAAGTGTTCGCGCCACCATCCGGTGCGCTGGAACAGTGGGAGATTATCAATGAAGTGACCGCGCGCATGAACGGCATGACGCGCACCGACCTGGAGGCGATGATGCTCGATGGCATGATTGCCCAGCTTCAGGCCAATGCCCCGAACCTCGCCCATTTATCCGTGGACGACATCAAACAGAAAACAGCGGAGCATGAGGGTCCGGAGCGACTGCTGGACATTATGCTGCGCGCGGGCCCCTATGGCGACAAGTTCGAGGGCGACGGCCTAACCCTCGCACAACTGAAACAAATGCCGCATGGTCTCGATCTGGGCGCACTGGAGCCGCGTTTTCCTGAACTGTTGGCCACCAAGAACAAGCGTATCGATATCGCCCCCGACATCATCACCAGCGATATTCTTCGGTTACAGGCCGCACTGGAGAAAGGCCCTGGTGATCAGATGCTGCTGATTGGTCGCCGACATATACGCGATATGAATTCCTGGCTGCACAACCTCAACAACTACGCGCGCGGCAAGAACCGCTGCACCCTGCTGATCAATTCACAGGACGCACAACGCATCGGCCTGACGGCAGGCGGCATAGCCAGGATCACTTCCAAGGTGGGCGAGTTTGACGCCGAGGTTGATATCAACGACAGCATCATGCCGGGCGTCGTCAGCCTGCCGCACGGCTTTGGCCACACCTATCGCAACACCAGGCAATCCGTGGCCACGGCACTGACACCCGGCGTCTCGGCCAATGATCTGGTAGATGACAATGAGATGGATGTGCCATCGGGCACCAGTGTAGTGAATGGGGTGCCGGTGTCGATTGTAGCGGGCTAGCCAAACTGGCTACGAATAATGCGCATGCGCCGCATAGAATTTGCTGGCAGCATTGAAATGAAACACTTCTGCAGATAAACCACGCGCCCCGCTGTAGATAAGAGTGGCCCTGCTAGCGCTAACTAACACCTGCAATTTTTTAAAGTTGAGCTGGCGATGCTTTTCCTACGCCTTTGACCAATAGACTCGTATTGCTTCTTTGCCCTTCAATGTTCCTGAAGGTCCGCTCATGGCTCCAACGATCACGGGAGACGACATCTAGAAATCATTTGTGTAATGCGCAAGAATTTGGTCGAGATCATGGCTATTCGACACATTGATCCAATGGTCGGCGAATTCGTTTGCTTGCTCGATGTCCATAATGCTCTCCTACTCCTAGCGTAAAAATGACCGAATAAAGAGATTCTTCCCTGAGAGGAACTGGCTACTTAAACCGCGTATTCCAATTACCATTATTCTCATTAGTACAATTTTCTTGGGTATCAAAATCCACGTGCCGACGCACGTCGTTCAGCTTTATACCGATGGACAAAAGCTTCTCATTGATCAGCATGACAATCTCGCTCGCATTGGTCCTTTTGAGCTGGTCATTGGTATCAAAAATACACACTAGAGAAAGCGATTCAGGAAAATTATCATAGTGCGCAAAATGAGTTATCCATTCGAAGCCATCATAATCTTTTAGCGCTATCTCACAGACCTCAGTCAACACTTTTACAAGCGCCTTATTCATTTTCTTGTCAGTCTTTCTCATTTATATTGACGCCGTAAAAAAGTGTGCACTGTTGCCACTTAGGGTTACCTTGCTGGCATGCGAATTGGGAACTCAACGTCATTCATGTGCTTCGGCCTCTGCTGCTAAATTATCCATGGGCACGGCAATGGCAACAGGCACTTTATTGTTTAAGGCAACACCATAAAGCACCACGGGTAGACGCACCATAACACCGCCAAAGATTGCGACCGGGCACGTTCTCACCTATGTGATTATAAACTTCAAATTGAAGCTTAGGTGTCCTATAACTGAAAATATCATGATTAAGCCAAACAACTTGTGCACTGGGTGCATTTGGGCGATCAAAGGGATGTTTATCGCGTGATGGCATGTTGCACATGATTTTCAAGTTGGGCACATGTGCGCAGGATAACTGGCGGCGCCTACGCGGCTTCAACTACTTGGCGCAGGTAATTACTGGAGTGATCTTTAAAGAGGGAATCGAGGTGAAAGCAATTGACCAGGTCGTCGCCTGACTAAGAGGTGAAACACCACTTTTAAAAATAAATGTGGCCATCCAGCCATGCCAGAGTATATAGTTTTCTAAACACGTCTCATTTATATTTGCCCTAGTTTGCGCTAGAAATACGGCAATGAGATTAGCGTATTCACAAAGACAGCAAGGATTTGGGTATGACGGAATGCTATACGACGGTCGGCGAGTATCTGGGAAAACGGTTGGTTGATGTTGGGATCGAGCACTACTTCTCCGTCCCCGGCGACTACAACCTGATCCTTCTTGATGAGCTTCTTAAAGTCGATGGACTGGAGATGATCGGATGTTGCAACGAGTTAAACGCCGGCTATGCCGCCGACGGTTATGCCCGTGAGCGCAGCGGCCCATCGGCCCTTGTCGTCACCTTCAGTGTCGGTGCGTTGAGCGCGGTCAACGCAGTCGCCGGCGCATATGCGGAAGACATACCGGTTATCGCGATCTCGGGTGGACCCAACACCAACTCAGAAGCCGAGCTCGAGGTCCTGCATCATTCGCTCGGTAAACTTGACTATAAGTATCCGCATGAAATTTTTTCCCGCGTTACTGCAGACAGCGTCATCATCACCGACCCGGCGACCGCACCCCAGTTAATTGATCATGCGATCGAGATCGCCATGAGGCAGCGCAAACCTGTCTATATCGAGATTGCCTGTAACATTGCCAACGCATTGATCTCGGCGCCCCCTGCCCGCACTTTTACATCAGGAATTCAAAGCGACCCCAGTACCCTTGCTGCGGCGGTCGAACACGCTGCAAAACTGCTGAATGCCGCCGAAAAACCCGTGCTGCTGGCCGGTGTCAAAATGCGCCCCGCAGGCGCCATAGAGGCTTGCCGGCGCCTGCTTGTCCAGACCTCCTATGCAGCAGCCAGCATGCCGAGTGCCAAGTCGATGATCGAGGAAGATTGTGACAGTTATATGGGCATCTACTGGGGGCCAGTCAGCGACCCCGGCTGCTGTGAAATTGTCGAAGCGGCGGATGCCTGTCTGGCGGTCGGCCCGTTGTTTACCGACTACTCAACGGCTGGCCACCGTACGGCGTTGAATCATGACACTATGATCATCGTAGAACCGGAGGCCGTGCGCTTTTCGAACATGGTCTACACAAAGGTTGCGATGGCAGATTTTCTCGAGGCGCTGACGCCACAGCTTGAGAAGAACGATGGCGCGCTTGTCACCTATCGTCGCATTCAAGAACCGCCCAGGCCGCGTGCTGGCGAAGCAACAGACACGGATCTTTCAGTGCGATTCCTGTTTGATCGTATTCGCAATCTCATCACCAGCGACAGTACACTGCTGGTCGAGACTGGCGATTCCTGGTTCAACGGCATGGACATGCCGTTGCCCGGTGGCGCGCGTTTCGAAATCCAGATGCAGTATGGGTCTATCGGCTGGTCAGTCGGCGCCACACTCGGCTACGCTGTGTCAAACCAAAACGCGCGGCTTGTCTCTTGTATTGGCGACGGTTCGTTTCAGCTTACCGCCCAGGAAATCTCCACTATGATTCGCTATGACATGAAGCCAATTATTTTCCTGATCAATAACGGCGGCTATACCATCGAGGTCGAAATTCATGATGGCCCCTATAACAACATCAATAACTGGAATTACTCTAAGCTAATCGATGTTTTTAATGGCGAAGACGGCAAGGGGTGGGCGACCAAGGTAAAGACACAGAAGGAATTGGATACCGCAATCGACTACGCACAAACCCATGATGGTCTTTGTTTTATCGAAGTCCTCATAGACCGCGACGACTGCAACAAGAACCTGTTGCGCTGGGGCAACCGGGTCGCGGGCAATAACGGGCGGCCGCCGCGCGTCAATTAGACCAAGCACCTGGAACAGAGCCATTGAGCGTATCTTCGGAGCCACGCACGAGCACAATATATTGCGACGAAACTGCGCACATAAAGCATCCGCATTATCAGCGTAAATGTAAGCGGCCCAATATTGGGCCATGGGGACAATGCCAAGGCGACAATCATCTCAATGAAAGCATGTAATCAATGTGGCAAATGTGGTACCCACTATGCGATGGAGGTTTGTCTGCTAGCACAGAGGAAATTCAGAATTGGGAGATATTCAATCCAGCAACTGCTGAATACGTGGCAAACGGAAAAATCTGGGTGGACCCTGTTACCCATAAACAACTGACTCGCCGCCCCTGGCTTGAGAAATTACCGATTGAGTCTGGGGCGAGTCAGTAAACTATGGCTGCTATATTTACCAGGATCGGCCCGAGGACTGCAGGCACTATCCGACCTACATCGCTGAAATGGTTTGCCGGCGCTACCACGTCCCTTGAGGTGACCATTGAAAAGAAGGACTAATTACATTACTGCGCCCTGCCAACCCTGGCACCGAAACCGCTAAGCTTCCCACGCTCACTCCAACAAACTGCGAGCACAGGCAGCACCTGACATAAAAGGGGTGCAACGACCTCTTTTTTGGACAACTATAAAATATGCGATACGAGCCAGGTAGCTTGGCTGAAAGGAATGCGCCATCGACTGAGGCGAGGTATAGCTTGCCAATACGTGATACTCGTTATTACTTCGGTGGGCAAAAGGCAAAAAATAAGATCGAGTAGGAGGCGGGATTTCTCCCGCCGTCCTCTCACACCACCGGGCATACGGTTCCGTACCACGGCGGTTCATGTAAAACGAATGAGCTGATGGTAATAGCCCATCAGCGATACCAGACCAAACCGGTCAAAGAGCTTCTTCGGTAGGGCTTGATTTAGGTCCGAGGTTCCGGCATTCTGCCAAGAGGCCCGTCCATTCTGGGCGCTATTCCATGCCCGTTTCTCATCAAGACCCAAACGCATCAGGTTCTTCGCGCGCGTAAAAGGACGTTTGTACTCCCGGTTACACACGGTGTAACCAAGAAACTTCCGTTGCCATGGGTGCTCCACCCCGCTTTTCAACCGATTGACCCTCAGTTTGAGTGTCTTCTCGAGATAATGCGTGATGGACTCCAGAACACGCTACCCCGACTTTTCGCTTTTGACGTAGATATTAAAGTCATCGGTGTAGCGACAGAACTTGTGCTCGCGCTTCTCCAACTCTAGATCCAGGTCTGTCAGCAGGATATTGGAGAGCAACGGTGATAGCGGGCCGCCCTGTGGGGTGCCCTCCTTACTCGCCGTCACCAACCCGCCTTCGCAGACACCCGAGGGGCGCGCAGTCCGGGGCGCGCAGTCCGGGGCGCGCAGTCCGGGGCGCGCAGCC
>CAWWAG010000038.1:0-37406 GCA_963934845.1 uncultured Halioglobus sp. | reverse complement strand
GCGGAGGCACGGGCGGCGGTATTTCGGCTAGCATCAACACTGACACAGCCAAAGAGAACAACAGTCCCTATGACGAGGGCATGGCGAGTGGCGGTGGTTACAGCACCGGGGGTGGAATGGGCGGCGCCGGGGGCGGTGCGCCGCCACCGGACGTCGCCAAATACCCGGCTCCGTCCGATATCCCCAGTGGCAGTGGCGACGATGTCGTGGCCCGGCAGTTGCGCGAGGCCGCCTCGCGTGAAACCGATCCGGCGGTGCGCGAAAAACTGTGGGATGAATATCGTAAATACAAGGGTATTAAACAGTGACCAGACTACACCTGCTGTGCTGTATGGGACTGAGTTTGCTGATGAGCGCCTGTGTCAACCAGACGATCAAAACCACGTCCACACCCGCTATCCAAACGCCTACTACAGCCGTCTCTGAGGAACAGTTGCTCGACGTCGCCGTGGTGGTGTTTGATCCCGGCCTTTATAACTACGATAAGGATGAGCAGGTTTATCCGGAAGTGCGCAAGGCCGAGGCCCGTTTCATGCCGATGCAGCTCTCCCAGTCGATGCAGGACAGCGGAGCGTGGGGGGCCGTGCGGGTAGTTCCCAACGATGGCGAGATTACCGACTTGATGGTGCGCGGCAAAATTCTGCGCTCCGACGGGGAAACCTTACAACTGGCGATCACCGCTACCGATGCGCGCGGCGAAGTGTGGCTGAAGAAAACCTATACCGGTGAAGCCAGTCAGTACGCGTATCAATCCAGTACGCGCAACACAGCCGATCCGTTTCAGGCAGTCTACAATACCATCGCTAACGATCTGTTAGCCGAACTGGAAAAATTGGCCCCGAAAGAACGCGCCGATATACGCGTGATCACCGAGCTGCGATTCGCTCGCAGTTTCTCACCGGACGCCTTCGACGGTTACCTGAAGCAGACACGCAATGGCCAGTTTGAAGTGCAGCGCCTACCCGCCGAAAACGACCCCATGCTGGCGCGAGTGCGACAAATTCGCGAACGTGACAACGTGTATGTCGATACACTACAGGCTTATTACACGAACTTCGACACGCAAATGGCGGCCCCCTACCAGGACTGGCGCAAAGCCAGTTATCAGGAGGTGATGATGCTGGAGCAGTTGCAGGCCGAGAGCACCCGCAATCTGATCATTGGCGGCCTCGCAGTGATAGGCGGTATTGCCGCAGCCGCCTCGGGTGACCGCCAGATCAGTCGCACCGCTGGCGCCGTGGCCATCATGGGTGGCGGCCTGCTGGTCAAAAGCGGCCTTGATAAACGTAATGAGGCCCAGATTCACGTGCAGGCACTGGAAGAGCTGGGCGCATCCCTCGAAGCAGAAGTGACACCACAGGTGATAGAGCTGGACGATCGCACCGTCACACTCAGCGGCAACGTTGAAGAACAGTATGCCCAGTGGCGTTTAGTGCTGGCCGATATTTACCGTGCGGAGATCGGCGAACTGGAATTACCCGAGGATTCCGCCCGCTCTGCTGATACACTCTGATCCGTTTCCCTGATACCCAAGGCCCTAGCTTCGGCATGTCCTCACACAGTGACCCAGTAAAACCTACCCCGTTTGACGCGGTACAACCGGCACCCTCCCCGACCGCCACCGCCACTACCGCGAACACGCAGGTGCAGCGCGGCACGCCGGTGTGGGTGCTGCCAGCGCTGGGCCTGCTGGTGCTACTGGTGGTGCTGGTGGTCTTTCTGCTGCCCGCCGCCCTGGAACCAGGACAAGCCGGGGTCACGAATGCCAGCCCTGAGTCATCTGGCAGTGAGATCGCCGGGCAAGCCGCAGAACCTTCGAACACTGCCCTTGGCGAGGACGCAGCACCCTGGTCGGATGCCCAACTGGCGCACCAGCGCAAAGCAGCCCAGGAGATCGCTGCCAAGTTTCTGGATCTGCAGCTTGTGTTGCAGGCGCGCAGCGTGGAGCAATGGGCATTAGAGGCTTTTACCGCAGCGACCAAACTCGCAGCCGCAGGGGATGCTCTCTTCCAAAAGCGGCAGTACAAAGATGCCACAACACAATACCAGCAGGGTTTAACCGCCCTGCAGGCACTGGAGGCCTCGATACAGCAGCTGCTCAGCCAATTGCTGGGGCAGGCACAACAGGCCATCGAAAAGGGCGATGCCAACGCCGCACTGACGGCACTGGCAACTGCAGCCCTTGTTGAGCCCGGCAACAGCGAGATAGCCGCACTGCAACACCGCGCCGAGGTACTGCCACAATTGCTGCCCCTGCTGGATGAGGCACAGAACGCGGAAGCGGCAGGCGATCTGGCTCAGGCCCAGACACTGCTGCAACAGGCGACCAAACTGGACCCATTGCACACGCGCGCACAGGGCGAGCTAAAGCGCATCACCACCAAAGCGCGGGGGCAGGGCTTCAACCAATCCATGAGCGAGGGCTACGCCGCGCTCAACGAAGGTCGCTTTGACAGCGCGCGCAAGGCGTTCAATGCCGCGGCAGAACTGCAGTCAGGCTCCAAGGAAGCAGCCAGCGCCCTGCAGGAAGTTACCGCGGGAGAGTCGGCACAGCGACTCGTCAGCCTGAGCCAACAGGGCCAGCGTGACGAACAGCAGGAGTCATGGGCGAAAGCGGTGACAGCCTATGAGCAGGCGCAAAAAATTGACGATAGTGTGTTGTTTGCCAACGAAGGCCTCAAACGCAGCAGAATGCGCGCACAGCTGGACCAGCAATTGCGCACCACGATCGACGATGTACAGCGCTTGTCGGATGCAGCAGTTGCGGCCTCCACTGCGCAATTGTTAGCACAGGCCAAACAGATCACACCACGGGGGCCAGTACTCGAACAACAGATCAGCAAGCTCGATACGGTGCTGCGCCAGGCTAACACCACTGTCACTGTCACCCTGCGCTCCGATGACAAGACCGAGGTGATCATCTACAAAGTGGCGCGGCTGGGCAGTTTCGCTGAGCATGCACTCACGCTGCGCCCGGGCAACTACACGGCGCTGGGCACGCGCGCGGGCTATCGCGATGTGAGGCAGAGCTTTACTATCACCCACGATTCGGCCCCGGCGGCGATAACCATTGCCTGTACTGAACCTATCTAGGCCGATGGCATCTACCGCTAGTGCGCTCAGACGTCAATAACCCCGGCCCCACTCACCTATGACGATCAACCCATGTCCAAGCAACCCATAACCATCGCCCCCAGCGGGTTTACTCCGCTCGAAGAGGCCACCAGCAAAGCACCTGGCCCGCGTAAAAAGGGGCGTTGGGTGCTCGTGGCCTGCCTCGCGCTGTTCGTGTTGGTAATGCTGTTTTTATTCAGCGCCCGCTCCCTGCAGATCGCCGTGGATGCAGAGGTCCCTGCGCAGGTGTCGGTATCCGGTCTCGCGCTGCCCTTTGGCAAACGCTATCTGCTGCTACCCGGCGAGTACGAAGTGAACGCCAGAGCCGAAGGTTATCAACCGCTAACGATCACCGCCACAGTCGATGATCGCGACAGTCAGACCCTTGAACTCTCGCTGCAGGCGCTACCCGGTCTGGTCTCTATCGACAGCACACCACCTGGCGCCAGCGTCACCGTGGACGGTGCGTCAGTCGGCAAGACACCAATCATCGATCTCCCGTTACCGAAGGGTGAGCACCAACTGCAGCTGGAAGAAGCTCGACACCTGCCACTGGCACAGACGCTACAGGTCACCGGGCGCAACATTCAGCAAAACATCGCACTGGAGATGGTACCGGCCTGGGCCATGGTCACTATCGACAGCGTGCCGTCGGGCGCGAGTATTCTGCTAGATGGCGAAGCCGCCGGCACAACACCGGCCACCGCAGAGGTCCTGCAAGGCGAGCACCAACTGATGCTGCAATTGCCGACCTTCGCCGACTGGCAAAAAAACCTGCGCATTGCCGCCAGTAAAGACCAGGACCTGGGCCAGATCAAACTGCAGCCCGCCCCCGGTGAGCTCGCGTTAAGCAGCGAGCCCAGCGGCGCCAATGTCACGGTGGATGGCGAATTTCAGGGCCAGACGCCACTGACGCTGGAACTCAGTCCAGGAAAATCTCACCGCCTGGACGTCTTTAAGCCGGGGTATGCGCGCTACAACGACGCCCTGGAAATGACCGCGGCCAGCAGTGACAAGCGCACCGTGACATTAAAGGCACTGCTGGGCGAAGTGCGCCTGCGTATCAGTCCCGCCAATGCCGTCGTGCGTATCAACGGCAAAATGGTAGGCACAGGCGTGCAGACTGTCTCGCTGCCGGCAGTTGAACACACTGTCGAGGTCAGTCTGGACGGGTACGCCACTGTCCGTCAACGCGTCACCCCGCGTCCCGGCTTGACACAATTGGTGGATGTGACACTGCAGACCCAACAGGCCGCAACCCTGGCGCGCATCAAGCCCAAGATCACGACGCCCCTGGGCCAGACCCTGCTGTTGTTCAAACCCGCTGAGTCGGCCATGGCGGATTTCACCATGGGTGCCTCCCGCCGCGATCCCGGCCGCCGCGCCAATGAAGTGCTGCACCCGGTAGCGCTGCGGCGCATGTTTTATCTGCAAACCACCGAGGTCACCAACGCACAGTTTCGGCAGTTCCAGTCCAGTCATAACTCGGGCCAGATAGAGCGCAATAGCCTCAACCAGGAACAGCAGCCGGCGGTGCAGGTGAGCTGGCAGCAGGCCGCCGCTTTCTGCAACTGGCTTAGCGCACGCGAGGGCCTACCGCTGTTCTACCGCCAGAGCAACGGTATCGTAACGGGCTACAACAGCGCCGGCACCGGTTACCGCCTGCCCTCGGAGGCCGAGTGGGCCTGGGCCGCACGTGCCAGCGGCAGCAAATTACTGCTGTTCCCCTGGGGCGACACGTTTCCGCCCACCGTGATCGCGGAAAACTACGCCGACGACACCTCGGCCCATGTCACCGGTCGCGTCCTAAACGGTTACAAGGATAGTTATGTCGTGAGTGCGCCGGTCGCCTCTCTCAAACCCAATCAGCACGGCCTCTACGATATGGGTGGCAATGTCTCCGAGTGGGTGCACGATGTCTACACCATTCCCTCGGCGAACGGAGCCACACAGGAAGACCCGCTCGGCGGGCAGACCGGCGATAACTACGTCATTCGCGGCGCCGCATGGACGCACGCCAAGCTCTCTGAGCTGCGTCTCACCTATCGTGATTATGGGCAAGCCGAGCGGGATGACGTAGGATTCCGCCTTGCGCGCTACGCGGAGTAAGACATGATCAATACGAGACGATGGGGCCCCCTGTTTTTCATCCTGTGCCTGGGGGCGACACCGCTGCTGGCGCAGCCCGAGGCAACCGGCGGTGAAGGGTCTTCGTCCGCAGCGGCTACCAGCGGGTCTGCGGATACAACTGCACCGACACCACCGACACCACCGGCACCCGCGTCCAGCGCGACCGCGTCAACAAGCTCCAGTTCAGGCACAGGCAGTAAATCACCCTTCGATTATCGCTCTTCGGAAGAAATTTCCGAAGATGTGCCCGTCTCTTTCCCGGTAGATATATAGGAACCCCTTAATGAAACAACGAATGTCATCCGAATTTATCTACCAGCTGTTTGCGCTGCTGATCGCGATCATCGTCGTACACGCGCTATACGTGGGCATTATCCGGCCCACCGCGAAGATCCACCTCGAACGCGAAGCGGCGCAGCTGGCCGCCGGTGAGGAAGTGGTCACCACCCGCAGTCTGGCCGTGGTGATCGGCGATTACGAACAGGAATCCTGTTTCATCCTGCTGATCTGGGCGCTGGCTATCATGGGCTATAAAGGGCGTCGTGGCACACATGAGCGCGCGATGCTGGACCGGCGCCTGCTGGATATTCCCGAGGGCACGACCGTGTTGCCTGAAGATGCGCGGGAGTACAGTCGTGCACTGGAAGCGCTGCCGGAAGTCGAACAGGATTATCTGCTACCGCGCACGCTGCTCGCCGCACTACAGCGCTTTGCCACCACCGGCAGTATTCAGGCCGTCTCTGACACCATCAAGGAAAATTGCGAGATCGAATCAGATCGCCTGGATTCGGAAATGTCGATGGTGCGCTATATTGCCTGGGCCATCCCCTCCATCGGGTTTATCGGCACCGTACGCGGTATCGGCGACGCCCTCGGGCAGGCGTACAAAGCCGTTGAGGGTGACATTTCTGGCGTTACCGCCAGCCTTGGGGTGGCGTTCAACAGCACCTTTGTTGCCCTGGTGCTGAGCATTATCATCATGTTCTGCCTGCACCAGTTACAGCTGTCACAGGAGCGCCTGGTGCTGGATAGCCAGCGCTATGCCGACCGTCGGTTACTGCGCTTTTTGGTGGCCAACTAATGAGTATCGGCCTGTTAGACCTCAACGACAGCAACCTGCAGCTGTGGTATCAGAACGCCCTCGTGCAAAGTCCGGGCTACGCACTGCTGCAGGGCAAAGACTATTTATTCGGGGCACCGGCGCGCGCCGCTGCCCGTCTGCAACCGCGCGACATCAATACACGCTTCTGGTGGCAGCTGAGCACGGAAATACTGCAGCCCGCGCTTGGCCCGGCGCGGCACACCGGCGATCTGGTGCACGCCCACCTCAAGCAGTTGCACGCCCAGGCCAACAAACCCGACGAGCTGCTACTGGCCGTATCGGGCTCCATGCAGCACGAGCAGCTCGCCTTACTGCTGGGTATCGTGCAGCAGTGCCCGTTTGAGGCGGTTGGCCTCGTCAGCCGCAGCGTGGCCCTGGGCAGCCTCTACAGCCGGGGTGGGCGAATATTCCATCTGGAAATTCAGCTGCACCAGGCAGTGATCTCGGAGCTCGCCGAACACAATGGCCAGCTAGAACTGCAACGTACGGTACCCCTGCCCGGTTGCGGTCTGCTGCAGTTGCAGGAACGACTGGTAGAACTGATCTCGGCGGAGTTTGTGCGCCAGACCCGCTTCGATCCTCGACGCAAAGCCGCCACCGAACAGCAGTTGTACGACGCGCTGCCAGCGGCACTGCGCGCGCTGCATACCAGCGCGGAGACCAACCTGGATATCAATGGCTACCAGGCCCGCATCGGCGCGCACCAATTGCAAGTCGCTGGCAAGCGCCTGTTTGACAGTGCCAACGACACCATAGGTATTTTGCATGTGAATGACCGGGTGATTGCCGACCCGCTGACGGCATTGCTGCCAGGGCTGACCAGCGCCTTCGCGCAACTGGACATCCTGCAGGCGGACGATATGTATCGCGCCCTGCAATTGCACGAGGCCCGTTTGGTGCAGCGCGAACAGGCGCTGAGCTTTATCACCGCCCTGCCCTGTGCAGAGCCGCGTTATGAAGCGCCGGTCAGCGCGCCCAGTGCGGCGCGTCCAGCACCCACGTCCAAACCGGTGTGCCGCGCCACGCATGTATTGTCGCAACACGTGGCGCAGCCACTGCTCGCATCGGGTACCGCGCTGGCGGATGGCTGGGAACTGCACCACAGCGCCGCGGGATGGCAGTTGCGCGGCGCAGACTCGGGTGCCACAGTAAATGGCGCGGCCTACCACCCCGAACAGATTCTCGACAGTGGCGATGTCATTGTTATCGGGCAAGCTGATGCGGTCGTTCTCATTGAGGTCAAAGCCTAACCGTCATGGCCCGGAAAAAGCGCGAATTCACCACCTTTAACCTGAGCTTTCTGGACATTATGTCCTGTGGGTTTGGCGCGGTGATCCTCGTGTTTCTCATCATGAACCACGCCATCGAGGAGGAGTCAGAGATACTGAACGAAAACGTGTTGTCCGAAGTCAGCTTGCTCGAAGAGGATGTCACCGAGGGCGAGAAAGACATGGTACGTCTGCGCAATACCCTGTCGGACGTGGACCTGAAAATGGTGGAAGCCCAGGGCTTGGCGACTCGCATTGCCGAGGACACCGAGCAATTCGAGGCGCAAATAAAGAGTCGCAAGAACGAGGGTTACACGGAAAACCAGGATATTGAGAGTCTCAAGGCCGAATTGCTGTCACTGGAGAGCGAAGTTGTGGAATTGCGACAAGCCAGCCAAAAAACGTCCGGCGCCAACTCGCGGGATTTTATCGGCGATGGCAATCGCCAGTACCTGACCGGGCTAAACCTGGGTGGGAAAAATATTGCGATTCTGCTCGATGTATCCGCCAGTATGCTGGCCGAAAAATTGGTGCAGATCATCCGTCTGCGCAATATAAGCGAATCGATTCAGCGCAAGTCCGAGAAATGGACCAAAAGTCTGAATACGGTTGACTGGCTGACCGCACAACTCCCGGTGTCCAGCAAATACCAGATCATCACTTTCAACGCCGTGGCAAAAACAGCGCTGCCCGACACCGAGGGCAAGTGGCTGGAGGTCGCCAACAGGGCGCAGCTGGGCGAGGTCAGTAGCGCGCTACACAAAATCACGCCCAGTGGTGGCACCAGTCTGGAGAATGCGTTCCTCGCCCTGCACAAGCTGTCACCGCCACCGGACAACATCTTTCTGATTACCGACGGCTTGCCGACGCAGGGCACCACACCTCCGCGCAGCAGCACCGTGACCGGCCCCGAGCGACAGAAGCTGTATGCGCAGGCAATCCGGCAGTTGCCCGCACGAGTGCCTGTCAACATCATCCTGGCGCCCATGGAGGGCGATCCGATGGCCGTGTCCGAGCTGTGGCAGCTGGCGTTGTACACCCGTGGCTCGCTGATGAGCCCCTCGCGAGACTGGCCCTGATGGCGCGGCGCAGGACGCGAGGCGTTCCCGAGTTTTCACTGTCCTTCCTGGATGTGATCTGCTGTGGTTTCGGCGCCATCATTCTGCTGCTGATGATCACCAAGACGGTGCAGCCACAGATCATTGAGGCCTCCACCGTCAACCTCGAAGGCAAACTGGCGGCGCTGCAGGAGCAGCTGTTTGAAATGCGCGGTGAAACCAAAGTACTCAATCGCGACCTGAACGCGAAGCATGAGCAGCTGTCTGAACACGAAGAGCGCATCGCGATACTGCGCGGGCAGATGGCCAGTGCTAAATCACGCTACGACAGCCTGCAAGTTGAGACCAGCAGCAATTCGGCGATCGCCGGTCAGCTGGCGTCGGCGAAACAGCAATTGTCGGAGGAGATGAAGCGACTGCTGGGCACGCAACACCAACCCAAGAACCAGCTGATTGGCGGTATCCCCGTCGACAGCGAGTACATCATCTTCGTGATCGACACCTCCGGCTCCATGTTTTCCTATGCCTGGAACCGGGTGCTGAAGGAGGTCGAGGAAACACTGGCCATCTACCCCAAGGTCAAGGGCATTCAAGTGATGAACGACATGGGGAACTACCTGTTCCAAAGCTACCGCGGGAAGTGGATTCCCGACTCCCCGGCACGACGCAAGATCATCGTGCAAAACCTGCGCGGCTGGAGCGTCTTCAGCAACTCCAGCCCGGTGGAGGGCATCGAGGCGGCGATACGCACCTTCGCCGCGCCGGGCAAGAAAATCAGCATCTACGTGTTCGGTGACGAATTCACCGGGCCCTCGATCACGCAGGTCATCGACACGGTGGACCGCATCAATCGGGCGGATGCCAACGGCAATCGTCTGGTGCGTATACACGCGGTAGGGTTCCCCACGCAGTTCAGCCGCGCGCCGCACCTGCAGGGTACCGGAATTCGCTTTGCAACGCTGATGCGCGAACTCACGTATCGCAACGGCGGCACGTTTGTCGCACTCAATGACTTCCGTTGATCGCCACTTTAGCGTTCACCTGCTGGCTGCCCTGCTACTGACAGGCTTACTGGCTGGCTGCGTGACAACAACGTGCTGACAGCTGCGCGCACGCCATGAGGCGTGCCAGGTTTCGCACCCTGGCCGTCTTCGCGGGGATCTTGCCGCTCCCCGCCTGCGTGACCTCCACGGTAGACCAGAGGGTGTACAACGAATCCACCGAGGGGGTTGGTTAAGACAGCGTGGTGATCCTCGGCCGCCGCCATGCCAGCGACTACGAAACCGAACCCGATTTTGTCACATGTGTGGGCGACTATATCGCCCCCACACAGGGAACGGCATGCGACGGTATTGGCCAGCAGTTACTGGCATTCCTGTCCAGCAAATACTAGAAGAGCCGTGCATGAGAGGCTGAATCAAGACTAAGCGATAAACGAGGCGCTCCCGGGGTCAGGGTGTATTGGGCAACGCTTTCACACCTGTCGCGGCGCGCCAAAATCCTCTATGATCTGCCAGGACACCCCCGCACAGGAAACGAACATGCGACACCTGAAAACTTTCTCAAGCTGCCTGGCGGCACTGGTGCTGCACAGTGCGGCATGGGCTGAGATATACGAAACAACGGATGCACAGGGAAATCCGGAATTTACCGACTCACCGCCCGGACCGGATGCCGAAGAGGTTGATCTGCAGCAAACCAATATCATCGATGCGCCACCAGACGAGCCACAGCAAGTATCGGCGCCGCAATCCGTCAATGAGCAACCGGTATCCGAGGAAGACAACCGAACTGTTATTCATGATAGCGATGACGACGAATACGACGTCTCCGATGCATACTCGCGCCGCGAACAAGCCTTTGATCGGATGAATCCTGAAGCGCCGAGGGAAGTCGGTGATTCCAGTTCACAGATGCCACGTGAAGTGGGAGACTTTGACACACAAGCCCCAGATGAAGTGAGAGATGACGATGTACACATGTCACATGAGGTAGACGCGCCTGTCATCGAGCGCAGGGTAGTACATCCCCATAAACGCTAGGTACGCTCACCTGACTCTCAATTATACGAGGCCCCAGCATGACCAAAATACTTCTCGCCCTTGCCCTGATATTGACTGCTGCAAGTGCCAGCGCTACAAACTGGCCCTGGCAGGGTCCTGCCCCGCAGGAGCCGCCACAGTACTGCAAAGGTTTCGTGGTCGGCGGACTCGCTTCGACTGTGGTGAGCGGCGTATCCAGAACAGATCTCTGGCTGGCCTGGAGCTATGTCATCCGCTCCAGCAATATGGACCAAACCGTCGCCGCAACTGAGTACCAGGCAGGCCGGGAACAATTCCAGAACGTAGCAGATGCCACCGCAGTGACGTCAATTTTGCAACAGGCAGATGGTGATTGCGGCCTGGGGCGATCGGGCCACGACATTACCAGCTGGTAGGCGCTATTCGCTGGAATCCCGGTCGCGTTGTTGCACCAATACCCACGGCGCCGCGACCACCGCCCACAACCGGGTGTTCGCCGCGTGCCAAAGCAGCGCCTGTTCATCACTTACACCGGCGACCTCGCCTGAGGCTATCCAGCGCTGAAAGGTGTCGGTATCGTCCAGACCCAGCTGCACCGCGACGTCCACCAGACTGAGATGCTGTGACACGGCAATGACATTGCCGTGCGCGTAGTAGGTTTGTAGCTCATGCCAATGAATACGCGCGGTCTGCTGGTGATATTCCTGACGCAGCACACTCTCCCTATCGGTAGGCTCATCAACCATAGCGCGAGTCCGCCACGAAAGGATTGGTGTGTCGTTCATGCCCAAAGGTAGAGGTAGGGCCGTGTCCCGGAATAAAGGTTATGTCATCGCCCAACGGGAACAGCTTTTCGCGGATACTGGCAATCAGGTCTTCATGATTTCCCCTGGGGAAATCGCTGCGACCAATGGAACCCTGAAATAGCACATCGCCCACCCAGGCCACTCGCTGCGGTTCGCAGATGAATACGACATGGCCAGGCGTGTGCCCCGGGCAGTGTATGACCTGCAGTTCCTGCTCACCGACGGTCACTTTGTCACCCTGCTCCAGCCAGCGATCGGGGACGAACACCTCTGCCGGCGGGAAACCCGACATCTGGCAGGATTCCGGTAATTTCTGCAACCAGAAATCATCCTCACGGTGTGGCCCCTCTATCGGCACGCCCAGCTGTTGACGCAGCACATCGGAGGCTGCGCAGTGATCCATATGGGCGTGCGTAAGAATGATTTTTTCCACGCTGGCCTGCATCTGTTCGACTGCGGCCAGAATACGCTCAACATCGCCACCGGGATCGACGATGGCCGCGCGTCCGCTGGCCTCACATTTGATAATCGAACAGTTCTGTTGATAGGGAGTGACCGGGACGATAGTGCACTGTATAGACATAACTGGGTTACGATCTCACGCGATGGATAACAGGCAGAAAACGGTTAACGGAATGCGCATTCGCTCAGCCGGTGGGTGACGACAGGGAATCGTCATTAAGATCACTGGTGTCACCGTCCTGGTCGGCGCTCTCGTCACGAAACACGGCCTCGTCGAGGTGCTTTTCACTGCTCGCCACGACCACAGAGACGACAGAGTCGCCGGTGACATTCACCGCGGTTCGCACCATATCCAGCAATCGATCGACACCGATAATCAGCGCAATACCCTCCACCGGTATGCCGACCTGCCCTAACACCATGGCCAATGTAATCAGCCCTACCCCGGGTACCGCAGCGGTGCCAATAGAGGCCAGCGTCGCGGTAATCACTACGGTGACATACTGGCCCATAGACAGATCCATGCCATAAACCTGGGCGATAAAAACGGTGGCCACACCCTGCATAATAGCGGTGCCGTCCATGTTGATGGTGGCCCCCAGCGGAACCGTAAAGCCGGCGACGGTGTTGTGGACGCCCAGCCGACGTTCAACAGTGCGCAGCGTAATTGGCAGCGTTGCGCCGGAGGAAGCTGTACTAAACGCGAAAGCCCATACCGGGCGCATCTTGCTCAGCAGGATGCGCGGAGACAGCCCCGTCATACCCTTGAGTAACAGACTGTAAGTCACCAGCACGTGAAACAGCAACACCGCCAGTACCGTGAAAAAATACTCTACCAGATCCACAATAGCCGAGATTCCCATGGTGGCAAACAACTTTGCCAGCAGCACAAACACCCCGTAGGGCGCCAGATGCATGAGAATATCAACCATTTTCATGACCACTGATTCCATATCCCGAAAAAAGCCCGCAATCCGCCGGCCCGGCTCGCCGGCATGAGAAATCGCGTAGCCAAACAATAGCGCGAAAACGATGATCTGCAGCATCTTGCCCTCTGCCATCGCCTGTACCGGGTTGGTGGGAAAGATGTTAACCAGCACATCGGCCAAAGGTGGTGGTTCCGTCGCCAGAAACGCAGTGTTGCTAACCAGGTGGACGCCCTCGCCCGGACCGACAAAGACCGCGAAGACTAGCGCTGCGCTGACGGCTATCGCTGTCGTCGCGAGATAGAACAGCATGGTCTTACCGGCGATGGGCCCCATGCGTGAACTGTTGCCCAGAGAACTGGAACCGCAAATCAGCGAAACCAGCACCAGTGGCACCACCAACAGTTTGAGGGATGCGACAAAGATTCGCCCTACTACATCGAACAGCCCCCCGACGAGGTAGGTATCGAGAAGTTCATGCAGACCTAATGGCAGACCGACGCTATTGAACAGGAAGTTAAGCAGGGATCCCAACAGGATACCGGCTGCCATTGCGAGCAGAATACGGCTGGTAAGGCTCACTCGGGGCAAGGCCCGGCACTGTAGTCTGATACAGCGTTGTCCGCGCAAGCCGTACAAGGCGATGCAAACTCGCGGGTACCGCCAGCGGCGAGCACGCCACAGGCCGGCAAAAACTCTCTGGTGCACACCAGCGACCGCGGCTCGCTACACGCGGTGGTAGCTGCCGGCTGGCTGGCGCAGGCTGACAGTGCCAGGATGGCGACCAGAGTGCAAAGACTTCGCATTTGTTTCTCCAGAATAGGCAGGTTGCAGCGGCACACGCAAGCCTAACACTGTGCTGCACGCCGCGCACGCTGAACCTGTGCACAGCGCGTTAACGAGTGCCGAGTATCATCATTTGTCGTGCAACTTCAATAGCATCTTCGTAGCTTTGAATGTCGATGTACTCATTGGTGCCGTGCACCGAGGCGGCCTGGCTCGCCTTCACCAGCATCCCCTGAAATCGGTACTGGTTGTCCGTCAGATCGAGATAGTGACGGGTATCCGTGGTGGCCACCAGCAGCGATGGCACGATCACTGCCTCGGGATAAACCGCGCTGATTGCTGCTGAAATTACGGTAAAACCACCGCCGGTGTAATCTGACACACCGGGCACCTTGTCCCACTGATCGTAGCTGATTTCGATCTCGGGATCGTTGACCAGGTCTGTGATGTAGCTTACTACTGATTCGGGCGTGTCGCCCGGCAACAGTCGAAAGTTAACCTTGGCCTCCGCTCGCTGTGGCACCACATTCTCCTTCACCCCGGCATTGAACATGGTCAGGGCGGTGGTGGTTCGTACAAATGAGTTCGTCATTGGGTCTTCACTCATCCTGTCCGCCACCAAACCTCCAGTGAGCCACAGGTTGTCAAAAAAGAAGCGGTTGGGTTGTTCCAGGTGCGGGCCCATCGTCTCCAGCATCGCGGCTACCGGCCCGACCATCCGCGTAGGAAAAGGATTCTTCTCTATGCGCTCCAGCGCGGCAGACAATCGCCCAATAGTGCTTTTTTGAGGGGGTCTGGAAGAGTGGCCACCCTCGCCTGTGGCCACCAGCGTCAGTGTGAGATAACCCTTCTCTGTGACGTTAATAATGGCGACTGGCCTATCGGGCAACAGTGGGTTGTCCGAAATCACCATACCCCCCTCGTCCACCATCCAGGCAAAGTGCCAACCCTTTTCCTGCATACGTTTGGCCAGTTTACCGGCACCTTCTTGACCGCTGATTTCCTCATCGTGCCCAAATGCAAAGACCAGCGTTCGCGCCGGCACAAACCCCTGGGCTAACAGCGACTCCGCCGCTTCCAGGTTGCCGAGCACGCCCTGTTTGTCATCCAGCGAACCACGGCCATAGATGCGTCCATCCGCAACCACGCCAGCGAAGGGCGGGTGCGCCCAATCGCTCGCTGTGCCAGGCTCTATCGGCACCACGTCCATATGGGCGGTAAATAATATGGGTTCCAGCTTGGGATCACTGCCCGGCCAGCGAATCAACAGGCTGTAATCGTTGACCATTTCCACTTCCAGCTGTGTGAACACCAGCGGAAAGGAGGCGCGCAAAAACGCGTGGAAACGCCGAAATTCCTTAAGGTCGATCTGGCTGCGATCCTGATAACTGATCGTCTTGAACTGAATAGCCTTGCCCAGTCGTTGCGCCGGATTGGCTGCGGCATAACTCATCGAGCTACCAAGCAGCAGCGCCACTAGTACGGCAGGTACAAATAGCGACATATCAGGTCTCCGATATCCTATCGTTCAAGGCTCACCCATGTGCCAGAGAAGCAGGTTGCACCCTAGGGAACCTCCGAATAAGGCCCGTTCTTTGACAGAATAGGTAAACCTTATTGACGAGACAAGCACGTGGATCAATTTACCAGGAACTCATATATTGCCGTGGTTGCAATAGCATGACCCTTGCTATTCGGGTGCTGATCTTTTGTGGAAACTATCAGTTGAGTCCAATCCTTGTACTGCTCGTAGTCTGCCAGGAGGTCCCGGGTATCTATCCCATTTTCCAGTAGGGTCGCTTTGACTAGATTATGTTCAGCGGTGTATGGGTAGCTCCCCGCGTTGGCTCCCAGCTCGGGAAATATGACCGCTCTTAGCTTGACCCCATCTTGTTGCGTCATATCTGAAAGTTCGGCCAGAGCCTGCTGAACTTTGAGGAATCTCGGCGCAGATTTTGTATACATAAGTTTCCAGAGTTCGTCGCTGGTTTGACTCTGCAAGGCCCGGTGATAGCTAAGGTAGATCCAGGTAGCAAATAGACTCTTTTGGGACAACTGTTTAGTGGTGGTCTTGAACCACACATCCGCTTGGATGAGCTCCACCAAAAATGCATAGTCAGTTACATCGTTAAGCACGTAAGACAACAATACCTCATCGGGATCGAATTGCCGGATAAACGTGCGATACAACTCCGCTTCCTGGACAGTTCCATAACCGCGCCGTCCAAAATTCAGGATTTCATATCGCTTGTCCTGACTCTTTTCGTTTAGACGAGTCTCCAACCGGGTCGCAAAAATATCACTCAAAGCTACCGAGAAACCATAAGTGAAAGAATCTCCCAAAAGCGCAATTCGATACACATCTGCAGGCTTATCGATCGTTGTCTCTTTACCTCTGAGACCCAGTGAATTTATATTTGGATCACTGGGATCATACTCAAAAGACAAGATGGGATTACTGCTCTTACGGATCCCTGCGTTATGTATATCGTAGTCAGATTTCTGCGCGCCCTGAATCAAATTTTCACCGCCCAGGGGATCCATGAATCCGACAGAAACGAGCGCCCTTATCGCCACCTCGCCCACTGCGAATACAAAAAGTAGGGAAGCGCCTATCAGCGCCATGTTTTTCAGATAACTCATAGTCCCTCAATATACACTTCAGGCGTGTATCGAGCACCTAATAATGTCACAGTGGCTAAATCGATTGCAAACACCTGCGCACCGGCACGGATGACGGCGGCGACGGGTGGGCAGATGATCTACTGCAATGCTGTTTTTCAACGCGCTGCTGCTGATTTTACGAGCTATACTGGGACAAAAGCCGGACCGTCCGGGTAATTGGAGAAGTGTATGTTGCATTCGGTCAATCTACGGGACTATATGTTGTCCAACCCGGTGAGGGTCAGCCCCGAGGACAATATCCTCGATGCAATGAAAGTCATCATCGATAATAAAATCTCCGGCGTTTGCGTGGTGGATGCCAATGCCAACCTGGTGGGTATTCTTTCGGAAATGGATTGCTTACGGGCCGTACTGGGTGCTACCTATAACAACAATAATATTGGTGTGGTTCGCGAATATATGGCCTCCGACAATCTGGTCGTCGCCCATCCCAATGAAGATATTGTGAGCGTCGCCGAGGATATGCTACTGAAGAACAAACGCCGCAGACCTGTCGTGGAAAATGGCAAACTGATCGGGCAAATCACCTGCCGCCGATTACTCAGTGCCGTGATGAAGTTTAGAAGTTGATGCAAATTCTGGACAGATCACGGTTCTTGCCAACCATATTGGTCTGCGTCCAGTTCTACGCTCACCTCCTCTTGCCCAATGACCCGCTCACGAATCCATGGGAGCACCTGCCCAAATAACGCTGCACTGCGGTAGAGCAGCGGAACAGTTACCAGCACAGTATCGCCTCCCGCATTCAGCTGCAGCACATGCTCAGGTCTGTGGGGCGTTGCCTGTATCGCCAGCTGATCCCACTCGATAACGACCGTATACCGCTGCTGCCAGGTTAGCTCATCCGTCAGTGTCATGACTTCCTGCAGCAATTGCTCACAGATAAGCCGTGAGTTCGCCATGTTCTGCTCACTGTTGAAGCGAACTGTTATTCCCCGGTAAGTGCAAAACCACTTCTGCGCCGTAAAGGTCCAGTTAGGGCTGATTTGTGCGCTAGACACGGGAATCGGAGCGGCGGCGCTCTGCGGGAAGAGCTGTTTGCAGTTGTGCCTGGCACAAAAGGCCACCAATATGGCTTGCTCAAACGCACCTTGTTCATACAGGCGGGGGTGGCTGATAATCACCGTCCTATCGCCAACCATAATGGCCAAGGACTTCTTCCCCTCGAGTGTCAGGCGCACCGGAAACCCCAACGCGATATCATCCAGCAGCAGTGGCATCTGACTAGCGTAGTTATCTACCGTGGCAGACCAGGCCCAGAGATGTGAATCTCGGCCAGCCCTGCGGGCGTCCTCGCGGGCCAGCTTGGCCTCCGCCACATAGGCGCTGGCCAAACTGGATAGCGCAGTGGCGGCAAAATCGCTGCGCAGCTCTGGCGCGGCGCCAGCCAAGTACTCCACGGTGCGCTGAAAACGCGTCACCTGCCAGACATCAGATGCCGCTGTTGGTGCCAAACCCACAAGAACCATTGCGATCCCCGACGCGAGCAGGCGGGCCCAGTACAGCCGTATCAAGCTGGATTGCCTGCCGCCGTGCACAGAACGCACTATGCTCATGGTCGTTTGCTCGCTGGTGACTGTCGCTGGTCAGCGCGCCATCTAGCGGCGCACGAGGCAGATTAAAGTGCTTATAGTCAATCGCTTAGCGTTAGCTGAAGCCTGACCCGGAGAATCGAGTGAAATTTGTCCAATGCGCTACCTAGCGCACATCCCGGCCTTGCCACAGCTTCACTAAATATCGCTATAATGCTAATTTATTCACTTTGGCAACGGCAACGATAAAGGAATTTTATGAGCCAAGCGATGACCAGCCAGCCGGGCGATCCCACCCTGGTCGCTCACCAATACCTGCTCACGCCCCAACAGATCCATTTTTTCGAGACCTTTGGCTTTCTCAAAATATCCGGACTGTTCGCCGATGACATCGATAATATCATTCTCGGGTTCGAGGAGCTGTTCGGCGACAAGGACCAACCGGTGTGGGAAACCCAGGAGGCGCTGCATGGAGACGAACGCCGCGTCATTATTCCAGGGTTCATTGAACAGTCTCCACGACTGGCACCGTTACAACACGACCCGCGCGTTGTCGGGGTGGTGCAGAGCCTGATTGGAAGCGACTATAAATGGGCCAGCAGCGACGGTAACCTTTTTTATTGCGAGAGCTACTGGCACCCGGATAACTATGCGGCACCGCTGCAACATTACCACATAAAACTCTCCTTCTACCTCGACGACCTCACTGGGGGCAATGGCGCTATCCGCATCATTCCCGGTAGCCACTTCCACCAGCAAACCTTTGCCAAAACCTTGCGCAAGGACTTTCTGGACTCGACCGTCATCAATGAGCGCTACGGTATCGATGGCAGAGACATTCCCTCTCACACCGTCCAGAGCGCGCCCGGTGATCTGGTGATCTGGAATTTCCGCACCATCCACGCCAGCTACAACGGTGGCGAGCGACGTCGCCTGTTCTCGCTGAACTTTGGCGAGGTAACCGCCGGCGACCGCGATGCAGCTCAGGATCCGAATAGAGCTATTCCGTTAAGGAGCGCGACCGGTAACTGAGCACAGGTATCGTTACCGAAGCTTACCCCGAGACATGTCGTCTAAACTCCCCAGCCCCTACGAACTCAAAATGGCCTTTATGTACCCCCGCAAGGTGTACATGCGCCATAGGGAAAACCTTGAGCCCGGTTTTTTGCGCAGTGCCTTGGAGCTGCACTACTACCGACCAGCGTTTTATGACTGGATGGGCGCGATAAATGCCAACAAGCAGTTGTTGCATGAAGCCAATATCAACAGCCAGAGCACGGTGCTTGATGCCGGCGCCTATACTGGAGAATGGGCGCAGGAAATAATGGATAGATACAACCCCACCCTGCACGCCTTCGAGCCCGACCCGCGGAATTTTAAAAAGCTTGCAAAGCGGGCTCAGGACAACGACAAACTAATCCCCTACAGATATGGCCTAGGCGACAAAAACGAGACGGCGCAAATGGCGCTGGAGCACCTCGGGTCCTCTATCTTTTCTGATACCAGTGGTAACAACGGAGTGCCCTGCGCGGAGGTAGAGATCTGTGACATTGCGCAAACCTGGAACACATTAGCACTGGACCGCATCGACCTGATGAAGATCAATATCGAGGGCGGCGAATTTCCGCTGCTCGAGCGCATGATAGAGATGGGCTTATTGGATCGGGTGGACTGCTTTATGATTCAGTTTCACGAATGGCATCCAGGCGCGTACCACAGACGAAGAAAGATTAGAAAAACATTGAGAAAATCCCACAAGCTGGATTGGGACTACCATTTTATCTGGGAGAAATGGTCACTTAAGTAATCACCCGCTGCCGTTAGATACGAACCCATTTCTCCCAGACGAACGTGTAATCCCATTCCAGTCGATGTGTTTTCGACAGCTCCTCACGAATTCGCTGCCGCTTGCGGTGAGCTCCGGGATGCCATTCGTGAAACTGAATCATAAAGCAGTCCACCTTGTTCAGCAGATCAGCTTTAATCATCTTATCGAGCAAGGGGAATTCAGCGCCCTCGATATTGATTTTCATTAAATCAATCTGCCCAAGTTTCAACTCATTCCAGACTCTGTCGATCGCCGCAATTTCAACTTGCGTTCGCGGTATATCCGAATGACTCATGCGCTCGTCACACATGGAAGACCCGAGGCCATTCAGGGTGAATGCTACCGTGACGTCCTCATCACCCAGACCATACGGCATTGCTTGTAGTTTCGGGTTATTGGCTGCTTTTTGCTGCAGCCGTTTAAAAGAGCCGGGGTTGGGCTCGAACGCATAGATGACCGGGTCGTAGCGATCCACTATGTGCTGCGCCCAACTCCCGGTAAAGGCCCCCACATCGACCACCACGCTGTCAGAATTAATATCGACTTCGTGCAGAATATGTTTGTTGTAAATAGTCGCCCCCACAAATTTGATCAGGGATGGACTGTAGTGGTGCAGCTCCAACATGGCCTTCATCGCCCCACTCGCTTTTCTGTACTTCCAGCGCATATACACAGTGCGGGGCCACCACAGCGCCTTCTTTAACTGGTAACTACTAGGAAGAGGGCTTGTCATAGTGTTTTCAAGGATTTGAGGGAGAATTATTGTTGCTTTGCCGGGCAATGGTAGTATATCGAATTGCCCCTGTCGACCAGAGAGAAACGATGCCTGCGACCCGATCATCAGTCCTTGATGATAAGTACTCCATAGCGACGATACTCCTGGCCATACTGGCCTTCGCATGGATATCGAGTATGAAGGACTTCGCGACAGATTCCGCCAGCCCTGTCGAGGAGTCGCCTGCGGCAATAACGCCTAATATCCTTCTGATTGTCGCCGATGACCTCGGCTACGACGATACGTCAGCGATCAACGACAACGGCCTGCCGACGCCGAACATCAGGCAGCTGGCAGAGGAGGGCGTGACCTTCAGACGTCACTACGCGGACTCCACCTGCACGCCCAGCCGGGTTGCCATACTGAGTGGGCGCTACCCTGAACGCTCAGGCTTCAGGCCTGTCGGATCAGAGATCCCCGCGGAGTTTTCAACCATTGCACAACAGTTGCAGCTCGCCGGATACGCCACTTACCTCACTGGCAAGTGGCACGCCGGTGAAGAGCGAACGCAAGCCTGGCCACACAATAAGGGCTTCGATCACTGGTTTGGCTTCCTCAACCAATGGGAGCTTTCCGGCGAAGTCACAGATGCGAACAAAGGCCAGAGAAGACCCACCTATCGCAACCCTATGCTGCGGGAACAAGGTGGCGAGCTGACCCGGTTCAACGGGCATCTGACCGACATACTTACAGATCACACTCGCCGGAAGATAGAGCAGTTCCAGGCGGCAGGGAAACCCTGGTTTCTCTACCATGCCTTTCTGGCGCCGCATCAACCTATTCAACCCGCCCAGCGCTACGCCGATCAATTTCCGGATACGCCGGAGGGAAAGTACACCGCGCTAGTCACTCAACTGGACGACGCTATCGGCCGCATACTCGAGGTTGTCGACCGAAAAAACACGCTGGTAGTATTGGTCAGTGATAATGGCGGTACAAATAGGGAAAGAAACAACAACTTCCCGTTCTACGGCAAAAAAAACGAAATGTACGAAGGCGCGTTTCGGACACCCCTGATTATCAGCTGGCCAGAATTTATCCCACAGGGAAAAACAATTGATGACGTGGTGATGAATGTTGACATCTACCCCACGCTGCTCGCAGCGGCTAACATTCCAGCACCACCCGATCTGGATGGCAACAACCTCTGGCCACTTTTTCAGCATGACAATGCTATCAACCCTCGGCACAGGAGCTGGGAAGTCTATCTGTCCAACGTCAATACGCTGAGCTTCAGCTTTTTGCCGGCATCAGGGGACAGGCGCCTGGCGAGTTTACAGGGGCTCACACCTGGCCTGTTTGATCTATCAGAAAACCGTTCCGGCGAAATAGATGTCGCCGGCCAATACCCTGGAGAAGTTGTCTCGCTCACCGCCGAGTTTTGGCGGGAGCACTGGCGCAAGAGCCTATTGGCGGTGCAAACGTCACCAGGGGTGGACGAAGCGCAGACACTTTACAGCGGGTTTGATGCGATGCGCACGCCGCATCGCTATGGTTTTACCATGGGCCTGGAGATCGGCCCAATGCCGGATGCGCTAATGCATTCAAGCAATCAACCCTCTCATCTACTGGCCGGGCAGGAGGGGCTCTGGGATCTGCGCTTCATACCTGACCACGGGCTGGAGTGGCGCATGGGAGATGTCGTCCTCACCGACCCCTATTTCGAACCCTCCCGGTGCAACGCCATCATTTTGACTGGCTATTTCGAGCCGAAGGGACATCTCGCCAAGCGCGCACCCCAATCCCGAATGAAGCTTTATTCATCAGGCTTCCTGCGTGATGGCAACAACGATGTTGCCTACAGCCCGGCCTATGATGCGCATCTGGACACACCCACCGTTGTCAACTTCCACGGCGTGGCCAAATTTTCGAATATAATGCTCAGCTCCTTCGCAGACAGCTATTCACCGCGGGTGGCGACGCAGTTTATGGATGTCTACACTTCATTATACCGCGAGCAGCAGCTGTCCATCCCTGACGTAAAAATGATGGATACTGAACTGTGTAACTGAAGCCAGTGTGGGCGCATGCCAAATGGCGCTAAAAGCCTCTACTATTGCGTAAAATGCACCGATCTGCGCCCAGCACGCCATTTCCAGAGACTATTCTTGACAGTTCGACGCCTTAGGTGCCATTATTTTTTTATTGCCTCCGTCTATCGAGAACACTATGTTCCTGACCATTGACATCGAGATAACAAATCGATGTAACGCGACCTGCCATTTCTGTCCCCGCGATGCTACGCCGCACCAGGGCATTATGGACGTCGCGACTTTCGACAAGGCGCTGGCGCGCGCCGTTGAATACCGTCAGGTCGTGAAAGACGTCTCCGGGCTGGAGGTCGTGGTCAGCCTATGCGGACTGGGAGAGCCTCTCATCAACCGCAATACCGTGTCTTTTGTGGAGAAGGTCAAGGCTGAAGACTTCCGCTGCTCGATGTCCTCCAACGGCGCATTACTCACAGGCAAGAAAGCGCGTGAGCTGCTAGATGCGGGACTGAATGAAATCTACATCAACATCTCCGATATCGATGAAGAATATGAGCGCATTTACAATCTGCCTTTTGCCACCTCCCGCGACAACATCACACGCTTTGCCGAGTTGGCAAAAGGCCGCTGTACACCAGTTATTATCCTCGTTGATCACCGTGAAGACCGGAATCATATCAAAGCGATGCAGGCCTTCTGGCGTGAGCGCGGCTTAAAGCACTTCCACGACTACAGCGTTATCAACCGCGGTGGAGCACTGTTTGTTGAGCATATGCAGTTTGAGCAGTACTCCGAGATGGTTCGTGCTCGCAACGAATTGAGCGATAATGGCGCTCAGCCACTCTGTGGCGCACCCTGGGGCTTCCTGTTCATCGGCTATGACGGTAACTACTATCTATGCTGTTCCGACTGGCGCAAACAGGCGAGTCTTGGCTCCGTGTTTGACAACAGCTTCCTGCAGGTTACCCGGCAAAAACTGGCTATGGTAGTGAGTCGGGAACCTGTCTGTAAAACCTGCAACCATGATCCTATCAATATGCTCACTGAGGAGTTGCGCGCGCTGAGCCGCGGTGAGACCACCGAGGAGGAGGTCGATAAATTGAGGCAATCACTGCGCTCCACGAGTCGGGAGATCGACGTGGCGCTAGGTGAGTTACTTCGGTATGGCGACAATCACCCCGAGGGGATGATTACCGCCGATATTATTCCCGTGGTTGCTACCAACTAACGAGAACGGCTGCGAAGCCGCCGCACGCACCTGCTTTATAATTCAAGCGCGCTTTCAGGGAGAGTCGCATTTCAGCAACCCGGTCAATCGCAGGTTTCTACCCCGAATGCATTTTCTATCGAATTGCCTTCCTCTATACTGATCGCCCGAAAAACTGTTCCTCGGATAGCCGATAGCAGTCAGCATCAACACCCCGAAGCCAATAGGCGTAAGCCGTTCCAATGACTCCGCCTGATAATAAAAAATTTCTCTTCATTCATGTAATGAAAACTGGTGGCACTTCTTTTGCTGACATAATTGGTAATAATTTCCCTGTCAATGAAAGATACCCCGATGCCTGTATCGTTCCCGACGCGGACATTTTTCGCCGTATAGAAGCCTACCTCTTTGTCCCGGGAATCGTGACCGATGTCAACGCACTGGGCGGGCAACTCCGGATGGTGAGCGGGCATATCCCGTATGCGGTACGCACGCTTCTGAATGATTCCTACGTGGCGATGACGCTGCTGCGTGATCCCGTTGAGCGCACACTGTCCTATCTCAAGCACTGTCGACGCTATCATATTGAGCACCAGCCACTGGAACTCGAAGCCATTTATGAAGATCCCTGGTTTCACGCCAGCTTTGTCCAGAATTACCAGACCAAACTTTTTTCCATGTCCCCGGCCGAAGCCCTTGCCGAAGATCGCTTCCTCGCTGGGGCTCCTCAATTGCCGACGCGGCGAGAAATGGGGGATGGCACAAATCTCTCGGCTGAAATCGACGCGTTTCGGCTGCGGGCGCCCGGTCGTGTTTCTCTTGAATGCTTTGCCGCCAGCACAGGCGTTATCCACATCGACGACCAACGCTTATCGATCGCCAAGGAAAATCTGTCGGCGGTCGAAGTAATGGGCGTCACTGAACACTATGACCGGTTTCTGGGAAAGCTCATCGAGCAGCATGGCTGGCAGATCGCCGCTGTGCCTCACCGGCATGCCGGTGAGGGCGATGTGATTTCAGCTGAGTTTCGCCATCGTATCGCCGTCGACAATGCGTTCGACATAGAGCTGTACGCACATGCGAAATCGCTAGCGTCCTGATTTTATTCGCCCAGTGATGAACTGATACTTACTTTGGAGCAACAACGATGAACAGCCTGTGGAACGACGAGGAAGCGGCCCCCTTCGCCGATGACGATCTTGCCATGCGTGTGTATACCTCCAGGCTACTGGGCTCAAATGAAGACCTCGTTATGCACGGTGGCGGCAACACATCGGTCAAAGCAACCACACGAGATTTCTTTGGCAATGCACTCGAAGTCCTCTATGTAAAAGGTAGCGGCTGGGACTTGAAAACCATCGAAAAGCCCGGCTTTCCCGCTATCAAACTGAAAGAGACTCGCATGCTGGCGGAATTGGAAACCCTGTCCGATCCGGACATGACGCGACAACTGCGGGCGCTGATGCTGGATCCTGCTGCTCCATCACCCTCGGTGGAAGCCATCCTGCACGCCATACTGCCAGCCAAGTTCATCGACCACACGCACACTGATGCAATCGTTACCCTGAGCAATAACCCGAAGGGAGGGGCGCTCCTCGCCGAGATTTTTCCCGACTGTCTGGTACTGCCTTATCTTATGCCCGGCTTTATTCTCTCGCGGCAGGTGAGCGAGGCCATCAAACGCAATGACCCGGGCCAGTACAAGGGCATCATCCTCATGCACCATGGCGTTTTCACCTACAGCGAAGACGCCAAAATAGCCTATGAGGACATGATCGAACTGGTCACCCGCGCCGAGGATTATATTGCGGCGCACGGCACAACCCAACATCAAACGGCCAATTACAAGGTCGACCTTCTGGACCTTGCGCGCATTCGCAAGGCGGTATCCGCGGCACGTGGAAGCGCGCAACTCGCGATACTGGATCAAACACCCGACGCACAGGGTTTTTCCAGTCTTGTCAACGTTGCTGACATCGCCACCCGCGGCCCAATAACACCAGATCATGTAATTCGCACCAAGAGAGTTCCGGCCATTATCGGCACTAAACCCACTGCAGGCGTCCCGGAAATCCAACAATTTGTCGCGGACTACCAGGCCTATTTCGCGGCCAACAATGACGCTGACCTTCAAATCCTGGATCCGGCGCCCCGCGTTGGCATTTGGCGGTCGGCCGGCTCCATCGCGTTCGGAAGTAATGTGAAGGAGTGCAATATTATTGCCGATATTGCCAGGCATACACGATGGGCAATCCAGACCGGCGAATCGATCGGTGGCTGGGAAGCGCTCCCAGAAGAAGACATCTTTGAGCTCGAGTACTGGATACTCGAGCAAGCCAAGCTGGGCAAAACTACCATCCCTAAACCACACCAGGGCAAGATCGCTATCGTCACGGGTGCCAACGGTGGCATCGGCAAAGCAACTTGTGAGGCGCTGGCGGCTGACGGCGCCACCGTGGTCGGCCTGGACGTTAACCCGCAGGTGGTTGAACACCTGAACACTGGCGACATGACCGGCCTGGTGTGTGACCTGACCGATAGCAAATCCATAGCAGCGGCCGTCGAGCAGGTAATTACCCACTATGGTGGCCTCGATATCGTAGTCTGTAATGCGGGTATTTTTAAATCCGGCGAGCGCATAGAGGATCATACGGAGCAGACGTGGGACCAAACCCTGGCCATTAACCTGACCGCTACACAGCGCGTGATGACCGCGACTATCCCCTACCTGAAACTCGGCGTGAACCCCTCGATCCTCGTTGTTGGCTCGCGCAACTATGCGGCGCCCGGGCCAGGAGCAGCCGCGTATTCCGTGAGCAAAGCAGGTATTACCCAACTTGCCAGGGTTGCCGCACTAGAGCTGGCCGCCGATGGCGTGCGGGTCAACGTGATTCACCCCGACGCTGTATTCGACACGGCGCTGTGGACACAAGATGCACTGGCACAGTCGGCCGCGCGATACGGCATGAGCATAGCAGAGTATAAATCGAAGAACTTGTTGAGGAGGGAGATTCGTGCCACTGAAGTCGGTTGCTTACTCTCGACTCTTGCCAGCGACATTTTTAGTGCGACCACAGGCGCACAGATACCCATAGACGGCGGCAATGACCGAGTGATCTAGTGGCGAGACTTTACTGCTGGAGTTTAGCGGCCACGATTGCCAGCAGGCGCTCGCCAACTGCAGCTACATCGAGGCGCATGCCGGGTAGTTGTTTTGCCATCGATGTCACCTGTAGATCGGCGAAGCCACAGGGATTGATCCGCTCAAAGGGCTCCAGGTCCATATCTACATTCAACGCCAGCCCGTGATAACTGCATCCACGGCGCACCCGCAGACCCAGCGAGGCAATTTTTTCGTCCACCACATAGACGCCCGGCGCCGTGGGTTTGGTGACGGCGGAAATGCCGTACTCCTCAAGCAGCTCTACCAGGCTGCGCTCGATCAGATTGACCAGATCACGCACCCCCAGCTGCCGACGACGCATATCCAGCATCAGGTAGAGTACCCACTGACCCGGCCCGTGGTAAGTGACTTGTCCGCCGCGGTCCACTTGAATAACAGGGATGTCACCGGGCGCCAGCACATGTTCGGCTTTACCGGCCTGGCCCTGGGTGAAGACTGGCGGATGTTGCAGTAACCAAAGTTCGTCTGGAGAATCTACACGTCGAGAGTCGGTGAGTTCGCGCATTGCTTCCAGCGTGGGCTGGTAGTCAACGAGCCCGAGTTCACGCAGCACCAGATCCGCAGCGAACACGGTTTAAATCACCATGGTGACGTGACCGGTCGCCAGTAGATCCTGATGCAGAGCTTCCAGCTGCTCCTGACCGGTGGCAGTAATGGTGATATTCAGGGAGGTAAACGTACCTTTACTGCTGAGTTTTGCAATCACGGTTTGTTCGTCGAAGCCTGGCGCATGGCGCTCGAACACGTCCAGAATAACGGCTTCAAATGTCTCACAGCTGCGCCCCATCACCTTGATAGGGTAGTCGCAAGGGAACTCGATTTTCGGTGCTTGGGGTGGCTGTTCCACTGTACTCTCCTGCGTTGTCCTCAGGACTTATCTAGCCCCGAACAATTCGGCGATGAACATCAGGATGATGTCCCACACGCGCGCAAAAAATCCCGCTGGCTCTACCGCTTCCAGGACGACAGCTGGTGCCTGAAATTTGGTTTCACCATCCAGCGTCACCGTCACCATACCCACAGCATCACCTACCGCCAGGGGAGCGGCGATTTCACTGTTCAATGTCACATCAGTTTGGAGTTCATCGTGCTTGCCGCGCGGTAGCGTCAGCACGACTTTATCCAACAAGCCGACCGGCACGTAGTCCTGCTCGCCTTTCCATATGCGCGGCTTTGCTAACTCTGTCATCGGTTCGAAGGCGGTTTGGGTCTGGTAGAAATGAAAGCCGTAGTTAAGCAGTGCAGCGGTATCGTTTTTCCGCGCTTTGGTGCTCTTCGTACCCATCACTACGGATATCAGACGCATATCGTTGCGCTGTGCCGAGGCCACCAGACAGTAACCCGCCTCGTTCGTGTGGCCGGTCTTCAGGCCATCCACCGAAGGGTCTTGCAACAGCAGGGTGTTGCGGTTGTACTGCCGGATATTGTTAAAAGTGAACTCCAGTTCTTTGTAGATCGCGTACTGCTTAGGGTGATCGTTGATCATCGCCTTGGCCAGGATGGCGAGGTCGCGCGCGGTTGTCAGGTGTGCAGGATCGGGCAAACCGTGGGAGTTTACATAATGCGTGTTGAGCATACCCAGTCGCGTGGCGTTGGTATTCATCATCTCGGCGAACACCGCCTCAGTACCGGCGATATGCTCAGCGACTGCCACCGAGGAATCGTTGCCGGAGGATATGATGATGCCGCGCTGCAGATCTTCAATGGAAACATCTTTGCCCGGCTCGATCCACATCAATGATGAGCCGTTGAAAATCGGGTTCTGCGACCACGCATTTTCAGTGATTCGAACCATATCGTCTTCCTTGACGCGCCCCGCTGTTATCTCCTCTGCCAATACATAGGCGGTCATCATCTTGGTGAGGCTGGCAGGCGGTAGCTGCTCATCCGCATTGTGCTCCACCAGCACGGCGCCACTGTTCGCATCGATCAAAAGATAGGCTTTGGCGGCCAACTCGGGAGGTGCGGGTATGGCATTCTGTGAATGTGCGTTAAAGGTGGATAATATAAAGAGCAGAGCAAGCGCTATTCGAGTCATGATTGCGGGGAACCGTGGGGGTGAGTTTAGCGAGCGGCGATGGTAACGCATGTGTGGTCGGAGCGAAAGAATCGCGATAAGTTAAGGCAGCGGCTGTCCCGCTTCATAACCACTGTCCTGAAGGCGCTGCTGCAACGCCAATAAGTGCTGTTTGTCGTCTACCGGCCCCACTCGGACCCGGTACAGCATCATGCCACTGGCATCGATCGGGCTGATAAAGACCGGTGCAGACAATAAGTTTTGCAACTCGGCCAGCAGCGTTTTGGCCGTAGATTCCTTACCAAAAGCACCCAGCTGCAGATAGCGATATTTGCCGTAGGACGCGTCGCGCCTGTCCTCCACACCGGCCACATCAATAACCTCAACCTCAACCGGCGCTGTGCCCTTTTCCATATAGCCGAGTTTGACGGCCGCAGCATAGGATAAATCGATCAGCCGATCTGAATGGAAAGGACCTCGATCATTGACGCGCACCACGATACTTTTGCCATTTTCCAGGTTGGTGACGCGCGCGAAGCAGGGGATGGGTAGTGATTTGTGAGCAGCACTGGCCTGGTAGACATCGTAGAGTTCGCCATTGGACGTCTCGTGCCCGGTAAATTTGGCACCATACCAGGAGGCGATACCTCGCTCACTGTAGCCACGGTAGTCCTTCAGAATCTCGTAGGTCACCCCGCCGATAACATAGGGACTCATGTTGCCGAAGGCCAAAATAGGCTCTGGTGACGGCGTGGCATCGACTACCTCATTGGGGCTGATAGGCCGAAGTGGTGCGAAATCGTGCTGCACGGCATAACGTGAGTCTGGTGGCGTCACGGCTATTTTTGCCACACCCGGCTCTGTTTCGGGCGGTTGTGAAGCACAGGCTGCCAGCAGCGCTGTCAGTAAAGCGATCGCCGCTGTGACGTAACGGGTACTCACCGGGTGATACGCTCCGCCAACCGTTGACTGAGCTGGTACACACTCATAGCGTACATCGAACTGTGGTTGTAGCGAGTGATCACATAAAAATTATGCAGCCCCAGCCAGTACCCATAGCCGTCTTTCAGTTCAAACCTCATCGCGGTGGCCAACGCGCTTGGATCCAGTGCTATTTTCGCCACCACACCGTCGGCGGCAAACTGCGCCACTGTGCGCACCGGCTCCAGATCATCCCGGGTTTTAACGAAGATACTGTCGGGAGTATCCGCGGCAGCTGTGGCGGCGGTCACCACCATCTCGCCCTCGCGCCAACCGTGTTTCTTGAAATAATTGGCAACGCTGCCAATCGCATCGACAGGGTTGGCCCAGATATCGACAATATCGTCGTTGTCAAAATCGATCGCATAGCTGCGGTAGCTGCTAGGCATGAACTGACCGTAACCCATGGCTCCGGCGTAAGACCCCATCAGCTCTGTAGCATCCTTGCCCTGATCGCGGGTGAGAATCAAAAAATTCTTCAGCTCGGCGGTAAAAAAAGGCGAGCGAGGAGGGTAGTCAAACGCTAGCGTCGACAAAGCGTCGAGCACCCGATAACTCCCCGCCACCCTACCGTAGTAGGTCTCGACCCCGATAATAGCGACAATAATCTCAGCCGGCACGCCGAACTCACGTTCTGCTCTTTCCAGGGTCACACGGTGTTTGGCGAAGAACTCAACACCTTGATCCTCGCGCTGTTTGTTGAGAAAAATCTCCCGATACTCATACCAGGGCTTGGATTTCTCAGCCGGACGGGCAATCGCGGCCAGAATGCTGTCCTTACGTTCCGCCTGGGCAAAAAGCTGGATCAATTCCTCTCGATCAAAGCCCTCCTCCACCACCAGTTCATCGACTACCGCAGTGGTGGCCGGGTGTGCTCCATAGTTATCCCCCGCACACGACAGGGTCGGCCACAGGCAGGCCATAACAACGAATACTTTCAGGCGTAGTGACATAGATTTTAACTCGTTCCCATTCGATAGAGGGTAAATTGACAGCGGTCGTGTCGTAGAGCGCTCATGAGGACTTGCTGGATTTTTCGGTACTAATTGCCATTAGCACCCCAAAACCGGCCAGTAGTGTAACCACCGAGGTACCACCTGCACTCACCAGTGGCAGGGGAACCCCGACAACCGGCAGCAAACCGGCGACCATTCCCATATTAACAAAGATGTAGACGAAAAACGTCAGTGTCAGGCTGCCGGCCATCATTCGACCGAAACTGGTTTGTGCATGGGCACCAATCCAGAAACCACGCAATAAAATCAGAAAGTAAATACTTGCCAGCAGAATAATACCTTGCAGCCCATGCTCCTCGGCCAACACGGCAATGATAAAGTCCGTATGGCTCTCGGGCAAAAAATCTAATCGCGACTGGGTACTCTGCATCCATCCCTTGCCGTCCCAGCCCCCGGACCCGATGGCCGTCTTTGATTGCATGATGTTCCACCCCGCCCCGAGTTTGTCGCTCTCGGGGTTAAACATGGTGAGGATGCGTTGTTTTTGGTAATCCTTTAGCCCATACATCCAGACCGGCCAGGCCGATGCCGCCATCAGTACCGCTGCACTCAGGATATAGCTCCAGCCGATCCCAGCCATAAAGAGCACAAACAAGCCGCTGGACGCGATCAACAGGGAGGTGCCCAGGTCTGGCTGGATCACGATCAACCCGGCGGGCACTATCAACAGCGCCAGGGCGCCAATCACCGCGAAAAACCGTGGGGGCAGCACTCTACCCGCGAGGAACCAGGCGATCACCAGGGGCACAGCCAATTTCATAATCTCCGCTGGCTGGAAGCGAATCCCCCCAATTTGCAACCAGCGCTGGGCGCCCTTGGCGCCCACACCTACCAGCACCACTGCGACCAGTAATGCCAGCCCTGCCATGTACAGCCAAGGCGCCCAATTCGCGTACTGCTGCAAACTGACCTGTGCGACCAGAATCATAATGACAAAGGCCAGAACAAGATAGCGTCCCTGACGATAAACGGCGTCCATACTCTGTCCCGACGCACTGTACAGTACCAGTAACCCATAAACGCTCAGCACCAGTAGCAACAGTAGCAGGGGTATATCGATGTGGAAGCGCATCAGGGCACTGGGCCGCCTGGCCATATCACGCGAACCCTGATGCGGCAGCTGCCGCACGTAATCGCCCATCAGCCCGGCCCTACCGACAACCAGGTGTCGATGACCGCGCGCGCGATAGGCGACGCGGCGGAGCTGCCACCACCATTCTCAACAATGATCCCCACCGCGATGGTCGGCGCCTCAATGGGTGCGAACGCAATGAACAGACCATGATGTCTGTGTCGCTCAGCCACATCCGCCTCGTTATAAACACTGTTCTGAGCAATGCCAATGACCTGGGCGGTACCCGTTTTGCCTGCCATTTCATAGGCAATGCCTGTGGCAAGCGTTTTCGCCGTTCCCCTTTGACCATGCACCACTTCGCGCATGCCATCAAAAATCGCATCCCAGTACTCGTCGGGAGCCTCCACCGGTTCAAGCACCGGTGCCGGCACAAGCTCTCCATCTATCGCCATCACCAGTCGCGGCACCCTGCGCTGCCCTCTGCTGGCCATCACGCTGGTCGCAACCGCCAATTGCAGGGGCGACGCCAACATATAGCCCTGGCCAATACCCGCGCTGAGCGTTTCGCCGGGATACCAGGACTGCGCCAGATTCGCGCGCTTCCACTGCGTGGATGGCAATACGCCGGAACGCTCATTAGTAGTGTCGATCCCGGTGCGATCGCCAAAACCAAAGGGATGCAAATAATCATACATATGGTCGATAGTCAGGCGGCGCGCCAGATCATAGAAATACACATCACAAGACTGGGCAATCGCCATTTTCATATCCACGCGCGCGGCGTGGCCCGTGCCGGTGACACGCAGTATCCAATCGCGATACTTGCGGGAGTCACCGGGCAGGCTGTACCACCCCGGGTCAGGCACCGTTGACTGCGGGGTGACCAGACCGGACAACAAGCCAGCCATCGCCATAAAAGGCTTAATCGTGGAACCGGGGGGATAGGAGCCCTGAATGGCCCGATTGTACAAGGGAACATCCAGTGAATCCCGCAGCGCGGAGTATTCGCTGGCACTGATGCCGTTTACAAACAGATTGGTGTCGAACCCCGGCTTCGAGACCAGCGCCAATAAGCCACCGGTACGAGGATCAATTGCGACCACCGCACCACGCTGGTCGCCCAGAGCCTCAAAGGCCGCCAGTTGCACATCATAATCGAGCGACAGCGTCAAATCCTTCCCGCGCACAGGCGCAAAGCGCTCGAGTACGCGCATTACCCGCCCATGGGCATTACCCTCGACGTTCTGGTAACCGACATCCCCGTGCAGCATATCCTCGTAGTACTTCTCGACACCTACTTTACCGACGTGGAAGGTGCCACGATAATCGGTTTCATCGAGCACCTGCACCTCCTGCTCGTTGATCCGACCGACATAGCCCAGCGCATGCGAGAACAACTCGCCGTGCGGGTAGTGCCGCAACAGCTGCGCCTCTACCACCACACCCGGCAAGCGGAAACGATTGACGGCAAGCCGCGCGCGCTCTTCTTCAGTCAGGCGAAAGCGCAGTGGCACGGGCTCATAAGGGCGACTGCGGTAGAGTTTCTTGCGAAACGTCTCCAGATCGGTGTCCGAGACCGGCAGCACCGACTGCAGGTCGGTCAGGGTCGCCTCCATATCCGGCACCCGCTCGCGCACGATTGAGAGCATATAGCTGGGCCGATTATCCGCCAGCACTACGCCATTGCGATCAAAAATAAGCCCGCGACGCGGTGGCAGTGGCTGTAACGTCACCCGGTTGCGCTCGGATTGGGTCCGGTAGATTTCGTACTCCGTCACCTGTAGGGTGTGATAGCGCATCAGGATCACACCCAGCAAAGTCATCACCATGCCGATCGCGATGATCGTGCGCGTGGCATATACACGGGACTCGAGCTGCGGATCTTTTAAATCGAATTGCGGAAGCATTTAAGCGGCCTGGAGACCCTGGAATGCGTTTAAGGGGGTAAACACTAGCCGCGATGATACGGGTGGTTGACAGTGATTGTCCAAGCCCGATACAACTGCTCGGCCAACACCACTCGCACCAGAGGGTGCGGCAGTGTTAGATCGCTGAGAGACCAACACAAATCCGAACGCGTCAGGCAGGCCGGGGAGAGGCCATCAGGCCCCCCTATCAGTATGCTGTAGTTATCCCCCGACATTTGCCAGGCCTCTAATTGCCGCGCCAAATCCGGCGTGGATACCCGCTTGCCCTTTACATCCAGAGCGACCACCCGCTCACCAGCGGGAATAACCTTTAGCATTTGCTCACCCTCGGTAGCGCACACCGCCGAGCTCGCGGCATCTTTGCCGCGCTTGGCCAGAGGAATCTCACGCCAGGCCAGCTTCAGCTCCCGCGGCAGGCGTTTGCTGTATTCGGCAATACCCTGACCAACCCATGCGGGCATCCGGGTTCCCACCGCGATAACGCTAATACGCATCAGTCAGTGGCTTCAGGCGCTGTCCACAGGCGTTCCAGATCGTAATAATCCCGAGTCGCCGGCAACATGACATGCACCACCACATCGCCGAAATCCACCAGCACCCACTCACCCGTATCATCGCCCTCAATGCCGATGGGCACATTGCCCACATTCTTGGCCTCCACCGCCACGTTGGTGGCCAGGGATTTGACATGGCGATTGGAGGTACCGCTGGTGATCACCATATAATCGGTCATATCGGTCAACGCGGAGACATCCAGTGTCACAGTATTGACGGCTTTGAGATCGCCCAGTGCAGCGACGACTAACTGCTTAAACTGTTCAGATTCCATAGGGCTGATTTACTTTGACATTCATAGACGACGATCCTGTAATTATCGAAAAAGTGTGTTCGTTTGAATATAATCCAACACCGACTGCGGCAGCAGGTATCGCGCTGACTGCCCCGCGGCCAATATGTCGCGAATCTCGGTGGATGATATGTCGAGCGGGCGCAGCTCTTCTACAGCAATACGCCCTGCGGACCACTGGCACAAGCTGCGCGAGTCTTCTACCCGGTGTGCCTCTAACCACTGTGCGACCTCGCCCGTACGGGGTAGTTCCCAACCGGGACGTGCAATAACAACGATATGAGCCCAATCCAGCAATTCCTGCCAGCGATGCCACTGGGTGATCTCCCGTACCGCGTCGCAACCCATCACCATACACAGACCAATCCCGGCTCCCAGTTCGCCGCGCAATTCGATCAGGCTGTCTATGGTATAGGAATTACCCACACGCTGTAATTCACGCATATCACTCGCCAGGCGTGGCTCCCCTGCCACTGCCAGCGCCACCATGGCCGCGCGGTGAGCGGCACTGCAGTGGGGCGCGGCGCGATGCGGTGGCTGCGCACTGGGCATCAGGCGCATTTGCGTTAGCTGTAGCCGCTCTACCAGTTCCAGCGCCGAGCGCAGATGCCCGTTGTGCACGGGATTAAAGGTGCCACCGAAAACTCCCACCAGGGGAAACGTGGCCGAGCCTGGCGCGCTCAAGTGCGCAGCTGCCCCTCGCCGAGCACCACAAATTTCTGTGTGGTGAGCCCTTCCAGACCCACCGGACCACGGGCATGCAGCTTGTCAGTGGAAATGCCGATCTCTGCACCCAACCCGTACTCGAAGCCATCAGCCAGGCGCGTAGACGCATTGACCATCACCGAGCTGGAATCCACTTCCCGCAGGAATCGCATAGCCCGCGCGTGCTCCTGCGTGACGATGCTGTCGGTGTGCTGAGAGCTGTAGGTGTTGATGTGCTCAATCGCCTGCTCCAGCCCCTCTACCACACGCACAGCCAGAATGGGCGCGAGATACTCCTCACCCCAATCCTGCTCAGTGGCGACTTTCGAGCCGGGCAGCAACGGCAGTGCCCGCGGGCAGGCGCGCAGTTCTACCCCGGCCTCGGCATAGGCTTGCGCGAGACGCGGTAAAAGACTGTCTGCCTTGGATTCCGCCACCAACAACGTCTCCATAGAGTTACAGGTGCCATAGCGTTGCGTCTTGGCATTGATCGCGATACTGACCGCCATAGCGTCATCCGCAAAGTCGTCGATATACACGTGGCACACACCGTCAAGGTGCTTGATGACCGGCACTTTGGCATCCCGACTAATGCGTTCAATCAGGCCCTTACCGCCGCGCGGCACAATCACATCCACGTATTCTGGCATGGTGATCAACTGCCCTACCGCCGCCCGATCTGCGGTATTGACTACCTGAACGGCAGCGGCAGGCAATCTGGCAGCCCGCAAGCCCTGCTGCAGGCATTCGGCGATAGCACAATTGGAAGCGAGGGACTCGGAGCCACCCCGCAGGATAGCTGCATTGCCCGATTTGAGGCACAGGCTGGCCGCTTCCACCGTCACATTGGGCCGCGACTCATAGATAATTCCGATCACACCCAGCGGCACACGCATGCGGCCCACCTGGATTCCGCTGGGCATACTGCGCATATCGCTGATGCTACCCACTGGATCCGGTAAAGCCACCACCTGGCGCAATCCTTCCAACATCGCATCAATCCGCGCCGGCGTGAGCTCCAATCGATCCAGTAATGGCGCCTCCAGAGCGTTGGCACGACCCTGCTCTAAATCCTGCCTGTTGGCTTCGATCAGGCTGGCGCGGGCACCATCGAGCGCATCGTGCACGGCAAGTAAAGCGTGGTTACGCACCGCGGTTGGCGCAGCCGCCACAGTGCGTGAGGCCGCGCGCGCGGCGATACCCAACTCAACCATATACTGCTCAACGTTCATTGCGAATCAACCCTGAAAAATACTAGCCTGCGATTATACCTGATGAGTCCAGCGGATGTGCTAAGCTCCAGCCTGAAATTCTCACAGGAATCAGCATGGCTGCGACACCCGAACTGGAGTTTTTTTACGACTGCTCCAGCCCCTGGACCTATTTTGCCTTTACCCGCATCCAACCCATGATGGAACGGCTGTCGCTGCCATTACGCTGGCGCCCCATCCTCGTAGGCGGCGTGTTTAACGCCGTCAACCAGGAGCTCTACTCCGCCCGCGATGCCATGTTTAACAGCCCCGACAGCCCGCGCATGAAGTACTTCATCAAGGACATGCAGGACTGGGCAAGGCTGTGCGGCGTGCGCACGGATATGCCAACAGGCCATCCTATCAGTAGCGTAAAAGCCATGCGCGGTGCTTTTTATGCAGAAGAGCAAGGCGCACTGGTGCCCTATTCACGGGACGTCTTTGCCACTTACTGGAGCAGTGACACCCCGGATATCAGTAACGACAGAGTGCTCGCGGCAATTTGCGCGCGTGTAGGCCTGGACACAGCGGGCTTTTTCGACGCCATCACCCAGCAGCGTTACAAGGACCTGCTACGAGAGAATACCGATGAACTCATCGCGCGCGGCGGCTTTGGTTCACCGACCCTATTTATCAACGGTGACGATATGTATTTTGGCAATGATCGCCTGGAGTTGGTGGAACAACGGCTAAAACAAATAAAGCGGGCACAGGG
>CAWWAG010000037.1:0-37564 GCA_963934845.1 uncultured Halioglobus sp. | reverse complement strand
GAGGAAGCATAAACAAAAAAGCCCTGAAAAACAGGGCTTTAAGGTCATTGCTGAACGGGTAAATGGTGGAGGCGGCGGGAATTGAACCCGCGTCCGCCAGTACTCTGCCTTCGGCTCTACATGCTTAGTTTCCGTTAATTAATTTAACCGCATACAGCCCAACGGGCAGGACGTAATTGGCGATTCTTGTTTAAGTTTAGCAGCTCGGCCCAAGACATACCTTGCAGCGATCCAGTTCTATATGACAGTCAGTAGCGCGGGGCTGGCACCTTGCTAAAGACCGCTGGCGGACGAATCCTCCAGAAGTGCTTCACTGGGCTGCTTACGCAGCTAGTTGAGCACCATAGTTGTCGTCATTGGCAACTAATAGTTTGCAGCTTTTGATTAACGTGATTGGCTACCATCACGGCATGCACCTCAGGGTTCGCAACCGTCGTCGAATCCAAATCGCCCCCGTTAGTGAAGGGTGAGTATAGCGCATATTGCAACCGATAGCGCTAGCTTGTGGGGCAAACCAGTTGTGAAGATGCCGCAATCGGATTGGTGGGGCACAGTTCCTTCTTGATCAGCTTCTCGATGGACTGGCAGGGGTTTTCACTGGCTAGCACTCGTTTGATCAAGCTTTCTCCTAGTACAGACAGGCCACCGGTCATCACGGCTGCCCAGCTACGCCAAATCAGACTAGTGGTGTCGGGCACGATACTGGGATGGGTAAGTGGACCCCTGATCTGTACGGTGTTGGAGAAAATACTGCTCACTGAAATACCCACGCCTTCCCGGCCCCGGGAGTCCAGGCTCATCAGTAGGGTCTCGCTGCCCAGGTCGATTTGTATGTGACCCAACAGGTTGGCCTGCTTGGTGCGCGCGGCGAAGCCATAGGGGGTAACGCCTTTGCCATCCTTGAACAGCGCCACAGAAATGCCACATTCCACCTCCGGTTTTTTGCGTTCGATACCGGGTATCAGGGTCTTAAACACGGTGGAGGCCAAATTGGCGGTGAGTAGCATGGAGTTGGCGTAGTCGAAGGGGCCTTTGCCAAGCCTCAGGAAGACGAGGCCGTTGGTGTTGGCGGCGAGTGCTGCTTCACTTTGCCCCTGGCTCTGGAGTGATATGAATCCACTGCGGGGATAGGTGTTCTGGTTGGTGAGTCCGCGCACGTTTTCGAAGATACTGGTCAGTGTGAGGGTCGGGGGCAGGGCCCTAGCATCCAGCGTGAGGTCGATTTCTCCGGTGCCCTCACTCAGTTCTCCGCTGCTGGCCTTCAAGGTGAGTTGGCCATTGTTCAGCTTGCCGGTGAGGCTGATGTCCTTGGCGGTGACGGCTGTGCTGACGAGGGAATCCAGCTGTGCAGACATTGTTGCGTTCAGGTTTTGCAGCGAGTCCAGCGGGAGTGGGTCGCTGCTGAACAGTTTGGCACCAGGTTTGGTTTCATTGGTATCGTCGGCGAGCAAGCGCAGCGGAGAGAGCAGCACATCGCCGACATAATCAGCACTCTTTTTGGCGACAGAGACGAGAGATGCCGTTGGCGACGCGGCCTTTTTCTTGTCCTCTTTTTGCGCCTTCAGATAGGCGTTTTCCCACGGTAATAGGGAGAGAGTGCCACTGTGTATCGTCACTTCCAGCCGTGGGGGCGACGTTTTGTCATGGTAGCGCACTGTCCCGCTCAGATCGGTTTCTCCCCACTGTAAGCTGCTGATATCAGCCTCCATGCCATCGGCGAGCCGTGTCGCTTTGAGTGCCAGTTTGCGCCGTGCCTCTGGGACGTTGTGCTGCCCGGGGTTGGCGTCCTGTAGATCTACATAGCCGGTCAGGTTGCTGAGTAATTCCCCAAGATCGCGGCCCTCACTGTTCAGTTTTGCCGAGCCGGAGACGGGCACGTCTTCTACATCCTTGCCGGAAATCAGGAACTGATCGAGGTCGATATTGGAAAGTTCTGCGGTACCCTCCAGCGTTACTCTGCCGTCTTTCCAACTCATATCGCCATGGCTTTTCAGCGTGCCATTTTCAAAGTGGAAGTTCAGTTGTCGCAGATCGATGAGGTCGGAACCGGTGACAATCTCCAGTTCAACATCCGTCAGTGGCAGCTCCAGCAGGCGCAGCGATTTGACGTTGAGTGAGGCCTGCGCGGCGCCCAGTCGCTGCAGTGAGGGCTGCAATTTCATCTCGTTGCTACCTTTTGCGGATTTGGGGAGTAACGCTATCAGGCTGTCAATATTTAGCTTATCTGATTCCAGATCAGCCACGAACCAGGGGTTGCGGCCGGCCTTCAGGGAGAGCGCGCCAGTAAGATCCTGCTCGATTGAATCGACATCGAGTTGCTCAATTTTTACGCCAACGATTCTATCTTTATCGATTATGAGGTGGGAATTGCCGGTAAATTCCAGCGTCTCTGCAGCGAGTGCTTTGCGGCGCCAATCGTTATCAGAGCGAAGATCCATAGACACTTTCGCCGAGCCCTTCATCGCCGTGAAGACCTCCTCCATGCCAGCGCCCCGGCTGCTGAAGTTCAGGCTGCCGGTGCTGCGACTGTAAAACAAGCCTTGCTGTTGGAACATGTCGGGGATATCGAGATCGGTGAACTTCGCCGTCAGTTGAAAGTCAGTGGGCTCGTTGGGCGCAGCGTCTGCTTCCAGCGTCAAGTTAAGCAAGCCGGCATCATTGCCCTTGCCCACGGCGACCAGTTTGCCACCGCGCGCGTTGCGTTTCAGTGTGGCGCTTGCCTCGCGCAGTTTCAGGGCCGGTGATTGTAGGTCCTTCACATCGAGTGCCACGCTCAGTTGCAGCTCGGGTAACACATTCAGGTACGCTGGGAGGGCCATGCCGGGAAGCGGCTCGGAATCTGCCTTGTCAAACAGAAAGCCCAGGTTTAGGTGCGCGCCTGTCAGGTCTACGCTGAGCTTGCGTTGCTCGGAGCCAGACAGCACAGCGGAACCACTGAGCTGCCCGTTGCCCAGAGTGATCTCCACATGCTCCAGCGCGAAAGCGCCGGGGCGCTTGTCCAGCTCCGCGGTGATAGCGACAGGCGTGTCGACTGTGCTGTGGTAGTGCCCCGCCAGCGCAGCATCACCCACAAGTGAATTGAGCAGGGTGTCCCAGGTGTCGCCCTGGCCCTTGAGTGTGGCGTGGCCGCTACGCAGCAGCCAATCCGAGCCTGTGTATTGGGTTGCAATGCTACCGTCGACATCGCGTGCCTGTATTGTCGCATCCAGTTTCACCGCCCAGCCCCTGGTGTCGCTGACAATGCCGAGCGCGCCTGTCAAAACGCCTACCGGACCATTGCTGGACAGGGCCGTAATCTGCACGCCAGTCTCTCCAGTGGTGAAGTCGAAGGTGATGTCCTTGCTAATCTCATCGTCAATGTGGACCTCATGAATGACAACATGGCCCTGATGCAAAGGCAGCGTTAGTTGCGGTAGCGCTGAGGCCAGCAGGGCGGTGAGGTCGACACGCTTGTCGGTATCACGATAGTTGTTTAATAAGGCGGTGAGCTCGGTGCTGCCCAGCAGGGGAATGGTTGTGGTGGACTGGTCTGGCAGCGCCCAGGCGGTCTGGCCAGTCGCAGCCACCTGCGCGGTCATGCCCGCTGCTTCAAGATCGAGCTGCAGCGTGTACGCGGATTTTTTACCCGGCGCTAACGTGGCTTTCAGGGTAATGGTGGAGTCGGGTTTGCCATCGGCGTTGATTGTCAGTTCACTTTGCAGTGGGGCAAGTTGCAACAAATCCGGCAGCGAGGCCAGTTGCAACTTCAGGTGGGCATTACCGGCGCTGCGTTCCTCTACCCACTTGGCGCTAGCCCTGCTGCTGGCGAGGCGCTGCCAGTGCAGTTGGTTGACCGGGTATTGCGTGCCGCTGTCGTCGATATAGCGCCCGCTTGCCACTTCCAGTGTGCGGGGCAGGTAGGGGTCGAGAAAATCGTAGTTGTCCGGCATTGGTGTGTCACTGCTGGGCCAGCGCGAGGGGCGCACCATAAGATCATCCGCACTGGCGTACACCAGTCGGACTTCACCTTGTAGCAGGGCCGACCACGCCAGAGTGACTTCAACCGACGTCGCCACCACAGCCGGATCCTTGGGGTCGCCCATGATCAATTTATTACTGGTCGCCTTGAGCTGCAGAATTCCCGCCTGTATCGGCGCCAGCTCTACCGGTAAACCGAGCTGTTTACTGAGCAGCGGGGCCAGTTCAGCGTCCAGAGTGCGTGCGAGAAGACGGTCCCCCCAGATTATCACAGCGCCAAGGGACGCGATCACAACAGTGGCAATAATGAATCGTTTCACAGGGGGGGCGGCCGAAGGAATGAGAGAGGGCTATGGTAACAGTGGCTTGTACCGCCTGACACTAAAAAGCCGCCTCCGATTGGCGAATGCCAGTCGACTGCGGCCTGTTGGTATGAGCCCAGTGGTGCGGGAGCGCATTGCGCGATTCCCTGCACCGGGCACTTCCCTCCATGGGGAAGTATGGCGGTATTAAACCGTATACCAAGGTGTGAATGACTGTGTGTCAGGCCACGCCTGACCTGCTGACGTTCAGCTCGATGGCTGCAATCACTCACAGTATTAATATGGTATGGATTGGGCAATTGCGCAAATTTTTACTTAGACTTTGTGCTTCTAACGAGGTGCTATCACCGATGCCGGCAACATCTTTACTGTTTGACGTTGGCGCGTACGATGCGTTGTTTTTGGCGGCTCCAGTCCCGGTCTTTCTCGGTATCGCGTTTGTCGTGCGCCTTCTTGCCCACTGCCAGAGCGATCCGCGCTTTAACCAGGTGTTGTTTCCAGTAGAGCTGGGTGCACACGCAGGTCAGGCCTTTCTGGGACGTGGCCTCGAGAATTTTCGCCAGCTCTTTTCTGTGCAGGAGCAGCTTGCGGGTGCGGGTAGGATCTGTCACGTAATGGCTGGAGGCGGTATCCAGCGGCAGGATGTGCGTGCCCAACAGCCACGCCTCGCCGTCTTTCATCAGTACATAGGAATCGGCCAGGTCAGCTTTACCCATACGCAGGCTTTTGACTTCCCAGCCACTGAGCGCCACGCCAGCTTCGAACGTATCCGTCAATTGATAGTCAAAACTGGCACGCCGATTGCGAGCGATGACGTTGCTGGGTGCTTTGGGTTTCTTTTTGGCCATGGCGCGCATTATACGGAGAAGGCCAACAGGGGAAAGCGAATCCTCATCTTTTCAGGCTTGTCAGGCTGGCTGGGCTACGGCACTCTGAGCCAATGATATTCCAGCATCCGTTCGTCAATCGTGGCTGACCCCAATACGCCACAGAGGTGGGGCAGTCGCACCACCTTTGTACTCGCCCTGTCGGCATCGGCAGTGGGCCTGGGCAACCTGTGGCGTTTTTCTTACCTTACTGGCGAGTATGGTGGCGGCGCGTTTGTGATTACTTATGTACTGTGTTTGTTTTTCATTGCCGCGCCGGTGATGGTCGCAGAGGTGGTGCTGGGCCGTTACGGAGGTCCCAGCCCGGTGGCGGCCATTCGGCGTGCCTGTGACGGCTCGCTGCGCTCACGCGGCTGGATGCTGGTCGGTGCGCTGGCCTGTCTCACCAGTGTGCTGATCCTGTCGTTTTACAGTGTGATTGCCGGCTGGGGCATGGCGTATGTTGGCTTTATGCAGACCGGTGTGTTCTCCGCTGCGCGGGCGGCGGAGGTGGGCGCGCACTTTGAGCAGTTTTTGGCTGAGCCAATGACGCAGGTTTACTGGCAGAGCCTATTCTTGCTGGTCACGTCAGGCATCATAGTGCTGGGCGTGCGGCGTGGTTTGGGCGTGCTGGTCTGGCTGGCCGTCCCACTGCTGTTCGCCATGCTGGTGTTTTTGATCAAGTATAGCTTCGATTACGGAGACATGGCGGCCACCCGGTATTTTCTGTTCTCCACGCGTCTGGTGGATTTCTCCGGCCAGTCGGTGCTGGTCGCGCTGGGGCATGCGCTGTTCACGCTGGGGGTGGGTGTGGGCACGGGGATCAGTTACGGTGCTTATGCCCCGAAACGTATTCCCATCGGGCGTTCGATTATGGTGGTGGCCGTGTTCGACACCGTTATTGCGCTGCTGGCGGGGCTCGCCATCTTTCCCATCGTGTTTGCCAATAATATGGAACCCAATGCCGGCCCTGGTTTGCTATTCATCAGTTTGCCCTATGCCTTTGGCAACCTGATGCAGGGGGAATTGGCTGGCGCAGCGTTCTTTGTGCTGATGGTATTGGCTGCACTGGGGTCAGCCGTAGCGCTGATGGAACCGGTGGTGGCCATGTTGATGCAACTGGCTCGACTGAGCCGCTTTACCGCAGCGCTGATTGTCGGGGCTGTGGTGTGGTTGCTGGGTCTGGCGGTGGTTCAGTCGTTTCAGCTGGGCGTGGGCCTGCAGTATTTTGGTCAACAAAACCTGCTCGGTGTTTTGGACGTCCTCACTGCGCGAATACTGCTACCTCTGGTAGCATTGATGATCACGCTGTTGGTCGGCTGGCGCCTGCGACCGGAAATCCTGAGGTTGGAGCTGGGGCGGGAGTCCGCCCTATTTTTCTCGCTCTGGCGCTTTCTGTTGCGTTATATTGCGCCGCTGGCCATTGCGCTGCTGATTTTTGCGCCACTTCTGTGAGTGGATTATAGCTACAGGGTAAAATCACAATCATGACAGTCATTAACCGCAGCGCCTTGTTGCCCTACAGTGCACGCCAGTTGTTCGATCTGGTGAGCGATGTGGAATCGTATCCCAGCTACATGGAAGGCTGCGTGGGCGCGCGCATTCTGCACCGCGACGAGCATCTGCTGGAAGCGCGTCTGGATCTGGCACGCGGTGGTATCAAACAAAGTTTCAGTACGCGCAATCGCATGTACGGCGTAGAGGAAATCACGCTAGAACTGCTCGATGGCCCTTTCGATGTGTTTGCCGGGCGCTGGAATTTTCGCGCGCTGGGCGACTCTGCCTGCAAAATGAGTCTGTATCTCGAGTTCAAATTTAACAGTACTTTGCTGGGCGCCGCGGCATCCCGCTTGTTCGATAAAGCGACTAACAACATGGTGGACGCGGTCAGTCGTCGCGCCACTCAACTCTATGGCTGATGCAATGAGCAATGACACTACAATAACCGTGGAAGTGGCCTATGCGCTGCCCCACAAACAGGCCCTGCTGGCACTTAAGCTACCGCTGGGGACCACGGCGCTGGAGGCGGCGCAACAGTCCGGTATCACCAACAAATTTGATGGAGTGGATCTGGATGATGCCACGCTGGGCATTTTTGGTCATGTGGTGGCACCGGGCCATGTTTTGCGCGAGGGCGACAGGGTAGAGGTTTACCGGCCACTCATTGCCGATCCGAAGGAGGTCCGCAAGGCGCGTGCGGAGCGCGCCAAAGCGCGCAGAGAACACGACAAAGCAGGGTAACCGACAGGTGCTAGGAGGAGGGGACTGGTATTCCTGGAGCGGGTTCATTCTCTTGTGGCGTGCTTACTTGCGACGCGCTGGTCGCCTCTGGTGATGCGCTCACTGCTGCGCCCCAGTCGGAGGGGGCGAGGTCACCGGACACGTTCACCAGCAGGTCGCTGTCAAACTCGACAGTCAAACGTGACTGACTCAGTACTTTTTTGCCATTGCGCTTGGAATACAGGTAGTCCCAGCGATCCTTGTTGAAGGTGTCTTCCACCAGTGGCGTGCCCAAAATAAACTTCACCTGGCGGCGGGTCATACCAGATTTGAGTTGCGCGGCCATCTCTGGCGTCACAATATTGCCTTGTTCTACATTGATCTTGTAGACGCCGGGAAAACCAACGAAGCCGCAGGCGCTAAGCGAGACAATTGTCAGGGCGATTAAAATAATCCGCATGGGATATAACTTCCACTTACTCTATTGGGGTGGCATCATACATCCACTAGTCAGAACAGAGAACCCCCAATCCCATGCCAGAGCAAAACCAGGAGTTACGCAAAGCAGGATTGAAGATCACCCTGCCGCGGGTCAAAATCCTGCAAATTCTTGAATCTTCAGATGATGGCCCGCAGCACATGAGTGCTGAGGATGTCTATCGGGCGCTTTTGACCGCCGGTGAAGACGTGGGTTTGGCCACGGTTTACCGCGTGTTGACGCAATTCGAGACGGCTGGGCTGGTCACTCGCCACAATTTCGAGACCGGGCATTCCGTGTTCGAACTGAACACTGGCGACCATCACGATCATATGGTGTGTATGAGCAGCGGTGAGGTGGTGGAATTTACCGATCCGGTGATTGAGCAACGTCAGCGTGAGATCGCCAAAGAACACGGCTTTGAATTGATAGACCACTCGCTGGTGCTCTACGTTCGCAAGAAAAAAGACCCTGTCTGATTCCCCCGCGTTAGCTTTCCAGCATTTCCCGCGCGTGGGCCAGCGTCTGCGCGGTAATTTTGACCCCGCCCAGCATGCGCGCAATCTCCTGTACTTTTTGTTCTGTATCCAGGCGGCATAGCCGTGTCTCTATCGACTTGCCGCCACTGGTTTTGCTCACCTGCAGGTGATGCGTTCCCTGCGCGGCGACTTGTGCCAGGTGGGTGACGCATAGTATTTGCGCTCGCTCCGCCAGCGTCTGCAGCAACTTGCCAACGACTTCGGCGACCGCGCCGCCAATGCCCACATCTACCTCATCGAATACCATGCTCGGTGCGGTGGCCGTATGCGCAGTGACCACACCGATGGCGAGACTGATGCGGGAGAGTTCACCCCCGGACGCAATTTTGCCCAACGCCCGGGGGGGCGCTCCGGGGTTGGTGCTGATGAGGAATTCCACTTCTTCGCTGCCGTGGAGGTGCGGGTCAGCGCTTTTTAGCGGCGTGAGGGCGATCTCGAACTGACACCCCTCCATCGCCAGTGTTGCGAGCACCACAGAAGTCTTTGTCACCAGATTTTTGGCGGCAGCGCGACGTTTTTTCCCCAGTTGTGCGGCGTCGATGGCGTACTGTCGGGCCAGTTCGATCATTTCCTGTTCCAGCTGTGACACGCGCTGGCCGCCATTTTCCAGGCCCCGCAGCTCTTCTTTGAGCGTCAGGTGCGAAGCGGGCAGTTGCTCGGGCAGCACCCGGTGCTTGCGGGCGACATCGTAGATACTCTCCAGGCGCTTTTCTACATCCGCCAGCCGTTCCGGGTTCACCTCCACACTGTCAATATGCTGTTGAATTTCGCCGTGGGCCTCGTTCAGCGCTATTGCGGCAGATTCCAGCAGCTCCCGGGCGCTGTTGGCGGCAGGGGTGGCATGGACGTCTGAGTTCAGCAGTTTCAAGGCCTGGTGTGTGCCGTTCTCCTGCTGCTCGCACAGTTCCAGTGCGCGGTGTGCCGCTACGAGAATGTCCTCGGCATTGGCGAGCAGGATCTGCTCCTGCTCCAGGTCCCCCAACTCGCTCTCTTGCAGGTTCAGGGTGTCGAGCTCTTCCACCTGGTACGCCAGCAGTTGTATGCGGCTGGTGTGTTCATCCCTGGAGCCGGCCAGGAGTTCGAGTTCGCGGCGTTTACGTAGCCAGTCCGAGGCGTGCTGCTCCACGCTGTAGGCAAGGGCCTTGTGCCCGGCATAGGCGTCCAATAGGTCGCGCTGTATGGGTTTGCGCAGCAGTGACTGGTGAGCGTGCTGGCTGTGGATATCAATCAGCATCGCGCCGAGCTCGGCGCAGTCCTGCAGGGTACTGAGGCTACCATTGATATAGGCGCGACTGCGGCCATCCGCCGTTACCACGCGACGCAGCAGGCACTCATCGCTGGTGTGCAGGTCGCGCTCGCGCAACCAGGCCACCGCCTGGGGTATCGCTGCGATACTGAAACTGGCGGTGATCTCGGCGCGTTCACTGCCGTGGCGAACGGCCTTAGGGTCGGCCCGGTCACCTAGGCACAGGCCCAGTGCATCCAGCATGATGGACTTGCCGGCCCCGGTCTCGCCGGTAATCACGGTCATTCCCGTGGAAAAGTCCATGTCCAGTGCGGACACGATGGTGTAATTGCTGATAGTGATTTGCGCGAGCATGGGAGATCTACTTGAGGTTTCGTCATTTATACCCTAGAAGGGAGGCGGCATAAACACTCTTGGCGTGAAAGCAATATGTTACTGCTACGGCTTTGTAATTATTCGCTGCTGTGATAAAACCCTAGGCGAGGCTTTACAGGTGGGAACCTATGGCAGCAGGGGCAATTTCAGAGCGCGCCAGTGTTTTGTTAAAGACGTTGGTTGAGCATCATATACGCGACGGTCAGCCCGTGGGATCCGGAACCCTGCTGCGATCTGCAGGCCTGCCGGTCAGTGCGGCCACTATTCGTAATGTGATGTCCGATCTCGAGGACCGGGGCTACCTGCACTCGCCCCATACCTCGGCGGGCCGCGTACCAACCGCTCTGGGGTATCGCCTGTTCGTGGATTCCCTGCTGCAAGTGCAGCCACTGGCGGATCAGGCGATGTCGGCGCTGCGCGCTGAGCTGAACCCGGATAAGTCGTCGACTGAACTGGTACAGGCGGCCTCGCTGTTGTTATCCAACATTACCGCCCAGGCCGGATTGGTCACTGTGCCTCGACAGGAAGCCAATCAACTGCGGCAGGTGGAATTTTTACCCCTTTCCGGCGAGCGTGTGTTGGTCATTCTCGTGGTCAACGAGCGGGAGGTGCAAAATCGCATTATCCATACCCAGCGCGCGTTTACCGAGGCAGAGCTGCGCGAGGCGGCGGCGATGGTGAACCAGCGCTACGCTGGCCAGCCGCTGAACCGCGTGAAAGAGCGAATACTGCGCGAAATGCAGGAGGCGCGCACCCAAATAGACAGCTATCTGGAGGCCTCACTGGATCTCGCGAATCGCGCGCTGGATCAGGACGATAAAGAAGACGAGTACGTGATGGCCGGTGAGTCTCGGTTGCTGGGCGGCGCCTCGGCCGAGGAAATGTTCGGGTTGCGTGAGCTGTTTGATTCTTTCGAGCAGAAGAAAGATTTGCTACACCTGCTGGAGCGCTGCACGCGCGCCGAGGGTGTACAGATTTTTATCGGTGAGGAATCGGGCTACGAGGTGTTCGGCAACTACAGTGTGGTCACCGCGCCCTATAACGACGGCACCCGAACACTGGGGGTGCTGGGAGTCATCGGTCCCACGCGTATGGCCTATGCGCAGGTGATTCCCATTGTCGACGTCACCGCCCGGATGTTGAGCTCGGCGCTGTCCAGTTAGGTATTTACGATTCACCCGTTGGCCTGATCGGGCCCGGGTTCACGCTGACCCATTTCCTATGCGCTGGTCTTGAAATAGCCCGTGTTGACCCCATATCCGCCTAAAGACTGGTATTGCGCGCCTGCATCTAGGTTGCGCGTGAACAATGCATACAGACAATGGAGTCCTAGTGTGACCAAGCAAGATACAAAACAGCCCGAGACTAACGAACAAGCTGAATCCTTAGAAATTGCTACGGATGCCTCCGAACCACTGGCAGAGCTGCCAGAAGAGGATGCGCTGGCCAATCTGACGGAGGAATTAGCCGTCGCCAAAGACGCCGTGCTGCGCGCTCAGGCCGATGCCCAGAATGTGATGCGCCGTGCTGAGCAGGACGTCGAAAAAGCCCGAAAGTTCGCACTGGAGCGCTTTGCTGCTGAGTTGCTGCCGGTGGTAGACAACCTCGAGCGCGCGCTGGAGGCGAGCTCCGGCGGCGATGAAGCTGTTAAGCCTATCGCCGAGGGCCTGCAGCTGACCCTCAAAAGCTTCCAGGATGCGCTGAAGAAATTTTACATCGAGGCGATCGACCCCGCCGGCGAGCCTTTTGACGCTCAGCTGCACCAGGCCATGAGCATGGTGGAAAATGCCGATGTGGAGCCCAATACGGTGATTTTTGTGATGCAAAAAGGCTATACGCTGCACGGCCGCTTGGTGCGACCGGCGATGGTGATGGTCAGCAAGAGCCCGGGCGGTACCTAATCCGGGCTGATTAGGGCCAGAGGAATAATTTGACCCTTGAAATCAGTCAAATAGGGCCAATATACAGAACAACGTTATTTGACAACCGCAGGTACTCCCTGCGCATACAGACTGGAGACAGAGAATGGGTAAGATAATCGGAATTGACCTGGGCACCACGAACTCCTGCGTATCCGTAATGGAGGGTGGCAAGCCAAAGGTAATCGAAAATGCAGAGGGTGATCGTACAACGCCTTCGGTGGTCGGCTATACTGAAGACGGCGAAATCCTGGTCGGCCAGGCCGCCAAGCGTCAGGCCGTAACCAATCCGCACAACACCGTGTTTGCGGTCAAACGCCTGATAGGCCGCAAGTTCAAGGATGACGTCGTTCAAAAAGATATCACCATGGTGCCTTACAAAATTATTGAGGCAGACAATGGCGATGCCTGGGTGCAGGTTAAAGACAACAAAATGGCGCCGCCACAGGTGTCGGCTGAAATCCTGCGTAAGATGAAAAAGACCGCAGAGGACTACCTCGGTGAGCCGGTGACCGAAGCGGTCATCACCGTACCTGCTTATTTCAACGATTCACAGCGCCAGGCCACCAAGGATGCCGGTAGAATCGCCGGCCTCGAAGTCAAGCGCATCATCAATGAGCCGACAGCGGCCGCATTGGCCTATGGTATGGACAAGTCTAAGGGAGATCACACCATTGCGGTGTACGACCTGGGCGGGGGTACCTTCGACATCTCCATCATCGAGATCGCCGAAGTGGATGGCGAGCACCAGTTTGAAGTGTTGTCTACCAATGGTGACACTTTCCTGGGTGGTGAAGATTTTGACATGCGGCTGATCGAATACCTCACCACACAGTTTAAGAAAGAGAGTGGTATCGATCTGCATAGCGACCCGCTGGCACTGCAGCGCCTGAAGGAAGCTGCCGAGAAGGCCAAGATAGAATTGTCCAGCGCGCAGCAGACCGAGGTGAACCTGCCCTACATTACGGCTGACGCCACCGGGCCGAAGCACCTTGTGGTCAAGCTGAGCCGCTCCAAGTTGGAATCTTTAGTGGAAGAACTGGTGACCCGCTCTATGGAGCCGGTCAAAATGGCGTTGAAGGATGCCGGTCTCAGCCCCAGTGAAATCGACCAAGTGATATTGGTAGGGGGCCAGACGCGTATGCCGATGGTGCAAAAGGTTGTCGCCGATTACTTCGGTAAAGAGCCGCGTAAGGATGTCAATCCAGACGAGGCAGTGGCTGTAGGTGCTTCTATCCAGGGCGCGGTACTGTCCGGTGACGTGAAAGACGTGTTGCTACTGGATGTGACGCCATTGACGCTAGGTATCGAAACGATGGGTGGGGTTGCCACGCCATTGATCGAGAAAAATACCACGATCCCTACCAAGAAGTCGCAGATATTCTCCACTGCGGATGACAACCAGACAGCAGTGACCATTCACGTGGTGCAGGGTGAGCGTAAGCAGGCTACCGGTAACAAATCACTGGGTCGCTTTGATCTGGCTGATATTCCGCCCGCGCCGCGCGGTATGCCGCAGGTGGAAGTGACGTTCGATTTGGACGCCAACGGTATTCTGCATGTGTCGGCCAAAGACAAGGCCACGGGTAAGGAGCAGTCCATTCGGATTACCGCATCTGGCGGCCTGAATGACGAAGACATCGAGAAAATGATCGCTGATGCCGAAGCCAATGCCGAGACTGATGCGAAGTTCGAGGCGTTGGTAGCCTCGCGCAACACCTGCGACGGTCTGGTACACGCTGCCAGAAAGACACTCGAGGACGCGGGAGAACACGGCACTGATGAAGAGAAGGCTGCCATCGAGGCCGCTATAACCGAGGCTGATGCGGCGCTCAAGGCTGACGACAAAGACGCCATCGACGCTGCTGCGGCCAAGCTGACTGAGGTTACTGGTGCCGTAGCGCAGAAGATCTTTGCCGCACAGGCGGCGCAGGACGAGGCAGCGGCCGGCGGCAGTGCTGAAGCCGGTGCCGAAGCTTCCGGCGGAGACGATGTGGTCGACGCGGAGTTCGAGGAAGTGAAAGACGACAAGAAGTAACGGCTAGCGCGCGTCGCCAGCGGGATGGACAGAGTGTCCATCCCACACATTGACCAGGACTATGCGGGACTTAAGTGCCCGCGTAGTTATTTCCATAAAAGCTGAAAAAAGCCCAAGAATTTATGTCAAAACGCGATTATTACGAGATTCTCGGTGTCAGTAAGGACGCCGATGAAAAAGACATCAAAAAGGCGTATCGCCGTGAGGCGATGAAGCATCATCCTGATCGCAACCCGGATGATCCGGCCGCTGAGGATAAGTTCAAAGAGGCCTCCGAAGCCTACGATGTTCTGACAGATGCCAGAAAACGCGCGGCTTACAACCAGTATGGCCATGCAGGCGTAGATCAGAGCATGGGTGGCGGCGGGGGTGGTTTCGGTGGCGAGAATTTCAGCGACATCTTTGGCGATGTGTTCGGCGACATCTTCGGTGGTGGTGGCGGGCGTGGTCGCGGCGGCCCACAGCGTGGCTCAGACCTGCGCTATACGCTGGATATTTCTCTGGAGAATGCCGTCAAGGGCACCACGGTTGAAATTCGTGTTCCCTCGCTGTGTAGTTGTGATACCTGCGACGGTTCCGGTGCCAAAAAAGGTACCTCTGCGGCGACCTGTGGTACTTGCGGAGGTGCGGGTCAGGTCCGCATGCAACAGGGATTTTTTCAGGTGCAGCAGGCCTGCCCGGCATGTCGCGGACGGGGGAAGACGATTACCGATCCCTGTGGTAACTGCCGCGGCCAGGGTCGCATGGAAAAAACTAAAACACTCTCAGTAAAAGTACCTCCCGGCGTGGATACCGGTGATCGGATTCGCTTGTCTGGCGAGGGTGAAGCTGGGCCTGATGGCGGGCCAGCTGGTGATTTGTTCGTGCAGATGTCCGTCAGGCAGCACCCGATATTCGAGCGTGATGGTAAAAATCTGTTCTGTGAGGTGCCTATCACGTTTGTCGATGCCGCGTTAGGTGGTGATCTGGATGTGCCGACCCTGGATGGTCGCGTAAAATTGAAGATTCCCCCCGAGACGCAGACTGGTAAATTGTTCCGACTGCGCGCCAAAGGCGTCAAGCCCGTACGCGGCGGTGGCGTGGGCGATTTGTTGTGCCGGGTGGTGGTAGAAACGCCAGTCAAACTCAACAAGGAACAAAAAGTACTACTCGAAGAGCTGCGCAGTACTCTGGGAGAGGGCGGCAAGGCCCAGTCTCCCCGTCAGACGAGTTGGTTTGAGGGTGTGAAGAGCTTCTTTGATGAGTTAAAACTGTGACCGTACGAATCGGTATTACCGGCGCGGCTGGACGGATGGGACGCACCTTGATCGAGGCGATCAGCCTGGCGGAAGGCCTGACATTGACCGCAGCCATTGAGCGCTCGGAAAGTACGCTGTTGGGCGCCGACTCCGGTGAACTGGCTGGGCAGGGCAAAAATGGCGTCGTGGTAGTTGATGCGCTGGCGAAAGTGATAGCCGATATCGATGTGCTGATTGATTTTTCAGTGCCGGCGGCCACTCTGGCTAACCTCGCGCTGTGCAGCGAGCACAGCGTCGCTATCGTTATTGGAACAACCGGCTTTACCCCTGAACAGCAAGGCGACATCGAGAAGGTTGCGAGCGTTATTGCCGTTTGCAAAGCCTCCAATTTCAGCACTGGCGTCAACCTGTGTTTCAAATTGCTGGATATGGCGGCGCGCGTCCTCGGTGACGATGTCGATATCGAAGTCTACGAGGCCCATCACCGGCATAAGATTGACGCCCCGTCCGGCACTGCCCTCAGCATGGGTAAAGTGGTGGCCGATGCCCTGGGACGCGATCTGGACAAAGTCGCCGTCTACGGACGCGAGGGTCAGACTGGCGCAAGAGCGCGTGACACTATCGGCTTTGCCACTGTGCGTGCTGGTGATATCGTCGGTGATCACACCGTCACCTTCGCCGCTGATGGTGAGCGCCTAGAGATTACTCACAAGGCTTCCAGCAGAATGTCTTTCGCCCGAGGCGCCGTGCGCGCCTCCGGCTGGTTAGTGGGACAGAAGGCGGGTCTTTACGATATGCAGGACGTTCTCGGCTTATAATGTACGAGACGGAATGAGCCCGCATTACCCGAGCACACCCTGCGGGGGATCTAATGCGGCCACATCCACGACTAACAAAATGTCGCACTGAATAGTCACAAGGGGAGCCCGTGATCGATTACATAGTCAACATCGAAGAAACCAACGCCTCAGCACTTCTCATCGAGGAATCCCACAAACGCCCCGTGGTGGTCGATTTCTGGGCCGAGTGGTGCGAACCTTGCAAAACCTTGATGCCTCTGTTGGAAAAAATCGCCAAGGAATACGAGGGCGCATTCCTGTTGGCCAAAGTGAATGCCGACGAACAGCAGGGTATCGCCCAGCAGTTGGGCGTGCGCAACTTGCCCACCGTGATGGTCATCCAGGACGGGCAACCGGTAGATGGCTTTGCTGGCGCGCAGACCGAGTCGTTTATTCGAGAAATGTTGGGGAAATACCTGCCCAAGCCCTGGGACGGTTTACTGCAACTGGGCGCAGAGGCGATCGAGCGGGGAGAGTATAACGAAGCCCTGATTCCCTTGCGGCAGGCGTGGCAGGATTCCAAACAGCAGCACGACATTACGCTCACCTATGCCCATGCGCTGATAGAATCGCTGCGTCTGGATGAGGCAGTTGCCTTGCTGGACGGTATACGGATGGCCGACCAGGATGCTGGCTACGAACAGCTGCGCGCACAGCTGGAGATCAAGCGTGAGGCGGCTAAATCTCCGGAAATTGAAGCGCTGGAGCAGCAGCTAGCAGACAACCCCAACGATTTGGACGTACGCTATCAATTAGGCGTGCAATACACCAATGCTGGGCAATTTCGCGAGGCGATGGAACAACTTGTCGCTATACTGCAAAAGGACCTGGATCATGGGAATGGTGCGACCAAGCGTATGCTACTGGACTCGATTGCCTTGCTGGGCAAGGGTGACCCGCTGGCTGTCGAATACCAGCGGAAACTATACAGTCTGTTGTACTGAGACTGCGTAATCCCCGGGTGGATCCGAAAGTTCGCGGTGTTTACCCGGCGGGCGAATGCGGTGGCCGCTCTGCTATTTTTTGGTAATAGGGTCTGGCACCAAGCAATATTTAACATTGGCGCAATCGTGCGCTGGTCACATTAACTCGGGCCGTGTTGGTCTGGTGAGTACTGGAGATTATCTATGAAACTGGGCTTTCTGCTGGGCTATTCGGGCAAGCAAATTCACCTGCCAATGGAGCTGATACTACAGGCAGAATCCATGGGGTTCGATTCGGTATGGACTGCTGAAGCCTACGGTAATGACGCTGTGTCCAGTGCCACGTGGATCCTGGCCCAGACCAAAAAGATCAAGGTTGGTACGGCGATTATGCAGATGCCTGCGCGATCACCTGCGATGTGTGCGATGACATCCATGTCCCTGCACCAGTTGTCGAGTGGTCGTTTTATTGCCGGGCTAGGTGCATCGGGTCCCCAGGTGGTTGAAGGCTGGCACGGTGTACCTTATGGCAAGCCGGTGACGCGCACACGCGAGTATATCCAGATAATGCGCAAGATTATGGCGCGCGAAGGACCAGTTGAGTTCGATGGGAAAGTCTACCAACTCCCCAACAAGGGTCCTGGCACTACGGGTCTGGGTAAGCCGTTAAAGTCTATTCTGGAAGGGTGTCCAGAGCTTCCCATTTACACGGCCTCCATCACACCTGCGGGTTTGGTCTGTGCTGGTGAAGTGGCCGACGGTGTGTTTCCCGTCTGGATGGACCCGAACAAATACAGTATTTTGGGTGATCATCTCGAGAAGGGCTTTGCCGTTGCGGGCAACGGCAAGAGCTTGAAAGATTTTGATGTTGCGCCTTTTGTGATGGTTGCTGCCAATGATGACCTCGCGGCGGCGTTTGACTCATTACGCCCGTGGCTGGCGTTGTACATTGGTGGTATGGGCGCTAAAGGTAAAAATTTCTACCACGACTATGCTACGCGTCTGGGCTATGGGGATGTGGCGACGCGGATACAGGATTTATATCTCATCGGGAAGCAGGAGGAAGCGACAGCGCTGGTACCCAACGAATTGTTGGACGAGGTGGGCCTGGTGGGGTCGCATGGCAGAATCATTGAACGACTCGCGCCGTGGAAGGAAGCCGGTAAGCGCGGTGAGGTGGGCTCCATGTTGTTGAATGTCGCCAATCCTGCAATTCTTGAGTTGTTTGCGAAGGAAATGTTGTGAGGAAAAACGCCAGCATTGCAGTGCGGGCGTTGACCGCGGTGCACCTGCAGGTATGCGGCAGTTGAATGGAAAATAGTGAAGTCTCCGTGGCGCAGGTAGAGACGCGAGAGCGTCTTGCCCGCGCCATATTGAATGGCTTTGAATCTTATTTTGCTGAGTTTCAGAATATTACGCTGGCCGCGAAGACGCGGTTTGAGAATGCGGATTGGCAGGGTATCCGGCATGCCTCCATTCAGCGCATTGACCTCTATAAGGTGAAAACGAACGACATTCTGGAGTACGTGGAGCTTATCGCGGGTGGTGATCTCAACGATCTCAATTTTTGGCGAGAGGCGCGCAAGCTCTACGCGCTATTGATTGACGGCCGCAACAATTTTGAGATCGCCGAAACCTTTTTTAACTCGGTTTACTGCGCGGTCTTTAAGCATCGTAAAATTCGTGATGAATACGCCTTTGTATTTTCACCGCATGGTGATATGCCGCCGGCGGATGTGAGTAAGGTGTATCGAACTTATCGTCTCCAGGGGTCACTCTGTACCCTGCTGGAGAGGTTGCTCAAGGATTTTGCCTTTTCGATTCCCTATGAAGACCTGGAGCGGGATATCCACAATATTCAGGAGGCGTTACTCAACAATCTTGCGCCGCACATTGACCTGAACAGTAACGACGCCGAGTTTCAAGTGCTGGGGCATCATTTTTTCCGTAACAAGGGTGCGTATCTGGTAGGGCGCATTCTTAGTGGTGGTCAATCCATGCCGATCGTACTGCCCATCCTGCACAATGAGGAGGGGGCTGTTTATGTCGACTCCATCCTGTTCGGTGCGGACATGGTCAGCGTACTGTTCAGCTTTACCCGCTCCTATTTTTTGGTGGATGCCACTATCCCGGCACAGTGTGTGTTGTTTTTACAACAGCTCATGCCCGCCAAACCCATATCCGAAATCTACAGTGCCATGGGTCATAACAAACACGGCAAGACGTATTATCACCGCTGTGCGTTTCGGCACATGACAAGCACCTCCGACCAGTTCAATGTCGCGCCTGGCATCAAGGGTATGGTCATGACGGTGTTCACTTTGCCGTCCTACGACTTTGTGTTCAAAGTCATCAAGGACAGGTTTACGCCGCCCAAAGACATGACGCGTGAGCAAGTGAAAGCCAAGTACACCCTGGTAAAACGATGGGATCGCGCCGGTCGCATGGCCGACACCCAGGAGTTTAAAAACCTGGCGTTTGCCAGGGCGCGCTTCTCCGATGAATTGATGGAAGAGTTGCGCAAGGTGGCGCCTTCTGTGCTTGAGGAGCACGGCAAAACCCTGATCATCAAGCATGTCTATGTCGAGCGCCGCATGACGCCGCTCAACCTGTATCTGCGCAGTGCCACCAACGAGCAGGTGGAAGCAGTGATGGATGAATATGGCAATGCCATCAAACAGTTGGCGGCAGCGAATATTTTTCCGGGTGATATGTTGCTGAAAAACTTTGGCGTGACAAGGCACGGGCGAGTGGTGTTCTACGACTATGATGAAATCGTACCGCTGACAGACTGTCATTTTCGCACCATACCCGCGCCACGGACGGAGGAGGAGGAGATGTCCAGCAAGCCGTGGTATTCGGTCGCCCCCAACGATATCTTTCCAGAGGAATTTGCGCTCTTTTTCTCGGGCAACCAGCGAGCGCGACAGGTTTTCGATACGTTGCACAGTGATATCTATGAAGCCTCCTTCTGGCAGGGACTGCAGGAGAAGATACACACGGGGCATGTTGAAGACTTTTTCCCCTATCGACGCGAACTGCGTTTCGATAGGTAATCCAATCCTGTGTCCCGGAGCGCCTGATGGCAACGATATACATGGTACGTCACGGTCAAGCTTCTTTCGGTGCCGAAAACTACGACAAGCTCTCCGATTTGGGCTGTCGGCAGGCCAGCGTCGCGGGCGAATATTTCCGTAACCACGGTATCCACTTTGACGCCGTCTACAGTGGTGATCTGTCGCGCCAGCGCGAGACGGCCCGGTTGGCCCTCGTCAGTCAGCCCACTGTGGTACCGCACCATATCGACCCCCGTTTTAACGAGATCCAGAACGAGGAGCAATTGACTCACCTGATACCGGAGGTGGTTAAACACAACCCGAAGGTGGCGGCATTGGTAGAAAACGGACTTGGCGACAGTAAGGACTACCAGAAAGTCATTGACGCGGTCTTTAATTACTGGGTGTCTCCGGCGTGCGACGATTCGCGGATTCAGAGCTGGGCCGAGTATTCTGGCAATGCACGCCAAGCGTTGGCCGATGTTATGCAGCAGCAGGGCAGTGGCAAGACTATCGGAATATTTACCTCGGGCGGCACACTGGCGACCATTGTCGCCCAGGTGTTAGGGCTAGGTGGTGAGCAAACCTACCAACTGTATGAGCCAATCTTCAACTGTTCTGTAACACAGTTATTTTATAGTGGGGCTAAAGTTTCACTTTCCGGTTTTAACGACTGCTCGTATTTACAGGTGCTGGGCGAACACAGCGGCGAAAAGCTTCTCACGTATCGATAAAGGGTGAGCGACTGATCTATGGATATATTTCTCGTCAGGCACGGGGAGGCTTCGGCCGGTTGGGGAGAGTCGCCTGATCCGAGCCTCAGCGAGCTCGGGCGACAACAGGCTGAAGCAGCGGCCAGGCAGCTTTTGCCGCACGTAGGCGAGGACTCACTATTAATTAGCAGTCCCTTGCAACGAGCTATCGAGACTGCCGCGCCACTGTCGAGGGAGCTACGCCAGCGCGTTCAGGAAGATGCGACGTTTCGAGAAATTCCCTCGCCGGTGCCATTGGCACAGCGCCAGGTGTGGTTGCGACAGTTTATGCAGCAGCAATGGTCACAACAGACGGCAGAACTGGAGATGTGGCGCAGCAAAGCGCTTCAGCAACTGTTGGAACTGCGCCAGACGACGGTCATATTTAGCCACTTTCTGGTAATAAACGCCGTCGTTGGCCAAGTGCTTGATCGTCCCCAAACACTGTGCTTTTCGCCGGCCAATGGTTCAATTACCCAGCTTCGTCTCACGGGTTCCCATCTGGAACTAGTGGTGCTCGGGGAGGAGGTGGAGACACACGTCAATTAGTCTTGGCGCAGGCGCAACAGCGATTCCTGTGCAGTGGACGCAACCAGCACACCCTCACGTGTATAGAAACTACCCCGACTGAAACCGCGTCCTCCTCCTGAGATAGGGCTATCCAGGCAGTACAACAAATGCTCGTCTGCCCGAAAGGGTTGGTGAAACCACAAGGCATGATCCAGGCTTGCCGACTGCAGGGCTTTGTCCATTACTGTGTAGGGGTGCGGGAGTAGTGCCGTCCCCAGTAAACCAAAGTCAGATATGAACGCCAGTATAGTCTGGTGTCTACTCAGTCCATCTCCCAGATCGCCAAGCGCCCGGAACCATATTTGCTGCTCCGGTTCCTGCGGCTGCGGGTTGAGATAATCACGCGGTTGTACTACTTTGCGTTCGATAGGCTGTGCGCCCGGCGGATTTATTTTGCCCGGGTTTTCTGCCGCCATACGCGACCACCGGTCAAAATCAGACTCAAGCTCTTCCGGTGGGGGTACCTGCGCCATGTCAAACTGGTGCGATAATCCTGATTCTTCAATGTGATAGGAAATTGAGGAACTAAAGATGGCGATGCCATCCTGCTTGGCGATAACGTTTCTGGTGGTAAAGCTCTTACCGTCGCGAATGGGATCCACATGGTAAATTATCTGTTTGCTGGGGTTTCCCGGTCGCAGGAAGTAGGCATGCATGGAGTGTACGAAGCGGGTTGCCTCTACCGTCCGGGTAGCAGCGTTCAGGGCCTGTGCCAGTACCTGGCCGCCGAAAACACGCGCTGGGCGTCTGGAACTCAGTCCGCTGAAAAGGTACTTGTCGAGCTGCTTGACCTCGAGAAGTTTAAGAAGTTTGTCTACATCACTGGCCACGAAGATACTCCTGGGAATTAGGTGTTCTGGTTTGCGACGCGCGGCAATAAACCGTTGAAAAAAATGTCAAAATAATCGATGGCGGCGCTGTCGATATTGTCCACTTTACGCCACTGTGTGAGGTGCATGGCGGCATTGATTGCACCGGCTACAAGCTGCTGGGCGACGTAGGTGTTCACAGTGCGCACGCTGCCGTCGTCCATGCCTGCATTCAAAAAATTGCCGAACTGTTCGTTTGCGTGGTCTGTGCGTTTTAGTATTTCACGCCTACGCTCTATGGGTAACGCAGTAATAGTGTTGTATCTAATCAGTGGCCCGACGTCAGAATTCTGCACATAAAATGTGCGACGACACGTCAACTCGGCTTTCTGCAATCCGCTACCCATGGACTGCGCTGCCTGAGCGTGAATCTTCTCAGTAATGTCCAGCGAGTGGCAGTAGCAGCGAAACAGCAGGTCTTCCTTGTTGTTGATGTGGTAGTAGAAGGCGCCTTTGGACACGTTGAGGTGCTCTGCGATTTCATCCAGCGACGTGCCGTTGAAGCCCTGTTTGTTAAAGAACAGGGTGCCTGTCTTCAGAAACGCGATTTTTTTCAGGCGATTTTGCTCCTCGCGATCAAACCCCTTCAAGAGCGCCACCTGTTCGTTCTCGTGGCTGATGTCAGCCGCTGTATATAACCCCTTGCCTGCAAAAATACCCCGGGCCAGTATATCCCACGCTTCTTCTGCCGTGGCGCTCACCTGATCCAGAGGAATACTGTGCAACCATGAGAATGTCCAGTCTACCGAGCCCAGTATAGCCCGTGTGGTGGCGCTGGGTTCACACTCTCTCAATGAGCCATCAACGATACCCTGGCGAATATACTCTCGCAGTCGCTTGAACATTGCGATGTAACCCGCTTCGACCTCTTGCCGGTGACTCCCCTTCAGTGCGGCAATTTCCAGTAGCGCGGCAATGTGTGGCCCCCGGCCCTCTTGGGCAGCGAGCCAATTTTCAAAGTTTTGCCGGAAAAAGGCGGACGTACGCGCCAGCGCTTCGGGATGTGTCGCTTCGATCTCATCCAGATTGTGGTGATGGTGCTCCAGAGCCACCATATAGCATTGGTAGATCAGGTCTTCCTTGGTTTTGACGTAGTAGTACAGGCTGGTTTTCGTTAATCCCAGACTTTCAGCGATATCTTTCAGCGTGGTCGCTCGGGAACCTTTGGAATTAAACAATTTTGCTGCCTGCGAGAGGATTGCCGCCCGCTTGGCGTCGTGCTGGACTGTACGATTGAAAGGTGACGGGTTGCGGCTCGTATTATGTGTGCTGTTTTCTGTCATGAGAGGGGCTCCTGATACAGAAGCAGCAGACCTACCGCTAATTCGATAATTCCAACTTTAAGTATTTATTTTGTTGCTGTCTACAAGGACCTGCGGAAGTTGGCTAGTCAGCTGTACCTAATTGAACATTGAGCCACTTACGGGAGCGAAAACGATAAGTCAATATTGTCGCCTTTATAGCGTAATCAAGCAGCATGACCGAGAATATCCAGTAGACGGAAAGTCCCAGCCAAAGGAAGGTAAGGGCTGGAATCAGGCGTCCAACTATGACACCGCAAAAGGTTGCTATCAGAGGAAACCGAGTATCGCCGGCACCACGTAAAGCGCCACCCAGAGTGAATTCAAACGCCATAAGCGGTTGGGCCAGCGCAATCATGTACATAAAAACTACGGTGAGGTGAACGACTTCCGGATCGTCGATCATAAACCACGCGAGACTTTCCGCGAACCACGCCAGTGCGATGGACAGTGTGATCATGGCAGCGAGCGCCATACGCAGAGAACGTGTGGCGGCTAACACAGCCAAATCGACTCTCCCGGCGCCAAGTTGCTGCCCGACCAGTGTGGCGGTCGCGATACCAAATCCAAATCCAATTACGATGGGAAATGCCACCAGGGTAATCCCGATACCGTAGGCGGCATAGGCGACCGTTCCGAAATGGGCCACGACGGCAAAAAAAGCCAGGAAAGCAATTTGAACAATGCCTTGTTCGATTACTGCGGGGCCACCGATGCTGATTATTTGTCGGCACACTCCCCAGTCCACAGCAAGGGAGCTAGCGGGTTTAAGGTTAAAGCGTCCACGCCACCAGGCAATGACAAAGGCGATGGTGACCAGTGCAGCGCCAAAGCTACCTCCCAGCGCGACCCCTGCAACTCCGAATTGCGGTATTGGCCCCGCACCAAAGGCCATGACATAGGAGAAGAACACGTTCAAGACAGAGCTGAACAGCAGATACCACAATGGCGTGATCACGTCGCCAGTCGCTCTGAGTGCCGTCGCCAGCAGCATGTTGATCGCAGCGAAAACGTTAAACAGACTCAGCCAAAAAATATAGCTCGCAGCGAGCGTGGTTGTTTCCTCGTCAAGCCCAAATACGCTGGCCAAGGCTTTCGGCGCGAGGACGATCGGTAGGCTGACCAAGGCTGCCAGCGTCACAGACATAATCAGAGATGTCCAGGACACCAGCTCAGCCTTACGGATATCCTGGGCGCCCCAACTCCGTGCAATCAGAGCAGTGGTCGCTACTGATATACCCATCATCAGAGCCTGTACCAGAAAGAATATTCGCTGACCGGTCGTAACTGCTGCGACAGAACTGGTACCCAGTTGCGCCACGATTTTGATTTGCATAAAGCCAACGGTGGTGAACAGTAGATTGGAGAGAATCGTCGGCCACGCCAAACTCCAGACACTACGGCTGGTAGACGTTGGTTTCTCGGGGGTGCGGGCTGACAAGTGAAATTCTCGCTGATGGGCTGTATATCTTACCAGCTCATGTTAGGAATAGGATGCTTAGCGCAAGTCGGCGCATTGCTTACGCCGAAAACATCCAGTGGTATGATCATTTACCATACCAGTGGCTTGCATATAGGCATACATAATAGTGGAACCCACGAAAGTGAAGCCACGCTTCTTCATATCCTTACTCAATTGGTTAGAAACCGGGGCGGTCGCCGGAACGTCTTGTAACGTCCTCCAGCGATTCTGTATCGGCTGGTTTCCCACAAAGCCCCAGATATAGCCCGAAAAACTGCCGTGTTCCTGCTGTACCTTCAAGAGGGCTTGGGCGTTCTTTCTTGCACCGTACACCTTCAGGCGATTTCGAACAATTTTGGGATCCAGCAGCAGCTTGTCGAGCTTTTTATCGCTGTAGCGGGCAATCTTTTGTGCGTCGAAGTTATCGAACAGTTGCCGATATCCCTCCCGTTTACGCAGGATGGTAATCCACGATAATCCAGCTTGGGCGCCTTCCAGAAGTAGAAATTCGAACAGGGTTTGGTCGTCCCGTATCGGCACGCCCCACTCTTTATCATGGTAGTTGACATACAGGGAGTCGTCCCCGCACCAGCCACACCGCTGTGTCATTGTATGAATCCCCTCTACACTTTGAGTATGCTGTCCACTCATACCCTTGTCTATGATTTTGGCTCGTTGGTGGCGGCTCAGCACAAGCTATGCGACACTTCGAATGACACTCCACAATGAAGATCAGATGACCGAGACAATCCTTTATAGCCGCATTGAACATGTCGGTTACCTGACGTTGAACAACCCTCAGCGCCACAACTCCCTCGGCCGGGAACAGTTGGAGGGTATTCACGAACGGCTTGATCAGATTGCTGCTGATCCGGAGGTGCGGGTGCTTGTGGTTACGGGCGCCGGTGAGAAGACCTTTTGCGCTGGCGCCGCTCTCCATGAGCTCAGCGACGGCCAGATTGACAATGACGCTTTCCAGAAAATGACTGGCCAACTGGCCGATCTGCCGATCCCTACTATCTGCGCTGTGAATGGAAATGTATTCGGGGGCGGTGCAGAACTTGCTGTTAGTTGTGATTTTCGTATTGGTATAGAAGGTTGTCGCATGCGTGTACCTGCGGCGGCTATTGGTCTTTGCTATCCGCTTTCAGGTATAACCCGATTCATTGAATGTCTGGGGGTGAGCGTGACCAAGCGAATTCTGGTCGCCTCGGAAGAGCTTGATGCGGATACTCTGCTGGGGATCGGCTTTCTGGATCATTTGGTGTCACCGCAGGATCTGGATAGTTTTGTGCGCGAGTATGCGCAGCACATTGCCGATCTCGCGCCGTTGTCAGTTCAGTCCATGAAACGCATTCTGCGGCAAGCCGCGGCAGGAGTCGTCGATCCAGCGCAGGTCAAAGCGTTAACCACGAAGTGTCTGAAATCGAATGATCTACAGGAAGGTTTCTCAGCCAAGCGAGAGAAGCGCAAACCTCGGTTCGAGGGCCGATAAGATGCTTAATTGATGGGCGCCAGTGGGCCGTGGCAAGTAAGCTGCCGGTCTATAGCCATCCAGGGCAGCCCAAGCTTGTCCAGCCATTTGAGCCCCGTGGCTTCAGTTTTTGGCCGCGCAATACTGGCTGCACTGCAGGCGGTGAGACAGTTTCCAGCGATGACTGTAACACCGAGTAGCCCCGGGATGGACTGGCCATCTATGGGGCTTAATGCGCGACCAAAACGTTCATCGTTCTGAACAAAGGCGTGCTCAAAGTCTCCGCGTATAGCGAATCCTTGGTGATTCACCTTTAGCCGGACGATTGCGGCTCGTGTTGCTTTGGGAATTTGTACACCGATTAGCCAATTCGCGCCATTCCCCGCATCCGGTCGCTTCCCTGTAGTCGCTACATCCTACCCCATTTCGATATAGGCGTTGCTGACGTTACGTTTCAATAAGAGCTTGCGCAACGAATCCAATGCATAGGGACGCACACAACTACTCAAGTCGATGAGCATACCCTTGGTGGTCAGATGTGCCCCCGCGTCTGCTATCTCGAAGTTCTTCCAGCCAACCAACCTCAACATTCCATACAACTGGTCCTTCGAGGCAAGCCCAGCGCACCCGAACCGTTATAGCAATCTTGCAAGATTCGGGTAGTGGGGTCGAATATATGTTTGCTCTCTTCCCAGAGCGCATTTACAAACACGAACAGGCTGCGAGCCTCCGCATCCAGTGGTACGAAATCGCCCGCTCCTGCGCTTTGATTAATCTGGCTGCTGATGCTCTCCGGGTGGTAGAAGCTGAATTTTTGTTCCAGCCTCAGTATCTCATCCTGACACAGTGAAAGAAGCTCAGCGCCCCTGTCATCACTATTGTCGATAACCAGATGGCATGCCCGCCTAAAAGCATGTAGTCGAATTTCACTCTTTTCCACTATGCCCTGCCAGAGTTCAAAAACGTCAAAAATCCCGTCAAGACAATGGCAGCATCCCTTTCACCGGATTGGTCTAACGCCATAACAATGTAATGTACCATTGCAAAAGCCAAGCTGACTAGTTGGCATTCGAAGGTTTACGAAAATTCAAGCCTCGTAGGGGATTTTGATCGAGACGCGGGCGCCTACCTTGCCAGAGAAATTCAGGCTTCCCCCTAGCTTCGAGACGATGGATTCCACAATAGCAATCCCGGAATCTACGTTGGCGAGTTCCTCGATTTTATCAGGAACACCAACGCCGTTATCGTTGAAAGATAAATTAAGAAAATCTGCAGCAGCCTCGATGTCCTTTTCGACGGAAAGTGTCACCTGGATATAGTTAGCCGGTGAATCCTGCTTGAAGGCGTGTTGAACGCTGTTTTCAAGTATTTCATAGAGAATGATTGAAACAGGAGATGCCAGCTCAATTGGAATTGGCATGTCTGAAACTTCAATGATGGTGACTATAGTTTCTGGCTTCAAAGGCGCTTCTTTGAGTAGCTCTGCAACAATACGGTTAGTATATTTTTGCAGATTCGCGACTGGACCACCCGCTTGATAGCTAAGGCAATCCTCAAGGCTGGATAAAGCGGCTATGCGTCGGATACTGCTATCCGTCAGCTTACGTTTCACCTCATCAGACAGGCTGGCACTTCGAGAGGTTATACAGTCGCTTATCAATGATAATGTCGTCAGATTGTGCTGGTAAGACGATAGAACCATTTCATCCTGTAGCTCTATTTGTTCCTGCATTTCATCATCTGCCCTGTTTTCCGCCTCAAACATATCCCGGGCCATCTGAGCAGACTCTCTCACGATGGCATAACTACGATAGATACGAAGCAATCCCCAAACAAGAAACGCAATTCCTATGCTATAGATTAAATATGCCCACCACGAGTACCAGGGCGCCGGAAGTACCTCGATATCCAGAGTGATGCCCTCTCGATTCCAGTTGCCGGAAGAGTTTGCACCCTGAACCCGCAAAACATAGTCGCCGGCAGGCAGATTTGTGTAAGTCGCTGTGTTTCTTGTTTCATTTTCTATCCACTCTGTATCAAAGTTCTCAAGCTTGTAACGAAACAGATTCTTTTCTGCATCTATAAAGTCGAGTACGCTAAACTGGAAAGTGACAAAGTGATCATTGTGAGTAAGCTGCAAAGACTTCAGCTCGGTGAGCACCCCCAAATTCCGATTGTCCTGTTTTGGCAAATCAATGCCTGTTAACCGCATGGGGGACGCAGAGCTATCGATATCAATTTGGGTCGGATCAAATCTATTGTATCCATTCATGCCCCCAAAGTAGATGAGGCCAGCTTTGCTGGTGAAGGACGCGCCCAGGGTGAAGTCGCTTCCTTGTAAGCCATCTGCAACAGTAAATCTTTTTAGCAATTGTCCCTTTGGGTCTAGTTTGACAATTCCATTTTCGGTTGAATACCAAATATTCCCTTCCAAGTCTGATTCGATACCGTAGATCGTTGAATGTTTGAGATCTTCTCGAATTCCGAATGGCTGCATCTCCATATTCTTGCTAAGTTGATTTTTTTGAGACCACCGGAAAATTCCGTGGTCTTTTGTTCCGATCAGTATGTCACTAGTAGACGTTTCACCAAATGAGTAGATAAGCGGATTTTTCTCCCCTAATCCAAATTCTATTGGCATTCTAAGATACAGATCAGTCTCGGGAGAGTGCTGGTATAGTTTGCTTTCAGAGGCCGCCAGAATAATCCCTGTCTTTGACTGGAATAGCGCCGTTATAGAACTCTGAGGGAGAGCGCCATTTTCGTAGTAAGAGACAGTGTGGTCATTAGTGATACGAAATAGACCCTGATCATATGTTGCTATTAACATGTCTTGGCTTCCAGCGATGACGATTATTTTCGTTATACCCCCATCGCTGGTTCTTGCCATATTATGGTGTTTTTGGTGACCAGATATTGTGTTGACAATTTCCACGCCACCACGAATCAGCCCTAACCATAAAGTACTTTCCCTTGCTGCAATTGTGGCCACTCGTTGATCGATATTGACGGAATTATTTTGCGTTACAAATTTTCCATGCGTTTGGGTTTTCCGATTATATAGATATAGACCATCGTAGGTGCCAACCCAAAATTTACCATCGACATCCTCCTCGAACGAGAGAATATCATTTGATATGTCACTATTATTTGCGTTGAAGAGTTCAAACGGAGAAAATGAAAGAATATCCAGTCCTCCAATAGTGCCAATCCAAATGTATTTTCCATCCTGAAAGAGAGAGTATATGTTTGGATTAGAAAGCTCGTCACTCCTTATTCCTATGCCATCGAAATGTGACAGTTCTCTATCGGATAAATACAAGCCTCTGTCTGTACCGATGAGCAATTGATCACCGTACTGGAGGAACTTTGAGATATAGATATGACTATCTTCTCCCAATTTTTCAGTAGCTAACGACGCCTCAGAATTTATATCCCATACCGCTACCTGTCCAGTATCTGTCCCAATGAGCAGTCTATTGTCTTCCAATGCTTCCAGTGCTGTTATGCTAGAGTTTTTTGGAAGACCTAAGGTAGTGACGTCAATCGCTAAAAGTGAGTTTTTTTTAAGGAGAAGACATACAATGCCAAGATTTCCTGCCACCCATATATTACCAGATTCATCCTCCACAATATCTCGGGGTGTCCCAATAATTTTCAAAATCTCCATATTCTCCACCCACTCTGCGACGATTTCAGAAATGGGGTCGTAGAGGCGGAGTTGGTTCCTACTAAGCAACCATACTTTGCCATTCATCGTCAAAAGTAGCCTAACAAGCTTTGTCTCCGCAACGGATTTGGGTGATATGATGGACTTGAATGCTGCCACCTTGCGATCCCATTTTAATAGTGTCCCATTAGAAGTGGCAACAAAGAGGTTGCCATCGCTGTCCTCGACAATATCCCTTATTTCGGAATCTGGGATTCTGTTTTTATTACCACTGGCGGAATTAAATATCGTGAGATTAGCTCCATCGTATCGATGCAGGCCTTGCTCCGTGCCGATCCAGAGAATTCCATCACTGTCGCGGTAAATAGCGGATACTGTTGGTTGTTGGAGTAAATCGGATAAGGGTGATTTTGTTAATGTGGGCTGTGCGCCATAAGCACTCCAGGCCAAACTCATAACTAATGTAATGGACAAAATGCTGTAGACACGTATTGTTAGTCCATCCCGCAATGTATCTGTCGGCATATTTTATTATATTTTAAGTGTGCGCTTATTTGTGATTGCATTGTTAGCTTAGTTCACTTGCGTAGTTTGAGCCAGTTTTTTTGTATCGCTCTATAGAAATATTTTGGTTGGCGGAAATCAGAAGATTTTTCAGTTGTTGAGCGCAGCATCAAACTCTAGCAAAAACTCCTGATAGGCTTGCTCTAGCGAATTTATTGCCTCCGCCAGACCAGAAAGTTCGTTCTGTCTGCCTAATTCCTCTATATGTGCGCTGATCGATCGCACTTTATGAGCCCCAATGTTTGCACTCATCGACTTGATTGCATGGGCGGTCCTATACAAGGATACGTAATCCTCGGAGCTAATATCGCGTTCAATATCTCGAAGTTTCTCTTCCATTTGTTTGATATAACCTTCGAAAATAGAAGGCAATAACTTCTTACCTGTTTTCCGTTCGATCTCTCTGATGTTCTCTATCGCGGAGAGATCTAATACTTTTGATTCAGCTGGGCTTTCGCTACTGCTAGACGTTGGTAAATTGCCATCTAACTCGGCGCTTCCGATCGGTTCTTTTTCAATAAATGATTTTTTTAGGTGTTTTTCGATAGTATGCTGTATACCAGATATCGAAAAAGGTTTAGTCAAGTATCCATCCATACCCGCTTCGCGACACCGGTCTTTGTCCTCCTGATCCGAACCTGCAGTGAGTGCGATTATTGGGACCCGGCGAAGATTTTTTTCCACCTCTATTAGACGCAACTTCCTGGTAGCAGTGTATCCGTCCATTACAGGCATCTGACAGTCCATAAATATTAGCGAGTACTCTCCGGACATATATTTTTCAACGGCGATTTGACCATTGCTGGCTATGTCGATCTCGTGGCCAAGCAGTCGAATCATCTCGACGATAATTTGTTGATTGGTATGTACATCCTCTGCTACCAAAATTTGTTTTTTCTTTGGATGTTTTGCCTTGAATGTATCGCTTGCTATTGCTCGAACCATTCCAGTCGCTTTGACATGTTTACTCAGCGCCTCTTGGAGTCCTTTCGAGGTGATAGGCTTAGATATGGATGTCCAGCCTGGGAAAGCAACCGATTGCTCGTTGTCGCTTAGTGGTGTTAAAAAAATACCTATGCGCGCATTAACTTTGCTCAAGATAAAATCGATCTCTGGGGAAATTGAACCTTTCTCATAGTCAATTACCATAATATCTCTGTACTCGCTCGATTCTGCGATGATATCTTCCTCAAGAACTGGATATGACGTCACTCCCAGACGCGACAAATGGCTAGTAGTCATCTGATACGTACTGGAGTTAGCGGTAAGTATCCCAGCAGTCAAACCGTCAAATGGGTTTATTGGAAGCTCAGTGTAATCTTCAAAATCCATGGGGATGGATAGCGTTATTTTTGTACCTTTACCCAAGGCAGAGCTAATAGAGATGTCTCCACCCATAATATCGATATAGTGACGTGATATTGTCAGTCCGAGACCTGTTCCGCCATACTCTCTGGTTGTGCTAGTGTCCGCCTGTGTGAACGGTTCGAAAACACGCTTTTGCATGTCCTCATCCATACCTATACCATCGTCCTCGACAAAAATATTTATCATCGTACTTTCCAAGCTGGACGAGTTAAATGTGGGCACTACACGAATGTTTATATTCCCGTTATGAGTAAACTTGATTGAATTGCTGATCAAATTCATGACAACTTGGCGAATTTTAGTTGGGTCGCCGAGCACGATGTTCGGTGTTTTAGGGTGACAGATATTGTTCAGCTGCAGGCCTTTTCTGTGAGCGAGTTGTCCCTGCAAATAACAGATGTCATCAATCAGCTCCGTCAGGTTAAAGCCTATCTTCTCTAGCTCTACCTTAGAAGCTTCAACCTTCGAGAAATCCAGGATTTCATTAATTAGATTCAGCAGTGACTCGCCATTATTGCGTACGGCGCGAGCGAACTGCTGTTGTTGACCACTGAGAGTGGTATGTAGGAGTAGCTCTGTCATGCCAATGATGCCATGCATTGGCGTACGGATTTCATGACTCATGGTGGCCAGGAATTCTGATTTCGCCTTTGTGGCTTCCTCGGCCACTTTTCTTGCGGCCACAAGATCGTGCGTCCGTTCTTCTACACGATGCTCCAGTTCTCTTTGTCTATGTAGTGAAACTCTCGTTTTTTCTGCTTGGCGGTAAAAGTAGAAAGCAATCATTGCGCAAGCGAGAATTATGTATGTTGCATAGGCTGATGGACTGAGCCAAGGTGGCGGTGCCACGACCACGGGTATACTGAGTGCATCCCAGTTCCAAGTGCCGTCGGGTGTGGCTGCAGCCATTTTCAGGTTGTATGTTCCTGGAGGAAGTGTGGTGAACGATGCAATCCTTGCGTCGGGTGACACCACCCAGTCTGGATTTATTCCTTCAAGTTTATACGCGTAATTCACTAGGTCTGGATTGGAGTAGTCCGCAGCAAAGAACTCAACTGATAGCATCCTGTCCTGATATCCTAGTTCTATCGCCTTGAGTGCATAATAGGGCGAACTAAACTCACGCCTTTCGTTCATCACCTTTATTTGTGAAATTGCTACTTGTGGTGGAATTCTATCTGATGAAATCAAGTCAGGATTGATTGTATTGAAACCTCTGATACCGCCAAAAAAGATTATACCATCACTCGATTCATAGGACGCCCCCAAGTTGAACTCCGTTGACTGCAGGCCATCTCTCACCCCGTACTGATATGACACAAGTGTAATTGGGTCTAGACTTGTAATTCCCTTGCTATGGGATACCCACAGTCTGTTATTTTCATCACCATGTATACCGTATATGTTCCAACTTGGAAGGGAAATGTTGTCTGAATAATGTATGAAATTTGGCTTGGATTCCATTCGATCCATCACAGGCCAGCGATTTAGTCCACCGCCTAGCGTGCCGATCCATAGGTTGCGGTCTGCGTCCTCGTAAAAACTCCACACGATATTACTAGACAAACTATTTTGTTTGCCCCGTTGTGTAAAATAGCGCTCGAATTCTTGGGTGGCCAGGTTAAAACGATTCAGCCCATTCTCTGTGCCCACCCAGACAAGCCCCACTGAGTCTTCATAGATCGCAAGAACCATGTTATTGCTGATCGTTGACTGATCATTTCTGTCACTTTTAAGGTTTAGAAACTGATTGGTTTCCTCATTGTAGAGGCTCAACCCACCACCATAGGTTCCTATTAGTAGCTGCCCGGTGGACAATCGAAGTATAGATGTGATTCCATTGGCTCCGATAGTATTTTCGTCGAGCGGGCTGTGTCGATAAACGGTAACCTCACCTAGCTCAGTGTCTAGTTTATTGAGGCCGCCATTATAAGTGCCGATCCAAAGTATTTGGTCATCGCTGAATAGGCTCATTACGATTGGGCTTGAAATTGCTGGTTGCGTTGATTCGTTAATCCATTCAAATACATTACCCTGAGGGGCGAGTTTGTTCAGGCCGTCGTCTGTGCCTACCCACAGTGTCCCATTTTTAGTTTCAGCAAATGCGTTTACAGATTCGTTGGAAAGATTACTTGTCGTGTGGTTGAATTTTTGAAAGTGTGTCCTCATTCCTGATGCTAAACCTGATCGCGTTCCAATCCAGTATTTTCCCTCTCGTGTCTGACTTATACTGGTAATGGCGTCATTGGGGAGTTCAGTATTCTGGCTGCTATACCGTATAAAATTATTTGTTTTTGGTAAAAATAAGTTCAATCCTTCTGACGTCGCTATCCAAATATCATCGCTTGTATCCTGAAAAATATCTGAAGTTTGATTGGATGACAATGAGCTACTGTCAGACTCAGAATGAGTGAAGTTTGTTGATGTGTTGGTAGTAGTACTGTATCTACTGATGCCGCCGTTGTCCGACGAGACCCAGATGTTTCCTTTCTTATCGGTAATCAGTCGATACAACCTGCCAGGAACTATGCTGTCGGAATTTTCGGCACTGTGTGTAAACGCGTCAATCTGCCCAGTCGGTGGTTTTAGTCGAAGTAACCCATTAGTCTCTGTTGCAACCCAAATAGCTCCATCTTGTGTTTGTGTGAAATCCTTTACTTCTCCCATGAATGGGACACTGGGAGAGCCGGATATATAGTGATGGAAGACAAGTCGCTTGGGATCAAAGGAGCTGAATCCATTCAAATAACCAAGCCACAATATGCCCTCTCTATCGCAAAATACGGTAAGAATGTCGTTCGAATACGGGGTGTCGTGATTGTTTGGATCTGCATATATCGTATCAAAGTCATTGGATATTGAATTGTAAGAGGCCAGCCCGCCACCTCGAGTAGAGAGCCACAAAATGCCCTCATTATCTTCGGCAATTTGAGTTACGATATTGGTAGGTAATGAATTTGGATCCTTAGACGAATATCTATAATTTTCTAATTCGTGTCCTGTATATCGGTTCAGACCTTCCTGTGAAACAAACCAAACTGCTCCTCTTGAGTCCTGAAAGACTTGCCCCACCGTTTGCTGAGTTAATTCATCAGAAATAACCGAACGGTGAAGGTCGAGGTTGACAAAAGTTAGCTCTGCTCCATAAGCACTCCCACCTAGCCCAAGCAAGAGCGCGGCTAGAACCCCCCAGGCTCCCAAAGATTTGCGATATCGTATCACTGTTGTCCCGTTAACTTTCATATTAGGCTCAGCTGATTTGCATCAGGCAGCCGGCGGCCAGGCGGGTCACCCCTCAACAGCGCCATCAAGTCTCGCTTATCAAACAAATTCAGCTGCAGTAATCGTAATAACTGCTGCATACTTTTTGTGAGTCCAGGCTGAAACTTCAGTAATGCAATTAGCAAGTATACGCGCATCGCTATCAATATTTGAGTCATCACCGCATTCTTGCTCTTACCAACAAAATATTTAATTCCTAGGTGTTGTTCTATCCACTTAAAAAATAATTCCACCTGCGATCTGGCTTTGTAGGCATCGGCAATTGTCTTGGCTGCCAGTTTGAAGTTGTTTATTAAAAACAAATAGCGCTTACCCGTCTGCGCATCTTTGTAGCCAACCCGCCTTAATCGAACAGGACATTTCTTACAAACCTGTGGGCCAGTGAATTCTGTCGCTTGGTCACCCGTTAAACCTTTGCCTTTCAGCACCGATCGACGCTCGGCAATGTGGTATTTTGCATTATGCTTAAGCCGGGTGACAAAAAAATATTCTTATCTGTCAATTGCTTATACCAAGTGTAACCGTTGTAGGCTTTCTCAACCGCAACAATATTTTCCTTAGGGAAGCTGAGTGTGCGACCCACCGTTACCTCGTGTTTCTTCCCTTCCGTGACAACCACAAACTCTGGCAAATAACCCGCATGATTCAAACCGGTGTGCGGTTTAATCGCTCCTTTGGTGGAGCGAAAATTTGTCCAGGGAAACGCAGAAAAACATAAGTCGATGGTGGAAGTGTACAGCGAAAATAGCGGGTGATTAAATCTGAAATTATGATCAGGTGCCACGCCTTGGCAGCGAGTTAACAGTTTTTTAAATATCGCTTCGTCAAGAGCATAAGGCTTATCTTCCTTGAGGCGAGATAGGTTAGATTGCGACAGCTTCGCGCTGCCCAGAGGGTAAAGGCGATGCATTTGCGCCGACATATTATTCACGATATCGCGCAAGCCGTTTCGATCGGACAATTGAGCCATCGTCAGAGACACAAACTGTGACCAGCGGCAGGCTTTACAAAATGCGCGGCGTGAGTGATGTTGTTTGGCAAGAGTCTCAAATTCATGTCTCGGAACAAGTTTTCGTATTTTTGACAGGATCGTATTACAACGTTCCATATCATGGTTGCCTCTATTAATACACTTTTTTCTAGGCAATCTCATTGTATCAATTGGGGGGAAATCAGGCCTCTTTATTTCTCTTTAACGGGACAGCAGTGAACCGTTGTAATTTTTGAGTCAGGGATTCGTCCAGTTTATCGGCGTTTTTCAGCACCAGGTAATGTGTTCCTGGTAATAACTCTTGGCCTGCTTTATGGGCCTTTCTAAACTCGATTCGCCGCTGATTTCCCAGAGCCTTGCTGTCGTTCTTCATAACGTGGAAACGATCAAATACAATGTCAGCCTTCGTTGAGCAATCACGTACTGACTTCTGATAGGATGGCTCCACCTCCATCGCTACAGCCTCCATGTTTTCAGCGGTTTCTGCCAGAAGTTGCTTTAGAAATGCAGAGAACACATCAGCCGTCTGGTCTGTTTCAACTCCGATTAAATGCCCTTCCAACATGTCGTAAATGACGGTCATGTAGTCGTGCCCTTTCGCCCTGGCCAACTCATCAACACCGAGGTACTTCAGGCCCGTCAGCTGTGTCGGGTCGAGCGCCTGGAGGGTGTTCTCCTGATACGCCTTGTCGATACTCTTCACTGTCTCCCAGCGTATATCCAAATGCCTGGAGACAGCTTGAATACTCATGTGGCGGCACAAGCCACTGATTATGCGACAGACGCGGCGGGTGAAACGTCCTCCCATGTCAACAAAGTCACAGCTCTCTGTCCTTCGTTCGTTCTTGCTGATAAATACTTGGGCAAGCTCCATCTCTATCACGCATGGGTAACCAAGCAGCGGCACAACCCTGACCTGTCGGCGGACAAGCCGGTTGATGGTTCCCTTCCTACTCGTCACCGGATCTACCGCATTCCTGCTCCGATCCCGACTACAGTGAATGACAAGCTGTTGCCCCTGTTCGCAGAGTGTTATCTGATTGACGCACTGCCTTTGAGGCCCAAAATATCCCTCTGGATGTCAATTCCCATAGTCCCGCTCTATGTAAAGTGCCAGAAGCCCTATATACCAGCTCATTGCGTGGGAGTCGGCATCCTTCTTCACTCATAGAACCGGAGAAGAGCCAGGGAGGTTTGCTTTTCCGCCTATAATTCAGTGACATAACTCTACCCTGATGATCTAC
>CAWWAG010000036.1:0-37797 GCA_963934845.1 uncultured Halioglobus sp. | reverse complement strand
CCCGCGCTGGGCGCACCCCAGGCCAGCGCGCTCTGACTGCGAATCTCGCCCGTTGCCGTGTCTATCGCCATGCCATCATCAGTTGCCAACAGCTGCCCAGCCGATGGCTCGCACGCGGACTCTTGGCCCGGGCGCACATCGGCGAGGGCGCGATGCAAGCTGGAGAAGATAAAATTGTGTATCGCGCGACCATCCCGAAAACGCACCTCATGCTTGGTGGGATGCACATTGACATCGACCTGCGCCGGATCCAGTTCCAGGAAGAGCACGAACGCCGGGTGGCGACCGTGATAGAGCACATCGCGATACGCCTGCTTCACGGCATGCGCGATTAAACGATCACGAATAACACGACCATTGACGAAGAAATACTGCAGGTCGGCCTGACTGCGAGAAAACGTCGGCAGCCCAACCCAACCTGACAAGCGGTAGGGCGGCACCAAGGATTCAATCGCGATAGCCTGTTCGATAAACGCTGGCCCGCAGATCGCCGCCACGCGACGCCGGCTCTCTACCTGTGCTACAGCGGCTTTGAGGTTGTGCACCACCCTACCATTATGGCGCAGTGTGAAAGTCACATCGAAGCGCGACAGCGCCAAGCGTTTTACCACTTCCTCGAGGTGATTGAACTCGGTCTTCTCGGTGCGCAGGAACTTACGCCGCGCCGGGGTATTGAAGAACAGATCGCGCACCTCTACTGTCGTGCCACGGGGGTGGGGCGCAGGCTTGAGTTGCACCTCCATTTCGCGGCCCTCACAGGCGGCACTGCTGCCCTCACTACCGTGTTCATTGGCGTTACTGGTGAGTGTTAAGCGCGAGACTGAACCAATACTGGCCAGAGCTTCACCCCGAAACCCGAGACTGCCTAAGCGTTCAAGATCTTCCAGAGAGGCGATTTTGCTGGTGGCGTGACGCGCCAGAGCCAGGCTCATATCATCGACGGGAATACCGCTGCCGTTGTCGCGGATCCGTATCAGCTTGGCGCCACCAGCTTCCACATCGATTTCAATGCGGGTCGCCCCCGCATCGAGGCTGTTTTCCAACAATTCTTTAGCGACCGAAGCGGGGCGTTCGACGACTTCACCAGCGGCGATCTGGTTAGCCAATCTGGAACTGAGCAATAGAATTTTGGGCATCGAAGCGGCTTTATCAGCTCTTGGGGATGTTCAGCTTCTGTCCCACCAGAATCCTCGAGCTATTGTTGATACTGTTATAGCTCTTGAGATCAGCCAGCGGAATACGGAAGCGATCGGCAATGCCCGACAGTGTATCACCCCGCGCGATGGTGTACTCCCGGGCACCCTGCTGCTTTTGCCACGCCAGCAGGGTGCCGGACGGCGGATGTGCCTGGAACCACTCATGAATACCGCGATGGATCGCAACAGCCATTTTCTTCTGGTAGGCCGTACTAGCCAACAGGCCGGCTTCCTGAGGATTCGAGATAAAACCGGTCTCCACCAGAATGGAGGGGATGTCTGGCGATTTCAGCACCGCGAAACCAGCCTGCTCGACCTGCCGTTTGTGGAGTTTGGCTACGCCATCGACATTCTGTAGTACTTTATCACCCAGTTTCAGACTGGTATCCAGGGTTGACGTCATGGACAGATCGGCCAACACCCCAGCCAGCACATCATCCTTATCGGACAAACTCACCCCCCCTACGAGGTCGGCGGCGTTTTCCCGCTGCGCCAGGTATTCCGCCGCAGTACTGGTAGCGCCGCCGGTAGACAGTGCATAGACCGAGGCCCCATGCGCTTCTTTGCGTTTGAATGCATCCGCGTGAATGGACACAAACAAATCCGCCTGGCGTTCGCGCGCCAGGTCCCTGCGCCCCTTGAGACTCACGTAGTAATCGCCGGTACGGATCAGCGTCGGCTTAAACCCGGAGTCGGCCTGAAAGAGTGCGGTCAGCTCGCGGGAGATGGCCATTACCACATGTTTTTCCAGCACCCGGTTTGGGCCCGTTGCACCGGGATCCTCACCACCGTGACCGGCATCAATGGCAATAATCAGGTCACGCTTGGCAGAGTGCTGAACGGTTTTTTTAACTCCCGCAGTCTTTCCCTGCTGGTCGTATAAATCCAACACCAGGCGATCGCCTGCCTGCTCATTGGCTTTTAGTGCAAAACTGCGGGGATCGACTTCGTCGGTAAGCTCCAGGACCACGCGCAGGTCATCGCCGTAGCGCACAGCGGAACGCACGGACGACACAGGGGTACCAGAGAACTGCAGGAGGGACAGATCAGCACCCAGCCGGGTGTCCTGAATATCCAGCACAATGCGGCCGGGATCAGACAATACGATCAAGGAATGCTGGGCAGGACCGGAGAGATCGAAGACAATTCGCGTGTGATCAGGTGCTCGCCACAGGCGCACGTCCTGCACCTCCGCTGCCCACGCAGAGGGCCCACCCAGAAAAACCAGGACCACCAAGATCCACCATGCCCTGCCCATATCACTCCCACTCATAACGCTATTTTCTTTAGGCCTGGGTCTAAGCCCCGGCTCCTGTGCGCAATTGCGCCAGTACCCGTCTACCCTGCTCGGTCGCCGCACTGTAAAGCAATCGTCGACCCTGTCCTATCTTTTCTATGGTAATCACTAAATCTGGCGAGGGCAAAGCGCCCAAGCCTCGCTCAGGCCATTCCACCAGACAAACCGCCAAATCACCAAAATAATCGCGAATACCCATAAATTCCAGCTCCTCAGGGTCTCCAAGGCGGTACAGATCGAAATGAAACACCTCTAGATCTGGCAAGCGATAGGGTTCTACCAGGGTATAGGTGGGGCTCTTGACCGCTCCCGTATGCCCCAGTGACTGAATAAACCCCCGGCTGAAGGTCGTCTTCCCCATACCCAGATCACCTTGCAGAAAGATCACAAGGCCGGGCTCGCACACCGCACCCAGCCGCGTGCCGAGACGCACCATCTCGGCCTCGTTCGCGGCCTCTATTGTGGTTATTTCCTGTGTCATCCGAGCAATAATCGCATATGAGGCATCAAGTCCGAAGCCACCAAGCCACGCTGCCCTTCTGCGGCGGCGGCATCCGCCGCCGCACCGTGCAGGCACACAGCCAGTGCCACCGCATCCAGGGGCGGCAAATGCTGGGCCAGCAAAGCACCGATGACACCACTGAGAACATCGCCCATACCGCCACTGGCCATACCAGGATTACCGTAGTCGCTCAGCAAGAGACTCTCGCCATCAGTTATCAGCGTGCCATTCCCCTTGAGAAGGACGACGCCGCCGTAGCGCGCCTGCAAGGCGCAGACGGCAGCAAAACGGTCCGCCTGCACTTGGGCAGTTGACCATGACAACAACCGCGCGGCCTCGCCGGGGTGGGGCGTCAACACCCGGTTATCGGCAGAGCCAATATCGCCCAGTATACCACTGGCCAGCAAATTCAGACCATCGGCATCGAGTACCAGCGGCTTACCACTGATCAGGGCTAGCTGCAGCAGCTCCACAGCCCAGGGCGACTGCCCAAGCCCGGGGCCTACAACCAGCACGTTGGCCGCCTCCAGCATGGGCGTGAAATCATGCGGCGCGCTGATGCCACGGGGCATCGCTTCCGGCATTCTGGCCACTAGAGCTGCGACATGTTCCGGCCGCGTTGCCACCTGCACCAGACCGGCACCACAGCGCAGCGCAGCTTCGCCAGCGAGCGCCGCCGCGCCGGCAAAGCCGTAGTCACCGCCCGCCACCAGCACGGTGCCATACAACCCTTTGTGGGCAGTAGCGGGTCTCGCAGGAAGACGTGCCAGCAGCGACTCAAGTTCAAGGCGCGAACAATTCGCGGGACAGGCTGAATAGACTTCGGGCGGAACAGCCAGGTCGGAGAATTGCAAAGCGCCGGTATAGTCCGGTGCCTGTAGTGTAAAGAGCCCCCGCTTCAACCCGATGAAAGTGACGGTAAGGTCTGCATGCACTGCCGAACCCAGCACACGCCCCGTATCCGAGCAAAGCCCAGAGGGAATATCGACCGCCAACACCGGTGCACCACAGGTATTGATAGCGTCGATGGCCGGCACATAGTCGCCGCGCACATCACCGCCGAGCCCGGTACCCAGCAGCGCATCGACGATTACCCCCTCCCCTACCAGCGACACCTCCCCGAAAGTGACTATCTTTACACCGTTGGCGAGGGCCTGCTGCCGCGCCAACAGCGCATCACCGACAATTTTTCCGGGATCTCCCACCTGCGAGATGGTGACCGGGATGCCACGTTTGTGGCCCATGTCGGCGATCAGGAAGCCGTCGCCACCGTTGTTGCCGGTGCCACACAGGATCTGCAAACACGCTGGCTCGGGCCAGACTTCCAACAGACACCCCAAAGCAGCCTCCGCAGCGCGTGACATCAGTGTGATGCCAGGAATCTTGTGATCGTGAATGGCGCAGTGATCCAGCGCGCGGGTTTGTGCTGCGGTGTACAGGATTTCAGTGCCTAGCATTATCTTGTTGCCTTTTTGTTTCGCTGTTACCTGCTGTCGGTTGTGGCCTTCTTTTCTACTTGCGTGCTAAGGGCAAGGATGAAAGGCTGTACATAGACCAAAAAGAAGCACATCAAAAACTTACTTCTGTCAGAATTATACCTACAAGCCCATAACTGGTCGCTCCAATTTGCCACAACAGCCCACACAGCAGCCCCCCGAAGACCTGGTACAAAAAATCCGGGAATGGGCCACCGAGCTTGGATTTCAGCAAATAGGCATCAGCGGCGTAGACCTCGGCGAACACGAGGACTATCTGCAAAAATGGCTGGATGCAGGGTATCACGGGAGCATGGAATACATGGCCCGCCACGGTAGCAAGAGAACTCGGCCCGACGAACTGGTGCCTGGCACCCTGCGGGTAATCTCGCTTCGCATGAACTACCTGGAGCGCGATACACAGGCACTTGAGGTCCTCGCCTCACCACACAAAGCCTATATATCCCGTTATACCCTGGGGCGGGACTATCACAAGTTGGTACGCAAACGGCTATCCCAACTGGCAAGCCGTATCAAGACGGAAATGGGCAGTGGTGCGTTCCGGGCCTTCGTCGATAGCGCCCCGGTACTGGAGCGCGCAGCCGCCGAAAAAGCAGGGCTGGGATGGATCGCCAAGAACACCATGTTGATCAACCGCGAGGCGGGCTCCTGGTTTTTCCTCGGGGAGATATTTACCGACCTGCCGCTACCCATAGACGACGCGTACGCCGGCAAACATTGCGGTACCTGTTCGGCCTGTCTGGACATTTGCCCAACGAGCGCGTTCATCGGCCCGTTCCAGTTGGACGCGCGCAAGTGTATCTCTTACCTCACGATTGAGCATCACGGCAGTATCGATCCCGAATTGCGCCCGCTGATGGGCAACCGTATTTTTGGTTGCGACGACTGCCAACTGTGCTGCCCCTGGAACAAGTTCGCACAGGCCACCGACGAGGGTGATTTCAAACCACGGCACGGCTTGGCGGATGTCGAACTGGTGACGCTCTTCGAGTGGGATGAAAAGACGTTTCTGGCAAAAACGGAAGGCTCTGCCATCCGCCGCATTGGTTATGAGCGTTGGCTGCGTAATCTTGCCGTGGCGCTGGGCAACGCGCCGCGCTCAGAATCAGTGGTTAATGCGCTGCTGGCCCGCCGGCAGCATACTTCGCCACTGGTTCGGGAGCATGTAGCCTGGGGCCTGCAACAACACGGCGCTACGCCAGATTGAGAAAGTGCTCGCGGTAGTAGCGCATTTCATTGATAGATTCGCGAATATCGTCCAGCGCCTGATGGGTTCCGGTCTTGGTAAAGCCGGCTTCCAACTCGGGGCGCCATCGCTGCATCAAGATTTTTAGCGTACTGACATCCAGGTTGCGATAGTGAAAGAAGGCTTCGAGCTGCGGCATGTGTCTGGCCATAAACCGCCGATCCTGGCAGATCGTATTGCCACACATAGGCGAGCTTCCCGCAGGCACCCACAGCTCCAGAAAGGCGATCGTTTCCTGCACCGTCCGGTGCTCGTCATAATCGCTGACCTTGACCCTGTCCACCAAACCGGTGCGCGTGTGGTGGCTGGTATTCCATTCATCCATTGCGTTCAATTTTGCGGTACTCTGGCGTACCGCAATCACCGGCCCTTCGGCGAGAGTGTTGAGATCCGTATCGGTAACAATGGTGGCAATTTCAATGACTGCGTCTGTATCCGGGTCCAGGCCCGTCATCTCCATATCGACCCAAATGAGGTTGTTAGCGTTTTGCATGCGAAGCTTGCCCTGAATTACCCGAGGATTCGCCAGTGTAACAAATTGCCTCGACAGACCAAGGCCATATCCCAATAATGACTATATGAGCAAACGTAAACTCAGCCGACAACAGGCCTGGCGCATCGAAAAAATTCAGGGGGAGCGTGCCAAGCGCGCCACACGTCGTGATACCGATGCGCAGGATGCGCTCGGCAGTGGCGAGTTGGGCCCGGAACAGGATGGACTCGTGGTCGCGCACTACGGGACACAAGTCGCGGTCGAATCCGAGCCGGGGAAGAGCCAGCGCTGTCATTTACGTGCCAATCTGGAAGGCCTGGTCACCGGTGACCAGGTGGTCTGGTGTGAAGGCGACCCTATGGGCGTGGTTGTCGCCCAGAGGGAACGGCACAGCGTGCTCTCGCGCCCTGACCCCTACGGCAAACTGAAACCCGTGGCGGCCAATATCGACCAGATCATGCTGGTGATTGCCCCCAGGCCTGAACCCCACGCAAACCTCATTGATCGCTATTTGGTAGCGGCCGAAGTCGTCGGCATCGAACCGGTCATTCTGCTCAATAAAATGGATTTGCTAGCCGCGGAACCCGCTTTGCAAGCAGAGATGGACGAGCTACTGGCGATATACCCCACTCTCGGCTATCGGGTCATTCGCACATCGATCAAGGACAGTGGGCTGGACGAACTGCACAGTGCGCTGTTCGAGCGCACCAGCGTATTTGTAGGGCAGTCTGGCGTCGGTAAATCATCACTGGTGAATGTGTTGCTGCCAGAGGCAGATATTCGCGTGGGCCCTCTCTCTGAAAGCACGCAAAAAGGTACGCATACAACAACCACTGCGCTACTTCTGCACCTGAATTGCGGTGGTACCCTGATCGACTCCCCGGGAATTCGCGAATTTGGCTTATGGCACATGAGCAAGGAGCAGGTGGAGCAGGGTTTTCGCGAGTTCCTTCCGTTGCTGGGAACGTGCAAGTTTCGAGATTGCCAGCATCAGCGCGAGCCGGGGTGTGCGATTCTCGCGGGCGAAGAGTCCGGTGCAATCAGTGAGCGCAGGCTGGACAGTTATCGGCGTATTGTGGCGAGCCTGGAAGAAGGCTAGATTTTGCCATCGAGCCGGATTGGGCACCCTTCGTTATGCCCGTTCTCGAAACCCCCTACCCCCGCTTTGACCGACGCTATCGGTAGGAACCCAGCGCCTCACCCATCCGAGTAGCCGCCCCGGCAAGATACTGTCCATCGAAGGTCATCGCCCCCTCAGGAAACAGCAGGATCACCGTAGAACCGAGCATAAAGCGCCCCATTTCGTCACCCTTGGCGAGCTCCACTGACTCTGGCAGATTCGCATAGTCTACAGACACAGGACGCTTCGTCGGCGGCGCTACCTGCCCTGACCAAACAGTTTCGATGCCCGCCACGATCATTGCCCCAACCAGGATCATCGCCATTGGACCTTGGTCTGTCTCGAAATAACATACCAGTCGCTCATTGCGAGCAAACAAGCGATCGACATTCTCTGCGGTCACAGCATTGACCGAAAACAACTGTCCGGGGATATAACACGTCCCGGTCAAGCGTCCCGCCACCGGCATATGCACCCGGTGATAATCCTTGGGGGAGAGATAGATGGTGGCGAACGCCCCACCCTGAAACTGCGCCGCCCGCGCCTCATCACCACCCAATAAGTCCTCGGTAGAGAAATACCGCCCCTTGGCTTGAAACAACAACCCGTTAGCGATGTCACCCGACTGACTGATTACCCCGTCGGCAGGGCAGAGAATATCGGCATCAGCCAGCGGCCGTGCCCCATCACGCAGAGCACGCGTAAAAAAGTCATTGAAGCAAGCGTAGCGGGTGCAGTCGGACTCCACCGCCTCCGACATATCCACATCAAAATGCTGGATAAATTGTCGGATAAGCCAGTTCTTTAGCCACTCGGGATGACGCAGTCCAGCCAGAAAGCCCGTACAACGAGACAGCAGGTGCTGCGGCACAATATTTTGAAACAAAATGAAGATTTTATCCATAGCACCTAGTATAACGCGTCATTGTCATGGGGTGTACAGGGTATCCACAACATCAGGCCGCGATCCGAATGACTCCCTACCAAGGAGTTCGCCTACTGCGCACTCAAAACGAAGGTGAATTAAAAAGAGAAGTGGGCTAAGAAAGGCCTGTAAAACTGCACATCCGCTGCGATTGCGGCGAGTGCTCACAATAAAAAAGCCCCGGCAGCAAAACTACCGGGGCTTTTATTGATCAACCATATGCTAGAAACGGCGGCCAATATGCGCCGAAAACATAGCGACAGAACTTTTGTTAAAGTCGATATCGGCCTGGTTCTCCGCCCATTGAACACGCACGGTTGTGTACCAATTCTCCCAGCCAAAGGGATCTGGAACACGTACTTCACTGGCCAGAACGTACACATCTGCATCGTTGGTTTGATTAAAAATCGGGTTAACCTTGTCACCGTCAAGGCTCTGGTAGACGGCGCGATTCAGCCAGACGTATTTGCCTGAGTCATAGGCAAAGCTGACGCCAAGTTCGTAGCCATCCTGAGCCATGGCATCGCCGTCCAGGGCTTTATCGATATAGGCAGCACTGGGATGGACGGTAATATTATCGCCGCCAAAATTAAAGGTATAACCCAGTTCGATGCGTGTTAAATCACCTTCACGATTCAGCAGCTTCTGCTGTGCCTGAGTCAACCCAAGTCCCTGCCCACTTCGCTCATGGTCGAGTTCGGCCTTCCTGACGTTGGCGATAAACTCCAGACCGGTACCAAACATCTTGTCCCAGGTGAGGCGGCCGCCACTGGTAGTGCGCTCGGTTGAGCTGCGGTTCTGGCCCAACAGGTAGGGGTTTTCCCAGACTTCAACCTTGGCAAGACCCGGCGCGAGACCCGCCAGCTCGATACCACCGAGCGAGTCGAAGTCGTGACGCACAGCCAGCACGGTGTTAGTGGAAAAATCGAGTGAATCCTCGACCGCTGTGCCGAGATAGACCCGAGTCTTCTTATCGGCAAAGGTATAGCCGAGATTGTAGTTAAAGCTTGGGATGATGATGTCAGTGTTATCGGGGGAGTCGTACTGGTAAATGTCATCGTTGCTCAGATCAATACTCAAAACCTCAGCGAGAAAGTTTGACTCTACCTGGCCTCCGGCAGCGCCCAAAGTAAGAAATCCTGAAAAGCCAGCTTCAGAGGGAATAGCATCCATCGCCGATGCAGACATCGCCAGTGTAGAAATTACCACGGATAATATTGTCTTTTTCATCGTTTAATTCTCCAGAACACATAGTCAGATGGAATTCAATCAGTGATTATAGGGTTGCTCATGTTACGTTAACAGCGAAAACACTTGGTAATATTTCCTCAACAGTTCCACCGCCCATGCACTCTGTAGGCACATGCAAATAGACCATCAGAGGGAGCTCAGTCCGGCGACGCTCTGGATGCAGGCTGAGGCCGCAGCGGTTATGCTTTGGTTTTAGATAACACAGGACTGCGCGTGATTGAACCGACCCCTCTGCAGCGAATTTGGCTCACCGAAGCCGTACGCCTGCGCGAAGAACAAGTTGGCCCACTTGAGGACCTCGAGGCCAATCGCCGCGCCCGTATTGACGGCGGTGATCTGTTGAGCCGACTACAGCACCGCGCACTCTGGCTGGCGCAGCGCGACGGCCTGCAGGACGCTTTAATCCATTGGCTGCAGGGCGCAAGTCTAGTGCTTTTCGCGTTAGCGGTGTTGGCGCTCTTCAGCGGCGCGGGTCTGGCGTTCGCCGCTCTGGGCAACGGCCAGAACCCTGTCAACGTGTTTTGGGCGCTGGGCAGCTTGCTTGGCCTGAATCTTCTCATGCTCCTCAGTTGGACGCTCGGACTGGTTTTCGCCGGCGAGCAAAACGCCAGCCTGGGGCGGCTGTGGTTGTGGCTGAGTGAAAAACTTGCCCGCGATGCCAAGGCAGCCCAGCTGGCGCCCGCGCTGGTGTTGTTGCTCCAGCGCCAGCGTCTCAATCGCTGGGTAATTGGCCTGGTCACCCACGGAGCATGGCTGCTGACCCTATGCAGTGCACTGCTGTTCATGCTGATGCTAATGGCAACGCGACGCTATGGCTTCATCTGGGAAACCACCATCTTGCACAGCGACACTGTTGTTAGGTTCACCCAATACCTGGGCACAATACCGGCCTGGCTGGGCTTCAACGTGCCTACTCCCGAGATGATTCGCGCCAGTGGCGATGCCGCATTGAGTATTGAAAATGCCCGATCGGCCTGGGCCGCCTGGTTGGTGGGCGTCCTGTTGGTGTACGGTATTGCCCCGCGCTTGTTGCTCGCGGCGCTTTGCCTGTGGCGCTGGCGACAGGGCCGCCGCGCACTGACTCTGGATCTGAACCTGCCTGGCTATGCGCAATTAAGCGAACAACTGATGCCCAGTAGCGAACGTCTGGGAATCAGCGATGTCGCACCTGATTCACTCCCTGGCACGCAAACCGGTGCCACTGAACAGCAGGGCAATGGTGCTGTTCTGGTGGCGATCGAACTGGACAATGAGCGGCCCTGGCCACCGACCCTCCCCGCCGAAGTGATGGATGCCGGCATCCTCGACAGCCGCGAGTCCCGGCAACAGCTACTGGAACAGCTGGCGCGCTTCCCACCAGCGCGTCTGGTTATAGCCTGCGACCCGCGCCGCTCGCCGGATCGCGGCAGTCTTGGACTGATCGCCGAACTGGTACGCCATGCCGCAGCAACCCAAATCTGGTTGCTGCAGGCACCGCCCGAACAAACGCTGGACGACGATCGCCTCCACGATTGGCACGCGGCGCTGCAGCAACTGGGCTTGGCGTTTACCGCCAGCGCACCATTGAACTGGCTGGAGAGTGGTCATGAATAAGCCGCTAAAACTGGCCGTGGTCGGTCACACCAATGTCGGAAAAACCTCGTTGCTGCGCACCCTGACCCGCGATGTGGGCTTCGGCGAAGTTTCGCATCGCCCCAGCACCACTCGACACGTGGAAGGTGCCCGCCTCTCGGTGGACGGCGAAGCACTGCTGGAACTGTATGACACCCCAGGTCTGGAAGACGCCATCGCCCTACTGGATTACCTGGAGCGACTGGATCGTCCCGGCGAGCGACTCGATGGCCCGGCGCGAATCACGCGCTTTTTGGAGAGCAGTGAAGCGCGTCAGCGCTTCGAACAGGAAGCCAAGGTACTGCGCCAGTTACTGGCCTCGGATGCCGGGCTTTACGTGATCGATACGCGCGAACCGGTGCTCGCCAAATACCGTGACGAGCTCTCGGTGCTCACCAGTTGCGGAAAACCGCTGCTGCCAGTGTTCAACTTTGTCAGCAGCAGCGAACAGCGCGAGCCACAGTGGCGTGAGGCACTGGCGCGCCTCGGTTTGCACGCGCTGGCAAGCTTCGACAGCGTGGCGCCACCGCAGGATGGCGAACAGCGGCTGTATGAAAATCTGGCACTGCTACTGGAAGATTCGCGGTCCCAACTGGAACGGCTGGTGCGCAATCACGATACTCAGCGCACGGCGCGCCGCACCAGCGCCGCACAGCTGATCGCCGAATTGCTGATGGATTGCGCCGCCTACCGGCACAGCGTCAAGAATGCTGAAAAAGCAGAGCAGCAGGCCATAAACGCGTTACGCAAGGCCGTGCGCCAACGCGAGCAGCGCTGCGTTGAAGCGCTACTCAAGCTCTACGCTTTCAGGCCTGGCGACGCGACAGCCGCCGAACTGCCACTGCTGGACGGACGCTGGAGCGACGATCTGTTCAACCCGGAAACCCTCAGGCAATTGGGCGTAAATGTCGGCAGCGGCATTGCCGCTGGCGCTGCGGCGGGCGCGGGCGTGGACCTACTGGTCGGCGGCCTGACCCTCGGCACTGCCGCGCTGGCCGGTGCCATCGCTGGCGGCGCACTACAAACCGCGCGCAGCTATGGCAACCGCCTCCTGGGCAAGCTGAAAGGACAACGGGAACTGACCGTGGATGATACTGTGCTGCGCTTGTTGGCCTTGCGTCAACGGTTGCTATTGCAGGCCCTGGAGATCAGAGGACACGCTGCTACCGGTAGTGTTGACGTTGCAATGCCGGTAGAGAAAAACTGGCGCGAGGGCAAACTACCCGACGCATTACTCAAGGCACGAGCGCATCCACAATGGTCCGCACTGAACGCCCAGGCAAAATTGAACCAGCCGCTGCGCCAGGAAAAGATCGAAGCGTTGGCCCATTTGATAGCGCTGGAGTAAAGGTTATACAGTGTGGATGGTCGTCAGGGCTTCGCCGCAGAGTTTCTTGAGGATCTGCTAGCTGTCGAACCGACAGTCACCGCCTTAAGTCACTCTTACCTGGCGTGTTGATCCTGCCGACGATGGCAGGCTTCGGGCGAGGCTTAAAACGGATAGCCCGTTATTTCACGAATAGATCCGTACAACGGGCTCAGCCTGTCATACATTTTGAGATAAACCTCCCTGTACAATTTTTCGTAGAGCTCGACGTTCTCCGCGATGGGCGTGAAGATCTCACCCTGATGCGTCATATGTTCCAGCGCCACCGCATAGTCGGGGTATAGCCCCACGCCCACAGCGGCATTAATTGCCGCTCCAAGGCCCGATGTTTCATACGTATGGGGACGCTCTACCACAAGACCAAAGATGTCGGCAGTGATTTGCATGGCTTCATCGCTCTGCGAGCCGCCACCGGAGACCTTCAAAGTTTTGATTCTGTGACCGCTGCGCTTTTCCAGACGCTCCATACCCTCGCGCAATGCATAGGCAATACCCTCTATGATGGCACGGTAGATATGCGCGCGCGTATGGACATCGCCAAAACCGATGATGGCACCCTTGGCTTCTGGTCCGGGGATTCGAACGCCGGGCGACCAGTAGGGCTGCACCATCAGCCCCATCGACCCTGCAGGCACCTGTTTTAGCAGATCGTCAAACAGGATCTCGGTTTCTACCCCCAACTCTGCCGCCAGCCGTGTCTCGCGCAAACCAAACTCACGTTTGAACCAGCTCACCATCCAATAGCCACGCTGCACAATGGTCTCGGAGTTATAGGCACCCGGCATCGCCGCCGGGTACGCGGGGACGTGCTTGATCGTTTCTATGTACTGGGTATTGGTGCTGTTGTAGGTCGCCGTCGTGCCATAGCTCAAACTTCCTACCTCCGGGCCGAGACAACCGGAGGCTAGTACCTCACAAGCCTTGTCGGCGCCGGCGGAAATCAGCAACAGGCCCTCTGGAATTCCGGTTTGTTGTGCGGCTTGCGCCGTAATCGCACCCAGTGGCGAGCCCGCGGGAACGAGTTCAGGTAATTGACTGCGTTTTATGGGTAGTGCACGCCACTTCCAGTCCAGCGCACCAGCCCATTGATGGCGCTTGAAATCAAACGGGATATACCCGACCTGACTCGCCACGGAATCCACAAATTTGCCCGTTAATCGGTAGGTCAGGTAGCCCGAGAGCAACAACAGTTTCTCTGTGCGCTCCCAGATTTCCGGCTGCTGATTCTTGATCCAGTGCGACTCGGCCTGGCTACGAAAGAAACGGACCGTTTCGCTCTCACCTGCCAACTTCAGCAGGGCACCCCAGACACCCATACCTGGCAGGCGCTCCTCCAGGCGTTGATCTAGCCACACAATGGCCGGCCGCAGCGGCTGGCCATTGCTATCGAGATTAACCACCGTGGCCCGTTGCGTTGTGAGCGCGACAGACTTGATGGCGATTTTGGGGAAATCCAGCTGCGGCCAGAGTCCGTTACAGGCCTCGCACAGTTTCTCCCAAAAATACTCCACATGCTGCTCAGCCCAGCCGGGCTGCTCGGAAAAGTAAGGTTCGATCTCCACCTTGCTCTTGGCTACCAGTTGTCCGTCCAGATCGAATACCAGGGCACGCACGCTTTGCGTGCCGTTATCAATGGCCAGAACATAGTCTTTGCTATTTTCCATAACCTGTACCGTGAAGAGAGTTACACCGTCGGCAGGTAATAGTGCTTGAGCCAGATCTCCCGATAACGCGCCTCCTCGGCTTGCCAGCGATCATTGTCCCAGTGCAATTCAGTCGCGCAGATGGCTTGCAATGCAGGAAACAGCGATTCACCGCCCTTCTCCAACAGCGAACCCAGACGCGTGCGGCGCAACAGCAAATCGTCCAGATGCAGCACGGCTTCATGCCGAGCGGCCCAGCGGCACTCAGCCAGACAGAATTGCGTATCACCGATAGGCTGCCGCTCTTCGACGACCGCCTCGTTCAGCAGTGTTTTGGCGTGGTTACCATAACGACCAATGAGTCGCTGGGCCCATTGTTTATCAATAGTATCGAGCTGGCCGGGGGTGATCGATGGCATCTGGAAAATTGTATCAGTGGCCTCCCGACTAGAAACACGCCCCAGAGCGGGTTCTGCCGCGGCCAATGCATCCAGCGCGATCAAGCGAAAGGTCGTGAGCTTACCGCCGCTCACAGTTACCAATCCGTCGTCTACCCACACAGCGTGATCCCGTCTCTCCTTGGAAGGGTCGGTCGATTTTTCAGAGCCGATCACCGGGCGTACACCCGACCAGGTAGAAATGATATCGTCCTGCGTAATATGGTGGTCGGGAAACATCGACTGCACGATTCCCAGCAGGTAGTAAACTTCCTGCGCGCTGATGCTCGCCTCCTGATCGACATCATCCTGATGATCAAGATCCGTGGTGCCTACCACCGTTGCACCCTCCCAGGGAAAGATAAATACCGGGCGTTTATCGAGCGGATGAAGCAGGGAAAGGGAGTCGTTCACAGGCAGCTTTTGTCTTGGCAAAACCAGATGACTACCGCGCAGCGGCCGAATACGTTTTTCTGGATTCACCTCATTGCGCAAGCGATCGGCCCAGGCACCAGTGGCGTTGATCACTGCCTTGCTACGCACTTCAAGCTGCGCGCCGCTCTCACTATTTTGTAGCAACACGCCGGCCACCTGGCCCTGGTGTTTGATCAGCGATGTCGCACAGGCGTAGTTGATCGCTGCGCCACCCGCTGCGATCGCTTCCTGCAGTACGCGCAGTACCAATCGGGCGTCGTCGGTAACCGTATCGGTGTAATACATCGCACCGGTCACACCGTCGACGCTGACACCGCCATAGTGTTTTTCAAAACTCGCCTTGGTAAAATAGCGATGATCCTTGATGCCGGCCAGCTTGTCATAGAGCCACAACACCATACTGAAAGCAATGCGGCCGGGAAACTGCCCCTTGCGAAGGGTGAAATGGTAGCCCATTCGGTCAATAAGCCCCGGCGCCTCACGCAGCAATCGCTCGCGCTCGCGCAGCGAATCCCTGGTCAGCTTGATGTCCCCATGGGAAATATACCGCAGCCCACCATGCACCATTTTGGAGGAGCGGCTAGACGTGCCCCAAGCATAATCCCGCTGCTCAACCAGCAGCGTTTTCAGTCCCCTACGGGCAGCTTCGCGCAGAATGCCGGCGCCGATAATACCGCCACCGACAACAACGAGGTCCCAATCCTGCTGGCTACCCTGCGCATCCTGTTGCAGCGACTGCCACAGCGCGTCGCGCGGGGTAAAGCCGATCTGATCCGTATTCATGCTTGAACCTGGTGTTGGCGTGACGGCTTCAAGGAAGCAATTTCCCCGGATTCATCTGCTGCTGCGGGTCAAACACGGTGACCAGTCCCCGTATTGCCTCGATACCCAACTCGCCTTTTTCTGCCTGCAAATATTTTGCATGATCCTTACCCACTCCGTGTTGGTGGCTAATGGTCCCGCCAAAGCGAACAATAGCCTCGGCTCCCGCTGCCTTGAGCTTTTCCCAGCGCGTCTGGGTTTCTGCATAATTTTTACCACAGCGAAATATGTACGTGGTATACACGCTGGAGCCCTGCCCATACATGTGCGACAGGTGCGTAAAGGCATGCACTTTCTCGCCTTCATCGGCCAGCGCATTCGCAATATCACTTTGAATGCCTGCCGCTGCATCGGCAACTCGTACCCAGTCTATCGCTGTCTCCATCGTATCGACCGCATAGCCGGCATCCCACAAGCCGTGACGCAAATAGGGCGAGCGGAAACGGCTGTGCTCCCATTTTTTCCCCAGCGCAGGGCCAGCCCCCACGCCGCCATGGCGCTTGGCAATCTGCCGGGTCAAACGCAACGCGGCGCCACACTGCGCCTTCGAACCCGTCACGCCAAACGTGAACATCACTTTGTCATCGCCGATCCCACGCTTCTTCAAATACCACTCCAGCAGCGCAATAATACGCTCGCTACCAGCGAGTTTTAACTGCGTAAAGGTTTCCAATTTGTTGCTCAGGCGCATCATGGACAATTGCATTTTGTTTTGAACAATTTCACGCACTGCACCCAGAGCGATTTCCCAGGAAGGGAAAAACAGGACATGAAACGCTTCGTGCTCGGGCAGCGGCGTCACGCGCACCTTTACCTCAGTAATGATGCCCAACCGCCCCTCTGTTCCCAGGAAAAATTCTCGCAGGTCCGGACCGGCTGACGTCGCTGGAAAAGTGGGAATATCCATCGTGCCCTTTAAGGTTTCGATGCGGCCACCCGCAAACATTTGCTCGATGCGGCCATACCGCATGGACTGCTGGCCACTGGAGCGACTGGCAACCCAGCCACCGATCGTCGACAACTCCCAGGACTGCGGATAATGGCCCAGGGTATAGCAATGCACCTTCAACTGCGACTCCACCTGCGGCCCAATAGTACCCGCGCCAAAAGTCGCAATTTGACTTTGTCTGTCCAGATCCAGCAGCTTGTTCATTCGAGTCAGATCAATGGTCAGTACGGGGCGACCACCCTCTTCCGGGTTAATATGCCCCACCACCGACGTGCCACCGCCATAGGGGATCACATCAATCTGGTGTGTTTTCGCGTGTAGCAGCAGAGCTCGTACTTCCTCGCCATTTTCTGGAAACGCGACAGCATCGGGGAAAACACCCAATTTACCACTGCGCAACGCCAGCCAGTCGGGCAGGCTTTGCCCCCGGGCGTGGCGCAGGCGGTCCTCGGCATCCAGACTGTAAATATCATTAGCGGGCAGGCGTGATTCAGGCACTGTCGCCAGAACCTGTTCAAGACTGGCATCTGACAGGCGCAGGCCCTTTCCAATGAGGCCTTCCAGGAAGCCCTCAGCGGACTTGCTCAGCTCGTAGTCAAGATCATTGCTGTCATCGCCCCAGCCGTTCCAGAGTTTCATAGTTCACGCCCTACGCGGCAGTCAATCATAGCTATCCATTTTATCTCACTAGGAAAACACCCACTATTATAGGAGGCTGCCGCAAAGGAAACTACGACACTTTGCCATTAACCCACGTCAAACCAAAAAGGACAAGTCACCATTGAGGATGAGATTACCGTGCAATCCGAACAACTCCGAGTGCCGCAAATAGCAGGCTAGCACTAGCAACATCAGCACAGCCCCGAAGATACAGTACCTTGGCTCCTAGCCATACCAGCAACTACGCGCCAGAAGGAGGTGAGCAGTAATGCGTTTTACGCTCAGTTTACGCGCTGGCCGGTAGGGCTAACATTCCTGATTCTGGCCCTCACGCTGGTCGCTGGATACTCGATTTTACGCGCAAACTATTTTATCCGTCGCATGGACAATATCCATACGCTCCAGATAGAAAAGGCGGCACAAAATTATCTGACAGGCTCGCCAACCAGCGAGCGGCGGCAACCGGAAACCCCGCTCGATTAATCCGTGTCCCCCAACTGGCAGCAGGTGATCGAGCGTCTCGAACGCTCGAGCCTTACCATGAAGCACCTTACCAAAACACTGCTATGGCTCAGTTGGGACAGCGTGGAAACTTGCCCACGAGTGAAGCTGCTCTGAACGAACGTATCGGACAATTATCGAATGACGTAGAGTATTTGCTGAAGGACAAAACCGCAGAGGTGGCGCTCGACACGCAACCGTGTCGCATGGTCCTGCCAGAAATTGTGGTACGGATAGTCGCGGGAAACCTGATTCGCAACGCCTCTGTCCGGTTCTGTAGCTGGCGGATAAAGCAAGAGGTAGGCGCAACTCAACTAAGTCACGCCAGCCCCTGCGATCACTCGCTACAAATTTTCCTCGGCAAAGGCGGCCAGGCGTGACCGGACAATTCCGTTGACGTGCATGATGCCAGCGTGCGGATAAGCTTTACTCTTCTCCACCAGGTAGGTCAGGCCAGAGGTGAGCGGGGAGATGTACTTATTGTCAATCTGGGCAAGGTTCCCCAAAACAACAATTTTTGAATCCGCTCCCACCCGACTGATCACCGACTTGAGCTGGAACTGGGTGAGTCCCTGCGCCTCGTCGATAATAATGTAAGCGTTATTGAAAGAGCGTCCGCGCATGAAGTTAAGTGATTTGAACTGGATATTCGCGCGCTCCTTCACATAGCTGATACTGCCATTACACGACTCATCTGCGCCGTGCAGAATCTCCAGGTTATCGTCAAAGGCCGCCAGCCATGGCGCCATTTTCTCCTCCTCGGTGCCAGGCAAAAAGCCAATATCCTCGGCAATAGGCGGAGTGGAGCGCGCGACAATCAGCTTGCTGAACTTACGCTGCTCCAGAATGGCCTGCAATCCGTAGGCTAGAGCCAACAGTGTCTTACCAGAACCTGCAGGGCCGGTCATCACCGTCATATCCACATCGTCGTCATCCATCAGGGACATCGCCATGGCCTGTTCCAGGTTGTGCGGCGCCAGACCCCAGAAACGTTTGTTCATCAGGTTGTTGCGACTGTCGCAGCGCAGGTAGACAAATTCCCTGTCGACCCGCTTCACGAAGGCCATAAACTCCTGATCATCATAGATAAACATGTTGGGATACACCTGCGGCAAGGATCGGCGCGGCACCCGGTGTAGCGTGTAGTCGTCCTCTCGCAGCGTATCCACCTCGCTGATGGTGGACCAGAAATCACCGCTGATATGTTCATACCCGGTGGCCAGCAAGTCGATGTCATCGAGTACCCGGTCGCGGCGATAGTCCTCAACCTGCATCAGCCCAGAGCCCTTGGCCTTGATGCGCATATTGATATCTTTCGTTACCAGGCAGATAAACTCATTGGGATTTTCCGCCTGCAGGCGCAACGCCACATTGATGATACGGTTGTCGTTTGCCTGATCCGGGGTGCCGTCAAGATAAGGCACTTCCGTGTTCGCACTGAGACGCTGATCCGGGTAGATGGCCAGCGTTCCCGAAGCGCAGCCTTCCAGCGTAGTACCTGGCACCGGCACACCAGCCTGAATCTCCTGGGGCGAGGCTGACTCCACCACCTTGTCGATCATATTGATCGCAATTCGGGCCTCACGGCTCACGGTTTTGTCGTGGCGGTCCTTGATGTGATCGAGTTCTTCCAGCACGGTCATGGGAATGACCACGTGATGTTGCTTGAAGGCCGTGACGGCCATCGGGTCGTGCAGCAAAACGTTTGTATCCAGTACATACGTTTTCTTGATAACGGGTTTCAGGGGGATGGTTTTTTCTACACGCAGCGTAGAACCTGAGTCCATAAGAAAATCCTCATTACGAATTTAGGAAAAATGGGTGAAAGAGATCGCCGCACATGCTCCGCTAAGTCCGGTCGGGTAGAGAGTGAAAGAAGGGGGCGTTCAATAATTCAGGAGCGAGTAGAGGGGGTGGATAACACTCCAGTGGTAGAGACTCACTGGCGGTGCTGAGGTGCTTGCTATTGGGCACAAGACAATAGTCGACTAGCAGATTGCGCGGTGTCCGAAAATTCATCAATGGCACATTCCGGCTGATTGCGACTGCATGCTTTTAATTATCAAACTGACTGCACCGAGCTGTCAAGGCACGATGTGTGAAATTGTGAGGCTCTACACATGAGTGGCAAGCGACGGTCAGTCGTTCAACTGCTTAAAGTGATCAGGTATTGAGCTGGGGATTGGGTGGCAAAGAGTAGATTCACATCCTTGTGAGGTTACGTCCTTGTCGTCCTTCAAACGTTGGCGTCCATTCTCGTTCCAGGCCCAAGTGGCCGACACGTGCTGCGGTGCTTTCCCTTGCGAACCCAAACGACTTTCGTTTGCTTGAAACCCTGCTCTTGGTAGCTGTGGCTAATATTGCTATGGATTCACGGAGACGCCATGCACTAAAGTTTAGATCGAGGGTGCTCTTGGGGCCCACATTACAACCGGCCACGCAATTGCCGCAGTCGGTGCAAGGGCTCCGCTCAACGCCAACCTTATTAGTGACCGCAGCGTTGACGCTATCAGGATTTATCGCTGTTACTGCAATATGGGCGGGACGCGCGTCGTAACCGAGCGCACTGCCAAGGCGTTACAATGCACTGTACTTGGGAAAGTCCTGCCCCGTGCTGGCCGTGTGCGTGGTAACACCAATGCGATCGGCCACTTGCTCAAACGCATCGTCAGGCAGATCAGGGGTGTCGTGAAACTGCCTCGGCCAGCCTTTTTTATGGAATACATGTGGCGCGGGCTACTCAGCAACGTTGGCATTAATCAACGATGTACCGCCCAGGCCACTGCCCACCAAAACGTCTGCCACCAACGTATCCCTGCCTTTGTCTCTATCGCCCTGCGTTGTATACGGATCCGTGTTTACTACACCGACATGTAAATTAAACAGGGCATCGGAATACCCGCTGGTGCTGCTGCCGGAACGAACCAGGCGAATATACGAGAGCAAATCCTCTATGCCATAGGGACAATCAGCCAGCCCGTACTCCCTGCCCCGCTCCAACACCTCTTCGAACCACGCTAGCACACTCACTGTAGCAACTGCAGTTGCGTGGACTTCAGTATGGCTTGGGCGCGATTACTGCGACTCCAATGGCTCAAAGCCCATAAGGCACGCAGCAGGGGGTGGAATATAGACACTACCATCCTGCACTGTACCGATTGCTTTGCTCAGAACTTGTAACGGCGTACTTTTGGACACAAAGCCGTGGACGCCGTATTCAAAACATTCGGCAATGATATCGGCCGTATCATTGCCCGAAAACACCAGCACAGTCAGCGGTAGACACGTCCTCAATCACCCCGGAGAAAGCAGGGAGGTAGCGAGAGCTCCACGAATTACCGGGTGATCATCCGCTATGAGGGCGCGGGTTGTAATCCGTATTCTTAAAATATCTGCAAAAATCAGCCTGCTGTTTCACTTTTCAGGTCACAGATGCGTCGAAAGGCACAAGTCAACGGCTTACCACCGCATTGCAATAATTATTGAATCCGCCACGGCTAGCTGTCAATGCTGCTGTACCAAACTGCACCCGCATTGCCCGATTCAACCATAACTCACTGACAGCCGTGGCGATTTCGGCTAGGATGCGCTGCTTAGCCGTTGAAATAAAGTTGTCTCAAGAATGTTCAATCAGGATACCCTCTCGCAACTTCAAGGCCTTAAGTCGCAAATGGAGGCCGAGAAAGAACGCGTCGAAGCCGTGGTCAAAGGCACCCAGTCGCGCTATGGTTTTGCGCTACTGGACGATGGCCGGGAGATTTTTATTCCGCCGCAGGAGATGCTCAAGGCCTTCCCGGATGACCGGGTGAGGGTCTGTATCCGGCCCACTAAAGACAACAAAACCATCGCCGATATTGAGAAGCTGGTGAGCAGTCCCCTGACAGATTTTACCGGGCGCTGCGTGACCAAGGGCAAAGCTGTTTTCGTGGAGCCAGACCTCCCGCAATTGAATCGCTGGCTGTTCATTCCACCGCAAGCCCGCAACGGCGCCAAAGAAGGTGACTACCTGCGCTGCGCGATCCTGCGCCACCCTATCCGCGACGGTAAACCACAGGCTAAAGTGCTCTCGGTGATCGGAGACGAGCATACTCCCGGCATTGAAAACCTCTATAGCATGGCCAAATACCGGTTAGCCACAAAGTGGAGCAACGCCGTTAAAGAGGAAGTCAAAGCGACTATCGCGCACCGCACTCCAGTGGAAACAGAGAAGCGGCGCGACCTAACAGACCTTGAGTTTGTGTCTATCGATTCGACCAAGACGCTGGATATCGACGACGCGCTGTATGCCGAGGTCAGCACGGATGGCTGGATCCTGTTCGTTGCCATTGCCGATCCCTCCGCCTACATCGAGCCGGGATCTGACCTGTACCGCGATATGGCTGCGCGAGGAACGTCCCTGTATTTTCACGGTGACGTCCTGCCGATGCTGCCAGAGGAACTCTCACAGGAAACTTGCGCGTTATCCGAGGGTGTCGACCGCGCCGCGCTGGTATGCAAAATCGCCATAAGCGACAGTGGTAAAATCGGTGATTTTGAGTTTATAGAGGCGACCGTGCGCTCACGCGCAAAACTGTCGTATTTCGCCGTCGACCGCTATCTGAACGGCCAGTATGACGAGCTCATGAGCCACGCCTCGCCACTCGAGACCCTGTACCAGATCTACCGGGTATTGCGCGCACAGCGCGAACAGAACAACCTGGTGATGGAAGATCGCCAGGAGTTCCGCTGGATACTCAACGACAACAAACAAATTGAAAACATCGAACCCACTGAGAAACTGCTGTCGCAAAGACTGGTGGAAGAATGCATGGTTGCCGCCAATCGCTGTGGCGCCCGTTTTCTGGCGACCCACCAGGCCAGTGGCCCCTTCGTGTCACACCCGGGCTTTCGCGCCGACCGTATCGATGAAGTCCGCAAGTTCCTTACGCTGCACGCGCCCGAACTGGCAGACCTTGATCCAACCACAGTGACGGGATATCGCGATACCATGCGCGGCCTCGCCGCCTCCAAACAGGCGCTACCGCTGCGCGGTATGGTCAATAGGCTACTCACACGGGCCGAGTTGTCTTGCGAGCCATTACCGCATATGGGCATGGCCCTGGACTGCTATACCAATTGCACCTCACCACTGCGTAAATATGTGGATTTTCTGGCACACCTGCAGATCAAGGCAATATTACAGGGTGCTGAGGCCCGAAAAGTCGATGCAACGACACTGTCAGACCTGAAGCTACGCCTCAACGCCTGCCGTGCGGCGACCCTGGACGCGGAGCGCTGGCTGGTCGCTAACTATCTGAAGCGAATTACCAGTGATAGTGCCGTTGTTTTCAAGGCAACCATCAGCCACGTCACCAGTGGAGGGTTCACCGCGCGGCTCGACGACAACGGTTTATCGGGCTTCGTGGACTTGCGCAAGGATCCAGAAAAATTCAGCTACGACAAGTGGACGGCCAGTCTCACCAGCACGACCCGCCGTTTTAAATTAAATCAGAGCGTGGAATTGATTTTTCTGGGAGCGGATGTACAAGGCTCCTACCAGTCACTGTTCAAGCCTGTTGCAGGCTGCGGCCTGAAACCAACCAGTACGGCAGATTAAACTAGTCGGGTTGAATGCTGCGCTTTCCGAAGATTTGAGCGTGGCAAGCGGTTGGCACAGTCCGAAAGAGTCTGCTGCAAGCCGAATACCAGTTGGATCATCTCCCGCACACCCAGATTGCGCAAATACTCTCCCAGCTCTTTGCGGTCATCACCCGAGACGGTAGTATCCATCACCTGAAACGCTTCAATGATCGATAATTCGCACGCAGTATAGACCTCGTCGCCAAAAATCAACTTGGCAAAAGTATTCACGATTGCCATTTCACTTACCGACCCATCTTCTTTTTCTTGTGGTGCGTGTCGCATGTCAAAGCCTCCGATGCCCTTGCCATCACAGAGCAGTTCATCGCACTGGACTTTCAGTATGGCGGAGAACATCCATTTAATTGATCATATTTTAGGCAATTTCGCACAAACCGGACGTGAATTTCCGCAAAACGCCCAAATTGGATCAGGGCTTTTCGAGGTAGTACACGGGTATAGTCACTAGAAAATCGCGTGTCCCGGGGTACGGGGATACGGAATAGCATCGCGTACATTGTCCATACCGGTGACGTAATTGAGCAGACGCTCAAAGCCGAGGCCAAAGCCCGCGTGCGGCACCGTGCCATAGCGGCGAAGATCCCGGTACCACCACAAACTCTCGCGCAGCGCTGTATTCATACGCGCTTCCAGCATGTCCAGGCGCTCCTCCCGCTGGCTGCCACCGATAATTTCACCAATACCAGGCGCCAGTACGTCCATCGCTGCCACAGTTTTGCCATCATCGTTCAGGCGCATATAGAAAGCCTTGATGTCTTTGGGGTAGTTCATCACCACAACAGGCCTGCCCACGTGTTTTTCCGTGAGGTAGCGCTCGTGTTCGGAAGCCAGATCCAGCCCCCAGTCCACTGGAAACTCAAAGGAGGACGCACTGTTTTTCAGGATGTCGATCGCCTCACTGTACTCCATACGCTCGAACGGGCTATCGAGCACACCTTGCAGACGCGCGATCACGCCGTCATCGATGTGCTGCTGAAAGAACGCGATATCGTCTTCGCGCTCTTCCAGCACCGCCGAAATCACGTGTTTCAGCAAACTCTCCGCGAGAGTGGCGTTATCATCGAGGTTGGCAAAGGCGATCTCTGGCTCAACCATCCAGAACTCGGCCAGGTGCCGGCTGGTATTGGAGTTTTCCGCCCGGAAGGTAGGACCGAAAGTGTATACCTTGCTCATTGCCAGGCAATACGCTTCCAACTCCAGTTGCCCCGAGACGGTGAGAAAGGACTCACCGGCAAAAAAATCCTGTTGGAAATCGACCCCACCCTGCGCATTGCGCGGAAGATTAGCGAAATCCAGTGTACTGACCCGAAACAACTCCCCAGCGCCCTCGCAGTCGCTGCCGGTGATAATGGGCGTGTTGATCCAGTGAAAGCCGTTGCTATAGAAGTAGTTGTGAATGGCATTGGCCAGGGTATTGCGCACCCGCGTGATCGCACCAAAGGTATTGGTGCGCGGGCGCAGATGCGCCTGGGTACGCAAGTACTCGAAGCTGTGACGTTTTTTGGCAATCGGGTAGGTCTCGGGATCATCGACGCCACCGACCACCTCAACTGAACTGGCCTGGATTTCCACGCTCTGCCCCCTACCCTGGGATGCCGCCAACTCACCGCTGACAATCACGGCGCAGCCTGTGGACAGGGGCAGCACCTGTAACGGGTAGTTATCCAGTGTATTGGGCACCACGGCCTGGATGGCATCAAAGGCGGAGCCGTCGTGTATAGCCAGAAACGATATCCCGGCCTTAGAATCGCGCTTGCTGCGCAACCAGCCCTTAACCGTAACTTGTGAGCCTAAGGCGACCTTGCCTTTGAATATTGCGGCGATGGAATTGTGTTCGGACATTGAATAGATCTTCTATTACGGCGAGTTTAGATGTCGAGTAGATTACCTAAACCTGTTGTGGGCTACCAGAAAAGAACGGCTTCATTTGGATAGCGCCACTCGAGACCTCAGGAAAACCGTATCGCAGCATTCTGTTGCAAGCACGGCGATGGAGGCCTTGGCGAATATTGCTCGCCGTACAAGACTGTGCGAGGCAGGACGCCGATCCCCCATGGATGGATTCACGGCGTGTCCTGCACAGCGAGCAATATTTGCCAAGGCCGGTAGTACACGGAAAACCCAGCCCGCATCAATAATCGAACGACTGCCCTACCAACTCCTCAGACAGCGTCCACAGTCGCTCGGCCGACGCTGGATTCACCGCATAGGATTCCACGCCAGTACTTTTGCCCTCCACCGCAGTCGCGGCTATCTGCACATCTTCCAGATAGATACCCCCGCGTCCCGCGAGATGCGGCGAGGTCGCCGCCCAGACGGTTGTCGCCGCGCCCTGCTCCACAGATTTAAACACCATTTTCTCAGTGGCGTTGGATCGCTCGTTCAGGGTGGCAAGGTCAGACGCCTCTATGTGCCGACCGAGGTTGGTCATGATCGCGCCAGGATGAACGGCAAAGGCCCTCACGCCCCGCTCCCGTGTGCGCAGATCCAACGCTACGGTAAAGAGGACATTGGCGGTCTTGGACTCGCCATAGGCCTGCCATTTGTCGTATTCGCGGTGATGGTAAGAGGGATCTTCAAAATTGAAACGTGCAAACCGGTGCCCCGCCGAGCTGAGATTAACCACTCGGCCCGGTGCGCCATCGAAAAGTGCTTCCGACAACAACCCGGCAAACAGGAAGTGCCCCAGATGATTGGTGCCAAATTGCAGCTCAAAGTCCTGCTTCGTGCGCTGCAGTGGACAGGCCATGACCCCGGCGTTATTGATCAGCAACTGAATTTCTGAGTGGTACAAGAGTATTTCAGTGGCCGCGTTGCGCACACTATCGAGATCCGCCAGATCCATGCACTGTGTCAGCAGTTGCGCCCCGGGTTGCGCGTGCAACAGATCACGGGCTACAGACTCCAGCTTCTCCTCGTCGCGCGCCACCATCAGCACGGTTGCCCCGGCAGTGGCTAGAACGCGACAGGTCTCTACTCCCAAACCCGAGGAGGCACCGGTGACGACGGCGAGTTTGCCCTCCAGCGAAATACCCTCGATAACCTGATCGGTGGTGGAGGATGCATTAAAGCGGTTCATGTCGAAGTTTCCCCATTTGTTTCAGCCTGTGTATTGTGGCCTATGACAATTGCCGATTAAATGACGGCAGCGGTCACAACCCCTTGCAACAAGCTTACAGGTTTTTTTATGAACACCAAAAAAACAGATTTAGCACCCAACGGCAGCTACATCAGCATTGCCACTCGCAAACGCTCCGGCGACTGGGTCGACACTCCCGTGTGGTTTGCACCGGATCAGGGCAGCTACTACCTTTTTAGCGCTGGCAATGCGGGCAAGGTGAAACGCCTGCGCAATTTTAGCGAATCACGCATCGCAGCCTGCACCATGAGCGGCACGGTAACAGGCAAGTGGCAAGATACTCAGGCTTATGTCCTTGATGACCCGGCGGATCAGGCCACCGCACTGGCGGCTCTGCGGCGCAAATACGGCCTGCAGATGCTGGCGGCAGATTTCTTCTCTCGCCTCACAGGCAAAATGGGGCGTCGCGCCTATATTCGCATCGACCCCTAGGCGGCCAACACGCTGAGAACGGCCGCCACAGCAGTCGGTGCGGGAGTCGAACTGGCTGGGTCTGAGCCCGCGTAATCAGGCGGCGGTGTGCAGACCACATTCGCGGCCGTCATTTACCTTGGTCGGGTCAAAATAGTGTTTGCACGTAGCCAGACTGTAGCGAGCCATATAGGCGTCTACGTCGTCCTCTGACCAATTAAACAATGGTGCCACTTTGATAATGCCGCGGCCATCCATTGACACGATATCCAGACTCTTGCGCAATTCAGTTTCTTCTCGGCGTATACCCGTCAGCCAGATTTCTGGCTGAAACTCGTCCAGCGCGCGGGCGAACGGCTCTAACTTCACCTGTCGCGTAAACTCCTGGTGGCGCTCCTCCTCGTCCACGGTGGGAATACCACCCATGATGGCGTTGCGCCGTTCAGAGGTCATTTCAGGGGAGTACACGTGGATATTCAGATTCAGATCGCGAATCAAGCGATCAGCAACCACGTAAGTATCGCGCAGGTTATACCCGGTATCAACCCAGATGGTGGGCACCGATTTATCGATTTCACTCACCAGGTGCAGCATCACCGCCGCGTTGCGCCCCATACTGGTGGTCGCAATCGTCTTATGCCCCAAACTGAGCGCCCAGGTCACAATCTCGGCCGCGCTGGCATTTCCCAAGCTGTTGTTAATGCTGTCGAGTTCCAATTTCACGCAAAGATCATGCTCGTGGTTATAGCGTCAGGGTGGGCACTTTATAGAATCAAAAAGGGAGTTACCAATAACCAGGAAGCATATGGATATAGCCGATCTCCCCCATCTTCGTCAATTTGCCATAGCTCATTGGCGGCTCAGCCGGCTGCGCGCTTGGCCACCTTCTCCAGTTCCGCGTGCAAATCCAGGAACTGTCCTGTTAGTTTATGACTGGGAGCCATGTCGATAAGGGGGCGGTGATCGCGGTGCGACTCTTTCATCTTCACAGAACTGCTGAGGTAGCTCTTGAAGACGGGCAATCCCTCGGCCTCCAGTTCTGCGACCAACTCTCCCGGCAACCGCGCCTGTGAGTTGAACTGGTTGATGATGATGCCTTCCACTTCCAGATCGGGATTATGATCCTCCTGCAACTCGCCGATGTTATCCAGCAGTGAGTAAAGGCTATGGCGCGCGAAGCTGTCGCAATCAAACGGAATCAGTACGGTATCTGCGGCGATTAAGGCGGATTTAGAGTAGAAATTGAAACTGGGGGGAGTGTCGATGTAGACCCGGTCGTACTCTTCGTTCAGTTTTTCCAGTGCGTCGCGCAACTTGTAGATTTTGTAGCGGGACTCCAGCTCCTTCTCCATGTCTGCCAACACCGGACTGGAGGGCAACAGGAACAAATTCTCGTATGGAGTTTCCCACACGAATGAGTCGGGGTTCTTACGCATTTTGCGCGAACCCACTGTTTGCCGGTAAAGACCGGCCACGCCCTGCGCCTCTGCGGGAAAGGCTTCCGCGTCAATCTCCCCCACCAGATAGTGCGTGGAGTTACCCTGTACGTCGAGGTCTATCACCAGTGTGCGATGACCCATCGCCGCCGAGATCGCCGCCAAATTACAGGCAATACTGGTCTTGCCGACCCCGCCTTTTTGATTGAATACGACGCGTTTCATAAGCAGATAATCCAACGAAATTTGAACAGATTGTAGTCCAATTAGTCTAAACAATGGCGCGCACTAATGTAAGCGCCAGCGCCGACCAAAACGCCGACTTTTTCCCCTGGGCGCTGCGTCCCGAGCTGTTTGGCGCTACCAGATGCGCTCATACAGCTGCACGATATCCCGCGCCACAGGCACGCGGGGATTATTGGCGGGCGAACCCGACGCCAACGCCTGTGCAGCCATCAGCTCAAGGGCATCAAACCACGCGCCGCGTTCAATCCCGAAGGCCTCAGGTCCTGGCACCTGCAGATCGGTGGTCAGCGCATGCAATGCCTCCACCAATTTCGCGCAGGCTACCTGGTCGCTGTCCATCGCTGTCGCTATGCCAATGTACCGCGCGCAGTCGGCGTAACGCTGTGGCGCATGATCTACCGTCCACGCTGTAACCTTTGGCAGTAACATGGCATTGCTCAGTCCGTGGGGCACATGGAACAACGCTCCAATCGGGCGACTCATGCCATGAATCAACGTAACCGAGGCATTTGCAAACGCGATGCCACCTTGTGTCGCCGCCAGCATCATCGCCTCTCTGGCCTGGCGGTTGTCCGGCTCGGCGCAGGCGGTGCGAATATTCTGGTAGATGGTGCGCATGGCGGTGAGCGCAATACTGTCGGTAAACGGGTTGGCCTTGCGACTGATATAGGCCTCTAGCGCGTGACACAGGCTGTCGATACCAGTGTCAGCTGTGAGGCGGTAAGGCATTGTCAGGGTCAGTTCAAAATCCACCAGGGCCGCCACCGGCATCAGACCCAAACCCATGCACAACATTTTCTCATGCGTCTCGGTGTCCGTGATGATCGCTACGCGGGTAGCCTCGGAGCCCGTTCCGGCCGTGGTCGGAATAGCAATAATCGGCAGACCAGAATCCACCTGACGGGGCACCTTGTAATCGCGCATGATTCCGCCGTGCACGGCCAGCACCGCAACAGCCTTGGCGGTGTCCAGGGAGCTGCCCCCGCCGAGCGCGACAACACAGTCAAAATCGCCCTTGCGCAGCTGCGCAAGGGCGGCATAGACACTGTCGGTGGTGGGGTCGGGGACGCAATCGCTAAACAGGCCGTACGCGATACCTGCCGCGTCCAGTGGCACCTGTAATTGCGCACAGTAACCACAGTCCTTGATATACGGATCAGTCACCAGCAGGGGGCGCGACAGCCCAAGTTCCGCGAGCGTCGCCGCCAGCTGCCCGCTGGCGCCCGCGCCGACCCGCAGTATACGCGGCAGATTGATGTTGGCCACCACCGGCTAGCAGCTCTTGATATCGATCAGGTGGATTTCAAATACCAGTGCAGTATTGGGTGGAATCGCATCACCGGCGCCCTGCTCGCCATAGGCCAGTTGCGGTGGGCAGGCGATGCGCCACCTGTCACCAACCGACATCATCTGCAGCGCTTCCGTCCAGGCGGGAATCACCTGGTGCACACCAAATTCGGCCGGCTCGCCACGCTGCAGCGAGCTATCGAACACCGTACCATCCACCAGCGTGCCGTGGTAATGGGTGACAACATTGGAATACGGGCCGGGACTGGCACCGCCGCTTCCGCTTTCCAGCACTTCATACTGCAAACCGCTGGCAGTCGTAGACACTTCCTCGCGCGCTGCGTTGCCTATCAGGAACTTCTCTGCCAAAGCCTCCCGCTTGGCCGAAATTTTCACCGCCTTTTCCTGCTGGCGCTGTTGAATCTCCCGGTAGCAGGGATTTATCTCCTCCTGCGTGACGGCCGATTCCTGGTGCTGATACCAGTGCTGGATACCGGCGATAACCGCCTCCACATCCAGACCTTCAAAATCGTTGCGCAGTAGTTGGTTGCCAAATTGCAGGCCAAAACCGTAGCTGGCTTTTTGCTCGTCAGTGTCCAATGTGACGTCAGGAAATAGTGCCATAATTTGTTTCCGCTATGATAAGTTCGTGACAAGGGGCGAACTTTATCATATTGGAACGACAACGGGAGGCTCACAGCGATGACCGACACCATAGCGGCCATTCACAACGTCTGGTTCGGTGAATTGGATAAGGATGGCCTGTACACCAGCGATCAGCACGCGCTATGGTTTGGTGCCAGTGACGAAACCGACACGTTCTGTCGCGAGCAATTCGGCGCGTCGCTCGCGCTGGCACTGGAGGGACAATTGCAGGCCTGGACACAGACCGATCGCGGCCTGCTGGCACTGGTGGTGTTGCTGGACCAATTCACCCGCAATATTCACCGGGGCACAGCACAGGCATTCGCAGGAGACCCGCTCGCAGTCGCGCTGGCGCAAGACACCATCGCCGCTGACCGCCATTTGCGTCTGCCTGCGATCCACCGCGTATTTCTCTATCTGCCACTGGAGCACTGTGAGGATCTGGCCGTGCAGGAGCACTGTGTCGCGCTGTTCGAGGCATTATCGAAGCAGGTCAGGCAGCCACAATTTGATGGCTTTACCCGCTTCGCCATTTCCCACCGCGATGTCATCGCCCGGTTTGGCCGCTTTCCACACCGCAATGTGGCACTGGGGCGAAAATCCAGCGCAGCGGAACTGGCCTACCTACAGCAACATGGCGGCTTTTAGCGCGGTGCCCCGGCCATATCAGCGCGCCTCTGAGAGACCGCGCGCAGTTCATAGTGACTCTGCGTCATCTGCGCCTGCCACACCTCGAAGCAGCCGCTGTCCAGGTCATCGTAGACCTGGCGGATGGAATCATTTACCTGCGGATAGGCGAGTTCCTCCCAGGGACACTCCTCACGGGTAAAAAAACGACAGGCCATGGACTCCACCCCCGGTGGGCACACCTGTGATTCCACCGTCGCCCGAAAGCCCATATAAATCTGATTTATAAAAGTGATACTGCCGGTCATGTACAGCTGCAGTTGCTCCGGCGCCAAGCGAATGCCCGCTTCTTCGCACAACTCACGGGCGGCGCCCTCGGCCAATGTCTCACCCTGCTCCAAAAAACCGCCGGGGATTGCCCACTTGCCGCGCTGCGGCGGCAAATCGCGCTGCACCCACAACAGGCGTTTATCACAGGCGACAAACGCGGTGACAACCACCCGGGGATAGGCATAATGTGGCACCCCGCAGCGCTGGCAAAACCAGTGGCTGCGCAGCTCGCCAGCGACCACATGCTGCAGCAGTGGGCCGCCGCAGTCGGGGCAGTAATTCATATCATCCAGAGACGCACTCATTGTGCCCAAACGATAGCACTTTGCCTTGGCAAAAGCATTGGCGCTATGCTGGCGCTGCGACAAAACACACAGGACTCCCATGACAGACTCACGACTGAACGTACAACTGCTGCTCACCGGTAACGAAATTATGAGCGGCGACACCGTGGACTCTAATTCTGCCATGATCGCCCAGCGGCTCGGCGAACTGGCTATCGGCGTCTACCGCAAGGTCACGGTGGGTGACGATGTGCCACTACTGGAAGCGGAATTGGCCGCCATGATCGCCACTGCGGATCTGGTGTTCGTCAATGGCGGACTCGGGCCTACCATCGACGATCTCACTGCGGCCATTCTGGCCGCCGTCGCTGGCGTACCACTGGTGGAACACCCTCAGGCCTTAGCACACCTGCAGCAGTGGTGTGAAAAACGCAATCTGCAGCTCAACGCCGCCAACCTGAAACAAGCCATGCTCCCCGCGGGCGCCACCATTGTCGACAACCCTGTCGGCAGCGCTGTGGGCTTTGAGATGACAGTAGGGACTTGTCGCGTCATCTGCACACCCGGCGTACCCAGTGAGCTGCGGTCGATGCTGGATAGTATTGTGACCGACCTCGCGGCGCGGTTGCAGCGTCCTATGGAGCGCAACATTTTGCGTCTGCAGACGTTTGGTCTGGGGGAATCCACCGCCCAACAAATCATTACTGACAATATTCCAGACTGGCCGCAGGAGGTGGAACTGGGCTTTCGCGCGGGAGCACCGCAGATGGAAATCAAACTCAGTGTTAACAGCGTGGCGGCCGTCGAGGCCCAGCGGCGCTGCCGCGATCAACTGCAGCAGTTATTCGGCGAGCACATCATTGGCGAGGGCGACCTCACACTGGCACAGCGCGTGCTCCAACTGTTGCGCGAGCGCGGCGCAACACTCACCACTGCGGAGTCCTGCACCGGTGGTCTGATAGCCTCCATGCTCACCCGCGTGCCCGGCTCTTCAGACGGCTTCCACGCTGGCTTCGTCACTTACGCCGACGCGATTAAACAATCGGTGCTGGGTGTGAACAAAAACACCCTCGCCCGACACGGCGCCGTCAGCGAAGAGGTGGTGCGGGAAATGGCGCTGGGCGCACTGGATCGCGCCAACGCGGATTACGCCATCGCCGTGTCCGGTATTGCCGGGCCCGATGGTGGTACGCCAGAAAAACCGGCGGGCACAGTCTGGATAGCCTGGGGAAATCGAGAGCACATCCACACGCGAGGCCTGCACTGGCCGGTGGAGCGCACGCTATTTCAGACCATGATTGCCGCAGCTGGCCTGGACATGATACGCCGTATTCTGCTGGGCATTGAGGAAGAGCCGCGCTACTTCGGCCAGCGCCGGATTCGCTAGACGCAAACACCGCGACTCAGGGCTGTAGTTGCTCGATCTCCCACCCGCGCTCGGCACCACGGTGATACACAAAACGATCATGCAGGCGGTGCTCACCGCCCTGCCAGAACTCGATACGCTCGGGCAACACCCGATAGCCACCCCAGAAAGGGGGCATGGAAATTTCACTGTCGCCAAATTTGTCACGAATGCGCTGCGCCTGTTGCTCTAGCGTGGCGCGATCACTGATGGATTTACTTTGTCGCGATGCCCAGGCCGCAATCTGGCTCTCGCGTGGGCGCGACGCGAAATACTGCGCGGATTCAGCATCGCCTATTTTTTGAGCAGTACCGGCAACAATGACCTGCCGGTCCAGTACATTCCAGGGAAAGTGCAGCGAAACACGTGGCGTACGCTCAATAGCGTGCGCCTTGTCACTGTCGTAATTAGTGTAAAAAACAAAGCTGCCTTTCGACAAGCCCTTCAGTAACACAATGCGTTGCCAGGGTGCGCCGCGCTCATCTACCGTCGCCAGCACCATCGCAGTCGGGTCGCTCAGATCGGCCGCTATCGCCTGCTCCAGCCACTGCTCGAACTGACGCAACGGGCAGGCATCAAGCATGGCCCTGATGAGGCCGGCGGCAGTATATTCGCGCCGGAATTGATCGTATCGCACTGTAATACCCTGTTACGGTGTTGAACGCTATAGTAGCCGCTGGACCCTGTAGAGGTAAAGTTTCACAGCATGAATAACGCACACACCATTCGCAACGCTAACAAGGCGGATCTGAATAACCTCGTCGATACGCTCAGCGATAGTTTTGCCGAAGACGCCATGTTCAGTTGGCTATTTCCGTCCACGCAGTTATACCCGTATTTTTTTCGCATGCTGGTAAAAGGTGTCTATCTGCCGCGCGGCATCATTCACATCGAAGAGCAGGGCCGCGCTGCAGCGTTGTGGCTGCCGCCGGAACAGCGTCAGTCTTTCGTGCTTGGATACACCGGTGCCCGCTTTGCCATGGCGGGAATCTGCGGGAAGGGAAAGAACACCTGCCAGTCATCGCCGAAATCCTTCGCTATCGTGCGACTATAGGCGGCTCGATAACAGCAATCCATGGCGTCCACCAATGTCTCCGGGGTGGCTATAGCGATCAATACCGCGGCTTCCATAAGGCCCTCGGCACGCAGTCGCTGGGCAGGTGACACATCATCACCGCCTGCCAGTGCAGTAAACATCGCACCCCAGCGCTGCTGCAGTTCAGCTTCCAGTACGTGCATGTGAATCACTCCCTCTGTGTGTGAACCCATCGCGCCAAGCATCGAGACGCCGCCTGAGAGTATGCGTGGCAAAACAAAACAGTTAAAGTCGCCCCTTTCCAACAAAGAGGAGCCTCACCTGTGACAAGTCTGCGGCAATCATTTCTGGCCCTGAGTCTGTTGAGCGTTGCCATTGTATCCTGCGCCGCGCCTGACCCACAGGCTAGCGCAACTGCACACCCACCGCTACCAGCCGTGTCGACAACAGATATCCAGGCGGAAACGTCTGAGCCCATTATCGACTACCGGGAGCGCTTCATTCCGGTGGTTGCACGCCACGGTATGGTGGTGGGCCCCGAACAACTGGCTGCAGAAGTGGGCGCGCAAATGCTGCGCCAGGGCGGCAACGCAGTAGATGCTGCAGTGGCAACCGGATTTGCGCTGGCGGTGACCTATCCGCGTGCGGGGAATCTTGCTGGCGGTGGCTTCATGCTCATCCACCTGGCCGATGAAGACCGACAAACACTGATCGATTATCGCGAGAGTGCGCCCACCGCGGCCAGCCGTGACATGTTTCTGGACGACCAGGGCGAGCTCGACCACACCCGTGAATATTTCAGCCTGCAGTCAGCGGGGGTACCCGGCACTGTGGCGGGCTTGCTCTACGCACTGCAAGAATACGGCACACTGAGCCGGGAGCAGGTACTGGCGCCCGCTATTGCACTTGCCAGAGAGGGCTTTCCTGTGTCCTTTGCGCTGTCGTTTGAAATCGACGCCAGCGCAGAACGCCTGCGGCAAAATCCGGCCGCAAAGCGCTTGTTTTTCAAGGCCGATGGCGCGGCCTATGAGAGTGGCGACACCTGGCGACAACTCGACTTAGCGTGGACGTTGGGCCAGATCAGTGCCAGGGGAGCTGACGGCTTTTATCAGGGCGAAGTGGCGCAACGTATCACTACAGAAATGACAACCGGTGGCGGGCTAATCACCGCACAGGACCTCGCCAACTACCGCGTCGTCGAGCGGCAACCCGTGCGCGGTACCTACCGGGGATTCGAAGTCGTTTCCACGCCACCGCCCTCTTCCGGCGGTGTGCACATACTGCAAATCCTCAATGTGCTGGAAGGCTATGATTTGCAGGCGATGGGCCACAACTCAGCTGACTATCTGCACCATCTCACGGAGGCCATGAAACTCGCCTATGCTGATCGCAGCCTTTATCTGGGAGACCCGGATTTCGTCGATGTCCCGGTGGCGCAACTGATCGACAAAGACTACGCTACACGACAGCGGGCGCGTATCAATAGTCAACAGGCAACGCCTGCAGCGGAGATCGCGCCCGGCCGTCCGCTGAGTAGTGGGAGTACTGAAACTACCCATTTTAGTGTCGCCGATCGCTTCGGCAACGTTGTCAGCAACACCTACACCCTGAATTTCAGCTTTGGTTCCAACATCGCCGTACCTGGAACGGGCATGTTGCTGAACAACGAAATGGCCGATTTCGCCACCAGCCCCGGCAACGCCAATGCGTTTGGACTGGTGCAGGGCGAGGCCAACGAAGTGCAGCCGGGTAAACGCCCGCTCTCCTCTATGAGCCCGACCATTGTGCTGAAAAATGGCAAACCGTGGCTGGCCACCGGCAGCCCCGGCGGCAGCGTGATTATTACCACCGTGCTGCAGATGGCCCTGAACGCGATGGAATTCGACATGAATGTCGCCACTGCAGCCGCAGAGCCCCGAATGCATCACCAGTGGATACCCGACGTACTGAAAATGGAAGAGGGCTTCAGCCCCGATACCATCCGGCTGCTAGAGGCGATGGGGCAGAATGTGGACATCGCGGGGCGCACTACAGGGCGCACCAATTCCATTATGCTGGAGGATGGTTGGCTGTATGGCGCCTCGGATACACGGCGACCTGGCGGATGGGTAGCGGGGTATTAACAGACGGCCGGCATCAATCGGACGACGCGCCCGATTTTATGCGGTAGGCTTTTCAGCCACCACCTGGGCGATAGCCCGTGGCTGACCAGTGTCCAAGTCCAGTTCGATACCCTCGAAATTGTGCAGGATGCGCCAATCGCAGAAGCAGTCTCTGAGTTCCCCGCGCCGCAGCAGGAAATCGGGATTGCGGGGAGGGCCAATATCGGCCTGCTCCACCGTGAACGTTTCGTAAATCACCAGTCCCCCGGGCACTACCGCCGCTTTGATATCCCCCAGCAAAGGGCGGTGCAGGTAGCGAAAAACCATAATTGCACCGAAGGTTTCCGCCGCCAGCGGATGCGTGTCGGGGAGTCAGTCGGCAGGATACTGGCGAAATCTCTGGAATGACAATCTCGAACTGCCGTCTATAATGCACGCTTAAGCTTGATCCTGCTGGAGGATGTAACGATGGGTTGGAAATCAGTTATGGTAGCAATGGTATTGGCCTGTGCTCAGGCAGGCGTGGCGTTCGGCGATGAGTTAACACAAATCGTACAGCAGGACTTAACCACCCTGGGCTACGACGCTGGCGCGGCTGACGGCACCGCCACCACCAAAACAATCATCGCCGTTTCCAAATTTCAGGCTGAACACGACCTGGAGGTGACGGGTGAAATTACGCCACAGCTGGCCGGGCTAATCCAGGCAACAATCTCCCAGCAGACTAACCCTGGCCGTAGCGCGCAAGTTTCTGTGGCAACTGAGGTCACGCCAGCGGAGGCGCAGGCAGACCTTGAAGCGCGACAAAATGCGTGTTTACAGGAAAAAGTCGACGCGGCCCAGCAGGCGTCACAGACTAAAAGCGGGCTTGGAAAGCTGTTCAGCGCCGTCAGCCGTAACGTATCCCAATATGGCGATGTCGGGTCTGTCACACAGATATCTGACGTCGCGAATCAGATCTATTCTGCCGACGCTACCATGGGCGACCTGAAGGGCGCTGCGGCGGATCTGGGCATTTCAGACAGCGACATTGACGCCTGTCGAAATCCGTGACGTCTCGGCTTGGCGCTGCGCTAACCAGCTTCGACGCTGACCCCGCCAATCGCGCGCTGCTGCGAGCGCGCTATTTGGACACACTGCGGGGCGCCAGCCCCTGCGACAATTTGTCACTTCTGCGCATCTCCCGACTTCAATACACTTGAGCCCTCTGGCGGGGAACCTCGACTCCCGATGGCCAC
>CAWWAG010000035.1:0-38730 GCA_963934845.1 uncultured Halioglobus sp. | reverse complement strand
CCGCAGGGTCGCCTGCCGCAGGGTCGCCTGCCGCAGGGTCGCCTGCCGCAGGGTCGCCTGCCGCAGAAATAACGTCAGAAACAGACAGATGTGCAAACTGCATCGTTTCCAAAATCGTGTGTCCATGACTAATTGTCTGCGATTTGAGCAGCAGACCGGTGTCACGATCCAGCGCCATCACATAGCCAAAGCGGTACATATCACGAGGCTTAATTTTAATACGTACAGCGTTGCGCCCGGCCACCCGCTCGCCGTCAGCCACACTGAAACGATACCGTTGGGCAATGCCACAGCGATCTGTCTCCAACAGAGATTCCATGCGCAGCATCCTGTCACCCGGATGAACGCAATCTATCGGATGGGAGACTCGCTCAACTTGCGCGCCCTGCCCGGTCAGTTCCGTGAGGCGTTCGAAACTACTACCACCATCTACAGAATGGGAGACTTGCATCATTTGCATCTCGTCGCCCCGTTGCAATGTCACCACACCCTGATAGCTGACCAGCCGAAGGCTTCTTGACATTTTATCCAACCATTCCAGTGCAGCTCTATCAGCCTCAGGACAGTCGCTCACCGACGCACTCGCCAACTGGCCCATCGTCACGAATAACAATAGCAAGACCAGCCAATGAAGTTGATGCATGCGCTTTATTTGTCCGGGTAACACGTCTGCAAGCCTATTCGCGTATCTCAGGGACACGGGCAAAAGGCACCAAACCCTGGGGCGAATTGAGTGCCGCCTGCTCGGCGTGTTGCTGCATGTATTTAAGCAGACGCAGTTGTGCAAGATCCTGATATGCAGTGCGCGTTGCAGGCAACAATTGGGGACCGGGATGCATTCCATAACTCGCCTGCAGCGCGGTGGCGCCTGGGATATTTATAATCCCGACAGGGGATGGGGCGGAGACAAACTGATCATTACTGTAGCGGTCACTTTCGTCAATCCGGGCAAGTTGCTGCCCTCCGACAACCACGGTAAGCGCGACAGACGCCGCCACACCTACGCTGATCAAAGGCCGCAGCAAACGCTGTTTAAAACCGGCGTGCGCCGATGAAGCGCTAGCGGCTTCAGACCCTGAAAGCGCGGCTTGCACCCGCGCCGCAATATCCCAATCCAGATGTGACAGCTGATCACCTTGCACCGCACTGCGCACCAGGTTGTAGCGCGACCAAGTTTGGCGCAACTCGACGTTACCGCTGACCTGAGACAGTACCCGTTCTAATTCCAATTCATTGCCTTCGTCATCCATAAGAGCCGAAAGTGATTCACGCATTCTCTGGTTCATAGTTACCACCTTCCCACTATACCGCGCATTGCGAGGGTATTATCCCCACGTAGTTTTCGATCAAATATTCCGACTCAGACCTCGCCATGCAATTGCTCTCCCACCACTGCATCAATCGCCTCCCGCGCCCTGAATATCCTCGACCGAACAGTACCTATCGGGCAATCCATAATATCGGCGATATCCTCGTAGCTAAGACCCTCAAACTCACGCAAAGTTATCGCCGTGCGCAAATCTTCAGGCAGCGCACTGATTGCGCCCTCCACAACGGCCTTTAACTCCGCTCCAAACAACGCGTTTTCAGGGTTCTCAATCTCGCGCAACCCGCCACCGCCTTCCAGATATTCCGCATCCTCGAGCTCAATGTCTGATCCAGGGGGCCTCCGCGAACGCGAAACAAGATAATTCTTGGCCGTGTTAATAGCGATACGGTATAACCACGTATAAAAAGCGCTGTCTCCTCTGAAATTCGGCAGCGCCTTGTAAGCCTTGATAAAAGCCTCCTGCGCGACGTCCTGAACTTCATCCGCATCACGCACGTAACGACTTATCAGACCAAAAATCTTGTGTTGATACTTCAACACAAGCAGGTCAAAAGCCCGCGAGTCACCTTTTTGCACCCTGGCAACAAGTTGCTGATCCGTCACAGCAGCTGTCACGTCTGATTTCCCTCCCTGGCACCTGACGCGACTCGGCCAATTGATGCAATCCACGGTAGTAATGGACAACAAGGGTTCAACTTAGTTCGCGCTAACCTCCGATTGCCCGGAATAAGCGAACCCGATGCTGATAAAGTTCCGTTTAGGATTGTTTTCGTATTCACCACGAGGTCGTATATACTCCCATCACATGTCTTTAGCCGAGCTAAGTGTTTGAGACGCATCATATATTTCACCTTTTAAAGCAGCAAGCACTGAGCGATATGACCACTAGTTACCAACACGATGTTCTGGTTATCGGCAGCGGTGCCGCCGGCCTCAGTCTTGCCCTGCGACTTCCCAGTAACTGCCGGGTTGCTCTGCTATCAAAAGCAGACCTGAATCAGGGCTCAACCTATTGGGCGCAGGGTGGCATGGCGGCGGTATTGCACAATCGGGATACCGTCGACTCCCACGTGGCGGACACTCTGGTGGCAGGCGCGGGCCTGTGTCGTCGAGACGCAGTGGAGTTCACCGTCAGCAACAGCCGGCGCTGTGTTGAATGGCTGGTGGAACAGGGCGTGGGTTTTGATCTGCGAGAAGAGAACGACGGCCACCAGGACCGCGAATTTCACCTGACAATGGAGGGTGGTCACAGCCACCGACGAATTATACACGCGGCTGATCGCACCGGCCAGGCTATCTCGGAGGTGCTCACCGAGAGCGCCATTGCCGCCGACAATATCGAAATTTTTACACACCGCATGGCAGTGGATCTGGTGGTAAACAATGGGCGCTGTCAGGGGGCCTATATTCTGGACCAACGCACCGGGCATGTTGATCTGTTTCAAGCCTCTGCGGTAGTTCTGGCAACTGGCGGTGCGAGCAAAGCCTACCTGTATACCAGCAACCCAGATGGTGCCAGTGGCGACGGTATTGCGATGGCGTGGCGCGCCGGTTGCCGGGTGGCCAATCTGGAGTTCAACCAATTCCATCCGACCTGTCTGTACCACCCCAAGGCCAAATCCTTCCTGATTACCGAAGCCATACGCGGAGAGGGCGGCCATCTATTGTTGCCAGATGGACAGCGCTTCATGCACAATTTTGATAAGCGGGGCGAACTGGCGCCACGCGACGTGGTGGCGCGGGCGATCGACCACGAAATGAAACGCCTTGGCGCCGACTGCGTATTTCTTGATATCTCGCACAAACCCCGCGACTTCCTGCAAGCGCACTTCCCCACAGTCATGGCGCAGTGCGAAGAGTTTGGCATTGATATTAGCGCCGAACCTATTCCGGTAGTGCCTGCGGCGCATTACACCTGCGGAGGTATTCTGGTCGACCAACATAGCCACACCGATGTCGCTGGCTTATACGTCGTAGGCGAGGCCTCCTGTACCGGGCTGCATGGCGCCAACCGTATGGCGAGCAACTCACTGCTCGAATGTATCGTCTACGCCGAATCCGCCGCCAACCACATCGTGGATAATCTGGATCACCTGCCTGCGCCCGTCACCGCACAACCCTGGGACGAAAGCCAGGTCACCGACTCAGATGAAGACGTCGTCATTTCCCACAACTGGGATGAGTTGCGTCGTTTCATGTGGGATTACGTGGGCATTGTGCGCACCAATAAACGCCTGCAACGCGCCCTCCATAGAGTGCAACTGCTGCAGACAGAGATTGCCGACTACTATGGCAATTACAAAGTCAGCAACGATTTACTGGAACTGCGCAACCTCGCCATGGTTGCCGAACTGATGATCCGATGCGCAATATCGCGCAAGGAAAGTCGCGGCCTGCATTACACGCTGGACTACCCGGACCTACTGCCTGAGGCTCTCGACACTGTCCTGCAGCCCGAAAACAGCCCACTTTAGTGAGGCCAGCGATGCAAACGGGAAGCACCTCATTATAATAGTGCCACTCGCACCCGCAGCCGACGCAGCTGCTCTGCGGATGCGCTGTCGGCGTAGACCCAGAGCTGCCCACTGTGACCCGAGGGCTGCTCACGAAACGCCAGAACTATGACCCACCGTGTGGCGGTACTGCGCCGGGTTGGGGAAATCACACGCTGCTGCATGCCCCGCTGCAAAACCCAGCAGCCCTGTCGCCAGCTCAGTTCAGCGCCCACTAACGGATTGTGCCGCAAATGCCACAACAGGCCAGATGCTAGCGGAGCAAGAACTGCTACAGGAACCGCATGGCCGCGGGCATAAATCCCCCACAGGGCATACGCGGTGGTCAGACAAAGGGCGGTGAACAGTGCGGCGCGCAGCCGCGAACTACCTATCTTCAGGCGCAGTGTGGGCGAACTGGAGTATCTTGCTGACAATCTGCGCTAACGCCTCATCGTCCGGTTTTGCGCGCTGCATAAACCAGGCAAACAGATCCTGATCTTCGCTCAGCATTAACTGTTGAAAGCAGTGTCGATCTGACTCGCTGAGCAGTTCGTATTGCGATGCCACGAACGGCTCCAGCACCAAATCCAGCTCCAACATGCCGCGCCTTGCGGCCCAGCGCATACGGTTAACTTCTTCTCGTTCAATCATGCCAGTAAACTTATCCGGGAGGGTCATCGGTTGTGACCAGTATATCGTCTAAATTCCCTCACTGCGCGGCCGAATTTGCATCCTCGACAGCGATCCAGGTGGTCTCCTAACTGCAGTAACTCGAGTTTACTCGCGCTTTATATGCGCGTATGCGCGCTAAATTTTCGGCCACGGGCCTTTCTTCGCTATCGCCAAAGACCTACCCAAATTAGTGGCAACGAGCGATCACAAGTCGCTGTCGCCGATGGATATCGTGGCGGTGTTGGCGATGGTAACCAAAGATCAGCAAAGTAAGTTGGCGCAGGAAATATCGCAGAAAGATGCCGAGATCGCCGCGCTGAAAAATCGAACGCTGCAACTCGAAACGGTGGTGGTAGAAGTATTACGCCTTCAATCGAGCGATAGTTACGTCAGCCTGACCAACTGAACAACCGCTACCTGTGATGAACACAAGTCATCATCGCAGCCATTGGGCGACCAGGGCTTTGCATTTATAAAACGCTACTTGCTAAGGCTCTTTGCTGACACAGGCATGGACAGGGGCTATCATATCCGAACCAACGCTGAGGTTATCGCACTTGAATTGCCATTACGCACCACTGGAACACGAAGCCCTGCTACACATTGTCGGACCCGACACATTGAAATTCCTGCAGGGGCAGACGACTTGCGACACGCGCAAGGTAGATCCCCAACATGCAGTGCCGGGCGCATTCTGCACTCCGCAGGGTAGAGTCGTTTGCGATTTCCTGTTGCTCGAACTGGCTCCCGAGCATTTTGCGCTACGCCTGCGGCGTCATATCAGAGCCGATAGCGCAATAGCCTTCGGCAAGTACATTATTTTTTCAAAAGCCAAAATTGATGCTGCCAGGGAAGACTGGATAACGGTCTCGGTCTGGGGCACGGAGGCAGGTGTTGCTCTGTCAGACATTTTCGGTGAGCTGCCTACTGAGCGCTTTGGCGCGCGGTGTGCCCAGAACTTCGTGCTGGTGCAGCTGGATGAACAAGGCCATCAATTTGAGTGCTTTCTACAACAAACCAGCAGTCAGGATTACCTGGGGCGCATGGAAGCCCTGATGCAACGGGGCACTGAGCCCGAGTGGCAGAGCCAGCAAATTACCAGTGGCATCGCTCGCATCGAGGCGGCAACTGTCGGGGAATTCGTGCCACAGGTACTTAACTACGATCTCACCGGCCATATTAGCTTCAAAAAAGGTTGTTATACGGGCCAGGAAGTCGTCGCGCGCTTGCATTATCGGGGCAAATCCAAACGACGTGCCTATGCGGCAGAACTTACCGGGCACCCTGAATGTGCGGCTGGTACGGCACTTTTTGACGCGTCCTCCAACCAGAACGTCGGCAATGTAATTAACAGCGGTAGCGCACAGGGGAGGACGCAGCTGCTAGTGGCCGCTACTGCCACTGGAGTGACCAACGGTCTGCGGCTGGGCGCAGCCGATGGCCCTGCGCTCACGATGCTTGAATTACCCTATCAGGTGGAGCCCGACTAAAAATGGCAGATGGCAACCACGGTGCTCAGGGTTGTTCCGGCAAGCGCCAGTCGACGGGTGATTCTCCCCTGCCCTGCAAATAGCGATTCGCTGCGACAAAATGTCCGCACCCGAAAAATCCCCGGTGAGCACTCAGCGGTGAGGGGTGAGGCCCCTTGAGGACACAGTGACGTTGGCTATCAATAATAGCGCCCTTGCGCTGGGCGTAGTTGCCCCACAGCAGGAAGATGACGCCTTCCCGCTGCTGATTGATCACCTCGATAACCCGATCAGTAAATTTCTCCCAACCCTTGCCATGATGAGACGCTGCGTGAGCGCACTCCACTGACAATACACTGTTGAGCAACAGCACTCCCTGGTCGGCCCAGGCGGCAAGGTGGCCGTGGGCCGGTATCGGTAAACCCAGCTCGGCGTGCAACTCTTTGTAAATATTCTTCAGGGAGGGCGGCACGGCCACACCGGGTTTCACCGAAAAACACAGGCCATGTGCCTGACCCTCGCCGTGATAGGGATCCTGTCCCAGAATAACCACTTTAACTTTATCCAGCGGTGTGTGACGCAAGGCGTTAAAGAATTCACTGCTGTGAGGGGAAACACGCTTGCCAGCGGTTTTTTGGGCCAACAAAAACGCACGCAACTCCTGCATATAGGCTTGATCAAACTCCGCCGACAACGGTATCTGCCAACTCGGCTCGAGATCGCTGGGCCTGATGTCCTTATTCATCCGGGGCGGACACAAGTCAGTTACAGGCCGCCATCAACACCACACTTTCATACATCGTGGCCGCCTGCACCCATGTCAGTGGCAAGCCCTGTGCTGCCACTTCTGCATGGACGACTTGATCAATACGCTTACTGCGCTGTAGTTTCCGCGCGGAGGCACCGTACACCTCGGCCAGCGGCGCCGCCGCAAAGGCCGCTTCTCGCCGCTGTGGGCTGGCGTTGGCGTATAGCGTGGTCCGCATCCGTGGGTGGCGTCCCGCTGCGCGGATTTGAGCTTCCATCTGTGGCGGCGTCCACTCCTGCCCGTGGCCGGAACCGGCGGCGCGCGTAATACTTTCATTCATCAGTGAACCGCCGAGATCATTGACGCCGGCATTCAGACAGGCGGCAACACCCTCTCGCCCCATCTTCACCCAGGAGGCCTGAATATTATCTATCAGTCCGTGGAACACCAGTCGGGCCACCGCGTGCATTAACACGGCCTCGCGAAAACTCGGTCCGCGTCGCGCCCTACCCTTGAGATACATCGGTGCTTCCATGTGCACAAAAGGTAGTGGCACAAATTCTGTGAAACCGCCAGTACGCTGCTGCAAAGCCCTGATATGCAAAAGATGGCTGGCCCAGTGCCGCGGCTTATCAATATGCCCGTACATAATAGTGGCGGTGGTACGTAAACCTTGCGCGTGTGCTGCCGCCATTACTTCCAACCATTGCGCGGTATTGAGTTTGTCCGGACAGAGGTCGGCGCGAACCTCGTCGTGCAGGATTTCTGCTGCGGTACCGGGCAGCGTATTCAGTCCGGCCTCGCGCAACTGGCGCAAGAATACCGGCACGCTAACGCCCAGTGTGACGGCGCCCTGCCAGACTTCCAACGGCGAAAATGCATGAATATGCATATTTGGCGTCACGCTGCGCACTGTGTGCACAATATCGAGGTAAGTCTGGCCAGTATAATCCGGGTGTATCCCGCCCTGCATACAGACCTCGGTAGCACCGCGCTCCCAGGCTTCGTTACAGCGCTGCGCGATATCCTCACCACTAATATCGTAAGGCCTGCCGCGCAGGTTTTCGCTTTGCTTGCCCTTGGAAAAAGCACAGAACTGGCATTTGAAATAGCAGACGTTGGTGTAGTTGATATTGCGATTGACGACGTAGCTGACGGTATCGCCGTTGACCTCCTGCCGCAGCTTGTTAGCTTGGGCGACCACGAAAGAGAAGTCCGGCCCACGCGTATTGAACAGACGTGTTACATCCGCTTCAGTCAGCTGGCCAGTCTCGTAACAGCGACTGACAATATCGCGCACATCGGCAGAAACGGCTGCTTCCCAGGGCACACGGGCCAGCAGTTGCGCATCAATAGTGGGAACGGCATGGTCCTCACCCGGCACCCAATTGTCACGCCGCGCGAAGCCTTCCGCATCCGCCAATCGCATCACCGCTGTTTGTACGCCCTCATCCAACCAGCGCTTGCCCTCACTGGCATAAGCCGGATAGATGGTGAGCCGCTGCTCCAGAAATTTTCCGGCGGCAGCCGTTTCAATCGCCAGCTTCTCTAGATGGGGCCAGGGGGCTTCGGGGTTGACGTAATCCGGTGTCAGTGGCGAAACGCCGCCCCAATCGTTGATACCCGCCGCAACCAACTGTGGCAACACACCGGGACTGAGGTTGGGTGGCGCCTGAATATTCATCGATGGTCCAAATACAATACGTGCAACCGCAATAGTCCACAGCAGCTCGTTCAAATCCGGCTCGGGTGCGGCCGACATTAGCGTGCCGGGCTTGGCGCGGAAATTCTGGATGATAACTTCCTGCAGGTGGCCATATTTCTCGTGCAGCTGACGCAGTGCGAGCAATGAGTCAATCCGTTCGCAGCGTGTTTCCCCGATGCCGATGAGTATCCCTGAGGTAAATGGAACAGCCGCTTGACCAGCCAGCTCGATTGTTTTTAGACGCCGTGCAGGCTCCTTGTCGGGGGAACCGTAGTGCGGCATACCTTTCTGGCATAAACGCTCAGAGACAGATTCCAGCATGATACCCATCGAAGCGCTCACCTCGCGCAATCCGGCTATCTCCCGGTCATCCATGCAGCCAGCATTAATATGGGGCAGCAGCCCGGTCTCCAGTAAAACCCGGCGCGCGACCTCTTTCACATAATCCAGTGTGCTGGCAAAACCCATAGCCTCCAGCGCTTGTCGTGCAGCGCTGTAGCGCAGCTCTGGTTTCTCACCGAGAGTAAACAGCGCCTCCTGGCAGCCCATGCTCGCGCCCTCACGGCACAGCGCCAGCACTTCTTCCACTGGCATATAGGGCTGTTTAATTTTTTTGGGGGTGCGTGCAAAAGTGCAGTAGTGGCAAACGTCGCGGCACAAATGTGTCAGGGGAATAAACACTTTGCGCGAATATGTGATCACATTGTGGTGTCCGCGGTCGCGCAGTTCGGCGGCTAGTTTTAGCAGTGCAGAGGTATCTTCCACGTCCGCCAACGACGACGCTTGCTGATCGCTGGGGGCAACACCCTGCAACAGGTGCGCCTGTAGTACCTGCCAATCTGACATCAGCTAACCAATCCCCTATTTACATCATCGACAGTCGCCGAATTGTCTATCACCGTGGCCAGGGCCAACGCGATGCGAGTACCCAGTTCAGTATCGTAAAGCAACGCAGCGGTGTGGCTGGTTGCGCTTGCAAGCAAGTGATCCATCACGCATTTTAAATCTGCCGGTTCGTCCACATCCACTGCGATCCCTAATCTTTGCAATATCTGGACTGGAAAGCCAGCGCTGTGGGCGCTTGCCACGTGACCGGCACAGCTATCTATCCCAAAGCAGAAATCCGGCACGGTACCCGCGCCAAACGCCAGCAGATTGGTACCGCTACCCTGTCGATCGCAGCCGACAATAAGCCCATCCAATGCCCGCTGGGACGCCAACACTGCGCTCACATCCTCTGCTGTCAACAGCGGCAAGTCACAGTGCAGTACCAACAACGGTTCCTCATCGCGGATGGTCAGTCGTTCCGTGGCGCGCTGAATCAAGGGGTTGAGGCCGCGGCAGCCCAGCGAACTCTCCGACCAACAATCGGAATCGTACTTCCGTGCCAGCATGTCTGCGCCGGGGTCATCCGATACCAGCGTAATTTGCGTGATCCTCGGATGATCTGCCAACACGGTAAGCACATCCTCGGCCATGGCCTGAGCCAGAGCACGGCGCTCATAGGGACGCAGCAAGCCGCTGAGACGTGTCTTGGCCTGCACCAGATCCTTCAGCGGCAGCAGTGCCTGTGCCATAGGCATCAATCTCCAACCAATGACAAGATGAACTGGGCCAGGCGCTGTTTGTCTTCCCGATCTTTCATGACGGTGGCCGTCACCACAACCTTCAGGCCCAAAGCGGCGATATCCCCAGCCAGTGTAGCGTCAGTCTCATCGATCACGAAATAGTCCAACAGATCAGGGTAGTATTTGCTGTAGTGCTGCGCCACGCCCAGCGCGGTCACCGGCACAGCCATCTCCGCCATCATTTTAGCGGCGGGACCTTTGAGGGCCATACCCGCCACAATGGGAGAGACCAGTACCAGCGGCGCCGCAGCGTCACGCAGGGCTTGCCAAAAACCGGGAATCTGCAGGATGGGATCAATACTAACAAAGGGATTGGAGGGACACACCACGATTGCGGAAACGGCAGTGCCCTTTAACAGGTCTATGACATTTTCATTGGGCCGGGCTTCGGCTATGCCCTCAAAACTGAAGCCGGTGACGGCGGGCACACACTGTTCCTTCACAAAATAGTGCTGGAAAGGTAGATCGCGCCCTTCGCAATGCACGATGGTGCGCACCGCTGCACTGCTCATCGGGTGAATGTGACTGGAAATACCTAGCTTTTTTGCAAGCAAATCAGTGACCTGCAGCAGGCTTTCGCCTTGCGCCAATAAGCCAGTGCGCCACAAATGGGTGGCCAGATCCTTGTCGCCCAGACGAAACCAGGTGTCGCCATCCAAACGCTGCAGCGCTTCCATCGCATTCCAGCTCTCACCTTCCAGACCCCATCCCTGCAAGGTATTGGCATTGTCGGACAGGGTGTAGAGGAGCGTGTCGATGTCGGGACAAATGTGCAGCCCAAGGTGCTGAAAGTCATCTCCAGTATTCACCATGACATGGAGTTGCCCGGGATGCAGCACATCAGCCAGACCCAGTGCGAGTTTCGCACCACCGACGCCGCCGGACAGCGCCAATACTGTAGGCTCAGTTGATCTCATCAGCGAAACATATCGAGTGATCTATCACGCAGTAATCCGCCTGATCCCACTTCGGCAGCCTTTAGACCGGCACCGCGGGCCAATACTACCGGGCAGGCCTCTGCTGCCTGCCCCATCACCAGCGAAGCGCCAGCGGCCAGTTCATCGGCGACAGCAGGCTCTGTCACCTCCAGTACATTGCCAAACATATCCATGTGACCTATCTGGTTATACAGTGGCTCTAGTCCCGCCGTCCCTATCGCCAGGCCTACTGTGCCATTGCGCCAGGCTCGACCCATGCTGTCGTTGATGATCACCTGCGGTGCAACGCCTGTGTGCTCTTCGAGACCAACACGCAGCGCCTGCGCCGAGGCGTCGGGATCTTCTGGCAATAACAGCACGCGGGGATCATTGGCATCCCTGACAATATTGGATTTATCGATACCCGCATTGGCGTGCACGTAGCCGTTGCGGTGTTCGACGATAATCACACCGGGCCGAACACGCAGCACCGCCCTGCTCTCCTGCAAAATCAACTGTACCTGGCGCGGATCCTTGCCCGCACGCTCCGCCAGCTCATTAGCCTCGGCACTGACGCTCACATCCGCCAGGCGCACGTAGCGATTCTCCGCTTTGGACACGATTTTCTGCGCAACCACCAGCACATCACCCGCCTGCAGCGTCAATGCATTCTCGCACAGCGCAGCAACAATGAGTTGCACGAGATCGTCTCCCGGCTCCACCAGAGGGAAGTTCATGAGGGGAATCAATTCTAGCCGGCTAGACATCTACACCGAAGCTCTCAAGATCCACAGGGCGTAACGCGTGGCGTTAACAGGCTTAATCCAGACCGCTGATTTTAATGCCCGCATGACGACCGTACTGCTTGTTGATGGTTATCAAAACTGAAGTCAGGGCCTCTGCGGCGGCGGCGTTGTTAATCATACCGGCGTGAAAACCGCGCATTCCAGCGGCTTCCACCAATTTGATCACCTCTTCACGCGCATCCTTCTTGTTGCCGCACACCAGCACGTCGCAATCAATCCCATGGCCCTCCTGCAGGTGTGCAGCAGCGACATTCTGGAACGCCGACACCACATTTACCTCCTCACCCAGTAACTCCTGAGCGATCTGACCCGCACTACCCTGCGCGGGCAGTTGCACGCGTGCCACCTTTGGTGGCACCAACGGCACTGTCACATCAATCAGAATCTTACCCTGCAAGGCCGGCCTTACCAGCTCGAGCGTACTCGCCTGATGGCTGAACGGCACAGTCAGCGTGACGATATCGGCGGCCTCAGCAGCAGCCAAATTTTCCATCGCGCGCACGCCCACTTCAGAAACGCCACGCTCTGCCATGACCTCGCGCAGGTCCGCAACAGCGGCCTCTGCCTTTTCCTGAGTGCGCGAACCGATAATCACCTGATAGCCGGCCTGCGCCCAACGACGGGCGAGCCCCGTTCCCAAATCCCCGGTGCCGCCCAGAATGGCGAGCACAGGTAAGCTTTCAATTGTCATTACATATATCCCCGATGAAGTGCGACTGCTGGCTAGTACAGCATTTGCAACCGCTTATAAGTTGTACTGCGCACCTGGGTTAGAAGCACCCGCCAAAAATTTCCAGTCATTGGAAATTCGGTTAGGATACGCGCAGCCCGAGCATATTATGTAAATCACGGGCCGATCTCAAGCACGGTGAATCTTCGGCCCCACCCCGCACTATAAAGCTGTCATCAGGAGCAACTGTATGGAAAACGCACTGAACTTTAGCGGCAAGGTAGTTATCGTCACTGGTGGCGGCAAAGGTGTCGGTAAAGGAATTACCGAATGCTTCCTCGCAGCCGGTGCCGAGGTGCTCATTTGTGGCAGGTCAGCACCGGAGACCCTTCCGCACCATAATGGGCGCGACGCGCTTTTCATAGCCTGCGATGTACGAGACTACGAGCAAATCGAGGCTTGCGTGTCCTTCGCGGTGCAGGAGTATGGCCGCGTTGATGTGCTGGTCAACAATGCCGGGGGGGCGCCTTTTGCCAAGGCGGCTACAGTGTCACCGCGATTCTCAGAGTCCATCATTAAGCTGAACCTTATCGCACCACTGAATTTCAGCCAGGTGGCAAATCGAGTGATGCAACAACAGGATGAAGGTGGCTGCATCATCAACATCGCCAGTGTCAGCACGATTCGTCCATCGCCGGGCACCGCCGCCTACGGCGCTGCCAAGGCAGGCCTGGTGAATCTGGGGACTTCGCTGGCTGTGGAATGGGCGCCCAAAGTGCGCGTCAACGCCCTCGTCGTGGGACTCACGCAGACCGAACAAGCGCATTTGCACTATGGCGACGAGGAGGGCATTACAGCTGTCGGCGCCACGATTCCTCTCGGACGGATGGCGGTACCAGCCGATGTCGGCAATGCCTGTCTGTTCCTGGCTTCACCATTGGCTTCGTATGTCAGTGGTACCAATTTCGCCGTCCATGGCGGGGGCGAAAAGCCAGCATTTCTCGATGCGGCCAATGCCAAATCGTAAGCGGTCTATGGCAGCTGTCGCTGATCGCCAAAGCACCATATCCTGTGAGAGGGTATGAGCGCCCACGGGTTCTTGTGGCACCAGCAGATCAAGGTATACTTCTTGCAATCTCACTACGGTGGCCATAACAGCACACGACAAGAGGTCCAATGTCCAACCCGCTGACACAACCAACCAAACTATCCGCCATTCTCGCACTCGACCATGCGGTGCAACTGTCGGGTCATTTGTCGTCGCTACTCGACGGCCGCCTGCAGTTAGACACGGTGCTGGATGCCGCTGGTTCGGCCGCGCTTTTTAATCTCCCGGTAGATGCTTTGGTAACACTGTCCATCATCGAGACAGATGTGGTGCGACACCGCCCCGCGGATGCAAAAGTCAAAATCGCGAGGCTCTACCACGACAGTATTACGCTGGAATTCGCCGCAGCGGACGCTGAGTTGGCTGCGCTTTATGAGGGCGCGATTGCACAGGCGCAATCATCCACCTCCCTTACAACCACTGACGCCATCGCCGCTGCCGACTCGCCAGCCACCACCGCGCTCAACTCAGTAGCACCACCAAGTCCAGGTGCCGTGCCATTCGCCAAGCCCGACAAGAGGCCTGCAATAGAGGCTGCCACTGCCGAATACACCGTGCTACTGAACAATACGCAACAACTCAGCCTGGAATCTCTGCAAACGGCCCTGACACCTTTTTTCGTCGAACTGACAGCCTATCTGTACGAATGTGCCTCCCGCGTCAGGCCAGCTGAGGGCGAGAAGAATTTCCACTTTGAAGCCGCAAGCTTCCTGCGCCGCAGATCTGACAGCATCGTCGATCGGATTGCTGCGCAGGTTTTAAGCTACTTTCGCGATCTAACCCCGGAGCACACCGAAGACCACCTATGGCGCTGTCAAATTGGCAACGCAGACGAACTAGGTATGATAGACCAGCAGGAGTATGAAGATTTTCTCGCGATAGATCGTATGGTAATGTTGGGCGAGGGTTTGCACAGAGTCGCTTTGGAGGCACTGACGTTGCGCATGGCGGCGCTTATCGACGTAGATCCCAACAGCGTGCGACTACCGATTCACATTCGACAGATTTGTCGCGCCTTCCAGCGCGCCCTGTTGGATGAACATGTCCCGCATAATGTACTTCCGCTTGTCTACGATTTCTTCGACAAAAACTTCATCAAGCAGATGGCCGGCTACTATGGCCCCTTGAATACCTTACTGGCCGAGAACGGGATACTACCGGAGATAGAAACCGAAATTGAGAAGAAGGGCTCGCTACTCAAACACAGTCCACTCGAAAGTAGACCGAAACCAATAATTCGCGCGCCGAAACACGTCGCCTCAACAGAAACAAAACCACAGGCACTGTCTGAACCACAGCCACACTATCTATCCGAGGCGCAACTGGATGCCCAGCGCCACCTTGGGGAACAATTCGGTGGGGCATTCGGCAACAACGTAAATCCTGCCAACCTCTACCGCTCGGTAATTGACGCCCTCAACTTCAAACGTGAGGCCGAGGGGCTTACCGAGGGCCGGGTGTTAGCCAAAGGTACGGCCATGAGCGGCACCTGGGAGGGTGCCACGGTAGCGAGCACCGATCTCGACCAGAGTCGGCTAGCAGATGCCCAATCCATTGCCAAGGTACTGAGCGCGCTGCAACGCAATTCGCAGGTGCGAGAAGCAGTCCAACAAAGCGATTCCTTGCGCTCCTACCTCGCCAGCAACAAAGACACTATCGGCGGCTTGCAACACAGCAGTGGTCTAACGGCTGACAGCCTCAATCAACTGGATATGGTGGACAACCTGTTCGGGACCATCAAATCCAAACTGGATGTCAGCACCGAGATGAAACCCGCGCTGGGTAATCTGCAAATCCCGCTGGCCAAGCTCGCATTGTTAGACCCCCGGTTCTTCGTCGATCACACCAACAGCGCTCGAAATGTGGTTAACAAGCTGTCCCGACTAGCCTCCTCGGCAAACTTTCCCAACAAAGCTCTGGAGGGCCGCATCAACAGTATTGTCGATGATATTCTCTCGGACTATGAGAACGACGACTCTGTATTCAATACGGCACTAGAGAAGATCGACAAACTGGTAGCACAGCAGGAACGCGCACTTTCGCGCAATGTTGACCGCGTGGTACGCACCCAGGAAGGGCAACAAAAACTGGCGGAGGCCAGACTCGAAGTCGGAAGAATCATCAATGAAAGGATGCAACCACCGACTGCTCCGAGGGTGTTGCAAGACCTCATTAACAACGGGTGGCGCGACCTACTGGTTCTCACCCATGTCAGGGACGGCGCCGAGAGCGCGGCCTGGGTAGAACAGGTGCGAACACTGGATGTTCTTAGCCTGTGGTTGAACGAGCAAACGCACAATGACGGTGGCGATGACATGCGCGTACAGCGCAGCCTCGAAGCAGAACCGCTCATTGACCTTATAAAACAACAGATTTCCAGTACTTTGCCGACCAACATCGGCCACGAAGAGGTGCTGGAGAAACTGCGCGATATTCTGGCCGGAAATACCGAGAACGAATCTGTCTCAATCCAGCCGGAGCAGTTAAATATTGGCCCCGAGCCCGCTGTGGTCCGCGCAAAGATTGAGGACCTCCCCCGCCTGCGCCGATGGGTCAGACGCGTCGAGCAGTTGGATAGTGGCAGCTGGCTGACTTACCACGATATAAATGACAACAAAAAGCGTATGCAACTCGCCTGGATCAGCCCGACACGTGATCGATTTATATTCGTCAACGAACGTGGACAAAAAGTAGGGGATCTCAGTGCCGTTAAGCTGGCCAGACAATTAAGTCGAGGTGCCCAGCCCCCAGCGCCAGCCGACAACCTCTCCGTTGTCGACCAGAGTATGTACCACACTCTGGAGCACGTGCAAAAGTCACTCAGCTTCACCCGCAACCACGATTCACTAACCAAGCTTATTAATCGCAATGCCTTCGTCGGCCAGATGCAACGCGCCCTCCGTCACAGTCAGTCGAAGCTTTCCCAACACGCGATACTTTATCTAAACATCGACCAGTTCAAACTGGTGAATGAAGTGTACGACCGCATCAGTGGCGACCAGGTACTGCTGGAGTTCGCCAAGCTTCTGGCACAGTTGCACGGCAAGAAAGCCTCTTCAGCAAGAATGGAAGAAGATGAGTTCGCAATCCTGTTCATCGATCGTTCCATGGATCAAGCCACGCAGATCGCGGAAAAAATCCGCAGCGACATCGAAGCGAGCTCGATAGATATTGAAGGCGAGAATGTGAGTTTTACCGTCTCCATTGGCGTAGCGGCAGTTCGCGAGCACAGCGCCACTGTGGAAGATGTTATCGAGGATGCTCGATCTGCTATGCGACACGCCAAACAGCAGGGGCGCAACCGAGTTGTCGCTTTCGAGGAAGAGCAGAGCCGGATCAACGACTACAGACTCCAGAAAAGCCAAACACGGCAGGATCTGGAAAGCGCTTTGGCGTCGGAGCGTTTTGTACTGCGCGCACAACCCATCGTACAAACGGCTATTGCCGATCGAAACAGCTCAACACTGCATTACGAGCTGCTACTGGGCTTACTCAACAAGGATGGATCGATATCCTCGCCCGAAGAGTTTATCCAATCGGCAGAGCGCTACGGTTTCATGACGCTGGTAGACCGTTGGGTAGTGCGGGAGGCCTTCACCTGGATTAGCCGGCTGATGGACGAGCAAAAAGTGGTGCCTAATTTGGCTATCAACCTGTCCGGGGCAAGTGTGACGGACGACAGTTTTATGGAATACCTGCTGGAACAAATTTCTGAATTCGGCGTGGGTACCAGCCGCCTGTGCTTTGAAATCACGGAGACAGGCACCATTTCCAACCTGATCAAGGCGTCAGACTTTGTGCGCGCCTTCCGGAATATTGGCTGCAAATTCTCCATTGACGACTTTGGCACCGGACCAGCCAGCCATAACTACTTGCGCGAATTACCCGTCGACTATGTAAAAATCGACGGCAGCTTTATTACTGCGATTCACACCAATCGCAATGACTACGCCATGGCGCGTTCCATCAATGATCTTGCGCACTTTTTAGGCCAGGAAACCATTGCCGAATCGGTTGAAAATGATCAAATCATCGTCAAGCTCGAGGAATTAGGTGTCGATTATCTTCAGGGCTGGGGCATAGGTAGGCCCAAGTTACTGGAAAAAGTCACAGCCGACCTCTCGAATCTCGAGACATAAGCTGAATTACCGGTGATAAAACCCGGCCGGATTGACAAAGACTTCAGCCACCTGATTGAGCTCATTTATCACGGTGCACTCGAGCAGCAACCTTGGCAAAACGCCCTGCCCGCATTGCGCGAGGCGATGAATGTACAGGTGGTTTCCCTGGTACTGCGCCCGCCGACAGCAGACGATCAGGGGGTCATACTCAATAGCGTACGCCCCGACTCAGCGCATATTGATACGGATGCAAATCTTGCGGACCCCAATGACTGGAAAGTCAGTGCGTATCGCGAACAGTTTTTCTCGCTGGACCCGTTCGTCAATCTGCCGCTGGACAAAGTGATTGCACTGGAAGACATATTGTCAGATGCAGATCTGATCAGCTCCGATTACTACCTCCACTACCTCAAACCTATCGACCTGTTCAGAATCCTCGGAGTCGATACCGCTGAGCCGGGTGGCATGCAGGCCAGGCTGCGTTTTTCGCGTCGCGCCAGTGAACCGCATTTCAAGACGCGCGAACGAACACTGCTGGCCCTACTCACCCCTCATCTGCGCTTGGCCATAGAAGTTTACGCCAAGTTCAATAGAATGACGTCGGAGCGGGATGTCTATGCCGGCGCGGTTAACCAATTATCCGTTGCCAGCATTATTCTGGATGAGAGAGGCCGGTTGCTAACCACCAATGCGATCGGCCAGGCGCTGCTCGACGAGGGTGAAGGGCTCAGTCTGCGCGACGGCTGTCTACACATCGAGGGCAGGGATATCAACAAGGAATTGCAGCAGGCGCTGGCCACTATTATCAGGGCTCAGTTACAGGGAGAAACGTCCGTGGTGCGGGCGCTGCGGGTGCCGCGTCCTTCCGGACGCTCCGACCTCGGCCTGGTCGTCCGCCCCGTTCCGACCTCACAGTGGAGTGAGGGTCAATCCAGTCCCTCTGCAGCGGTTTTTATCAGTGATCCGGATTTACAGGAATCCACCTCGGGCCAAATTCTGGGAGATTTGTTTGACTTGACCCCGGCTGAGGCCAATCTGGCCATCCTGCTGGCCCGCGGCCTGAGTCTGGCGCAAGTGTCCAGTGCTCAAAATATCTCTCACCACACAGCCAGAGCTCAGTTAAAGTCTATTTTCGCCAAGACTGGCGTATCCCGGCAGGCCGAACTGGTGCGGTTGGTACTAAAGAGTGTTGCCTCTCTGGGGTGATCACCACCCGGCTGGTGACACCGCATAAACCCTGTCGTAGTTGCCATCGGTGTGACCTGCGAAATACCTGATCTATAATCCACTACCATTTAATGGGCATTTGATTCTTGGGAAAATTGACGGAGTCGAAGAACCAGGTTTCAATCGCATATCTTTGTTGTGAAAAGTTTGGAATCGACTGCGATCGGTGCACGAGAAGGTGATCAAAAAACAGCATATCCCCTTTCTTAAAGGCTGGGGTGACAATAGCCTGCTGCGTATGCTGGTCGACAACGGCATTGGCAGAGATGGTCCAATCCAACATCCCCGAACCCTTTTTGAAGGATTCCATTATTCTCACGGGAACAATATCGAGACCGTGCACATCATAACCAGCCCCGCAGTCTGTGAGTGGTATCCAGCAATTCAAACTCGAGATTTCATCTCCCATAAACGCACCATCCTGATGAAAATCGATGGGCTTGGCCGGCGGTTGGGACCTCCTTAAAACCCATTTATACACTGAAACACAAGGTTCATTGCCAAAATAGTCATGGAGCATCGTTTTCAGTTTTTTCCGCTCAAACATCTGCAAAAACTTTTCCGCCAAGATAGGTGTCTTCACCATCAGAAATGTTTCATTTTTAGCGAGAGACTGAGCTAATTTGGCACCAAACATCGCTGTATTTGCATAGGTGGCGTTCACCTTTTGCTTTTCTTTGATATTTTGCCTGGTTTTCTCCAGTACGGGCTTCACGTCGAGCGACTTGGACAGGTACTTGTGCAACCAGCTATCGGGGTTACCATTCACCGCAAACGAATGGTCCACATAGGCTGTCATCGTCTCTACTTCATTCGCATCGAAAAAATTTCGAACGATTCCGCAGCCGTTTTCGCGAATCGACTTTTTTAGAAACTCAACTGTGAAATCAGCTGCGTCTATTTCGGGTACGGTAAAAGGGATATCAACTGAGAAATCTACTGGCTCATCAATAACTCTTTTAGAGGGAACGGCATCTATTTCCTTAAAATAAAAAATTCTGTCTCTAAGTCTCGACAGGTATTTGTCCCTGTTGAGTAAATTATCGCAATACAAGTTTAGTCGTTTGAGCATGGCTAAAACCTATTAGGCCCTGTTAACTTACGCATATTCTTACGCCATGGGCCTATATTGTCCAGCGAGTAATCCAAAACCACAGAGCATTGATCTGAGCCAAAGCAACAGGCCAGGCTCCTTGTTATTATTACCTGATAATATGACATGCTGAATTCACCATGACCCAGATGCACTGGGGGTACTCGATAGAGGTCAACCAGGGGAAATACTTGGCAGGGATGGCATCAGTAAAAACACCGACTAATCTGACGTGAACCTGATATTTCCAGTAGCGACATTTATCTCTCATACCTATACCCGTGACACCCGGCAATCCAGCACGGCAGCGTTGGCGTAGTCACAAATCGGGGAGAACTGTTCCAAATGATTCAATATCCCTTTGGCCCGCTGGTCCAGCCCAGTAAACAGTGGCGAGCAATTGCGGCATTGGAAGAGAGCACTATGCGCACGCTGCTCATCTATCCCTGCCTGCTCGCCATTCTCCCAGCGTTCGTCTGGTACTATGGCACCACGAAATTGGGCTGGATTGTCGGCGATCACGGCGAAACCATTCGCCTCACTCACGAAAGCGCCCGGCAAATCTGTATTCTTTTCTACATGACCATGCTCACTTGCATTGTCGCGATTACTCTGCCAACGGGTGTTATCACCAGCAGGGAATACGCGGAACGGGAATGGCCGATCGATATACTCATCACGATCGTCTGGATGGTCTAAGCGTTCGTCTTCTTCGGCACCATCTCGAAACGAAAAACAACCCATATCTGCGTGTCGAAGTGGTTTTTGGGCGATTATATCCTCGCTGTTGCGACGGTGTGGATTGAAAATTGTAATCGTTTTACTAATGATCGGCTCGGGATTGTGGATGCTGTATAGCACTGCGGCGCATGCCGGTCACTCCAGTCACTCGGGTCATGCGTAGCATGCACACGCTCAACATTAAGAGAAACTGTCTCCGGTCTGCCGGTCGCCACTTCCAACGTTGAGTGTGAGTATACTTTTTATTACAGCAGCAAGTCTTTCAGAGATCACCACAGAGCGCTCGACAGCGGCCTCGAGATCTGGGTAATATCTCGACATCAATAACACTAAGAGATACTTTGGCATGCCGCGCACCCAATTCAAGTTTCTGCAATCACTGCTTGTTGTCACCGCCAGCATCGCCCTACTGGCGTGCTCCAACAGCGACAACTCCAACGCTGTGATCGAGCCCGAGTATCTGCCCATTCCGAATCCTGTGATGTCAATGCCGCCAGATGTGGGTTCAATCAACCTGCTCTCGCAAAACTATGATCTGGGTAGCGTCGGGTACGAACAGGCGGAATACTTTCTTGAAGGCACAGCGTCCGCCTTTACCAATGTGAACGAGTTAGGTCCGGATGGTATGTGGGCTGCTGAACCCGGTGAGCAAGCTGCCTATAAAACCCGTATTGTGGTGTATCGTCCCACCGATCCGGCCGACTTCAATGGCAATGTGCTCGTGGAGTGGCTGAACGTAACGGCGGGCTTCGAGACTCCGCCAAGCTGGGGCACCGGGCAGCTGGAAATGCGCCGCAGCGGCTCCGTATGGGTCGGCGTGTCGGCCCAGATCGTCGGTATCGAAGGCAGCCCGAGAGGCTTGTTGCCGCTTTATCTGAAGGCGGTCAACCCTGACCGCTACGGTTCTCTGGCACACCCGGGAGACAGCTTCTCGTATGATATGTTTACCCAGGTTGCCCAGGCAATTCGCAACCCGTTGGGTATCGACCCGCTAGATGGCCTGGTGGCAGAGCACCTTATCGCCTATGGCGAATCACAGTCGGGCCAACGGTTGACAACCTACGTCAACGCAATCCACCCACGCTATAATCCGTACGATGGCTATATGATACACAGCCGCGGCGATGGCAGTTCACCGCTGGCGCAGGAACCACAAGCCCTAATTCCCACGCCCGAATCGCCCTTGGTGCGCACCGACCTTAACGTGCCGGTAATGACCTTTGAAACAGAAACTGACGTCGTCTTCCTCGAATACCTGAACGCACGACAGCCCGATACTGACCTGTTTCGCGCATGGGAAGTGGCGGGGACAGCGCACGGCGACTACTACACGTTTGTCTCTGGCCGCGATGATACGGTGGGAGCTCCGGTGTTTGCGTCAGTCATTGAAGAGAACTCAGTGCTCGGTTTCATCACCTGCGATAAGCCGATGAATAATGGGCCGCAACACTACGTGTTTAACGCGGCGGTACGCGCCCTGAATCATTGGGTAGCTACCGGAACACCGCCCGCCGAGTCACCGCTGCTTGAAGCGAATGATGACGGCTCCGACTACCTGTACGACGATCTGGGCAATGCGCTGGGTGGCATTCGCACCCCGTATGTGGATGCACCCTCAGCGGTCCTGCGTGGTGAGCCCAATGAAGGCAACAGTTTTTGTCGCCTGTTTGGTACCACTGCGTTGTTCAGTGCGGCGCAAATGGCCAGCCTGTATGGCGATGAAGCTGGCTTCGTAGATGCAGTAACAAACGCCACTAATGCAGCCGTCACCGCGGAATTCTTATTGCAGGAAGATGCAGACGCTATCATTACATGGGCACCACAACAGTGGCGAGCGCAGACGACAGCAAAATAACCGCTACACCTGTGGCGGCCCGGGGATACCACGTTTCCTACAGTGCTTGCACCCGCCAATGCGACTGCCGCGGTAATCGTTAGTGCTCTTTTTACGCCTGTTCCACTCTTAATGGTCTGTGATGGCAATACGCTCGCCAATCAGAGGCTATAATAAAAAAAACGCTACAGGCCGGACATTGATGCTAATCAATATCTTCCCACGGATACTCCAAATTCTGCCCGCGACCCTCGTAGTGCAAATGGTTGTATGTCACTACAACGCGGTTGGGAAGTTCTGCGCCGCGCATCCTCCCACGGCACCCGCTCTGGCTGCAGCTGACAATTTTGAAAGCTTTGATCCGCCACTGTCAGGATTGCCTCATCGCCTTTACTCCAGAATGCAATATCATCCTCTTCATACAGCGTGCCAGATGCGCTGCGCACCTGGGAGAGGATGACATACCCGTCGGGTAACCACATTGCCATCTCACTAAGACCGAGACGGGCAACAAAGTCGTAGCCGTTACAGTCGTAGACGAGGGTGGTCGCCAGCGGGCGTTCGTCGGGATGGAAATCGCCACCGTCCCCGGCAAAACTCTGGATGGGATTACTACCGCCACACGCGGCAAGCAGTAAACACATCAGCACACAAATGCGCAACGGCATCAGTTGGATTCCTCCAATGGAAATACGGGTACGCTGCGGTTGCAAAATCGCAGCACGGCATTGACGGTGAGTTCGAGAAAACACGCAGTATACCGTGATCCCTGCACAAGTCGGGACCAGGATGACGCAAGGGGCCTATGCTCCTACCCCTGCGCCAGCACTGGAAGTACCATCATACGCACGGCCAATAGCGTCACCATCCACCCAAACAGGCGTTGAAAGTTGAGCAGCGGGAGAATCACCGACGCAGGCACCAGGCCGGGTATCAGCGCGATCAGCAGAATATCCCCGCCCCTACCCATGACTCCGGCCAGGCAGGAAGTCACCAAAGCGATAGGCACGAGCAACAATTCGCTCATTGAGCTCCTCTAGCTATTGCAGCAAAGATGCATTGTAAGAGACGTACTAGCCCATGGGATAAACGATATCCCGCGAGACAGCGTCAATTTTCTTAAGTGTCTCTGGCGCCAGCACCACATCCGCCGCTGCCAACAACTCCGGCATCTGCTCTGCGGTGGTAGCCCCAATTATGGTGGACGCTACAAAGTCGTGCTGCTTGCTCCAGGCGATCGCCATAGTTACCACAGACATTTCCAACTCAGCCGCGATCGCCTGATAACGACGAGTTGATTCCAGTGTTTTGTCGTTCACAAATCGGTGCAAAATCGCCTGCTGGCGCTTGGGAGCATGTTGGTAGAGAGAGAAGCGCGAACCCTCTGGAAACGCACCGCCGTTGTATTTCCCACTCAGTACGCCGCCACCCAGCGGCGAATAGGGAATCAGGCTAACGCCCTCCTGCCGACAGGCCTGGGCCAGTTCATGCTCAAAGCGACGATTATTCAGACTGAAATTATTCTGGATAGTGTGATGCCGCGCCAAGCCGTGAGCATCCGACGCCCACAGACTTTTCGTCAACCCCCAGGTTGTTTCATTACTACAGCCGAGAATCCGCACCTTGCCCGACTGCACCAGTTCATCCAGTGCCATCATGGTTTCTTCCAGAGGGAAATCCGCATCAGGCCAGTGAGTCTGGTACAGGTCGATGTAGTCCGTATCCAGGCGCTGTAAACTGGTTTCAATCGCGCGCACGATGTGGTGGCGATCCAGCCCGGTCTTGGCGCCGCGCAGCGGAGCTGTGAGCCATCCGTGGCTGGGGCCTGCGACCTTGGAGGCGATAATCACAGAGTCGCGATCCTTGGTTTTCAGCCAGCGCCCGACGATCTCCTCGGTGGCGCCCACGTATTTGGCATCGGGCGGCACTGGATACATCTCGGCCGTGTCATAAAAATCTACCCCGGCGTCATAGGCCATATCCATAATCCGAAACGCTGTTTTTTCATCGGCCTGATTACCAAACGTCATGGTCCCCATACAGATGTCCGACACCACAATGCCGCTCTTGCCCAAACGATTACTATTCATGAAAACTCCGCAGGTGTCAGTTTAGAATTCAGGCTACACGAGCTGCACAGATTACAGGCGCTGACGCCAAAAATGAACAGTTGCTACTGCATGCAGCTGAATTAAACTCTGCGCCATGAACCGCTCCCGCTTTTTTCTCTTTGGCCTCGGCCTCGTATTGCTAAGTGCTGTGGGCGCTGGCGTATACCTTTATCAAAATTTTCCAGAACTGCTGCGTCAGCAGGTCGAACACTATCTGCAGCAATCTGGCGTCGACGAATTTAAGTTTGAGGGACTGCGCGTTGCTCACACTGACGCCAGCGTCGACACCCTGATGCTGCGCGGAGAGTACGAAAACTTCGCGTATCGACTCAGGCTGACCTGGCGCGAAGCGCGTTATAACTGGCGTACCTTATTCACTGGCGAAGTGGATTCACTGTTACTGACATCCCTGGGTATTTCCGTTACACAAATCGGCACCGGCGCCAACCAGAGTACCGGTGTGATCAACGTGGAACAGATGCTGCCGCGGCATTTGATCGAGCAGCTGCCGCTGCAGTCGCGGGCAATCGCGCACTGGCAGGTCGCAAACTAAAGGCGGCGCTGTGATCAGACCTGAACGATGAGAACCTGAACCTGGATCTTGCCCTGAGGGAAAATGAATCCGACATCGCCACACTTTCTACCAGCCTGACACGTGCCACGTCGAGTGACCAGACGTGGGAGTGGAACTTACAGGGTCAGGTACACGTGGCCGACACTGCCGAGAGTATGCACACAGGGCTGCAAGGCGATATTAATCTGGCCAGTGGCAGCGGCGAATACCAGCTGGACGCGAAAATTTCCGACCTGCCCTATTTCACCGAGGCCGTCACGCCGCTGCTGGAGTATTTCAAATTGCTCGAGGACATCGTGACAATACGCTCCGGGGCTATCCGCCTCGATACCCTATTTAAAAGCAGGAGCTTTGACATCGCGGACTGGGAACAACGCTCACAGCTCACGGTTGAGAACGTAACGGGTGGCATCAACGACTACAGCTTCGAAGAACTTGCACGGAGCGCAGACTGGTCCGGTACAACACGCTGAAAAACGCTAAAGCCACTGGTTATTTCCCTGGCAAAACTCAACATTGGTTTGTAGGCAACGGAGCGAACTAGTCGCATTACAAAGCGGCGCAGATATACAGGCTCGTAGCACTCTGGAGGGTGAAACCAATATGGGATATATCGCGGCAGTCAAAACTTCGGCGGAGATCGACGCACTAGTGATGAGCATTAACAGCCAGCGCAAAGTGTACTATCACAACATAGCAACCAAGAACGACATCGGTTTGCAGGCCGTCGAGGCCCGCGCGAGACTAAAGGACACAGAAAAAAGCGCTCCTGACGATTACCTCAACACCGGGGACGGCTGGCTGAACGAGTAGCCAGCACTAGCGCGCTGGCACCGGGTAAACGCTGAGCGCGATCAACGCCCTTACGCTCTGGCCATATCCAGCGCCAGATCTTCAATCATATCTTCCTGGCCGCCCACGGTTCTACGACGCCCCAATTCTACAAGGATGTCACGACTGGACAGGCCGTATTTCTGCGCACTGCGCTTGGCGAACAGCAGGAAGGATGAATACACCCCGGCGTAGCCGAGAGTCAAGGCGTCGCGGTCTATACGAATCATGTGATCCATCATCGGCACAATCAGGTCTTCGGCAATGTCCATTGCTTTGAACAGATCTACCCCGGTCTCCACACCCATACGGTCACATACAGCCAGAAACACCTCAAGTGGCGTGTTGCCGGCGCCGGCACCCAAACCCGCCAATGAGCCATCAATGCGGTTCGCACCCGCTTCTACGGCCGCCAGGGAATTGGCGATACCCATGGCCATATTGTGATGGCCGTGAAATCCGAGCTCTGTTTCAGGGCGCAACTCTGCCCGCGCCAACGCGACCCGTTCCGTGACATGATCGGGCAGCATGTAACCGGCTGAATCCGTGATGTAGACACAGTTGGCACCAAAGTCTTCCATCATCTTCAATTGTGTCACCAGTTCTTCAGGCCCAATCATATGGGCCATCATCAAAAAACCCACCGTATCCAGATCATCGTACTTGGCAGCCATCGTCAGATGCTGTTCCGAGACATCTGCCTCGGTACAATGAGTGGCAACACGAATCGTGGATATGCCGCAGTCCACCGCCATTTTCAGATGATCCACGGTCCCAATGCCGGGCAACAACAACGCCGATACTTTGGTATTTTTCATTTCCTTGCACACGGCCGTGAGGTACTCCTCGTCACTCGCGGCAGGGAAACCATAATTCACCGAAGCACCGCCCAGGCCATCGCCGTGTGTGACTTCGATCAGCGGTATACCCGCCTTGTCCATAGCCTTGGCTATCGTGACCATCTGCTCCACCGTGATCTGATGTTGCTTGGGGTGCATACCATCCCGCAGGCACATATCGTGTACGGTAATTTTCTTTCCGGAAAGGTTCATTGTCTCGCTCTCTCGTATTCGCTAACGATTGCTTGTATCGGTAATGCTCAGCCTGCTGTCGGCACAAAATTACCGGCCAGAATTTCCTGTGCGTACATCTCGGCAGTGCGCAGGCCGGCGGCCGTCATAATATCCAGATTACCGGCGTATTTGGGTAGAAAATCTCCCAGTCCCTCGACTTCCATATAGATGGATACACGCTTGCCATCAAACACTGGCCCATTTTTGAGGGTATAACCTGGCACATATTTTTGCACCTCGGCGATCATTTCATGCACTGACTTGGTAATAGCTGTCTGATCGGGTTCATCCACGGTAAGACAGTGAATTGTGTCACGCATCATCAAAGGAGGTTCTGCCGGATTGATAATAATAATGGCTTTACCACTTTTTGCACCACCCACTTTCTCGATGCCACTGGCAGTGGTCCGGGTAAACTCATCGATATTCTTGCGTGTGCCCGGCCCCGCCGATTTGCTGCTCACGGTGGCCACGATCTCACCGTAGGCGACAGCCTGCACCCGACTGACGGCGGCCACCATCGGAATGGTCGCCTGCCCGCCGCAGGTCACCATGTTCACGTTCATGGCTTTGGCTTCAACGGCCTCGGAGAGATTCACTGGCGGCACGCAGAATGGGCCGATAGCTGCCGGCGTCAGGTCGATCATCACTGCGCCCATTTCGTTAACTTTGCGGCTATTCTCGGCGTGTACGTAGGCCGACGTGGCATCAAAACAAATTTGTACGCCATCGGCACGCATAGTCGGCAACATGCCCTCGACGCCCTCCGCAGTCGTCTTCAAGCCCAGCTCGGCGGCTCTGGCAAGGCCGGGGGAATCAGACACTACGCCGACCATCCACACGGGCTCGATCAACTCGCTGCGCATGGCTTTCATCAACAGGTCTGTCCCGATGTTTCCGGGACCTATGATTGCTGCTTTTACTTTTTTACTCATGTTGATTCTCTTGTTGCTAATTCATGTCCGTTGCATATTCGAGCCTATTGGCAGCTGACCCGATCATTCAGTTTCTTGATCCGGCGCCACAATCCAACGTCTCAAATCCGCGCGAGTCCCTATGCTTTCCACTGTTCCATTCCCAGTGAGGGCTCATTCCGTCTACTTTTCTCCAAAGACCTGTATTGTACTAAGATCCTGGCGCTTTTCAGAGGGGACCCAACTAACCGGGAACCCGTACTCAAACAAACCGGCAACTGCATCCGCCAAGGCCCTCAATTTCCAACGACATCTCATCCCCGGCGACCACCGGAATCAACGGCACCAGCGACCCGGACAGTATCACCTCGCCCGCCTTAAAGGGTATCTTGAATTCACCTAGCGTATTCGCCAACCACGCCACCGCCGTCAGCGGATTCCCCTGTACGGCACTGCCGAGGCCCTCGGAGTTAAACTCGCCATTCTTCTTTACTGTCATTTTCAGGTTGGGTAGATCAAAATCCCGTGGATCTACCTCGTTTTTGCCCAGCACGTAGACGCCACAGGAGGCGTTGTCCGCGACTGTGTCCTGAATCTTGATTTTCCAGTCGTGAATTCGGGAGTCGACAATTTCGAAACACGGCATGATGGTCGCAGTGGCATCGAGGACATCCTGCTCGGTGACACCGGGACCGATCAGATCACTTTTAAGTCGGAAGGCGATTTCGCCCTCGGCCCGCGGCTGGATCATATTACCCACGATAGGAATATCAGCACCATCAGGGTATTCCATCGTGTTAGTGAGGAAGCCAAAGTCAGGTTGGTAAACACCGAGCATGTCCTGCACCGGTTTGCTGGTGACGCCGATTTTTTTGCCTACGATACGTTCGCCGTCGCGCTCAAGGCGCAGGTTCACCATGTGTAAGGAAATATGGTAGGCATCCTCGATGGTGATATCGGCCTCGCGCTCCGTCAACGGTGCGCGGGTCGATTGACTACGCAGGGCGGTATACAATTCCTCGCCCAGCGCGTTAATCCTATCCTTGTCCATCATGTGTTCGTATTCCTCAGATTGTCTGCCCTGCGCAAAGTAGATTAACCGTGCTGCAGAAAGTCCAGGCAGGCGCGATTGAACATTGCCTCGTGTTCTACCATGACCCAATGGCCACACTCGGTAACCAAAATCAGTCGCAGGTGCGGGATATTCTTGGCCATGGCCATGATACCGTTCTCTGGCATCATCTTCTCGTCCATGCCCCAAAAGGCCAGCACGGGACACTGCAACTCATGCAAGCGACCGACCAGATTGGGCACCTGCATGGTCGCCATGACATGGCCGTTCATAATCTGCATGATCTGCATGCGCTCTTCCACCAGTTCATCGGTGGCGAATTTGGAATCGTACATCAGGCCCGTGGCGAACAAATCTTTCATCACTGCAGGTGTGACGGGCTCTCCCGAGCCGAATACCTGAAAGACCTTTTGCATGCCCGGCATTTGCTGATAGTCGGGGAGATCGCTGAGCCCGCCCGGTGCCATCAGGATGAGTTTATCCACCAGTTTCGGATACTCCAGCGCCAACCCCAGAGCAATCGCGCCGCCCAGTGAATTGCCCACCACGGTGCAGTGTTCAACGCCTGCGACATCGAGAGTCTGTTTAATGCACTCAACAAAAAAAGACAGCGGGTGATCGACATCGTCGGGCTTGTCGGAGAAGCCGTAACCGATATGGTCGGAAATAATGCAGCGGTAACCGGCATCAACCAACTGGCGGTAGTTGCTCTTAAAATTACTGTAGCCACTGGCGCCAGGGCCAGAACCATGCAGGAACACCACGACCTCGCCCTCCCCTTCATCCAGATAATGGATACGGTAACCGTTCGCACAATCAGCATAACTGCCTTCGGGTAATCGGCCTTGCATCTTCATACTACCTCCTGCTATGGACACCACCCCCTAGAGGGCAAAGTCTGCGTTGGGTTCACCAAATAAAACGCCACCCATATTGACCGCGAAGGGTGTGGAATTGTTCGCCACATGCGCCTGGCTGGCCAGAATATCCAGGTGGAAGGACAACAAGTCGCTGCCTCCACGGATACCACCACTGCCCGCTGCCTTGAGCATTCTACCGGAAAGTGCCAGACAGCGATCGGCGACTATCGCTGAATCGTAGCGGTAACGCACGCGATCCTCAATAGGGATGGACACGCCATTGCGGCAGCACTCCATCATCGCATCAAAATTGCGAATCAGCGTCAATTTCATCTCCTCGATAGAGGCCTTTACCTCTGTCGCGATAACACGGGCAAAGGGATCATTCTTCATTTTATTCGGCCCAACCTGCCGCGTTTTGGCCACTTCGATAAACGCATCCAACGCGCCATCACAGGCACCCAATGTAGCCGTACACACGGCCCGCACAAACACCTGCATGAAAGGCAAGCGGTACAACGGTGCGGTGTTCACGGCGTTGCCGGGGTTGTCACACAGAAAGCCGTCCATGGATTTGTGGGTACGGTGTTCCGGCACGAACGCATCGTTGACGATGATATCGTGGCTGCCGGTGCCCTGCAGACCCACCACATCCCAGTTTTGTGCGATTTCGTAATCACTGATCGGCACCAGAAAGGTGCGATAATTGGCCATATCGAACGGCGCGTCAGGTGTTGGTACAACCGCTCCCAAAAATGCCCATTTGCAGTGCGCCGAGCCGCTGGAAAAGCTCCAGCGACCGCTGAGGCGAAAACCGCCATCGACAACTTTTACCTTGCCAACAGGCGCGTAAGAGGACGAAATCAGAGTCGTGGGGTCTTCTGCCCACACGTCCTGCGCCGCCTGATCATCAAATACGGCGAGCTGCCAGTTGTGCACCGCGATCACACCAAGAATCCAGGCGCTGGAGGGACAGTAACGGCCAATTTCGAGACCGACAGCATAGAACACTTGGGGGTCCATTGCGTATCCGCCCCACTGCTCGGGCTGCAGAATTTTGAAGAACCCGGCTGCGGCGAATTCAGCCACCGTTTCGTCTGGCACCTGCACCTCTGCTTTGCAACGCACTCGACGTCCTGTCAACGCCGGGCCCATCGCTGAGGCAGCGTTGATCAACTCCTGCGCGCGTGGGCTATCCAATCCATAGTTATTCATATTTTTTGCCTCATTGCTGTGGCCCCATCAGGGGTGTCGAACCGCGGTGACAATCTGTTGCTGCAACCGCCTGAGATCAGGTCGTCGCGGACATAGTACCGTAGGTGATCTGTGACCGACGATGCATCCTCCATTTGGGGTATCAAACCTATTCCACTACTGCGTCGCCATACGCAGTTGGATCGCCGAAGAAAGCCCGATGTGACAGGGGAATACTGCCATTGGCATCCGCAACTCCATACTCGGCACCCAGCTCCGCACCGATCAGCACCTTGCCACTTTTTTCCATTCGCTGTAGATCAAGTGCCAGTGCATCAATGACCCGACCTGTAAATTCGGGCGTTTCTGCGGTGGCGACTAAATCGGCATACTTCTCAGGCTCCGCATCAAATACTTGCCGGGAGCGATCTGTCAGCAGCAGCCCCATCCAAATCGAGACGACGGTAACATTGTGTGGACGAAAATCGACGGCCATATCGTGCGCCATTTTGTCCACTGCGGCTTTCCCGGCGCCATAGGCCGGACCGTGCATATAGATACGTCCGCCGAACGAAGAGGTGTTCACAATCAGGCCCTCGCCATTCGCCAATAGTAGCGGCGCAGCGTGCCAGGCGGCGGTGTAATGGGAGCGCATACCTACCTCCCAGATATCAGTCAGCGCCAGCGGTTTTTCCCAGAAGGGGCCGGTTTGCGTCAGCGCGTCGTGCAAGCTGGTGGCGTTGTTCACCAGGATATCGAGACGCCCGTGTTCATCGGCCACCTGTTCGAACAACGTTTGCACCTGAGCGTCATCCGCATGGTCACAATAGACAGCAACACCCTTGCCGCCGGCCGCAGTCACCGCATCCGCAGTCGCCTGCACGGTGCCCGGCAGCGCAGCATCCCCCTCGTTGTGTGTGCGCCCGGTAACATACACAGTGGCACCACTCGCACCCAGCGCAAGGGCGATACCTTTACCCGCACCGCGACTGGCTCCAGTGACGACGACAATCCGGTCTCGCAAGAGGCCCATACGCTATTCCTTTACCTGAGAGTAGTAGTTATCTAGTATCGATGCACCATCCTAAGGCCAGGGGCGCGGTGGGCCAAGTGGCATTACCAGTACGCTGGCCACTTAATTATGCCAATCACAAAAAAATGACAACCCGCCCACTTATCATCGGCAGACTGCGGCGACTCAGCATCTGCCTGCTAGCAGCGTGGGTAGTAACGGCCAGCGCAACGGACGCCCGACAGGTTTTTTCCGGTGATACACACAGCTGGCTGCGCGCGGTGGGCAAATTGCAGGTGCCGGGGCAGCGCTACCACGAGGGCCGTAAATCTCACTATGTGGAAGAGTGCAGCGCCACACTGGTAGCGCGAGCCGCGCGCAATCATGCCGACATCATCGTCACGGCATGGCACTGCCTCGAATGGTACAGCGACCTGAGTAAACCCATCACCTTCACGGTTATGGACGCTTCGGGAGAACTGCTGCAGCGAGAGGCCTACCGCTTAAAAGATGGCGGTGGCATGCAGGCCGACTGGGCAATTCTACGCCTGCGTAACACCATACAGGACGAACAGGTCAGCGCTCTGCTGATACACCCACAGGTGGCCGACCCCACGCAGCTAGTGACTATGGCGGGGTACTCCGGCGACGACGGCATAGGCGCCGACGGGCTAGTACTGACCTTCGATCCCGGCTGCGCCATTACAGGACAAGACCGGTATCTCGGCGACACCGATTGTACCGCCTTCAAAGGCGCCTCGGGGGGCGCGGTGGTGCAACTTTCAAGTGCGGGCAAGCCCTGGATGTGTGGCGTTATTTCACAGGGTAATGGCGAGGGTCGCAGTACCTTCGTGCCAGTGAGTGACTTCAGGAAAGCACTTACTATTTATCTGGACTAAACCACGGTAATCCGTGCGAATGTGATAGCGGTGCATCACATGCTCCACGCCACTCGCTGCGACTTACGTATCTCCAACGCCCGCTTTGGCACCATTCTTCTGCCTGGCCGGCGGCGGCGCACCAACATGCGGTTCCCCGCGTTGACCAGCCAATTCGACCTGTTTCTGGCGTTCCCTGAAGCGCATTTTTTGATCGGATGTCAGCGTATCAAAACAGTGTGGGCAACAAACACCCGACTCGTAATCACTGGAGCGTTTGTCACCCTCCGTAATGGGATGACGGCAGCCGTGGCACTGATCGTACTGTCCCTTCTCCAAGTGGTGGTCAACTGCCACCCGGTTGTCGAATACAAAACACTCGCCCTCCCAGGTACTCTCCTGAGGCGGCACTTCTTCCAGGTACTTCAAAATACCGCCCTGCAAGTGATAAACCTCGTCAAAGCCCTCGTTGAGCATAAATGCCGAGGCTTTTTCACAGCGGATTCCGCCAGTACAGAACATCGCCACTTTTTTATGCACCCCCGGATTGAGATTGGCGCGCACATACTCGGGAAATTCCCGAAAGTTGACCGTACGCGGATCCAGAGCGCCCTTGAAACTACCAATATCGCATTCATAATCATTACGAGTATCGATCAACAAAACCTCGGGATCATTGACCAGATCGTTCCACTGTGCGGGCCGCACATAGGTGCCGACACGCACATTGGGATCAACGCCAGCCACCCCCATGGTGACGATCTCCTTCTTCAACTTTACCTTCATACGGTGAAAAGGCAGGTGATCATCGTGCGATTCCTTGTGTTCAAGGTCCGCTAGGCGAGAATCACTGCGCAGGTAGCCGAGCACCTTATCGACGCCAGCGCGCGTGCCAGCGATCGTGCCGTTGATCCCCTCAACGGCGAGCAATAGCGTGCCGCGAGTATCCGCTGCCATACAGACATCGAGCAGAGGCTCGCGCAAGGCACGGTAGTCATCCAGAGTGACAAATTTGTACAGTGCGGCTACGACAACGGTATTCATAATCGGACCTTACTGCTGCTGCACTTTACTTCCGCCCCGACAGGCGGGTGAAGCCGGTGCTGGCTGCTCACGCTGCAGCCACTCGTGCGGAGAATACGTGTGCAGTGCCAGTGCGTGAACCGGCCCTGCCAGCTGTGCGCTGAGCGCTGCATAAACCTGCTGGTGGCGCGCAACGCGAGCGCACCCGTCGAAGCGCGCGCTAACCAGTACTACGCGAAAATGCGTTTCCGAATTGGCGGGCACGCTGTGCATATGGCTTTCATTGGCCACTTCCATCGCAACCGGCGAAAAATTGTCCTGGAGCTGCTGTTCAATGTCCTGCTGCACTGTCATGAAGATACCTGCGAAATTGGGAAAAAATATAGAAGGTGAATTATAACCAAGCGGTGAAGGTGGGGACAGCGCCCCGTTCAGCTTTAGCGCGCACGTCGGCTGGCGCGAAACTGTCCCGGTGTCTGCTGTGTCCATTTCTTGAAAGAGCGGTGAAATGCGCTAGGGTCAGTGAACCCCATCTGCAAGGCCACTTCGTTAATCGATAATTCCGGACGATCAAGGCACAGCTTGGCCGCCTGACAGCGCGCCTCGTCCTTCAGTTGTTGAAACGTCGTGCCCTCACGCTTCAGTTTGCGTCTCAACGTAGGCGCGGACATGTTCAGGGCACGACTAATCGTATCGAAGCCCGGAAATCCTTCACTGAATTCATGCCCGATCATGGCTTTTACCTGCGCCGACAGGTTATTACTCTGCGGATTACTCTCCATCAGCAACAACTGGTAGGGCGCGGTACGCAAAAACTCCCGCAGGGAGTGCTCGGTATGCACAAGCGGCCAGGCCAGGCAGGCGCTATCAAAATAAAGTAAGTCATTGACCTGGTTAAAATAGAGCGGGCAGCCAAATAAATCTTCATATTTTTCCAGACGCTCTGGCGAGTCACCGCTAAAATCCACCCGCTTCAACTCTAGTGGCCGACCACACAACCAGCCAAAAAAACGATGCCACAAGGACAGGCCGTAGGCGTCCGCAACCTCAACACGTGGCCGCTCGACGCGCGAGATGGTGCGATAGCCCACACGCGCAAATTGGTCGCTGAAGTTGGCGTAGAGCTGACTGCGCTCATCAAAAAACGTACGGTAGAACTCGGAGGCTCGCTGAATCGCCTGCCCTAGATTGCGACAGGAGATGATGCAGTAGCACATCATACGAAACGCTCCGGGTGCCACCAGTTCACTGCTCGTAGTACCAAAGGTTTCATCCTGCAGCACGCTGAGAACGCCCTGGTAAACGCGGGAATACTGCATGGCACTGATCTCATCTCGGTAGGCCGGATCAGTGATATCTAACGGGTCAAAATCCAGTCCCGCTTCATCCAGCATAGTACTGAAATCGTAGCCCCGGTCGTCCACCATACGCAGCAAGGTGTTGACAAATCGGGTGGGGACGCGGTCGCTCATAGAGTAGTGAAGTCACAACGATAGGGCCACCATCTTAACAGAAGCTCCCGCAAGTGTTCAGGGTTGAACAGCGGCGATTTCTGGACTGTGCATAAGTCGACTGGGTGAACAAGACCCCGAGGCAGGTAAGCGGTATACTGGCGGCGACAATACGACGGGGCAGCCCATTGGAAGAGCACTACAATGTATATTTTGCCGGCCGGGTAATGGATGGGTTTGAATTGAATACCGTCCGCGACAAACTGGCCAAGGTCTTCAACGCAGACCAGCCCACGCTGGATAAGCTCTTCTGCGGTAAGCCCCAGTTAATCAAGCGTAACTGCGATAAGGCCACCGCCTTGAAGTATAAGCAGGCCTTGGAGCGCGCTGGCGCAATTCCCCTCATCAAGCGTGCCGAACCGCTAGGCGTCACTGCGAATACCGCTCCCGTCCACGCCATGACGGCGGCAGAAAAAATCGCCGCCATGGCCGCCGCTCCCGATGAAACCAGCTACCAGAAAAGCGCTGCCCCCCCCGCCCCTGCAGACAGCCAAAAAGAGGCTGTCACCGACAGTGGCCGTATTGTACTGGCGCCACCCGGCACCGAAGTACTGCGCGAGAATGAACGCGCAGAGCCTGTCATCCGTGACGTAGACACATCGGGATACGCCATTGATGCCAGCGCAGAACGTCTTTCAGAAGAAGCGCCGCCACCCCCAGCGGCGCCAGATACCGACCACCTGAGCATGGGCGGCGTGGGCGAAACCATTCCCAACCTGACGTCTTCTTTCGCCCCGCTATTCCCCAATCTAGATGGGCTGGCGCTATCCACAGCAGGCACTGATTTCAGCGATTGCGTGCGGCCTGAACCCGCAGCTCTGCCCCTGGATCTCACTCATCTGGCGGCGCTAGCACCGGGGGATATGCCACCCGAAGAGCAAGACCGCAGGCCCATTCCCGTCGCCACACCCAGTATCGATCACATTTCTCTGGAAGGTTAGCCAGTAGCCGGGCGAACGGCACTGACGCTAGTTGCAACTCCAACTAGGGTAGCGTTACCCGGACCTGCAAGCCGGGGCCATTACTGCTCAGTTCAACTGCGCCGTGGTGATACTGGGCGATTGCCTGCACCAGACTCAACCCAAGGCCGTGCCCCGGATGCTCCGTACGACTGGACTCCACACGGTAGAAGCGCCGAAAGACATTCTTTCGCTCCACCACCGGAATACCTGGCCCCGAGTCAGCGATAATCACGCCATGTCCGACACCGTCGAGGCCCGAACGCAGCTGAACGCTGATGTGCCCCTTCTCAGACGTATACTTAAGTGCATTGTCCAGTAAATTGGCGAACATCTGAAACAGTAAATCAGCCTCTCCCTTACACGCTTGCGAAGGCGGGACATCCAGCACCAGCTCAATGTTCTGCTCATGAGCAAGCGGTTCATACAACTCCACCACGTCGCGCAGCAGGGCGCTCAGTTCAACCTCGCTGTCGCTAGCCAGGCGACTGCCCGACTCCAGCGCTGAAATGCGCAACAGCGCGTTAAACGTTGACAACAAGTCATCGCATTCTTCAATGAGGCCCTCCAGCTGACGCCCTTCTACCGGCGTCTTTCTGTCGCGTAACTGGCTAAGATCATTGCGCATACGTGTCAGAGGTGTGCGCAGATCATGGGCAATATTGTCAGAGACACGCCGCACCCCCTGCATCAGCACTTCCATTTGCTCCAGCACCTGATTCAGCACGATGGCTAGGGTACGAAAATAACCGGCTCCTGCATCTATCCTGATACGCTGACCGAGGCCACCCCGGACCACTCGCGAGATCTCACTATTCAGTAATTCCACCTGATCGAGCGCTCGTGCTGCACTGAAAAAACCGCCAATAACGCCCAGAATCAGAGTCGCGACCATGACCCTGAACAGCGTGTGAAACACCAGCCTGGCGCGTTCCACAATGTCTGCATAGTCGCTGGCGACCATCGCACGGTAGCCCCCACCCAGAGCGATAGGGCGCGCCAAAAAATCCACATCAATGGCCTGTCCCCAACTCTGGAGGTCCATCTCGAAACCCAGCCAGCCATCGTCGAATTCCTGATAACGGGGTGCAGCGGGCAAATCACCCGCCACTTTTGCGCCAGACTCATCGGTTACCAGATAATAAAAACGATGCACTGACGGCGATACCGTTTGATCGGCGATGTACTGTTCAAGTCCTGACAATCCCTGTCCACGATAAACCAGCTCCAGGGTATCCAGTTCTTCCACCACATTTTCGCCGAGTGCCTTAAAAGAGCTATAGCTGAAATACAGATAAAAAGCGCCCAGCACGAGGAATACGGTGGCACTGAGTACCGCTACATACTTGACTATGAAACGAAACGTTAGACTACTGGCCACCTCCCTGATTTGCACAGCGTCGCGCTCAGTCGCCTAATTCAGCGCCCAGGCGATAGCCCGTGCCCCGCACCGTAGTAAGCAAAGGCGGCTCGAAGTCTTTATCAATTTTTTGTCGCAACCGCGACACGTGAACGTCGATGACATTGGTCTGAGGATCAAAATGGTAACCCCATACGTGCTCCAGCAACATGGCCCGCGTGACCACCTGCCCAGAGTGTCGCATCAGGTACTCCAGCAGCTTGTATTCGCGGGGCTGCAAACTGATGACAGTCTCCCCGCGTTGCACATGCTGGCACAGCAAGTCCATGGTCAGGTCCCCCACCACCCGTTTTGTCTGTGCATCAGCGCCCGGCGTTGAGACGCGGCGATACAGCACCTCCAGTCGCGCCAGTAACTCCGCAATCGCAAACGGCTTTACCAGGTAATCATCCGCGCCACATCTCAGGCCCTGTACCCGGTCATCAACATCGCCCAGTGCACTCAACACCAGTACCGGCGTATTGTCTCCAGACTCACGCAGGGTGGTGATCAGCGTCAGGCCGTCCATTCGAGGCATCATTCGGTCGATCACCATTACATCAAAAGACCCATTGGTAGCCGCTACATGTCCCGCTTCACCGTCGCCTGTGTGCACGCAGCTATGACCGGCCGCGCACAACTCGCTGACAATAAAATCGCCAACCTGTTTGTCGTCTTCTACCAATAACACGTTCATCCGCTCTGCCTCTGCCTCTGCCTCTGCCTCTGCCTCTGCCTCTGCCTCTGCCTCTGCC
>CAWWAG010000034.1:0-39428 GCA_963934845.1 uncultured Halioglobus sp. | reverse complement strand
GCGTTTGCGGGCGACAAAATCAATAGCCTGCTATTCGAACCACTGGATAGCGGTCGCAGGCATTGAGGGCGATGAGACCTTAAGTCTGTCCGCTATCTTATTCTCCCCAATAGACATTAATAACGAGACCTTCTATTATTTGTCCATAACTATTAGAGAGGAGTGCATGCGGTGCCCACAATTTTTTGTGCGAAGAATATTTTCCTGCTGATAGTGCTGGTTAGTTCACTGGCTGCCTGCAGTAATAACAACAACAATAACGATCGAAACGCAGCACCGCTAGAGCCGGTTGTGCCAGTAGTGCCGGTGGAGCCGCCCGAAGTTATCTCGATAGACGACAGCAATGCTGAATTCTGCGAGTTATTGGATCCCGCAAAGTGTATTCTGCCATTTCCCAGCAATTTCTTCACGCGCGAAAGTGATACTACCGACAACGGTCTACTGGTTAATTTCTCAGAAAACGCCATGCCAGTGAATAACTCAGGCATTGTTGTTGATCCTACCGAGTGGAACCGCAATGACGGTTTTTCACCGGGCACTGTCATGATCACGCAAGTGCCCGCGCTGGACATGGAAGCAACCCGCGCGCCTCGCTTGATAGATTTATCAGACAGTCGCCAGGAAGACAGCCCTATCGTGGTGATCAACGCAGCAACCGGTGTGCGGCAGTTAATCTGGAGCGAGCTTGACGCCAATGCTGAGCTGGTTGACGAAAAGAGCTTGCTCATTCGTGTGGCTAAAAATCTGCAGGACGGACAGCGTTATATTGTCGCCCTGCGAAACCTGAAAAATGCTGCTGGCGAGACTATTCCCCCCACCGAGTTGTTTCGAGCCTACCGCGATAAAATCGTTACAGACAGTGACGCCGCCGAGGCGCGACGTCCTGCCATGGAGGAGCTGTTCACCGCACTGGCCGGCGCCGATATTGCGCGAGGAGATCTCTATCTGACGTGGGACTTTACCGTCTCATCTACGCGTAGCTTAAGTGAGCGCATTCTTCATATGCGCGATACGGCGTTCGCAGCGCTGGCCGGTGGTCGTCCGGAATTCACTATCGATAGTGTAGAAGATTGGAGTGAGACAGATACCAATTGGGGGCGAAGAATCGAAGGCACTATCACTATCCCCAATTTTATGGACAGCGACGATGCCAGTGCCGGATCAGGGTTGTATTACGCGGATGACGGTGATTCTCTGCCCGATCGTATGAATGGCGACAATACCACCGTGCAGCCGTTTATTTGCAATATAAGCAATAAGTCATTGAATAATATGGCGGCCGAATCGGCCGAGCCAGCGGGTGCCACTCGGGTCTATTTGTATGGCCACGGACTGCTGGGTACGCGCTACCAATCCACTAATGGTGCTCATCAGGGCGTGCTGTCAAATCGATATAACTTAATGAATTGTGCGATGGACTTTATCGGCATGGCAGATAGTGACGTCCCCAATGCCATTGCACTATTGCAAGAAGGATCCAAATTTCATACTTTGCCCGACCGCACCCAGCAAGGTTTTATTGGCTGGATGTATCTGGCGGAACTGCTGCGCCACCCCAACGGGTTCTCTACCCATGAGGCGTTTCAAGTTGACGGTGCCAGTGTGTATGACGGTTCTGAGGTTTACTACTACGGTAATAGTCAAGGCGGAATATTAGGTGGCGCGCTAGTGGCGACCGCCCACAATATCAAGAGTGGCGTGCTGGGTGTGCCCGGTATGAATTATTCGCTGCTGCTGCGGCGCAGTGTCGACTTCGATCTCTATTCCGCTGTTTTGGAGCCCGCTTATCCCAGTGTCCTTGATCAGACTATATTGCTGTCTCTCTACCAGATGTTGTGGGATAGAGGTGAGAACGATGGGTATGCCAATCATTTGGTATATGATCCACTGCCGAATACACCCGCCAAAAATGTATTACTACAAGTGGCGTTCGGCGATCATCAGGTGACTCACACCAGTGCTGAAATCATGGCGCGTACGATGGGAATCCCGCTGCATCAGCCCGCGTTGGTTGAGGGACGCCACCATGATGTCAATCCTTATGTAGAGCAGATGGCAATAAGCACCTATCCGACCCAGGGCTCAGCCCTGGTTTTCTTCGATGGTGGCCCCGGTCCTAACGATGCGTGGGAGGACACCGGCACGCCGGTGCCCCCCACCGGTAACGTGCCGCCACGAGCAGGGAATGACCCCCACGAGCGACCCCGACGGGACCCCGGCGCAATGGCGCAGATATCGGCCTTTATGACACCCCAGAGTACAGTTATTAATGTCTGCGGGCCTAGGCCGTGTCTGGTAGACGGCTGGGATGGTGTTCTGGAATAGTGGCGCTCAGTGCGACCAGCTTCCGGTTTGCAGCGACGGACGTTGCTCACTGTCGGTTAAATCGAGGGCGGTAAACGCACGCTCGACCAATCGCTATCAGTGCACCCCCGACACCGGCCTCATCTGCGTATCGCACGTCCCACCGACCTGCACTGTGACAGATTGTGCTGGCTCGGCGCAGGAGTCCCCGCGCTGCGCAATCGTGCAGGTCAGTCCCAGAGGCTTGCCCGCATCCAACCAGAATGGTGTTTTACGGTATCGGCCGACGTCCTCCACCGGGCAGCCGGACGGGATACCGTAGGCCGTGCAGCCGGTGGCGGTCGAGAGCGACACCTTGCGGCCGTCGACCATGAAGCCGGGGTAGTCGTCCCGAAACTCGACAGTATCGCGCTCGTCATCCTCGCGCAGGACAAATGTGCGGAAACTGTAATCGTTCCCAACCTTATTCCCGGCCTGGATGCGCATATTGGCGATCAGTGCGAAGTCGCCGCCGTTGCGCGCAACGGCCCCTGACATGTACTCCACGCGCTCGTGCTGGGGAAAGCACTTACCCATTGCCGGAGCGTGATAGTAGTGCGCTGTGCGTTCCAGATCCGCCAGAGGCGTGCCTGGAAACAGCGCTAACAGGTCGGTGTCGTCACCGAACAGGATGCGCTGTAAATCGCCCACGTTTTGGGTGTACATCGCCTGCAGCCTGGCATAGTAAGGCTGCGCCGCGAGATCGTTGCGCAAGAAACAGGAGGTGAGCCCGGAGATCTGGGTGAGATACTCATCCCAGATATTGTACTGTGACACCTTGGTGGCGACACCGGCAAAATCCCCTTTAGTGACACAGCCCTCGCGGCTGAAACACCGCTCCATCGCGCGGTTGCGGATAGTCAGCGCGATGATGTTCCGCTCGCAGGCTCCGTAGGCATTACAGCCGCGGTCGAGGTGCCCCTCGAACAGGGCAGTGCGCATGGTAAGGTCGAGGTGGCGCGCCCGGTTCAATTCCTCCCGAGGCCAGTCACCGGAACTGGATTGCTCGAAGGCGAGCCAGGCGGCCAATAGCGATCCGCGCCGCCCGGTCAGGCGGTCGTTGGCCTGCGCGCACTGTGTGCTCTCGTGAAAGGCGCGCACAATGGTATCGGAGTCGCCCTGCGTAGCCGCAGTTTGGCGCGGCTCGGAAGCCAGCGCTACAGACCGCGGTGGATCGAAGAACGGTACCTTCTCCATCGCGTACAGCTTGCGCACATTGATCACAAACTTCTCGCCCGGCTTACAGTGGTGATTGCTCACCGTGAGTGCCTTGCGCTGCGCAATTGCCTCAGCGACACGCGCCGTCTCCGCCTGTGTGGCGACACGCGGGTCGGCAATAACCTCAAAACCGACATACGGCGTACCACTGGCATCGGTCAGTGGCCGGCCATCGCGTACCACCAGACAGGGGATCAGCGTAGTGCCTTGCGCCAGCGTGCCGGCCGGACTGGCGGTTCCACTGCTCTGAAAGCGCTGTACCTCATAGTACGGCTCCTCGAGGTCGCTGTTGAATTCGTACAGCGTCATTAGCGGGGTCGCCGGTATCGTGGCCAGTGCAGTGTGAGTCGCTAATAGCCCGAGTGCGACTACCAGTCGTTTCAGGCCGATCCTGCTTGTCCCCATTTTGCTATTCCCCGGTGATTCATTCGTTGACCTGGGCCTGCCAGGTGCATGTTGTTTGTTGGTGGTAGCGTTAGCTGTTGCCTACGAATACGTGGCGCACAGCTAGCTGCAGTTACTTACTGGATTTTTGAAGATTTTGCTACTGTCCGGACAAAAAAACTTAATAAAAGCCAAGAGATCACTGTTTCAGTTGCTTTTGCAGGATCTTAATAGCGGGCATAAATGTGATGCGCCGCGTAACAGGGGCTCGAATAGCACTATTTGCCGACACTTTCCAAATCGGTTGTGTCATGGGTCCTCCATGCCCATTAACTCTGCTCGGGTCAGTGTGGTAGTGACTCGGGCGCCTTCAGTTGACAAGACAAGCTTGCCGCTGATTACGCCAGCAGGCGGCGTACTTCCTCTGCCTGTGTGAGCCGAACGAGGTGCGACCAAGTCTGCAGTTATGGGTAGTAGCCAGTAGAACATTTTTGTGCTGATTAGCCAGGCGATTGTCGCGTGTGCAAAAATACCGGTTCGAATAATGGCATTGTGTCCCTAAAAATTAGACGACCAACCATACCAGGCGGACAGCCCGCGCGCATAAATTGGGCCATAACAATGTCCGGCCAACTATCGCCAGACCTCTGGCTGGCAGGCCGTAGGCTTGCCCCTTGGAAACCGCCCGAAAGTAGCTGGTACCCTGGAAGGCAAGAAATTCGTCCTCGTGGGCGTCGCTATTGACGCGAAAATGTAAGCGCATGCCGGAAAATTTACCCGTTTTGGCCAGCAATTCTGCCAGCGCGGGGTAGGGCACCTTGAAAGTGGAGGGGTTGCGTGTCAAGCGGCAAGTGTCATTAGGACATGAGGGAGTGGCCGCTAAAGTTAATTCGCCTGTGCATCAACGGCGGCCTGTACCGCGTGATAGAAAGCCTCGCGCTGCGCACCGACAGTGGTAGGGCCAGTCGCCTTCGGCCAGTTACTGTTGGATGCAATCACCAGCTGACGTTTTGGATCGATAAAAATACCCTGCCCAAAAATCCCCTGAGCGGCGAAGCTACCGTCATCGTAAGTCCACCATTGGTAGCCATAGCCCTTACTCGCGTGGCTGGTTTCGGCTTGCTTGGTGGTCGCTGTCTCAATCCAACCGTCCGGCAGTATTGTTTGTCCGTCTATCACCGCCCCATTCAGCATGAATAAACCATACCGGGCAAAATCCCGTGTTGCCGCCTGAATGCAGCAACCACTGATCTCCTGCCCGGTATTACTCAATAGCCAGCTCCCGTCTTGTTGCATACCAAAGGGGGTCCAGATCTTTTCCGACAGATAATCGGATAGCGTCTTGTGGGTCGCTGAGCTGACGAGTACACCGATCAAATTGGTTTCACCCGTCTTGTACAGCCATTTTTCGCCCGGAGGTGCCTCGCGTGAGAGTGTGCGCATATAGCTGACAGTGGCATCGACGCCTGGTTCCGCCACATGCCCATTAAAAAGTGCGACGTCGCTATTTTTATCCTCATAGTCTTCAGTCCACCGCACGCCCGACGTCATAGTCAGCAGTTGTCTGATCGATACCTCATCATAGACAGACCCTTTCAGGTCCAAAAGATAGTCAGAAACCTTATCGTCTATGCTTTTGATGAAACCGTCTTTGATGGCGGCTCCAACGAGGGTCGAGGTAAAGGATTTAGCAACTGAGAAGCTGGTCCATCGTCCCTCGGCGCTAAAACCAAGCCCGTACTTCTCCAGCCGGACTTTACCGTCCTGAACAATGATGAGCCCCGCTGTACGTTGCTCGCTCATGTAAGCGTCGATATCGACAGTGAGGTTGATGGGCTCGCCCTCAGGCAGCGCATAAGCGTTTCCTGCCGCTGCAATGACATTGGCTTTGGACAATATTGGTATCGTGTCGAGTGCGCGAAAACTTGCATCGCGCTGTGGGATTGTCCAAAACAGCACGTCACGATCGGTCGGAAAACTGGCCAGGAGGTTACGCGTATTCTTGTCCGCGCTTAAATAAGTGATTCCCAGGCCCGCCACAATCACGACCAATACTCCGACTATCCATTTCCACATACACCCTCCCAGGCATTTATTGTATTGCCGGCATCGCCTGATCGACATGACCGTTATGTTACGGTGTTATTAGTACACGCTAAGGCTGCAACGAAGTGTGCCACGGGGTAGGGGTAATCTCTAGTACTGTTCTGGTTACACCAGTTCTGGTAGCGCCTGATCTTCTGGCACAAATTTCAACGCCAGACCATTATTGCAGTAGCGCAGTCCTGTGGGTTGAGGTCCATCATCAAAAATATGGCCTTGATGACCTCCGCAACGGGCACAGTGGTATTCCGTGCGCGGCAAGATAAGCTTGAAGTCTCGTTTGGTACCGATGTTGTCGGCGTACAGCGGCTTCCAGAAACTGGGCCAGCCAGTATGACTATCAAATTTGTTTATAGAAGAAAACAGTGGAAGATTACAGCCCGCGCATATAAAGGTGCCAGCACGCTTTTCTTTGTCGAGTGGGCTAGAGCCGGAAGGCTCGGTTGCGTTATCGCGCAGCACCGCAAAACGATCACCTGGCAATAACTCGTGCCACTGGCTATCAGTTAACTGCAATGGAAACTCCTGGCTGTCGTCTGCTCGGCTGGCAGCCAACGGTAGGGTCGCGCCTGCGCCAACGAGGCAAAGTGTGTTGCAAAAAAGTCTCCTGTTCAATGCGCGATCTCCCATGAGTTATTAGTGTCATTGCCTACAGTTAGTCCGCACCGGGTGCCATAAAGTTCACAATGGATTTGCTGAATCATTACTTTTTTACCTTATCACAGTTGAGCCAAGTGGTCGCTTTGGTGAATACTGACGGGATACTGCAGAGGATGTAACGACAATGGACGAACCCCAGAATAACCAGGCCCGACAGTTCGAAACGCTTCTGCTTGAAGAGCGTGGTGAGGTGGATTGGCTGACACTCAATCGAGCTGAGTCCCTAAATGCAATGAATGCTACGATGGTAGCAGAACTCAGGTCATACTTTCGTGGCCTCGCAGAGCGCGCCGATCGCAGAGTGGTTGTGCTCAAAGCAGCCGGCCGCGCATTTTGTGCTGGCCTGGATCTGAAGGAGACTGGCGAGTCATCAGAGCCGCTCGCGCTGGGCACCGTACAGAAAGGGTTGACCATTCAAAAGGGTATAGCTGAAATCTATCTGGCTATGCGCCGTTGCCCGCAACCCATTATCGCGCTGGTTAACGGCGCCGCCTGTGGTGGTGGTTTTTCACTGGTCATGGCTTCAGATATTCGTCTTGCCGCTACCACCGCGAAAATGAACTGCGCTTATATTCGTATCGGATTAGGGGGCTGTGATATGGGCTCTTCCTATTTCCTGCCGCGATTGGTGGGCTCTGCACTTGCTTCTGAGTTAATTTTGACAGGAAAGTTTATCGATGCCAAACGGGCTTTGGCGGTGGGTTTGGTGTCACAAGTGGTCGAACCCGATCAGCTCGAAGCTGCCGCACAGGAGGACATCCAGCTGATGCTCACCAATTCTCCCCTGGGCCTGCGTCTTACGAAGGAGGCGCTAAACTTCAATATCGACGCGAACGGGCTGGAAGCCGCCATAGCCCTGGAGGATCGCAACCAGATTCTCTGCGTTCAGACAGCAGACGCACATGAGGCCATAGCCGCTTTCCTACAGCGACGCGCACCGAGCTACAAGGACTTGTGATGCCAGGGAGCCCGGCATTGCTGATCGGGCGCTTTTTCTGGTCTCTTCAGACCAATGTGGTGCCGCCATCTACCGCGATAATTTGTCCTGTCATAAACGCCCCGGCGGGGCTGGCCAGCATCAGCGCAACGCCCATTATGTCGCTGTCCGTTCCCCAGCGGTGTAACGGAATCGCCTTGATCTCTGCTTCATAGACCTCGGCATTATTGCTGGCGTACTCTGTCATGCGTGTGTGAAAGCGGCCGGGCGCGATGGCATTCACGCGAATATGCTGCTCTGCCAGGGCCACTCCAAGATTGCGTGTTATCTGATGGACGGCCGCTTTGCTGGGTGCGTAACTGAACGTGTCGGTGCTCGCCATTATGCCGGCAATGGAGCCAATGTTGATCACACTCGCGGTGCTATCAGCAGTGGCATTTTTGCTGAGCAGTGGGATCATTGCCTGCGTGAGAAAGAAAGGCGTTTTGACATTAAGGTCCATGACTTTGTCCCAGCCCTTTTCTGGAAAATCTCCCAATGCTGCCATCCAGCCTACACCTGCATTATTAACCAACACGTCGATATGGTCCTCTTTCTCCTCCAGCATCGACACCAGCCGGGTAATTTCCGCCATGTTGCTGATGTCGCCGGGCAGGGCAATACAGTCTCCCATCTCGGACAACTGCGCGGCAGCTTCCTCACACGCTTGTGTTTTGCGGGCGGTGATGTAAATACGCTTGGCACCGGCGGCAAAAAATGCCTGGGCGATCGCATAGCCCAGGCCGCGGGATCCTCCGGTAATGACGCAAACTTTGTCCTGCATTGAGAATAGTTGATCGATCATGAATGCTCCTGGTGTGTAATTTTGTGCCAGCTTAAGTAGGGCAGATTACCCGGTTTTGGGTGTTGCGCTCAGATATCAGCGTATTTTGTAGCCATGGTCTCCCCTTTGGGATTCTGGGCCGCCACTTTTGTTGTAAACTACAGCCTCTTTTTTTTCGAGTCTCTGTTTTATGAGTACTGTTGTAACGTCATCTCCTGATTTAGCGGTCGAAATTCCTGCCGATTCTACAAGTACACCACCCTGGTTTGAAACCGCGCTCTCAACGCCGCGTCGAGAGGGCTGGCTGGATTCCGCTGGCTGTCCAATACATTACTTTAGTTGGGGAGACCCTGCCAAGCCAGGTGTTCTACTTTTGCACGGGTTTCTCGCGCATTCGAGGTGCTTCGCATTTATTGCTCCGCTGCTGGCTAATGACTATTACGTTGTGGCCTATGATTTTTCTGGTATGGGTGATTCCGGGGTCAGAGAGGAATATTCCGATGACGTTCGCCTGCAGGAATTGATGGATGTTGCCCGTGAAACTGGATTATTTAATACCGATCATAAGCCCTCTATCATTGCTCATTCCTACGGTGGCAGTGTCGGTTTGCTCGCGATGGAGCGGTGCCAGAAGTCTTTTTCCAGTCTGGTTATCTGCGATCTTATGATACTGCGCCCAGAGCGCCTCAGAGCACATGCGAAAGAGGGTGGTGGACCGCCGGGGTCTCAGGATCCAAAACGAGCCAATCGAATTTATCCGGATTATGAAACCGCCAAGGGTCGCTTTGTCTTGTCGCCGCCACAGAAGGTCAACGAGGCGTATTTGTTTGACTACATGGCCTACCACTCTCTGAAACAGGTGGAGGGCGGTTGGACCTGGAAGTTCCATCCCAGTGTCTTTAAGGTCACCCCGGATTTGCAACAGCGCCTGGCGGAACAGACTAGAAGAATCGCCAGTGCTGCAGGCCGCATTGTGATTGTTTACGGGGAAGAGAGCGCGCTATTTGATGCCGATTCGGCCGAATATGTCCGTGAGTGCGGGGGTGGCCATATACCGATGATCAGCATTCCCGACGCCAGACATCACCTGATGCTCGACCAGCCGATTGCTCTTGCCTGTGTGCTGAAGATTATTTTGGCAGGTCATCCGGATTCAACCTGATGTTGTTCAAGGTAGCCTAGTTGGTCAGAAACCCCAATGGCCAGAAAAACGATTACCGTACCTGAGTATTTTGTCTTCTCGATGGAATACAGTGTGCTCTATTCTGACGTGAATTCAGCAAATCACCTGGGTGCAGATCGTGTGCTTCCTATCATCATGGAAGCGCAATTGCGATTCATCAAGCATCTGGGTTTCGCTGATGCCACCGCCTTTGAAGATGCCGGATTAATCATGGCGCATTCCGAGGTGCAGTATCTTGCAGAGGCAGAATACGCCGACCTGCTAAATATCGAATTGGCGGCCGATAACTTTACAGAAAAGAGTTTCGAGTTTATTTATCGCATATTAAACCTCTCCAAGGGCAATGAGATGGCCCGGGTGGTCACCACGCTGCTTTTCTTTGACTATCAAGATAAGCGCGTGATTGCCGTTCCAGAAAAATTTCTCGAGCGAGTCCGCGAGGTTATGGCACAGTCAATGGTCAATCTGTAACATCGAAAAATGGCGAACATGTTGTAAACTTTGCCCACAAACATAATTCAATAAGGATTTACGATGCCCGCATTTCGACTTAACCACATGGAGCTGACCTTGCCATTTGGCACACTGGAAAAAGACCAGGATGCAATCTGTGCTTTTTACAGCGAGGTGTTCGGCTTTGAAGCCGTACCGCTGCCGGTGCCTGTGATGGAAACACCCGGGCTGGTATTGCGTACCGATGAACATACCAGTCAGTTCCTGCTGCTGTCGGAGCAGGAAGCATGCATAAAGTCACCAGGACTCGATCATCTGGGCTTTATCTTTGATACTCGCGCCGAAGTGGATGATGTTCGAGAGCAGTGTGCACAGTGGGCCAAGAAAGATGATCGCCTGGAGATAAAGGATTACGACGATATTGTCATTGGCACCTCTACCACGCGGGCGTTCTATGTGCGCTATTTGCTGCCGATATGGTTTGATGTGCAAACCGTTGAATATGAGCCGGGTACGGAGCCCGCGGATCGCTGGGTTTATCAGCGAGCCTGAGTGCCGAGGGGTTAATCAAGCCAGTTCTTTAATTGGTCCAGTACGCGCGGGTCGTGGAGCATTGCCAAATGTCCCACATCATAGAGAATTTTGGTGTGGCCTTCCGGGAAGTCTAAATGGAAGTCCCTGTTGCTGTGTCGACCCGTTGCGCTGGATGGGTGTACCAGGCCATCGCCCAGCAACTTTCCAATCCGCTCCCCGGGACGCGCCGATAAAGTCGCCGCGATTGCGTAGTGCGCAATACCATTTTCCAATGGCGCCGGCTTGCGATGATCGGCATTGTCTTCGTGTTCGTCGTGGCACTGCCAGTCCTCATCGCACACGTTGCCATGGCGTAGGTCGGTGATGCCAGCACTGCGAATTCGGCCCAGCGCCGAGAGTGGTGCTGTATAGGGGCTGTAGGTAAGGCCTTTCTGCAGCCAATAACCACCGCGTTCCATGACTGCGCCATGATGAGGGGTGCCGACATAGACCACTTTGTCGACTTTGCCGAGCCAGGAGTGACCTTCTGCCTTGGCGATTTGCATGGCGCTGCGCGCAAGCAGTCCGCCCATGCTGAAACCGATAAAAGTGATTGAGTCGACAGGGACCGGCCATGTATCTACCAAGCCTGATATCTGCTCGCAGAGTTCGCGACCATTGGTTGAAACATTGCGGCCAGAGTTGTACAGCACATACACAGGCGTGTAGTCGTTCGATTCGGCCAGTGCTTCGGCATGATTGTGCTGGTGGGAGGTCCATTCGCGATCGCTCATGCACAGGCCGTGCGCCAGAATCAAAAGGCGTCTGCCCGGGCAAAACCCAGCCTCCAGGAACGCGTGAGGCTGCGGGTAAACTTCAACCGAGCGCTTATTGACTTCAAACAAGTTGGCGAAAGGTATTGCCCGCTCGACTGAGGGTTGCTCCTGGATTGCGCTCACAGTGTCTGGCGCCTCGATCGCAGCCGGCAGTGGTAGCAGCACACGGAGTCGCATCGGAATGGCGAGGGTATTGTCGCTCTTTGCGAGGTGATCGCCACAGACGCCATTCAGCACAGCGATGACAGCTTCCTGGTGCGGATCTGGTGCCAGCACGTGGTCAAGGTTGAGGGATAGGGGCCCCAGTAGTCTATCGGAGGCGCTGCGCGCCACGCCATTTACCCGTCTGATGGATTCATGTACGAGGCCAGCAATACCCCTCGCGCGTCCCTGGGGAGCTTCACCCAAGGGCCAGGGGGTGGCCGCAATATTGCGATACATGCCCTCGACGATATGCGTTATAGCGTCTACCGCGTCGAAGGCAAGATTGACGCTACCGTGAAGGGTCTTTCGCGTTTTCATAGTGGTGTTACTCCAGATGGCCCAAGGCCCGCGAATGCGTCTCTTGAAAGGCGCTGCGTGGCGTTTCATGGTGCTGCCTTTGGTGCAGGCGCAGCGAGCATCTTTGACGAAGGTCATCATAAATACAATGTAATACAAATGTCAATAAATGTATTACATTATAAAATACAAAGTGAATGCGGAGTTAGGATGTGGGAGTTAAGAGCATGAAGGGCTCGAATTGCCGCCTCCTGTTGGCCGAGGTAGTGGAGGATTCCATCCCAGCCTTGTCCAACCATTTTTGAACCGTTTCCAGTTGTCAGGGCAATGGAATGTGAATCGCGGGATCCTGATTAAATCTACCTGGCTGGCCAGTTGGGTGACCACATTGTCGATACCGACGCGCAACGTATCTTTCAAGCCCCCACTGATATCTGCGGTCGACAAGGCCATTAATGAATTCGTACTTTCGCTCTGGTCTTTACTATCCGTGGCGGCATCTATCACAGTTTTTGCCTGGTCAAGCCAGCCGGCGGCGTGCGCAGGCACCTACGATAACAAGACGATCATGCCAAGTAACGCGGTAGATTTTTTCATAGGATTTACTCCCGGTTTTCTTCCGTGGAGGCTTAGCACAGATGATAAAGCAGAGGCTGTTTTGCCGCGGGTATGCTCTGGCGCCAGGTATCCACCTAGTCGGGTAGCTGCTCGCGCAAAAAGCGTAGCATATCGCGGCCCACTACGTCGCGATTTGATTGTCTGGCGGTCACCAGCGATTCAAGATCCGCCTTGTGACGACTGAAAATAATTGCCGATTTTTTGGCTTCCACCAGTGAGTGCAGTTTGTCGAGCTGGTACTGCGCTCGTGTAAACAGCGAGTCGTGAAGCTGCTGCGTCTGGTCAGAGATCGAGTACGGCTCATGCTCCTCGACGATGTTCATGGCATTTTCCAGCAGCCCTGGCAGCACCAATCGGCCAAGAATCGTTGCGACGACCAGAAACGCAGTACTGCGAGCAGAATTTTTTCATCATAACGGGTTGCCGACGGTCAGCATCAGGCGGGGCGGACGGTGACAGGTACGCCATTGACCGCCGCGTTACCTGATAGCACATCCAGATATTGTTCATCGGTGACGTCATTACAACTCACGCCCGCGTGGGTGACAGCGGTTTGCATACGAGTGCCTTGTCGGTCGTGGCCAAAACCGTGGGGTAGGCTGACCACTCCGGGCATCATGTCGACGGATGCCTCCACGGCCACGTGAACCGAGCCCACCCTGGACGATAGTGTCGCCCGGGCACCGGTCTCTATGCCCCGGTTTGCCATATCGTCAGGGTGCATCATCAGCGTGCAGCGATCGCGACCTTTCATCAGGCGGTGGTAGTTGTGCATCCAGGAATTATTGGAGCGCACATGACGGCGGCCTATCAGTCGTAACTCGGTGGCGTCGGGTTGTTGGAATTGTTCGAATAGCCTGTGCAGATCGGCCATCGCTTGTGGAGTGTCGCAACGAATCGTTTTTTGTGGCGTAGCGAGACGCTCTGGCAGTTGCGATCGCAGTGGGCCCAGATCAATGCCAGAGGGGTTCTGGCGCAGCTTTTCCAGCGACAAGCCCTCTGGTCCATGAGCGCCCATCTGCAGGCCGATGTCGATGATTTCATGCGGCGCAACGGCAGGCTGTTCTGGTTTATCCAGAAGTTTGGCGACCCGGTTGCCCAGCTGGTTAAATATTTCCCAATCGTGCAGGCTGCCCTGTGGTTTGTCGAACACAGCCTCGTTGTAGCGCGCCGTATTGCGCACGGCAAAGACGTGGAAGCTGATGTCGTAATGATCGTGTTCCAGCGCCGAGGTCGGCGGCAGAATGATGTCTGCGTGACGTGTGGTTTCGTTGATGTAGGGATCCAGCGACGCCATGAACTCCAGTGTCTCCATTGCGCTGTCCAGTCGCCGCCCGTTGGGGGTGGACAACACCGGATTGCCGGCACCGGTGAACAGCGCGCGAATCTGCCCTTCACCGGGGGTGCTGATTTCCTCTGCCAGGCAGGCGGCGGGCAGTTCCCGGTCAAACTCGGGCAGCTTGCGCACGCGGCTCAAGTGGCGGCCGTGGCCGCCAGGACTGCTGGTCTTGACGGTATCTACTGCGGGGCTGGCAAACAGGCTGCCGCCGGGCTTGTCCAGGTTGCCTGTGGCAATGTTGAGCAGTTGAATGACCCACTGACACAGTGCGCCGAAGGCTTGCGTAGAGACCCCCATGCGGCCGTAACACACGGCCTTCTCTGCGGCGGCAAACTCTCTGGCGACACGCCGTGTCGTATCTGCTTCGATACCGGTATGCGCGGCGGCCAATTCTGGTGTAAATGCCTTGATGGCTGTCGCCACTTCCTCCAGTCCACTGGTGAACGCCGTCAGGGCGCCGGGTTTGCCTAGATTTTCGCTGAAGATTGTGTTGAGCAATGCCAGCAGGAACAGGGCGTCGGTACCCGGGTAGATGAAGAGGTGTTCGCTGGCGATGGCGGCGGTCTCTGTCCTGCGTGGATCGATAACCACCAGTTTGCCATCGCGCCCTGTCAGCCCCTTCAGACGTTTCTTAACATCCGGTACGGTCCAGATACTGCCGTTTGAAGCCAGCGGGTTGGCGCCGAGCATCAGCAGGTAGTCGGTGTTGTCCACGTCGGGCACGGGAATCAGTAACTTGTGCCCGTACAGCCACAACGAGGTGAGGTGGTGGGGCAGTTGGTCCACGCTGGTGGCAGAAAACCGGTTGTTGCTGCGGATATGCTGGAACAGATTGCCCTGATGAGTCATCATGCCGTAGTTGTGCACCGAGGGGTTGCCCAAGTAGATACCCACGGCGTTGACCCCGTGCTCAGTGATAATCTGCGCCAGCCGGGTAGCGGTGGTATTCAGTGCTTCGTCCCAGCTGATCTCCTGCCAGCTGTCCTTATGGTCGTTGCTGCGTACTCTTTTTACGGGCGCCCTCAGGCGGTCAGGGTCGCTGTGCAAATCCTTCAGGGCAATGGCCTTGGGACAGATGTGGCCACGGCTCAGCGGGTCGGCCTTGTCGCCCTTGATAGAGATAATATCTGCACCCTCAGTTTCAATCACGAGTCCACAGATGGCCTCGCACAGGTGGCAGGCACGGTAATGTGTCTGGCGGGCTATAGTTTCACTCATGGGGACTCCTCAGGAACAGGCCGCTGCCGATATTCATGAAGTTTACAGACTCGGTCGCGGTATGCCTATTGCGCCTCTAGAAATCGTATCTCAGGGCAGCCCCGGAGGTACGCGGCATTGGCGGAGTCGGTTGTCAGGTGATGGTCCATATACCTGTAGTCTGCGCGAAGATAGATTTCCCTATCAGCCAGCGGCAAGACCAATGTGGCAGAGGCCGTGGCGCTGTATTGCGCGGTGAAGTGCAGATTGTTGCCCTTTTTGTGGGCCGTCGGTGATTTTATAGTTGTGCATGTGCAGAAGGCCGCCGCTCAGTGTCAGGTTGGGTAGGGGTTGTACCTGAAGATTCACATTCAGGCCCGAGGTCTCCACTGCCGGCAGGTTTGACACGAATGTGCCGATGCCGAGTTCCTGTTGCTGCTGATACTGCTAGACATCTATCTCGGTATAGAACGCGGCAGCATTGAGTTTGCATCGTAGCTGGCGGCCCGAAAGACAGTGGCAATGTCCTGCAGTGACAACTTGGTTTGTTCCTGGAATCTTCGTATCAGCTCAATCAGCTTCAGATGATTCGCTGTGTATAACGAAAAATTTGAGCGAGGTTTCTTTGCCAAAGGCAATAGACTTGCTCGTAGGCAGCACTTGATCGAGTCCCGGCTTGCATCGGAGATGGCGATCAGTTCAGAGATACGAGAAATCCCGTCTTCCCTGGGCGCCATGCCCTGCTTCTGTTTGGGCACTTGATTCTAGCCTATCTGCAGTGCGGCAACGTCGGGGTAGGTGTCCTGCCACTGGTCGATCAGATAGCGCTGGTCTATATCGTTGGGATGAAATCCGGGTTCCAGGTAGCGGTTGAATTCCGGTGCCGACCAGCTTCTGAAGCCGCCTTTGCCCCACATGAAGCTCCAGGCCTCGCGGATATGTTGCAGTGAGGGAATTTTGCGGTCGCGCCATAACAGCATGAGCTGGCCGATAGCCATCTGTATCCAGAACGTGCGAAAGATGATTTTTGCGACCACGATACGCTGTTTCTCTTTATTCACGGTGGCCCGGTAAACATCAAAGGCCACCGCCTTGTGCTCAATCTCTTCCATGGCATGCCAGACCAGCATCTCCCGCAGTGGGGAGTGGTTGCCGCCGCCCATGCCGACTTCAGGATTTTCCAGTGTCCACTGGGCGAGGGTGGCGGTTATGTGTTCCAGTGCTGCGGTTACCGCCAGTTGGCGCCCTGGATCCAGCCTGCGCCTGGCGGTGTCGATCCGTTTCTTGAAGCGCTTTTGGACTTTCTTCATGGCCATGCCGAGGCTTTCTGCCTGCATATTGAAGTCCTCATGGATACGGCTGTGGTGCGCTTCTTGGCCGATGAAACCGCGAATCTGCGCCAGCAGGACTGGGTCATCAATATCCTTTTGATAGTGGCGTACGGTGTCGATAAAGAACCGCTCGCCATCGGGAAAGGACGCCGACAAGGCGTACATCAGCGTGCTGAGGATAGGATTGCTACGAAAAAAGTACTTGGTTTGGAGTTGGGATATATCGAACCCCATGCGCCGCGGTTTGATGGTGTCTACTGCTTGAGTCTCGGCGTGCGTGTTTACTGCGCTAACGACTGACATAGCTCCTACTCCTGTGCTGCTGGTGCAAAGTTGCCAGGGCCTGGGAGGCGACTCTGTAGCGAAAGCGGCACAGGAGCACTGTAGAACCTAACTTCACCGCTTAGTAGATAAACAAACCATCCGTAGATGTGGGCGCATCACATCACAGGCAGGGGACCTCGTCAACCTGGTCCGCCAGGCGTGTCTAGGTGAGATTGCTGTTCGCCAACCCGCCGAGGCTGCGGACCGTCACCGAGAGTTCGATCTTCCGGGGATCAAATAACGCCGAATCAGACCGTTGCACCCAGGCGGCGAGTAGGTATTCGGGGGCTCCTCGGCAAAAATTGTTGCGATTCGTTGTAAGAATCGTCAAGGTCAGTCAGACACAATATAGTGTAAGCTACCTCCGGATGGGACGAATGTTGTTATGCTCACGTTTTGGACGATACTGATAAAGCGTCGTACCATAGTCAATGCTCTGCGTGTCTCCCTGGTGGTGGGCACATTATTGAATGTGATCAATCAGGGCTCTGCTTTTCTTGGTGGGTTAGAAATCGCCTGGGCGCAGGTATTAATGAACTTTGCGGTGCCGTACTGCGTGGCATCCTATAGCGCTGCCCGAAATGAAATTGAGCGGAACTAAAACACATGACTACTGAGCCGACGTCAGTGTCAGAGTCGAACGGCCCGGCTGCCAGTCATTTAAAAGACCCCATATTTCTCGAGGACTTGCGCGGTATTGCCACTACCTATGCCAAAGATTTGGCAGAAGAGGACAGTAGTGACGGTGCTCCAGGCGCCAGTGACACCACAGGTTAGCCGCTCACTTATTTTTTCTTTGGCGATGTTGTAAGAAATCATCCTCCGGGTGCGACCAGGTTTCAAGTCCCAACTTTTTGATAGCGCACACTGGACAAAACCATGCGTGCAACCCTACCTTTATTGGAAGTGACTGACTTTCCTCCGATAGCGAGAAAATCTATGGAGACGTTGCAGGTTAGTCTCGGCTACAAATGCAATCAGCGCTGTCTGCACTGCCATGTCAATGTGAGCCCGGATTGAACAGAGATGATGGGGCGCGAGACACTGGAGCTGATTCTACTGGTACTGAAGGCGCGCAATATAAAAACTCTGGATCTGACGGGCGGCGCACCGGAGCTTCACGAACTGTTTCGTTAACTGGTTGTCGAAGCCCGTGCTCTGGGTGTGCATGTTATTGACAGATGCAACTTGACCATTCTTTTTGAGCCTGGACAGGGATATCCGGGAGAGTTTCATGCGGCACAAAAAGTTGAGGTGGTGGCATCAATGCCGTGCTACCCACTGGAAAATGTGGACAGACAGCGTGGCGAAGGTGTATCTGATAAAAGTATTGCCGGTCTGCAACAGCGCAACGCGCTTGGTTATGGACGATCAGGTGGTGATTTGGCCCTGAACCTGGTTTACAACCCGCAGGGGCCGTCGTTGCCACCGGATCAAAAAGCGCTGTAAGCAGACTATAAACGCGAACTTCGGCATTATTTTGGCATAGAGTTCAACAAATCGTATACGTTGTCCAGTATGCCCATCAAACCCATTGGGTCTACTTTGGTGCCCAAAGGCCAGTTAGAGGGCTATATTCAGTTACTAAGAGACAACTACCAACAAAGCAATCTGGAACAGGTGATGTGTCGATCACAGGTGAGCGTGGACTGGCAAGGATTACTGTTCGACTGTGATTTCAATCAGCAGCTAGGCCTCCCGCTAGTGGGGTGGAAACATCGGTCTTTACGTGATCTTCTGCTGGGAGATCTAAACGAGAATCTTCTTTGCGTTGCTGAACATTGTTACGGCTGTACTGCCGGTCAATGCAGTAGTTGCTGTGGTGGGTTCTAATGATGCGGCAAGAACTCGCGGCGATAGCGAATATCAACCACGGAGTAGAGTGATGAAAAAGGCTTTTTTACTGATCCTGATAGCGGTGCTGTTTTTCGGTTTCTTCTATTTTGAGCTCGATAACCTACTCACACTGGAGGGTTTGAAGCACGGTTTAATCCAGTTTGAAGAATTGAAGGTAGAACAGCCGATAATGGTCGGTGGTGCATTTCTGCTGCTATATGTATTGGTTACCGCGCTATCCCTGCCAGGTGCTGTGGTGATGACGCTGGCTGCGGGCGCTCTTTTTGGTTTGTTCTGGGGTACCGTGATCGTTTCATTTGCCAGCTCAATTGGCGCCACCATGGCATTTTTGGTCTCTCGTTACTTGCTTAATGATGCCGTGCAGAATCGGTTCAGTGATCGACTGAAACCCATCAATGAGGGCATCAAGAAGGACGGTGCTTTCTATCTGTTTACACTGCGCCTGGTGCCTGTATTCCCGTTCTTCCTGATCAATCTACTTATGGGGCTGACGCCCATTCGGGCCGTCACGTTCTACTGGGTCAGTCAGGTCGGTATGCTGGCTGGCACGTTGGTTTACGTTAACGCGGGCACACAATTGGCGCAACTGGACAGTCTGTCTGGCATCTTGTCACCTTCTCTGTTGTTATCATTTGTTCTGCTGGGTCTCTTTCCGCTGCTTGCAAACAAGATTCTGGCAGTCGTCAAGGCCAGACGCGTTTACGTGGCGTACCAAAAGCCTGGCCACTTTGACCGCAACCTGATTGTCATTGGGGCGGGTGCCGGTGGCTTGGTTGCTTCGCTGATTGCCGCTACTGTAAAGGCCAAAGTCACCCTGATTGAATCCCACAAAATGGGCGGTGACTGTTTGAATTACGGGTGTGTTCCCAGTAAGGCGCTGATTCGAAGTGCGAAGCTCGCGCACCAGATGCGACAAGGGGAGCACTACGGGTTAGAGAATAGTGATCCACGTTTTTCTTTTCGCAAGGTAATGGCCCGAGTCCACGATGTGATTCGCCAGATTGAACCACACGATAGTATCGAGCGGTATGAGGGCCTGGGGGTGGAGGTCATTCAGGGTTATGCCAAACTGGTTGATCCCTGGACTGTGGAGATCCAGCGCAACGATGGCGTGGTGCAGCGATTGACTAGTCGCGCCATTGTGCTGGCTACCGGTGCGCAGCCCTTTGTGCCGCCATTGCCGGGGATTGAGGAGGCGGGTTATGTCACCAGCGACACATTGTGGGAAGAGTTTGCCGCATTGGACGAGGCGCCAAAACGCCTTGTTGTACTCGGTGGTGGCCCTATCGGCTGCGAACTGGCACAGAGTTTTTCCCGGCTGGGCTCTCAGGTGACCCAAATAGAAATGGCAGAGCGCATCATGATTCGCGAGGATACTGAGGTCTCTGAACTCGCCAAAGCGTCGCTTCAGCGCGATGGTGTCTCTGTGCTCACCGAGCACAAGGCACTTCGCTGTGAATCTGAAGGAGACAGTAAGCGACTGATCGTGGAGTACCATGGTGAAGAAAAGACGATCGAATTCGATGCCTTGATTTGCGCCGTGGGACGTGTGGCTAGATTGAAGGGCTATGGGCTGGAAGCATTGGGTATTGAAACTGATCGCACTATTGTCACGAATGAATATCTGGAAACGCTGTACCCCAATATTTATACCGCGGGTGATGTGGCAGGTCCCTACCAGTTTACCCACGTTGCGGCTCATCAAGCCTGGTATGCGGCAGTCAATGCCATTTTTGGTCAGTTCAAAAAGTTCAAGGCCGATTACCGTGTCATACCGTGGACGACGTTCATTGATCCCGAGGTGGCGCGCGTGGGCCTGAGCGAACAGGAAGCCAAAGAAAAGTGCATCGCCGTTGAGGTGACACGTTATGATCTGGGCGATCTGGATAGGGCTATTGTCGATAGCGCCGCGTATGGTTTCGTCAAAGTGCTTACGGTACCCGGCAAGGACCGTATTCTCGGGGTGACCATTGTCGGAGAGCACAGTGGTGATCTGCTGGCGGAATTCGTACTGGCGATGAAGCATGGTCTGGGTCTAAACAAAATTCTGGGCACCATTCACACCTATCCCACCTGGGCGGAAGCCAACAAATATGCTGCTGGAGAATGGAAGCGGGCTCACGCTCCCACGCGAGTACTGGTGTGGCTGGAAAAGTATCATACCTGGAGAAGAGGTAGTGCAAAGTAAGTACTTGCTGATTGGTCTTATGCTCAGTCTGCTCACTTTCCAGGCAGCCCAGGCCGACGGCTTTGATCACAGTATCTGGAACAACCTGCTGATTGCCAATGTACTGCCGATAAATGGTGGTGTCGCCACGGTCGTCGACTATGAGGGGATGGCGGGCGATCACAATAAACTCAAGCAGTACTTATCCGCTCACTCGACGGTCAGTCAGGCGAGCTTTGATAGCTGGCCCAGGGACGAGCAACTGGCCTTCTTAATTAATGCCTACAACGCCTGGACCGTCGAGCTGATTTTGACGGCCTGGCCCGACCTGAAATCGATTAAGGATACCGGTAGTTTTTTGAGGTCTCCGTGGAGTAAGGAATTTGTTCCTCTGCTGGGTAAGACGCGTAGCCTGGATGATATAGAACATCATCTGATTCGGGGTTCGGGCGCTTACGATGAACCTCGCATCCACTTCGCTGTCAATTGCGCCAGCATTGGTTGTCCGGCACTCCGCCCGGAAGCTTATGAGGGAAGCCGCCTGAACGAGCAACTTGAGGAACAGACTCGCCTGTTCCTGATGGATACCAGTCGTAATCGAGTAGACAACAATGTGATTAAGCTGTCTTCGATATTCAAATGGTATCGGGAAGATTTTGAGCAGGGTTGGTTGGGATACAACAGTTTGGAAGAGTTTTTGGCGGCGCATGCTGATGCGCTTAATCTATCAAATACGCTGCTGGAAAAACTGGAACACGCTGATGTTGACATCGAGTTTATAGATTATGACTGGCGACTTAACGACCAGCGCTGACCACTGAGTATTGGGGCGTGATAAAGCTCTTTTTAGGCGTTTTACAAGGCGCTTAAGCTTCGCGGTATGTTGGGAGTTGTTGGACACCGGCCAGCTACTACAAGATCAGAGTCAGAGCAGGACAAAAGCGGCTACATGAGCGAGGATTAGGTTATCCGACGGGCACAGCTAGCGGGATTCAAATTGCTCGAAAAAGGACAATCGCTACCCAGTGTCGACTTATATGCTTAATGCGTATACTGAGCGAATGGGAATGTGGGTATTACAGTCAGGCACAGCCCAATTGGGACAGTGGGTTATAGAGCGACGCAATGTGCTATCGGATGTTAACGCAACATCGCTCGCCATAGCCTCGGACACGGATAACGCCGGCGAGTATGCCCGTGCCGGTTTCGCTGATCTGCACTTTGTCAGTGCACATGCCCAATGCGACTTTTCATTTTCCAATGCATGATTTTTCTAACTATTGCGTCGATTACGTGTAAAAAAGTCGGCCTGTCCTGCGACCAACTAAAAGGTGTTAGCAATAACGCGATTCTCTGGAGTGAATCACTATGCATGAACTTGTTCAAGACTATTACGGTAAGCAGCTGCAAAGCTCTGCAGATCTCAAAACGACCGCCTGTTGCGATATCGGTGCCGTGCCGACGTGGCTAAAACCCTTATTGGGTCGTATCCATCCAGAAGTATTGTCGAGGTACTACGGCTGTGGCCTGATCTGTCCATCACTGCTCAAGGGTTGCCGCGTGCTGGACCTGGGCTGCGGCTCAGGGCGCGATGTGTATGCGCTGGCACAATTGGTGGGTGCCGCCGGTGAGGTGGTCGGTGTAGACATGACGGATGAGCAGTTGGACATTGCCCAGTCCCACCGGGATTGGCACGCGGAGGCTTTCGGTTTCGACAACGTGCGATTTATCAAAGGCTATATCGAGAAACTCGACGAGTTGCAGCTGGAACCGGGATCCTTTGATGTCATCGTATCCAACTGCGTAGTGAATTTATCACCCGACAAAGCGGCGGTGATGTCCGGTGTGTACAAGCTCCTGAAGCCCGGTGGCGAGTTCTTTTTTTCCGATGTTTACTCCGACCGCCGTGTCCCGGATGTTGTGCGAGAGGACTCGGTATTGTATGGCGAATGTCTGGGCGGTGCGCTGTACTGGAATGATTTTCTCCGTCTGGCAACCACCGCCGGATTCGCCGATCCCCGTCTGGTGGAGGATCGGCCCCTTGAAATAAGTGATGAAGCACTGGCGCAACAAGCGGGCAACTTACGGTTTCATTCCGCGACCTATCGTCTATTCAAAATTGATGGGCTGGAAAGCGCGTGCGAGGACTACGGCCAAGCCGTGATTTACCAGGGCACGATTCCGAACGCCCCACATCACTGTGTCCTGGATAAACATCATGCAATCGAGACGGGACGCGTGTTTCCGGTCTGTGGCAATACCTGGCGCATGTTAAAGGACACGCGCTTCGCGGAGCATTTCACGTTTATTGGCGACTTCGATCAGCATTTCGGCCTGTTCGAAGGTTGTGGTTCGAGCATGCCGTTTGATGCCATCAGTCTTTTGAGTGACGTGGCCCCGTGTTGCTAGCCAAGCGGGGTACATCAAGGTTTCGTGTGTGGATGATCTCTGCGCGTGTTTTGATTGTTTTGGCGGCGTTGGTTAGCTTATCTGTGGCTGTTTTACGCAACCGGTATGTAGGCTGAATTTGTGTTATCCCCTGGCCTGCGCCACTCAACTTTCGGCTCTGTGACTGAATGTATGCAATCTTCGTGCCCTGTCACCAAAATTCTTGGATAAAGAATGCGCAACCAAGCCTGGTAAGCCGTCAACGGTTCCATGGTGCAGTTCAGGCAAAGAACACACCTGTCGAGCAACTGGCATTTTGATCGGTGACAGAGCTCTACACTTTTTTCAATAGCTGTTATTTTATGGTCCCACTACAGACCATTGGTTGACCTTCATGGGCATTGGTACATCCGAGTATCTACAGACGTGTTTTACTACACAGCAAACTGCGACTGCGATTTCACCTATCCACACGCTGCAGCAGCGGCATGAACTGATCGATGCATGCATTGCTCTGCTCAAGGAGAATTACCAGTCAATACTGGATGCGATGGAAGCGGATTTTGGCCAGCGCTCCCGTGGCATGGGCCTGATGTACGATGTTATGGGATCGATTGGGTCACTGAACTATGCCCGCAAGCACGCCGGTGAATGGATGCGTCCACAGAAGCGCAAAACGCCTTTCCCTTTCAACCTCAGCGGAGCTAAGGTACATATCGAATACCAACCCAAGGGCGTAATAGGTATTCTCGGCACCTGGAATTTCCCGGTATTCACCCTGTTCAGTCCCCTTGCCCAGGTGTTGGCGGCGGGTAATCGTTGTATTATCAAACCGTCTGATCTGGTGCCCTGTACCACGCAAATCCTGTGTGAGTTGATGCCGCGTTACTTGCAATCAGATACGTTGGCGATCGTTGGTGGCGATCGCCTGGTTGCAGAGACGTTTTCGAGCATGCCGTTCGATCATCTGGTTCTCACGGGTGGCACTGATGTCGGCAAAGCTGTAATGGCCGCAGCCGCCTCCAACCTGACGCCGCTGACTCTGGAACTCGGAGGCAAGTCGCCCGTTGTCATCGGACGCTCAGCCAGGTTAAAGAGTGCTGCGGAAAAAATCATTTTCACCAAGGCCATCAACAACGGGCAAATGTGCGTTTCCCCCGATTACGTTTTACTGCCTTTAGAACAACTGGAGTCCTTCATTTGCGCCTGTCGGGAAACGTATCCCCGTACTTGCGAGAGCGCTGCTGAAGGTCATGGCAGTATTATCAATGAACGTCATCACGAGCGTGTGCGCTCCTATCTCGATGATGCTTTTAGCCGGGGCACCCGGATCGAAATTCTGGATCAAAAGAGTGACTACCAGCAGCGCTGCATGCCTCTGCATCTGGTCATTAATCCGGAGACAGGCAGTCTACTCGATTGTCAGGAAGTTTTTGGGCCGGTGCTTAACATCATCACGTATGACAACATCGACGAGGCCATCGAAATCATAAATGCGGGAGAAAAACCTCTGGCCCTTTACTATTTTGGTAAAGACAGGCAGGAGCAGCGTCTGGTGCTGGATTCCACCCGTTCTGGCGGTGTCACCATCAACCATGTCGCCATGCACCCGGGCGCCGAAGATGCGCCCTTTGGTGGCGTTGGCAGCAGTGGCATAGGGCACTATCATGGCAGAGAGGGGTTTTTAGAGTTCAGTCATGCCAGGACGATTTTCACCCAGGGTCGATTCGATATTGCCGGACTCTTTGGTGCCCGTGCGCCTTTTGGAGAGAAGCTGCAGAAGCAACTGGAGTCGGGTCTCAAACGGTGAGTTCCACAAGTGATTTGATATTGCGTAAACTGGCGTCGAATAACACCAACACATTGAGAGCATAACTATGACAGGAACCATCGGCCCCTTGTTGCCCAGCGACGAGCATTTCACACATCAGGTGGTGGAAACGTTTGCCACTGTCGGCCAGAGTGATCCAGCCTGGACTGAAAAAGTGTGTGGTATGGCCGCAGCCAAAGACGGCTCGCTGCAAATCGGCTTTGGTTTTGGCAAGTATACCAATCGCAATGTGGTGGATGCCTACGCGGGTATTTCGCGAGGCGTTGAGCAGTGGGTTGTGCGTGGCAGCCGGTCGCTGGACAGTGATCTGAACAGCGTCAATGTCGGTCCCATACGCTACGAGATTCTCGAACCGCTGCAGCAAATCAAGGTGACACTGGAACTCAATGACATTCAGCCGATTGCGTTTGAACTGATTTTTCACGCTGCGGCAGCTTGCGTGGTGGAAGATCGTGAGGACAGGCGCGATAGACATGGCTTTCGCAAGGCTACAGACCAGATACGCTACCATCAGATTGGCGTAGCCAGTGGCTGGTTGGAGCTCGAGGGTGAGCACTTCGTGATCACGGAAGGTGGGTGGGTGGCCACGCGCGATAAATCCTGGGGTATTCGGCCCATGGTAGGCCTGCCCGCTGAAGATCTGGAGCCGGATCATCATCAGTCTATTCCTCAGGCTTTGGCCATATGGAACCCCATTCTCTTCGAGCAGGGCGATGGCACTTGCTATGCCTTCCATCATTATTACCTGCAGTTCACTGGGCCAGGTTTCTCTCACCGGCGGATTCAGGGCGGCTTTGAAGACGAGACCGGGCAGACCGCCAAAGTCATCGGTATGACGCCGACACTGCGTTTCGACTCACCCAGTAAGCGGCTATTGGCCGGCGAGTTTCTGTTTCAGATGGCGGATGGAAGCGAGCGCCCAATGACGTTTGAAAAGCTGTCCCAGACGGGTTTTTATCTCGGCGCGGGGCACTACCATGGAGGGGATGGGCATCACCACGGCAGTTGGCGTGGTCAATTGCAGGTGGACGGCGATCATGTCAGTGATGCTGCAGCGCCGGAGGCTCTGGCGCGCTACCACCAGTTCCGGGACTGTATGATCCGGGTCGAAGACAAGGCCACTGGTGCGATTGGTTATGGTAATTGCCAGACGCATGTTCATGGGGTCTGGCCCGAATTTGGGCTTTCCGGGGATGAGCCAGTATATTGATGACTGCAGTAGCAAAGCGCGTCTCAACACCCCTTGAGCAGTGCTCGTTCTAAATGTCCTTGGGGCGGTGAAAAAACAACAGGAATGACCACTATGGTAGATATCGTCTCGCAACCGGCCCTGATTACGGCCCCATGGATGACAGAAGCTCTGCGACAATCCGGGTACCTCATCAGAGGTTCAGTGCGCGCGCTGGATTACAAGATTATTGGCACCGGCAAGATGGGCGACAACGCCCGCTTTGTCCTCACGTATGAAGGGGAGCAGGGCAGTGCGCCGGATTCAGTGATCATCAAGTTTCCTGCTGAAGATGAGATGGCGCGGGCGATGGCCGGTGCGCAGGGCGCTTACTACAACGAGGTGATGTTCTATCGCTGCTTGGCGGACAGGACCGAGATGCGGACTCCCGCTATCTACGCCAACGAAATTACCGACGACCGCTTACTATTTGTGACCGTAATGGAAGATATGTCACCGGCAGAACCCGGCAACCAGTTGGTGGGCGAGTCCCTCGCACGCGCCCGAGTGGCTATGCGCGAGGCCGCCAAACTGGCGGTGTCTTTTTATGGCGATGAAAACGTGGGCACACATGACTATGTCATGAGTCAGGTAAGAGACGACGGTGGTGCGTTCGGACAATCCCTGCTGCAGGAATATTGGCCCGGTTTTCTGGAGCGGTTCGGCAGTGGCATCAGCGAGGAGTGTCGAGCCATGGGTGCCTACTACGTTGACCACCACACCACCTTTGTTACTCGTTTTGAGGGCCCCAGGACGCTGGTTCACGGGGACTTTCGCAGTGAGAATATTCTCTTCAATGGCGATGATATCTGCACAGTGGATTGGCAGACGACCAGTGAGAGTAGCCCGCTGACAGACCTGGCTTACTTTATGGGTGGTAGCGTCGAGATAGAGGACCGCCGAAACTGGGAGCGGGGCCTGGTGAAAGAGTACAGCGAGGTGCTGTATGGCCTGGGTGTGAATTTGGGCTTTGACGCATGCTGGGAACAGTATCGCGAACAAGCGATGCATGGCTTGATGATAACCATACTAGGCGCTAGCTTCACTGAGGCCGCCAAGCGCAGCGATAAAATGTTCCTGGCGATGATTCAGCGGCACCTGCAGCACTGTGTCGATTTGGATGCGAGGGAATTTCTCGATTAGTACTGGGGTTACCAATGTAGAATTTTTTCGAAAGCCCCGGTATAAGGAATCATAGATCCCTTGATGTGCCGGTCGTCGATATCGGAGTGGGTGCGCGCGAAATCGGGTCTATGTTCGGGTAGTACAAAAGGCTAACGGGGCGTTATGAAGGCGTGCTTGTGGGCAAAGTCTTACTGTTGGGCGGATCGCGCTGGTGCGCAGGGAAGCTGCATCAACGCACTGGCTCGACGCTAACCCGTGCCATGCCCCGTTCTTCAAAACCGAGCTCCTGAGCAGCTCTCCTGGTAACATCGATGGTGCTCCTGTGGTGGCTGGCCATTCGATCGTTGACGCTGACGATCACACTTTTACCATTTTCAAGGTTGGTCACCTTTACCTTGCTGCCAAAGGGCAGCCCCCGGTATGCCGCCGTCATAGCTCGCTGGTCAAAAATCTCGCCGCTGGCTGTGGGCTTACCGTGAAGTATATCGCTGTAGTGCAAAGCCATGCCCTCTTCGGCGAGTACCGTTGCTGACGAAATCACGCCTGTGAACGCCAGATATAAAATGGCGGCTGCCAATTTGTCTTTCATTGTTGATCTCTTTCTATTTTGTTTCCCAAGACAGTGTTACCTCCACCGTTTTTACTCCCCGGTGCAGCACTGGTGATAGTGGGCTGCGAACGTTCGATCAGAACAAGGACAAGGACAAGGACAAGAGAATGATACATCGTAGTGGGCAAATCCACGTCAATCTGATGGGAGAATTGGTGATTTTTTGACTCAAATGGGGCGAGCGCTTTGTGCAGTGAGGATTTTAATGGCCTTTCCATAGCGGTGACCGCTTTTCAGCAAAGGTCCTGAGGCCTTCCTGGGCATTATCGCTGTGGTAGTGGTATTCGGCGGCATTGAGACTCGGGGCGATGAACGCCGCGAGAAATCCTGTATAGAGCGTGGCGGCCAAGGGCTTGAGTGTCTTGTTGGTGATGTCGGTCTCTCTCATCGGTTGGTTGCAGGGAATCACAGCTGAGGATTGTTTGTTCCGCAACGTGTGACTCTTGGAGTGTCGACAGTGCCAATTTGTTACAAGCGCGGGTATTCTTGCTGATACAAAGTAAATAATAATGCGAACTATCATAGTGTTGTACGAATATTTTTTCGTTCCCCTTCTTGTTGCGGCATACTACTAAAACACTGTCAGCGTATTTGGAGTCACTGTGTCGGTATCTGCAAACCATGAGGATTGGATGCGTCGCGCGCTGGCGCTGGCGGACCGTGCTGCCAATGAGGGCGAGGTGCCCGTGGGTGCTGTGGTGGTGCGCGATGGCGTACTATTGGGCGAGGGCTGGAACCAGGTGATTGCCACGCAGGATCCCAGCGGACATGCCGAGATTGTTGCGCTGCGCGATGCCGCGCGGGTAGAGGGGAATTACCGGCTGCCGGGCGCGACGCTCTATGTAACACTGGAGCCCTGTGCGATGTGTGCCGGAGCGATGGTGCATGCGCGGATAGAAAATCTGGTGTTTGCTGCGAAGGAGCCGCGAGCGGGCGTGGTTTGTAGTGCATGCCAGTTGCTGGATGAACCCTGGTTCAACCACTGTGTGAACTGGCAGGGCGGTGTGCTGGCAGAGGAGTCGAGCACGCGACTGAAAGATTTTTTTCAGGCGCGGCGTTAATTGCCATTGCCGCCTAAAGTGCTTGTAACGCCATGTTGCGGAGGGGCGCTGGCAGATAGTCATCGCCGCGCAGCGGCGGCAGCGGTTGGATATCGGGGATTTCCTGCCAGGCCAGCACGCTGTAGTAGCGGCGAATATTCTGTACGAGAGTAACCGCCTCTCTGCCTCTGGCGTAGCCATAGCGGGTATTTTTGTAGTATTGGGTCTGTTGCAGTAGCGGCAGCCTCGCCATGACATCTTGCCACAGATGGGGGTTTCCGCCCTGGCGTTCAGTGAGTATTCTGGCATCCTCGAGGTGGGCCAGTCCGATATTGTAGGCGGACAGTGCCATCCAGGTTCGATCTGGCTCCTGGATTTTTTTAGGCAGACGGCGCCTGAGGTTTTTCAGGTAGCGCGCCCCCCCGCGCAGGCTCTGCTCGACATCCAGCCGGTTATCCACGCCCAGTTCCCTGGCGGTGGCTTTGGTCAACATCATCATACCGCGGACACCGGTAGGCGACGTGGCTTGGGGGTCCCAGTGCGACTCCTGATAGGCAATGGCTGCCAGCAGGTGCCAGTCCATCTCGTACTCGCTGGCGATTTTCTTGATCAGCGATTCATACGTGGGCAGGATGTCCTGCACATTCCGCGAAAACTCAAACGCATTCATGCGCGTGACACCATCAGTGTGTCCGAAGTGTTGGTCGCGCAGCCGCGTCAGTGTCCCGGCGTTCTGCAGGCCCAGTATAAAGTCGTCGATAAACGCCAGAAGCCTCGTGTTATCGATCCCGGGGGCTAGATACCAGACCATATCCTGCTCCCGACCTAGATCGAAAGCCACCCGCTGGCGCGGGTAGAGTGATTGCTGGACAGCAAATTCGTTGGAGTCGATGATGGCCAATTCGGCTTGATCGCCCCTGAGTTGCTCCAGTAATTGTGTGGTGTCGGCTTCGTCGACTTCCTCCCACTGCAGTTTGGGGGTTTCGCTATGCTGCAGTGCCTTTAGCATCTCGATGTGGCTAGAGCCTGCCAGCACAGCGATTTTCATTCCGGCGAGCTCGGCGACGCTGCGCGGCCGAAAATTGCCCGCCACATAAATGACCTGGGGCGTCAGCTTGTAGTAGGGGGTAGAGTGCGGATATCTGGCCGCGCGTTCCTCTGTCAGGGTGAGGCCAGCCGCCGCAATATTCGCATTCTGGCGATCCAGTTTGTTAAATAGATCGGGCAGGTTGTAGGCCGTTTCCATTTTCAGGTCGACGTGCAGGGCCTCTGCCAGCAGTGCAGCGAGAGCGTACTCAAACCCGGTTGGGCCGCTATTCTCCAGGTAGTACGTAGTGGGGCTGTTGCGGCTTACCACCACCAGTTCCCCGCGCTCCCGGATCTCGGCGAGGGAGTCCTGTCGCTCACACCCCCCTAGCAGGGTTAGCAGCGCTATGACATTGAACAACGTGTGGCGTCTCATGGGCACTATTGTAGCTGTGCGTGGCAAACGGACACAGTTAAAAATAGTATGGCAATTTGGGCGCGATTTACGGTAACGGTGGGCGGTCAAATACAGTACAATGTCGCCACCCCTGAAATACCTCCTAGTGGAGCTCTTCACAGCATGTTATCTCTGCGCGGCGGCGCCGCTCTGTCCGAATTTCGCCTGGAGAAACTGTCGCAAAAAATCGACTCCATCCATTCCGACATCCGATTGCAGCACACTGAATACGTTCACTTTGTTCAACTGTATCGACCGCTTGTAGCGGAGCGTCAGGCGATACTGGCCAGTCTGCTGGCCTATGGTCCGCGATTGAGCACGGGTCATTCGGACGCTCTGGCGGACGCTACGCTGCTGCTGGTGGTGCCGCGACCGGGTACGATTTCTCCGTGGTCCAGCAAGGCGACTGATATTGCCCATAACTGCGGCCTTGAGGAAGTCGAGCGGCTGGAACGCGGTATCGCGTGGTACGTGCAATTGCCCGCGAATCTGGATGAAGCAGCACGCAGGGAGTTTGACGCACTGCTTCACGACCGCATGACAGAGACCATTCTGCCCTCACTAGAGGGGGCAGAATCGCTATTTGTGCACGCTGCGCCGCAAGCGCTGACGAGTGTCAAATTATTGGAGGGCGGGCGTCAAGCGTTGGTGGACGCGGATCGTAACCTGGGCCTCGCCCTGGCCACTGATGAAATTGACTACCTGATGGAGAGCTTTACCGCGCTTGGGCGCAACCCTAGCGATGTTGAACTGATGATGTTTGCACAGGCCAACTCCGAACATTGTCGTCACAAAATTTTCAATGCGGATTGGACTATCGATGGTCAGCCGCAGACTCATTCCCTGTTCAAAATGATTCGCAACACCAACGAATGCGGTGGCGAGAATGTGCTCTCGGCCTATTCCGATAACGCGGCAGTCGTCGCCGGACCCGTCGCGGGACGTTTTTATCCCGATCCACAGACCGGAGAATACGGCTACTCCCAGGAAAAAATTCATTTGTTGATGAAAGTGGAAACGCACAACCATCCCACTGCCATCGCGCCTTATTCAGGTGCGGGCACGGGCGCAGGTGGGGAAATTCGAGACGAGGGCGCCGTGGGGCGAGGTTCCAAGCCGAAAGTGGGCCTGACGGGTTTTTCTGTGTCGAACCTGAATATTCCCGGCTATGGTCAGCCCTGGGAGCGCGAATACGGTAAACCCGATCGTATCGTCAGCGCCCTCGATATCATCACAGAGGGGCCTATCGGCGCTGCGGCATTCAACAATGAGTTTGGCCGGCCCAATCTGTGCGGGTATTTTCGTAGCTTTGAGCAGGAGGCGCCGGGGGTGGATGGCCCCCATGTGCGTGGCTATCACAAACCGATCATGCTCGCCGGTGGCTACGGCAATGTTCGTGCTGAGCATGTGGAAAAAGGTGAATACCACCCAGGTGCCAAACTGATCGCCCTTGGTGGATCGGCGATGCTGATTGGGCTCGGTGGAGGTGCCGCATCCTCGATGGCGAGTGGGCAGTGTCATGCGGATCTTGATTTTGCGTCTGTGCAGCGACAGAACCCGGAGATGGAGCGGCGCTGCCAGGAAGTGATAGATCAGTGCTGGCAGATGGGAGAGGCCAATCCTATCGCGTTTATCCACGATGTGGGCGCTGGCGGCCTGTCCAATGCCTTTCCTGAACTGGTCAAGGACGGCGGTCGGGGCGGGCGTTTTGAATTGCGCAATGTGCCCATTGATGAACCGGGTATGTCGCCGCTCGAGATCTGGTGTAACGAGTCGCAGGAACGTTACGTCATGGCGGTGGAGCCAGAAAATCTCGCTCGCTTTGAGGCCATTTGCCTGCGCGAGCGCTGCCCCTTTGCGGTGGTCGGGGAAGCAACAGAGGCAATGCACCTGCAATTGACCGATAGCCATTTTGGCGATTCACCGGTGGACATACCCATGACGGTGCTGTTTGGCAAGCCGCCGCGTATGACTCGGGAGATCCGTCGACAATCTGTGCCACATCCGCCACTGCATCTGGAGCTATCAGTTGAGGACGCACTGCAGCGGGTGTTGCAAGTGCCCAGCGTGGCCAGCAAGAGCTTCCTCATAACGATTGGCGACCGCTCGGTAACCGGAATGGTCACCCGCGACCAGATGATAGGGCCGTGGCAGATACCGGTAGCAGATTGTGCGGTAACCACTGTTTCCTATGATTCTTATGCTGGCGAAGCCATGGCGATCGGCGAGCGGACGCCGCTGGCCCTGGTTGATGGCCCCGCGTCCGGGCGTATGGCGGTTGCCGAGGCGATCACCAATATTGCCGCGACCGCGATTGGCGACATTCGCAATATCAAGTTGTCTGCCAACTGGATGTGTGCCGCTGGCTACGGGGTTGAAGACGAGGCTTTGTATGACACGGTGCGAGCGGTAGGCATGGAGTTTTGCCCGGCGTTGGGTATTACCATCCCCGTGGGCAAAGATTCCATGTCCATGCGAACCGTGTGGCCAGAAGGGGATCTGGAAAAATCGGTCACTGCGCCGATGTCGCTAATTGTCTCGGCCTTTACACCGGTGCTGGATGTCCGCTTGACAGTTACTCCGCAATTACAGCCTGACGCAGATGCTGTGCTGGTGTTGTTGGACCTGGGGCGCGGTGCCAGTCGATTGGGGGGCTCTGCGCTCGCTCAGGCCTGTGGCCAGATCGGTAATGTGGTGCCGGACATCGATGACGTGACCGACCTCAAGAACTTGTATACCCTGGTACAGGAGTTGTTGGGCGCTGGGCAGCTTCTGGCTTACCACGATCGCTCTGATGGCGGTCTGCTGGTAACGCTACTGGAGATGGCGTTCGCTGGTCGCTGCGGTTTGCAGCTTGAAGTGTCTTCGTTGTCTGGCACTGCGTTGGAGAAGTTGTTCAATGAGGAGGCGGGCGCTGTTCTTCAGGTCGCCAGCCCGCAGTTGGAAGTCCTGCGCTCGCGGGCCGAGGAACTGGGTCTGAGCAAGTGCCTGCACGCCATAGGACAGGCAGTCAGTGGCGATGCCGTTAGTGTGATGGATGGCGGGCAGACCCTGCTCAGCCACAATCGGGCGAGTCTGCAACAGTTGTGGTCACGCACCAGCTATGAAATCCAGTCGCTGCGGGACAACCCGCAGTGCGCATGGGAGGAGTACCAGCGCCATACCACAGATGATCCGGGGCTCTCTGCGGTCCTGAGCTTTGATGTCGCCGAGGATATCTGTGCGCCCTATATCGCCACAGGCGCGCGACCCCGGGTGGCCATCCTGCGCGAGCAGGGCGTAAATGGCCATGTGGAGATGGCGGCAGCCTTTCACCGCGCAGGCTTTACTCCGGTTGATCTGCATATGAGTGATTTACTCAGTGGCCGTGCCGATCTCGGGCAATTTCGTGGTCTGGTGGCCTGTGGCGGATTCTCATATGGCGATGTCTTGGGCGCCGGAGAGGGATGGGCCAAGAGCATCCTGTTTAACGAGACGATGCGCGAGCGTTTCAGCACGTATTTTGAGCGCGACGATACCTTTACTCTGGGTGTTTGCAATGGCTGTCAAATGATCTCGGCGCTGAAGGGGTTGATCCCTGGCGCCGCGCATTGGCCGCGCTTTGTGCGCAATCGATCAGAGCAGTTTGAGGCCAGGCTGGCCCTGGTCAGGGTGGAACCCAGTCCCTCAATTCTGTTATCGGATATGGCCGGTTCACACCTGCCTATTGTGGTCGCACACGGCGAGGGGCGCGCAGAATTTGCCAACGGAGCGGCGCAAACCGCGTGTGATACCAGTGGTACGGTGGCCCTGCGCTATATCGAGAACTCGTTGTCAGTGGCTGAACAGTATCCCGCCAATCCCAACGGTTCGCCTGTGGGTATTACTGGCTTGACCAGTGAGGACGGGCGCGCCACCATCATGATGCCCCACCCGGAGCGGGTTTATCGCACAATTCAGAACTCATGGGCGCCGCCACAGTGGGGCGAGGACGGGGGTTGGTTGCGGCTGTTTCGCAATGCCAGAGTCTGGCTGGGGTGAACTACCCTGAAACACCCCTTGTGACTGCTGCCTGTTAATTTATAATGATTCTCTTTTCGCCCGGGGCCTTTTTTGTGCCCCTTTTCTGTTTTTTAGTTAGAGCGACACTATGCTGAACAAGTACCCAATGTGGAAATACCTCCTCGTGTTGTTTGTGATTCTGCTCGGCCTGTTTTATGCCGCGCCCAATCTCTACGCACCGGATCCCGCGCTGCAGATTGCGGGCGAGAGCAGCGCTCAGCAGATCGATGAAAAAACCTGGCAGCGGGCGCTAACCGCGCTGGAGAAAGCCGGTATTGATCATTTTGGCGAAGTCATTAATCCCGATGGACGCAATGCGCTGCTGCGATTGACCGACGCCGATCAACAATTAAAAGCACAGGCCACGGTTTCCCGCGCACTCGGTGACGGCTATATCGTAGCCCTCAACCTCGCCCCTACCACGCCAGATTGGCTCAGCACCTACGGCGCACAACCAATGAAACTGGGACTGGATCTCAGCGGTGGCGTGCACTTCAAGCTGGAAGTGGATGTGGATGCCGCGGTGGAACGGCGTATGGAAACCTATTTAAATGCCACTAAACGGGCGCTGCGGGAACAAAAGATCCGCGGCTACGTCTCACTCGATAAGCAAGGAACGATTGAAGCGCAGTTTAAAACCGAGGCTTTGCGCGAGCAGGCGCGGGATCTGATTGCCGATGAGAGCCCTGGATTGATACTCGAACGCGCGGAGGCGGGAGATAGCTGGAATCTGGTGGCGACCCTGTCAGAGCCGGCGCGCGACGAGATCGCCGAATACTCGGTCAGCCAGAACCTGACGACGCTGCGTAATCGGGTGAACGAACTGGGTGTGTCAGAGCCGCTGGTGCAGCGCCAGGGCAAGAGCCGTATCGTGGTAGAGCTGCCCGGTATCCAAGACACCGCCGAGGCGAAGCGGATTTTGGGCAAGGTAGCCAACCTCGAGTTCAGATTGGTGGCCAATATGGACGCGGCCCAATCGGATAAACAAAGTTTCGATTATCGCAGTGCCGATCGCGCGGGTGCCAGCGAGTGGTTGGAGCGTGACGTTATTATTACCGGTGAACGCGTCTCCGGTGCGCAGGCGAGTTTCGATCAGAATGGGCAGCCCAATGTGCAAATCAGCCTGGACAGCGAGGGTGGCACCCTGATGTCCCGCGCTACTCGGCACAATATCAAGCGGCGCATGGGCGTGTTGTTCATCGAGCGCAAGTATCGCACCCGCTATGAGATGGGTGAAGATGGCCAGGAAGTTGTGATGAAAATCCCCTACGACGAGAAAAAACTGCTAACGGCTCCTGTCATCCAGTCTGCGCTGGGCGCGCAGTTTCAGATCACCGGTTTGGACAACCCACTTGAGTCATCAGAACTGGCCCTGATGCTGCGTGCTGGCGCGCTCGCGGCACCGATTTCGTTCGTCGAGGAACGTACTGTAGGGCCTTCTTTGGGGGCCGAGAATATCCGTATGGGTCTGCAATCGGTCTATTATGGTCTCACCCTGGTGATTTTGTTCATGATGCTGTACTACCGAGTCTTCGGTGTAGCTGCTGTCATTGCGTTGAGTTTCAACCTGGTGCTACTGGTGGCGGTGATGTCTTTGCTAGGGGCCACGCTGACGCTGCCGGGTATCGCAGGCATTGTGTTAACGGTGGGTATGGCGGTGGACGCCAATGTGCTGATCTTTGCGCGGATACGCGAGGAACTGGGCAACGGTCTATCGCCACAAATGGCCATTCATTCCGGCTTCGAGCGCGCGTTTACTACGATTATGGACTCCAACCTCACCACGTTGATCGTTGCTGTTATTCTCTACGCTGTGGGTACCGGGCCAATCAAGGGGTTCGCGGTAACCTTGTCGGTGGGGATCCTGACCTCTATGTTCACCGCTATTCTGGGTACCCGGGCACTGATTAATCTGGTTTATGGTGGTCGTCGCGTGAAGAAACTGTCCATCGGGGGGCGTCAGTCATGAAAGTGATTAATTTTATGGGTCAGCGCAAGCTGGCGATAGTGTTCTCGCTCGTGCTACTGGCAATTTCCATTGCTTCGCTGGCAACCCGACAGCTTAACTGGGGCCTGGATTTCACCGGGGGCACGCTGGTGGAGGTTCACTACAGTGCCAGTGCCGATCTCACAGCCATTCGCAGCACTCTGGAAACCAGGGGTTTTGGCGGCGCGACGGTAGTCAGCTTCGGCAGTGATCGCGATGTCATGATTCGTCTGCCGCAGGGCTATTCGGATGAGCGGGGTGCTGAATTATTGGGCATACTGCAGGAGAGCTTTGTCGCGATTGAGCCAGGCGGTACCGTGGAGTTGCGCCGCTCGGAGTTTGTCGGGCCGCAAGTCGGGGACGAACTGCGCGAGCAGGGTGGCCTGGCCATGCTGCTGGCGCTTGGATTGGTGACACTCTATGTCGCTTTTCGCTTCCAATTGAAATTTGCCCTGGGCTCTGTCGCCGCCTTGGTTCACGACGTGATCATCACACTGGGCTTTTTCTCCGTGACGGGGATGGAATTCGATTTGACGGTGTTGGCGGCGCTGATGGCGGTGATTGGTTACTCCCTGAATGACACGATTGTTGTGTTTGACCGGATCCGGGAAAACTTTCGTAAAATTCGCCGTGCAGACCCGGTTGAAGTATTGAATATATCTATTACAGAGACCTTGGGCCGTACGCTGGTGACTTCCGGGACTACCTTATTGGTGGTCATCGCACTGGCACTGTTTGGCGGCGAAATGATTTTTGGATTCGCGATCACCCTGATTGTGGGGATCACGATAGGCACCTATTCTTCGATTTACGTAGCCTCTGCTGCAGCGCTGATGCTGGGGGTGACCAAAGAAGATCTGATGCTCCCCGCCAAAGAAGGCGTCGAGCAGGACGACCTCACGCCCTAATTCACTCTCCAGCTTTACTTTCCAGGATATGCCCATGGAACCGATGATTAACATAGCGTTGCGAGCTGCCCGCAAGGCGGGTGAAAATATAGTGCGGGCATCGGACGAGTTGCACCGTTTTGAAGTCAAAGCAAAAGGTGTCAACAACTTTGTTACCGAGGTTGATATCAACGCTGAGCGGGAGATTATCTATCACTTGCAGAAAGCGTATCCCGATCACGCTATTCTGGGTGAAGAGAGTGGCCTGATTGGCAGTGCGGATGCGGAGTACCGCTGGATCATTGATCCACTGGATGGCACCACCAACTTTGTTCGCGGTATTCCCCATTTTGCGGTGTCGATCGCCTGCATGTACCGGGGCCGGATAGAGCACGCCGTTATCCTGGACCCAGTGCGACGGGAGGAGTTCACTGCCTCTCGTGGGCGCGGCGCTCAACTCAATGGCCACCGCATCCGCGTCAGTGATCTGGCGAGCCTGGACGGCGCTCTGCTGGGAACCGGTATCCCATTCAAGGCGCATTGTGACGACAAGTTAGAGGCCTACAGCAAATCCCTGCAACAGCTGGCTTCGCAGTGCGCCGGTATTCGTCGCGCTGGCGCGGCATCGCTGGATCTGGCATATGTGGCCGCGGGCCGTCTCGATGCTTTTTGGGAGATTGGTCTGGCGCAATGGGATATAGCTGCAGGCGTGTTGTTGGTGCGCGAGGCGGGTGGCCTCGTGTCGGACATCGACGCGTCGGATAAGTATCTGGAGTCGGGCAATATCGTGTGCGGTAACCCCAAATGTTTTAAGGCCGTATTACAGGTGGTTAAGCCACTGTTGGGCTGAGGCCAGCCCCCGGAGAATACTGAAGCAGCCATGAATCCTGAGAATATTCGCGTAGTACTGGTACACACCAGCCATCCGGGCAATATTGGTGGCGTCGCACGGGCGATGAAGAATATGGGCTTGCGGCGCCTTTATCTGGTCGCCCCCCGCGACTATCCCAACGAGCAGGCCGTGTGGCGCGCTGCTTCTGCTAACGATGTTCTGGAATCTGCCATTGTTGTGCCGATGTTAAATGACGCGATAAGCGATTGTCAGTTTGTCGTGGGTACCAGCGCCCGTGAGCGGCGTATTCCCTGGCCGCTGATGGATGCCCGGCAATGCGCCCAGCGCATGGCTGTGGCATCGGGGCAGGAGCAGGTGGCAGTGCTGTTTGGCCGCGAAGATCGCGGCCTTACTAACGAAGAGCTCAAAGTCTGTAACCTGCACCTCAATATACCGACGGACGAGGCTTACAGCTCACTCAATCTGGCAATGGCAGTACAAATAGTTGCATACGAGTTGCGTATGCTACAAACCGCTACTGATCGGCCGGTTAGCGAGCCCGATCAATGGGATGAGCCCTTCGCATCGCAAGAAAACATGGAGCGATTTTATACCCACCTTGAAGAGACCCTGGTCGATATTGAATTTCTGGATCCAGCCGCGCCGCGCCAGTTGATGTCTCGCCTGCGGCGTTTATACAGTCGAGTGCGGCTGGACGAGATGGAATTGAATATTCTGCGCGGAGTCCTCACCGAGACCCAAAAGTGGGTTCAGCGCGGGCTCGGCAGGAAATCCTAGCCGCGCTATACCCGACAAAAAAAGTCGGGTATATAGTTGACCAATTTAGTAGGGTATTGCATACTCTTTCCCAGCTGATGAGGGAGAAGAGTGATGCGACTGACAACGAAAGGCAGGTATGCGGTGACCGCTATGCTGGATCTTGCGCTGAACGGCGTTAATCGTCCTGTGAGTCTGGCCGATATTTCGGGTCGCCAGGATATCTCCTTGTCTTACTTAGAGCAGCTTTTCGCTAAACTGCGCCGCAACAGCCTTGTCAGTAGTGTGCGTGGCCCCGGCGGCGGATATCGTCTCAGTCGCAGTGGCAATGAAATTTATGTCGCGCAGATTATCGACGCGGTCAACGAGGCTGTCGATGCCACAGGTTGTGGCGGCGCTGCTGACTGCCAAC
>CAWWAG010000033.1:0-39763 GCA_963934845.1 uncultured Halioglobus sp. | reverse complement strand
TCGAAGCCCTGCTGCCGGGCAACGTAAACCCAGAGCACATCAAACTCTAGCACGCTACCCCGTCGTTTATTTACCGCTTACGTTCGTATAACCTTATAAAAAATTAAATAACCTAAAAACAGAGACTTATAACTTGACACGGTTTGTGTATTACAAAGGGCAGGAACATAGTTTTACAGCAATCACTTGGAGGAAAAAGCGATGCTAGACCGAGCTACTGTCGACGTTATCTAAGCCACTGTGCCCGCCATAAAGGCGTACGCCGATGAGATTATCGCCCGCTTTTACCCGTTGATGTTCGAGTAGTATCCTGAGGCAATGCCCTACTTTATCACCACGAAATGGGGTGTACGGTCGTCGCAGGTGCATCGAGCCAACCGCAGAGCTGGAGGCCAGCCAGCGCGGTATACAGCGCTAAAAAGTAGCCATGATCCATTAGTAGGAATGATAGAAAAGTCTACAATTCCCTAGAAAAGTAGCAAACCGGGGTCCCTATTTATCGTAAACTGTTTCCGGCACATACGATAAAAAGGGATGTAACGGGGTGAAAGTACTACTTCGGCTAGGGGCGGCTGCAGTGCTGTTTTTCGCGGCATGCGCCAGCGCGGACTCAGGCGGTACGGTGTTATCTGCGAGTGGCACGGTATTGTCTGCTGTGCCCGAGCGACAGGGAACTGATACCGAAGAACCAGAGATACAGATCTTCAAGTACACCAATAAATCGGGTGTGCGCTCATATTCCGACCGGGCACCTATGGGCATCAAATATGAGGTAATGCAATTATCCTGCTTTGCCTGCAACGTTCAATCCAAACTCGATTGGAATAATATCCCGCTGCATTTGAACGCCTACCAGTACGCGATCAATTCTGCGGCCAAAAAATACCGGGTAGACCCGGCTCTGGTGCGGGCTGTTATCCACGCAGAATCGGCTTTCAAGCCTGGCGCCAAGTCGAAAAAAGGCGCGCTCGGGTTGATGCAACTGATGCCAACTACCGCGCAGGACATGGAGGTCGCCGACGCCATGAAGCCTGAGGACAATATTTTTGGTGGTGTTCGATACCTTGCCTGGCTGCTCGCAGAGCACGGCGGGAATACGGCGTTAGCAACGGCCGCTTACAATGCTGGGCCGGGTGCGGTGAGGCGCTATAAGGGTATTCCGCCCTATGCAGAAACCCAGACCTACGTACAGCGTGTGAAAGTCCTGCATGACCGCTATAAAGGGGCTATGACCAATACCTTCTCTGGACAGTGGTTTTCACAAGCTGATACTCATTGAGTCGTTGTCATTCGCTGCCGGCACGTTCTTACCCTTTTTCTTTCTCCAGCCATGCTTCCAGTTTTTCCTCGCCCAGCGGATGATCTCCCTGGCGCAAACGGAAGCTGTCACGTATTTCACGCCAGGTGTTGGGATTGAGCCAGAGATTGAAAAGCAGCACGATAAACATCGCGATGATGGCTCCTATTCCCGCCATTAGCATATCCTTTTGCGCATCCCAGACATCACCCTGTGTTCCAAGAAATGCCAGGCCTAGATCCGGCGCTACTTGTGCCGCGGCCTGCCATTCGACGATTTCATAGATCGCAGAAATAGAGAAGGTAATATCGATGGGGAAAAAGTACGCCCAGAAACCGCGGAGTCGAGCGATACGGACCAATACCTCGCGTATCGGGTAGGCGAGGAGCAAACCGAAACCAAAATGCACCAGCCTGTCGTATGTGTTGCGCTCGGCGCCCAGCCAGTCCTGCAGAACCTCGCCAAAGGGCACCTCGGCGTAGGTATAGTGCGAGCCTACAACATGGAGACACATAAAGAGGGTGATGAGCCCGTAGGAGATGTCGGACAGCCTGAAAAACCGCGCCGTCGTTAATAGCACCGGCACCCAGAAAAAAACCAGGTAGTTTTCGAGCAACCAGTCATCTGGATGGAGCGGTTTCCAGGCTGCCCAGCCCCAGGTGGCGAGAAAAATACCCAGCAGTGCGAGTCTGAATCCGTAGCCTTGCTTGGAAGTCATAAATACACGTTTATCTCGAGGAGTCCGTGCCACTATTAAAAACAGTATATCGCAGTGTACTGCACAGATGGAGTGTCGATAGCTGAGCTGTTTGACGATACGGGCTTCATAAGTCTGTTTGGCGCCTGTCGCCCGCAGCATATATGATACTGGTGATCATTTTGCTTGAGGGTTTTGCAGTGGCAGACAATATTATGGACATTGTGTCTGCGGTAGTGAAATGATAGCCCGGTATGAACGACAGGATGAGTAGCATGGTAAACGATGAGCCCATCCGGACAGAGTTTGTAGAGGCCAGCGGACCGCGGTTTGAGGTCGATATAGGTGGCCGCGGCGACACTCTGGCGGACGAGCCTGTCCCTTATGTTGATGGGCAGATGCATCTGGTGGCGTCAAGTGATTGATACCACGTCACTGCCTTCTATCGAAGTTCAACAGCTCGATAAACGATTCTCTGACAAAGCACCTGCCGTGATCGACAATTTGTCGTTCACCGTGCCTGCCGATAACAGCCTCTGTCTGCTCGGACCTTCCGGCTGTGGCAAAACTACCTTGCTGCGCCTGTTGATGGGACTTGAAGAGCCAACTTGTGGCGAGGTTCACATAGCCCCTGCTCTGGTGGAACACATGAGTTATGTGTTCCAGGAACCGCGGTTAGTGCCTTGGCGCAGCTGTCTTGAAAATGTCCTATTGCCATTGGAGCTGAGCAACCGAAAAAGTAGCGCATCAATTGCGCATGCGCACGAGTTGCTGCGTGAACTTGGCCTGGGAGAGCGCCTGCACCATTTTCCCGCTGAGCTCAGTGGCGGTATGCAAATGCGCGTCTCACTGGCGCGTGCGCTGGTCACTGAACCGAAGATCATTCTACTCGACGAGCCGTTTGCGGCGCTGGACGAGCGCACTCGTTTTCGAATGCAGGATTTGTTACTCGAGTTGAAGTCGCGACTGCAGTTGCAGTATGTGTTTGTCACGCACTCAATTTCCGAGGCCGTGTATCTTGGCGATCTGATTCTATTGATGGACACCGCGGGCCGCACCAGAGACCGGCGCGCCATCGATTTTTCCGAGCGTAATCAGTTGCTCAAACTGACGCCACCCTTTAATGCTGTCGTACAAATGTATTCACAATTGTTTAGTGAAATGGAACGCGATCATGCTGCAGAAGATGGCAGCGAGGACCCGCAATGAGCGACAAAATCAAAGTATGGTTTTTGGAGAAGTATCCGGCATGGATATTTCTGGCGGTATTGCTGTTCACGTGGGAATGGGTAGTAGCGCAGGAGTGGGTGGCCTCATATCTGCTGCCGTCACCTACGCAAATTTTCCAAACTACGGTGGAACTTTGGCCAGAGATCTGCGCTGCAACGCTGAGCACCGCGAATTCTATCGCCTGGGGTTTGGGATGGAGTGCCGTGAGTGGCGTGACACTGGCGCTGCTTTTCTTTGCAATACCGATTGTGCGTCGTGCAGTTTTACCATTTTGCATTTTTTTCCAGACCGTACCCATCATCGCCGTCGCCCCGCTATTGGTGATCTGGTTTGGTTTCGGCCAACCGACTGTCAGGGCATCTGCTTTTATAGTTTCGCTGTTCCCCATTCTCGCCAATACCCTAACCGGCTTGCAGGAAACGGACCCCCATCTTAAAGAACTTTTTAAACTGTACCGTCCATCGCCGTGGCAGCTAATTTTTAAGTTGCAGATACCGTCCGCGATTCCCTATATTCTTACCGGTCTCAAAATATCAGCTGGACTTGCAGTGATTGGCGCAATCGTCGGTGAGTTTATCGCGGGTGGCGGTCTGGGTAGTTTGATCGATGCTGCCCGGACTCAGCAACGCGTCGACCTGGTGTTCAGCGGTGTAGTGATGTCCAGCGCACTGGCGCTGATGCTGGTGTTTATTATTGAAATTGTCAGTCGCTTGCTATTGCGCGGCAGGCCCTACCTGAGGAAATCGTAGTGCGTAGATTGGGTGTTGTTTGTCTGTTTGCAGTGCTGTTCAGTGTGTCGTTGATCGCGCACTCAGCCGTGCTGGGTAAGCCACTGCTGCTGGCGCTGAATTGGAAGCCGGAGCCGCAGTTTGGTGGTTTTTATGCAGCTGAAGTACAGGGTTTTTATGCCGAGAATGGCCTGGACGTTAAAATCATGGAGGGTGGCTCAGGTACCCCAACGATACAAATGCTGTTGGCCGGCAAAGTCGACTACGCCATTGTGTCAGCTGATGAGGTCGTGATCGCACTGGCGCGGGGCGGCAGCGATATTGTGGCACTATTTGCCACGTATCAGACAAACCCGCAGGGCATTATGACGCACGCCGATCGGGGCTTTGAGTCGATTGATGACGTCATGCACAGCCAGGGTGTGCTGTTATGGCAATCCGGTCTCCCCTACGCGCAGTACTTTAAAAAGAAGTATGCACCACTAAACGTTGTTACTGCGCCGTATCTGGGTGGGATTGGCAATTTTCAAAATGACCCCAACATCTCGCAGCAGTGCTTTGTCACTAGCGAGCCTTTGACCGCAGAGGCTGCCGGAATCAAGGTTAAAACATTTTTGGTCGCCGACAGTGGCTACAACCCTTATACGGCGGTGATGGTTACCCAGCGTCAGCGTTGGGACTCATCGCCTGCTGAAGTGAGAGCTATGGTGGCTGCCGTTCGCAGTGGCTGGAATGACTACCTGCAAGACCCTGGCGCGACCAACGCTGCGATGCTGGCACTCAACCGGGCGATGTCGGCTGAAACATTTGCTCAAAGTGCACAAGCGCAGCACGCTCTGATCAGAACCAGCAGTACCGAGCGAATCGGTGCAATGACGCAGGCCCGCTGGCAGACGCTTGCCGATCAGCTGCTGGAGATTAATGTGGTAGGCAAGCCGGTGTCAGTAGGCAATGTATTTGTGGATCTATAGTCGGTCAACTGCGATGCATACTTTCAAGGTGTTTGAGCGTCAGGCGTGCAGCGCGCTCCCAGGTGAATTCCCGGGCTCTGGCCAGCGCGTTTGAGGATAAGCGGGCGCGCAGCTCTGCGTTCTTCACTATTTCAATAATGGCTGTGGCAATAGTCTCACTATCGAATGGGTCGAAGTAGATGCCTGCATCACCAATGACTTCAGGTAGAGAGCCTCTATTGCTCGCCAGAACCGGCGCAGAACACGCCATCGCTTCAATAGCGGGTAATCCAAATCCCTCAGAAAAGGATGGCATGACGGCGGCCAGAGCACAGCTATAGAGCGCCACCAGATCCTGGTCGGATACATACCCCGAAAAATGTACTCTGGTGCGTAGTGTTGGGCTGGCCATCACTTTGGTGTTCAAGTCATCGTAATTGGACAAAAAGCCCGCGCCTTTGAAATCGCCTATCAAGGCCAAGTGTAGATTCGCAATCCGCCCATCCAGAATAGCTTTTTCAAAGCCATCCAGTAGGCCATCGAGGTTTTTGTGGGGTGACAGGCCGCCCACGTAAATAATAATTGGCGCTATGGGGGGTAGCGAGGCGCGATGGCGCGCTGCCGACATCAAGCTGCCGTCCCGAGTTTGCTTGAATTGGGGAGAGGGGGCGGCACTGGCGACATCAATGCGGGCGGGATTGGCGCCCATGTATTCAATGATTTCGGCTTTTGCAGCATGGGACACGGTGAGTATGCGCTTACTTCGCCAGAGCGCGAGCTTGACCTTCAGCGACCAGAAGAACCGATTTTTCCATTTGGGAAATATCAGCTTTGGGAAGTGTTCTGCAATCGCATCGTGGATAGTCACCATGGTCGGAAGCGTGCCTGGCACCGGGTACCACGAATACACAGCGGGGAAAAACATAATATCCAGGGACGTGCTGGCGACCGCGCTATACAGCTTGTACACATCGAAGACAGACCGCGCGCTATCGGCGACTGCAGCTTCTGTCGTCGGCCGGGACGACGCGACCTGTACTATGCTCACGTTGCCAAGCGATGACAGCTCGTGCAGAGGTTGGTCGATGAAGATATAGAAGTGGTGATCAGTTTCCAACTGGAACAGCGCGGTCAGCAGTTCGCGCGTAAATCGACCGAACCCACGATTGTTCCACCAGCAGGTAGCGTCGATACCGATCTTCACGCGTTACACCTTTCTTATTGGGCTGAGGATTACCTGCGGAGACCTGATCGTAAAAGTCCTTATACAGATTCTTATTACACCATGGGTTTGTTCAATTAAGAAGCCCACACAGTGCAGGGGCGCACGAAAACAGTGCAGGTATGAGGGAGGCATTCACTTCGCCGGTGGCGATGTTTCATCTATGGTATACCGGACGCGTCATTTATCGATAGCGTGAATTCCCCAGTAAATTTGGCAACTGGAGCATTGTCAGCTTTCGTCAGAATCAGCGGGTGGTGAAAAGCAATGAGGGGGAAACGTCGATCTTCAATCGAACACCGTGATCCTCCGACATGCCCTATCGGTAAATTCTGAGTTTCTTGTAATTCTCGCCAGACACCAGTTGAATGTCATCAATGGTTACGGTATCACCCGTGACGGTGGCCACGCCGGAGCGCGCGTTTCCATCCCATGACCACTTCAGCGTCTCGCTATCGCGCAGCTCAAAGATCCGGGCGCGCCTGGGCGTGACGCTGAGGGTGATTTGCGTTGGCTGATCAGGAATGCCCTTGCCCAGATTGACACGCCGCTTGTACTTCAGCGGGAAAATAATTTGTGCACTGTCGTCGACGATATTTGCGTGGTCCCAGGTAATGCCCATATTGTAGTGGCCGCGCGGAAACTTTTGCTGGTTTGTCCGATCTGCTGCCAGTACCGGATAATTGCCCGTAGACCGAGTAATAGCGGGATGCGCTCGATCCAGTGTCACATCCTGTTCAGGACTTTCAAAGGTCGACATATTGGGTATATTCACGTCCGCTTCGTAAAATGAATGACCGGCTTTCACCCAGCCGAAGGCACCGCCAATCTGTTGCTTTTCCACCAGATTTACGAACAACAACTGCGTGCTCGCCCTGTTGACCCCGGCGCTAAACTGGTCGTTCGTGCTGAAGGCGTGTCGGTAATGCATGCCTCTGACTATCGGGTCAGTCTGCGCTTGAACTTCGAAATCTATACTGTCCCAGAGCGCTTTGTTGGCGGCGTTGTCGGGTGGAAAATTGGTGTACTGTGCCGGGTCTCTCGCCGCGATCTGCCGAGGCATGATGACGCCCGATGCCGCGGAGGAATAGGCAATATAGCCGCGCCAGGGAGAGGGCAAAATCATGGTCTGGGCCACCGCACCGGCACCACCCATAGACGTGCCCGCGAGCACGATGCCGCGCTTGCGCACGTCGATGTCATAGCGTTCAGTCAGGAATTCCAGGGTGGCGACAATTCTGCGTCCGGGATACGGCCTACCATCGCGGCCAAATGTCCACCATTCTCGCCAGCTCTGGCTGTAGGCTTCTGCATCCTGTGTGCGCACTTCAATATCGCCCTGCGACGATGGCCCAAATACTCGCATGGTGCCCTCGCCGCCGCCGGAGCCGTGCATCATAACTAAAATTCTGGGATCTACCGGCAGCGGTTCTTTGCGCGAATAGACCCATTTGAAATCGACATCGTGGGGGTCGTAATAGTCGTTTACGGCGATGTTCATAGTGCCGGAATAAAACGTCCACCAGCCACCCGCCTCGGTGGCCTCTTGTGGTGCGGTAATGAGTGTTGGATCGGGATTGTTATTGGCGGCGGTACCCGCGTGTACCACCGCTGCAAAGGTAAGCAACTGGCCGCACAGGAGCACCAGCGGGAGGAAGAGTTGCGAGACATTAGAGGGCTTGACCAAAATGTTCTTCCTGTACATATGTCAGCGCATTGCGTGATGCAACGCCAAGCTTGTTGCCCAAGCATAGCAGTGTACATCACATAGCAGAAGCGTCTGGCAGCGTTGCCCGCTGCCAGACGGACCGGTCAAGCCAGCGCAGCGAGTCCCTGTGGGCTCACCATTACGCCGGGTTTGGCATCGGTATATTGCCCATTCTGGAAAGTCACCTCGCCGTTGACCAGCGTGAGTCGCATGGGCGCAGGGCTGCGCGTCCAGCGCCAGGTATGGCCGCCCTTGCCATCGGGTACGTCATACACCTTCTCCATATCCTGGTAGCGGATCTCCTCCATATCAAACACGGTAATGTCGGCGCGCTTACCAATTTTTAGCTCACCGCGGTCGTGCAGGCCAAAATGTCCAGCGGGTTTACCGGTCAGGTTGTGGATCGCTTCTTCAATGGTGATGAGGCCCCGCTCACGGACGTAATCGGTCAGCAGCAGAATGTTCTCCCCTCCGCCACACAGCATCTGACCGTGAGCCCCGGCATCGGTGATATTGCCCAGGGTGTAGGGGTCGCGTAACAGGCGCACGACCATCTCTTCATCTTTCGCAAAGGCCGGCATGGTGACCGTGGAGTCCAGTCCATTCTTGATTAGCCATTCAGCCATCGCATCAGAGCAGTGTAACCCCAGTTCGTCGGCATACTCGCCCAGTGTGATGCGAATCGGGCCCGCGCCGTTATCCGAGTTAAGCAATAGCAGGTTGCGGCAATTCTCCTTGGCGAACGGGGCGAAATCGAAGACTTCATTGTCCCAGGAGGCGCGGGCTCTGACGCGCCAATCGGGGTCGCGCATAATCCGTATTTTCTCCTCGTCGGTTTCAGCTAGAACGACTTCGTGCCAGACATAGTCATTACTCTGGGCAAAGATTAGCGATTGCTGCACGCTCAGGGTTACAGTGATGGGCACATGTGAAAAGCCGGTCCAGAAATCGCGGCCTTCAGCCTTGAATTTTTCGTGCATCTCTATCAATGGTGCCTGTATGCCCATCAAGTCCCGCTGAAACTCCAGCGTGGGTACGCCGCCCCATTGCACACGAACATCGGTGCCTTCAAACAGTTTGCCAAGGCGTTCCATCGAAGCCGGGGCTGTCATCGCGCGGAACGTGTCGACAATGATCTGTAGCTGTCTGCCCGGATACTGCGCCAGCGTCTGGGCCAGCGCCAGCCATTCGGCGTCGTCGGCCTGCAGCGAGGGCACGGGTCGGTTGGTGCCGTCGTGGTCCATCAAATTGGATGACATACCCATCGCTCCGGCATCGAGGGCGTCGCGCAGCAGTACCACCATACCCTCGATTTCCTCAGGTGTGGCCGCGCGCTCCCAGGCGTCCATGCCAAGTACCGCCAGTCGCAACGCGATATGCCCGACGAACGCGCCATAGTTGGTGGGTACCTTCACTTGTGCTGTTAACGCCTCTTTATACTCGGACCAGGTTTTCCAGCTCCAGGGTAGCTCGGTGCGAAACGGCGCAGCAGGAATGTCTTCAAAAAAGGAAAATATGCTAACCACTTCGTCGCGCACTTTTGGGTCGTCTGACAGCGGCGCTACGGAGAAACCGCAGTTGCCCATAATGACGGTAGTCGCGCCAAACCCGGCCAGCGGCTTCAGTTCCGGCTCCCACCACATAGTGCCGTCAAAGTGGGTGTGCGTCTCGATGAATCCGGGAGCGACAATACAGCCAGTCGCGTCTTGTACGGATTCTCCCGGTTGGGGTGCCAGCGCAGACGCTATTTCTGTGATCACGCCATTCTCCACGCGCAGGTCTGCCTGGTAGCCCGTTGCGCCGGTGCCGTCAATCAATGTGCCGCCGCGAATCAGGGAACTGTTCATACGCTACTCCGCTTGATAGTGGGTTGTAAGTAATTGCCCATAATTGGACATTCTTGATATAGTAGATCACTTCTTTGGGGATATATTGGAGTATTTAGTTATTAATATAGACATTACTATCATATATCAAACTTCCAGGTGGTAGCCTCCGCCGCTGTAGCAAGAGTCTTGTATGCGTTGGTTCAGGGCGCCAATCCCACTGCAGCTGACCGGAATATCGCTGCTGCCTATTTTTCTGAAACAGGTGTGCCTGTCGATTTTCGGTCATTTCAGCGCTTCACGGATGCGCTAATCCTCAGCTTGCCACAACAGCGAAAACTGCAGAATCTGGTCCCACAGTGGCGAGTTGAATTTGCGCGGGCGAGACTGCCAAAAGAGCGGGCCGAAGCATTCATTCGCCAGTATCTGGGAGCACTGGATCACAGTCTGTTCGTAAAGTTACCGCTGTTCGTGGGTAAGTATGCAGGACGGGACCATCACCCGGTCAATTTTGGCGGCTTTGGTGATGCCCAGGTGGACAGCTGGCTACTGGTGTTTACGCTGGTGGGCGGGGGGATGTTTAAAGCGGGTCTGCGAGACTACGAGCTGACACCAGAAAGTGTCGTATTGGTGGAGCCGGGTACCCTGACAGACTTTTCTGGATCGGGACAATCCGGCTGGAATTTCTATTGGGTCATCTTCCACTGTGCCGACAGTTGGCGACCCTACTTGCAGTGGCCGCAGGCCGGACCGGGGGTGCGTCAGCTGCAGCTGGTAGGTGACGCCGTCACAGAACTGGGGCTGACGTTAAGCCAGCTCTACAACAACTATATCGATAGCGGCGCGCTCAAACCCGAGCTCGATCACAACTTGTTGGAGCAACTTCTATTGCGCTGCGCCAACTGTCTGCCCAGGGATAGTAGCAGGACACTCGATCCGAGGGTACGGTCCGCCCGCTCCTTCATCGATGAGCATTACACCACTGAGATAGTGCTGGCCGATGTAGCTGCCGCCAGCAATCTGTCCCCATCCAGATTGTCCGGGCTATTCAAGAATGAAACTGGCACTAGCGTGATGGCGTATCGCAATGAGCTGAGGTTGGTGAAAGCAGCGCAGCTATTGCTGAATACTAATAGACGTATCGCCGACATCGGCCGCCGGGTGGGTTACCCGGAACAGGCCTTCTTCTCCAGGATATTTCGCAAGCATCTGGGAATGAGCCCGCGACAGTATCGCTCCCATTTTCTGGATGAGGATAGCTTGCGTGCTAATGCGGCCCAATAGACTGGTTGTGTTGCGCTTCAAGGTTGCCCGATTTCCGCGGTAGATTGGCCTCCTAACTGTTATTCCTTCTATACTATTGTATAGTTTTGGTGCTGACATATAGGGAGACGTTGTGAATTTCAAAAACCTGGTGAAATCTTTCAAGGGGGGTGCTGCGTTAACGCTAGTTTTGCTGTTCCTCCATCCGGCTGCCTTTGCCGAGACAGATTACACTGCCAAGACTGCGCGAAATGTTGATGTCAGTGTCGATAACCTCAATGCGTTGCTGCTTCCGCTTACCCGATCAGAGCTGGAAGTGGAAGCAGCGGCCTGGCAGGACGTTCTGTCACGCAAGGTCGCTCAAATAAGTCTGTTGGAAATCAGGAACAGAGATTCTATTCAGCAACCAGGCCTGATCAGTCAGGTGGGAGGGCTGGTTAAGGATGGGGTTGGCGCAGTATTGCCTGACGTTGTAGGCAATGACGATGCAACGGTGACTGCCAAGCCGGACGGCGCTGCAGCAACCCAACCCGATGCGGCAGCAGTGAAGGCAGGCACTGAGCTTGAAAAAAAAATAGCTATCCTGCGGGTCGAGCGAGGCGGTATTGACAAGCGCTTTGGGATTGTCCTTGATGCTCTGATTGACAAAGGCGGCGATGTTAAGGAGCAGCGTCTCTATTTGGAGGCAGTGTCTGGAATCAACCTGACCGTCGGCGACTCTACCGCCTTACTATTGGCTGTGAAAGCGTGGCTGAAGTCAGGCGACGGTGTTCAATCACTGTTAATCAATCTTTTTAAGTTCGCTGCTGCTATCGGATTCGTCGTATTTATATCGCGTATGCTGGGCCGACTGGTAGATCGTGTCATCGCCCGTCATCCGGTGTCTTATCTGCTGGACAACTTTATAAAAGTTGCTGTGCGTCGCACTGTGCTTGTGGTTGGTTTTATCGCCACACTACCCATTGTAGGAATTAATATTGGCCCGGTACTGGCGCTTATAGGCGCCGCCGGTCTGGTCGTCGGCCTGGCATTGCAAGGCACTCTCAGTAATTTTGCCAGTGGCGTGTTGATATTGATCTACCGCCCGTATGATATGAATGATGCGATTACTGTGAGCGGTGTTAGCGGAACGGTCAGCACTATGAACCTGCTGTACACCACTATCAAAACCTTCGATAACCAGCTGATTACGATACCCAATAACAATGTTTGGGGCGATACGATCATCAACATTACTGGAAGCGATACGCGCCGTGTAGACATGGTATTTGGTATCGGCTACGGAGATGATTTTGGCAAGGCCCAGGAGATCCTGGGTAAAATTCTGGCGGAGCATCCCAAAGTACTGAAAACCCCCGAGCCCAAAATTAGGCTGCATGAGCTTGCCGATTCGTCGGTTAACCTGATTTGCCGTCCTTGGTCTAACACAGCTGACTACTGGGATGTGTACTGGGATGTAATGGAAACAGTGAAGCGCGAGTTCGACAAACAGGGTATTTCTATCCCCTTTCCACAGCGCGATGTGCATTTTTTCCCCACTGCTGAAAACGCTGAAACAGGGGGAAAAACTGCGTAGACATTCTGGCAGTAGCCCATGGCCGGCGACAATGAAGAGTACGAACAAAAGCGGATGGGTACCACCATGCAAGTGCTTGCCTGGCTGGTGTTACTTGGTCTGGGTGTGGCCTATTTCAGCGATTTACTCGACCAGCAGCATAACCCCAATCAGAATTTACAGACGGCTTATTCCAAAGATGGTGTTCGAGAGGTCGTGCTGCAACGGAATAAAGTTGGCCACTATGTGACCAGTGGTGAGATCAATGGCCAGCCTGTGACGTTTATGTTGGATACTGGCGCTACCGGTGTAGCGATTCCTGCGTCAGTGGCTACACGCTTGGGACTGCAACGCGGTCGCGCTTACCCCACACAGACGGCAAACGGCATGTCGACCAGCTACGCCGCGAAACTCGATAGGGTTAGCGTGGGCGCGATCGAGTTATACGATGTGCCCGCCGGGATAGCGCCGGGCTTGCAGACTCAAGAGATACTACTTGGTATGTCATTTCTAAAGCATATTGAATTCACGCAGCGCGGCGACACACTGATCCTGCGGCAGGCCCGCTAAGAGATTGCTCAGCACGATCGATTATTCAAGCTAGAACAATTCTCCACAAGCCTCTATGCTTTGGTGCAACGCCACAAGCAATGGATGTTTTATGCAATATAGAAAGCTGGGTAATTCTGGTCTTAAGCTGTCCGAAGTGTCATTTGGTTCCTGGGTCACCTTTAACAAACAGGTCGACGTACGTCTGGCTGAGAAAATGTTTGGTCTGTGCTTTGATGCGGGCATCAATTTTTTTGATAACGCCGAGGGTTATGAAGCCGGAGAATCCGAAAAAGTCATGGGCAAGGCATTAAAGGCGCTGGCTCGGCCACGAGATAGTTACTGTGTCTCATCCAAAGTATTTTTTGGGGCGACCGCAAGTCCCGTGCCGACACAGCGTGGTCTTAGTCGAAAGCATGTTACCGAGGCCTGCCACCAGGCGATGCAGCGCATGGGCGTGGACTACCTGGATATGTACTTCTGCCATCGTTCCGACCCGGATACGCCCATAGGTGAAACCGTATGGGCCATGCACAATCTGGTGACGCAGGGAAAAGTGTTGTACTGGGGAACCTCTGAGTGGGCTACGGCTGACATTGCCGAGGCCTATGAATTTGCAGAAAAAAACCATTTAACGCCGCCCTCCATGGAGCAGCCGCAATACAACCTTCTGGACAGAAAACGCTTCGAAGTAGAGTATGCGCCGCTTTTCGAGAAGTACGGTATGGGGACTACGATCTGGTCGCCGCTGGCTTCGGGCGCACTCACTGGCAAATACCTAAAGGGTATTCCGGATGGCTCAAGAGCCTCGCTGAAGGGCTATGAGTGGCTTAAGAAAAGCATGGTGGAGTCTGATCGAGGTCGGGAGAGGATGAAAGCCGTTGCCAAATTAGTGCCTATAGCCGAAGAGTTGGGCACCAGTTTGTCCAGATTGGCGATTGCCTGGTGCCTGTTAAACCCGAATGTCTCAACAGCGATACTGGGTGCCTCCAGCATCGAGCAGCTTGCAGACAATCTGAAGGCCGTTGAGGTGGTACCCCTGCTGACGCCGGAAGTACAGGCGATCCTGACTGAGATCTAGTGGCATGATGGCGCTGGCGCTGCTCTACTGCCAGTCAGTCGAACAGCGACGCCCAGTTAATGCCGTTGATATGGCCGCCGCCATCTACGTACAGGGTATTTCCCGTCATGTAGCGCGCCTCTTTACTGGCGAGAAATAACGCCACGCCCGAGATGTCCTCATAGGGATCGCCCATGTAGCCCATGGGCACCTGCTTGTTCACGCGGTCTGCCATCTGTGGTGCGAATTCCTGCATCGCCAAAAAGGCCGCCGTAATGGCCCCCGGGCAAATGGCATTTACGGTAATACCGTGCGGCGCCCACTCGCGGGCTGCGGTGCGGGTGAGGGCGCGCAACGCTTCTTTGGCCACATTGTAATCGGCAGTCTGCGGATGCGCGTTTACGCCGTTGAGCGAACACAAGTTAATGATGCGTCCAAAACCGCGTGACTTCATTGATGCAAAGGCTGCATTCATCGCCCAGCGTGCGGCGAAGAAACCTCCGTCCAACTGGCGTTGAAACTCCTCGTCGGACTTCTCCTCCAACGGTTTTAGTGCGGCCGGGGGAACGGCATTGTTTACCAGCACATCGACCCTGCCAAACTGTTCAATGGCACCAATCACCAGCGTTTCTACCGGCTCTTTCTGTGTGACATCGCAATGATGGTAGACGGCTTTGAGATTCTGATTACCCAAATCGGTGACGAGAGCGGCTCCTGCTTCATCGTTGATATCGGCCAGCACAACCTGATAGCCTGCCTCTGCGAAACGGGTAGCGAAGGCTTTGCCCAAGCCATCTGCGGCGCCCGTTACCACTACCACTTGTTCCATCCGTCTCTCCTGACGCATTAAGGAGCGCTTAGATTACCAGCCAAGATCCACCGCTTGCCAGACCAGGCAAATTACAGTGCATAGGTACAGCTAAGCGAACTGTAGTGCCTGGACGTGCAGACCACCCAGGACCGGACTCCTGAGCCTGGACGGTAAGGCCGCACTGTAAGAGGTCCTGCGCATCAGTGGAGCTCGCGCGTGCGCGATGGTAGCGGCTCATCATTTAAGGGGACCTCGCAGTACCAGTCCGTCATATCGTCGTACATATTGCCACGCAGGATATGCATGGGTGCACGGTGATAGATTTTGATGTCGTGGAACGGATCCGTCAGAATCTTGATGGCCCACACCAGGCCCGACTGGAATCCCATCAGTTGAAACAGATGCACTGTCCGAAACAAGACTGCGCCTATGCCCGTTACCAGCCACAATACGGCCGTGTTGTGCAGCAGCCCCTTGTCGATTTGCTGATCGTCCAGTAGACCAAAAAAGTCGGGGATAAACCACAGTATGACCGGCACTGCGATCCAGACCGACAAGAGTATGACTTTGCGCCGCAGGTTATACCCGACCTTGACGCTCTCCTTATACTCATGGGTCGCATCGTTGACGGCATCGTAGGTTTTGGGCTCAAAGAAAAAGTGTCCTATCTGTCGCAGCAGCATGGCCAGTAACCAGCCCACCATAACGGCGGTGACAGGATCGACAAAGATCAGGTAGTAGCTCGTCACAAAACAGCAGGCGCTAAATAGGTGCAGGAGCTGATTAACGCGGTTGTGGTGGTAGTAGCGGTGATCGTCCCAGCGCTGCTGATGTAATTCTTCGAGAAAGGTCATGTAGTCACCTCATTCATGGTTTGTAGTTACAGGGAAAGATAAGAGTGCATGGCCCATCTGTACTCGGTCGCCGGTGTGGATGCCGTCGTAAAAACGGTAGTCAGACGTGGCAAACAGAATGATGGTCGAGCCGTGCTGGAAGTAGCCGAGTTCATCGCCTTTGCTGAAAGCCGCGTCACAGGTAATGTTGTGTGGTCCTTTGTACTGCATATTCAAAAGGTCCTCTAGCCAGTGCAATCGGATACTGGCGACCAGTATCGCTGCCACGGCTACCAGACAAACTGAACTCTGTGGTCGGTCCGTTTCAAGTTCTATGACGGCTCTTTCATTTTTGCAGTACAGTTTTTCTATACGCTGTAGCGCAATCGGATTGACGTTCCAGGTATCGCCGGAAATGTAGATCACCTGCTGTATCTGACAGTCGAGCGGAGCGTGAAAGCGATGGTACATGCTACTTTTGAGACGCAAAGTGATGAATTTTCCGTCTCTATAGCGTTCGCGCAGCGTTCGATCAGGTATCAGATCTTCGAGGTCGTAGGGGAAACCCTTGGCCTGGAACACGGTAGTGCCGGCGATGTTGCCGTACTCGCCGATGATGGCATCGCAGGGGCTGACAACAACATCGGGGCGTGTATCGACCGTGCGCGCGCCAGGGAGCAGTGAGCGCGTGAAGCACTCCTGCAGACTGGTGTATTCCCGCCGCGGTGCTTCACTCAAATCAAGGTCATCGGCGAATAATTTCCAAACGCGAATAAGCAAGCGCGTGAGGCGGGGGCTCTCAATGCCACTGAGCCAACCCATGAACTGCGTGGCAAACCGTCGGGGAATTCGGTTGGTCAGCAGGAAATTGAGCTGCGCGTTACGCGACAGTGAATGCAACAGATTCGTCATGATTCACGCAACCGAGCGCTGCTCTGGCTTACCTTGCGGAGCTGGTAGGCCTAGATTCTCTGCATACTTGGCCATAATTTGGTCTGCGCTGTAGTCGGCTGCGCGCGCTAGCGCCGCTACACGCATCGCTTTGCGTGTGTCCGGCCAACTGTAGTGGGCGATAATTTTCGCGGCCATTGTCCTGGGATCGCTCACCAGATATCCACTCACATCGTGCTCGATGATATCCCGTGGCCCTTTACAGTCGTAGGCAATCGCGGGCATACCGTGTGCGAACGCCTCCAGCAGCACATTGCCGAAAGTGTCAAAGCGTGAGGGGAATACAAACAAGTCGAGTCCCGCGTAGAGTGATGCCAGCGTCTGCTTGTCGATCCACCCCATGAACCTGGCATCCGGTAGCAGTGCCTTGAGTTCATCCTCAGCGGGACCACTGCCTGCAATAACGAGCTTCAGGTCGGGTAGCGATCTTCTCACCCGGGAAATGATATCGGGCAGATCCATGATGCCCTTCTCTGTGCTCAGCCTGCAGGCGATAAACAGTACCGGTGTATTGTCGTCTGCACCCTCGAATAGCTCTGACTTCTTAATGGCTTTGGTCTGTGGATTGATTTCTGGTGCGTGGTGCGCGGTAAGAAAAATTCGCGCACTGTCCAATTCCATCTCGAAGCCGCTTAGCCAATCACGGTGCTCACGGTTGAGTACAAAGATGCCGTCAAACTGGCTGTAGAGTTGTCGCAGAATGCGACGCACCCGATCGCGTTCATACTGGGTGGCGGCCGTGGTGCACTTGATGTACTCGATCCAGTCTGTGTGCATGAAGAAGAAGCACGGCACGTTAAACATGTATTTGAGAAACAGCGCGACCACCACCATAGGGCCTTCGGTGGAGCAGATAACCCGGTCATAGCCGCCCGCATAGAATACCCGGGCTATTTCCAGCAGATCGGGAATACGCAGTTGCTGTCCGCCAGACTCCGGCAGTGTGAAGGTCGACAATGGCCGCGTGACATGGAGGTGCGGTTCGGGCACTGCGGTTTCGTGACATGCCAGCATGTCAATGGCGATATCCTTGCCCTGTATCTGTCGCAGCTTGCCAGTCAGGGAGTTGGAGACGCCATTCTTGTCAAACAAGGTGTCCGTCAGATGCAGTGCGCGGTATTCGTGGTGATTACGATCGAGATGTGCCGCAAAGTTATTGAGGAACGCCCGGTTCTGATACAGCACTCGCGTACTGGCGAGGGCTGCCCCGGCCAACACCGCCGCTATCATCACCGGGAAGGTCAGTTTGTCCACCAATTCACCCACACAGCGATCGGTGACCTGCGTATGCTTGGTAGGCGTGCCCAGTAGCCAGGCCGTCACTTGACTGGGCACCTCAAACTTTCGGGTCAGCTCTTTGGTGGAGAAGCCGCCGGGTTCGCCGAGTTTCTCCGCCAGCTTCGAGTCCTGAACACGCTGTATGATGACTTTGTTGATCTCGGTAAAGAGCGCGGCGATAGATTGACTCACCGTTTGAGTAAAGTCCTCGGGTGATCCGGCATGGCTGTCGGCTATCTTTTCCAGGTAGGTGATGCAGAAACGATATTTTTTTGAGACCTTCCAGCGCAGAATTTTGTTTGGCTTCTTGCCCTGTAACGCATCGTGGATAAATGCAAAGAATTTACGAGACTGCTTATTTTTTTGCAGCTCCAGCAATACATTACTGAGCGCAAAGCAGGCCAATTTGTCGCTCGTCTCGCCGCGATGTAACAGGATGCGCAGCAAGCCGGGATCTTCAATATTGGTGGCGATTTGTGCAAAGTAATCGAGCAGTGCGATATTCAGTTTCTGGTTCTCAGACACCTGCCCAAAAGGCACCATATTGCCCGCGCGAAGGGCCTCCAGTGCGAGCGTTGATGGCAGTTCATCGCGCAAGCGCTGTTGCAAGTTGGGTACTATAAGTTGGGTACCGCACTGCCCCGCAAAGATACCCATGTGATCATCTGAGCCGCCGGTAAGTGATTTAGGTGTCTGTGGATCTACGCCAAAGTCGCGCGGGTTCAGTCTGTGTTTTTTTGCGTAGTCCCAAATTTTTCCTGGCGTAAGCCCCTGCAGCCAGTTTAGTGTGAGCGTCGCCTGCCACAGATCACGCTGACCATTCAGTACCTCAAATCGCTGAAACATCACGGCGAGCTTTTCAAACAACTCCAGATTAATCTGTTCGTTGCGGGTATAGAAATACAACGGGTGAGGCAGTACTACTGGAATGTCTTGCGCTGCAGCGTAACGCAGGAAGTCGTAAACATTCTGCCGTTTTGTGCAGAGCACTACTTCCTGTTCAGGGGAGAAGCCATAGGTGAGTACGTGCAGGTAAAGATTCGCCTCGGGAAAACAGCAGGTGAATTCCGCTCCTACCAGCACATCGAAGCCCTGATCCCGCAGCGCCCAACAGGAGCGCGCATTGTTGTGATTGGTTACGGTAATCACATCGCTGCCGTTACGCCTCAGACATTTCACCAGCTTGCTGGTTTTCAGCCAGGTTTCTGGTAGGCCCAGAATACGCCCCCACAGTTCATCCGGCGTATCGCTATTGTGATCGTGGCAGTGCAGATCGACACGCAGCATATCCTGAGGAGCGAAGCGTCCAAACTCGCCCGCCAGGTAGGCATTGAACTCCTCCATCAGCGAATTCCTGAAGTCGCCTGGTGGATTCCCCTTCAGTATCGGCTCCAAAATCATGGTGCTACCTCTCCTGGGTGTCTCGGCTGGTTGTCGTCAATCCGTGTTATCGGTTTACCCAGTAACGGGAATCGGGCGTGCAGCATTTCGACTATCAGTTGTCGCTGAATTATTTTCGCAGTCAGTTCCGCCGCCTGCCACCACCAGCCGTCATCAGACATATTTTTCGCGGCACGTACGAAACGGCTTGTCACTTCTTCGAAGTCAGTATCAGTAAAGTTCAGACTCATAATCATGCGGCCACTACCGACCCAGCTAAGTTCCAGCCCTTGATCGCGCAAGTAGAATTGGAACATCCAGTTGTATCGACTCGGCGTGAGATACAGCACGGTGCAGATGGTGTGAAGATTGACTACTTTGACGGGTAGTTTTGACGTTTCCAGACGCGCATTCAGTTCAGCGATTCGCGCATTCCAGGTGGCCTCCGCCTGGTCGTACAGATGTTGGTAATGCGGTTGCTCGATACGCTGCAGGAATATGTTCATTGCCGCCAGCACATAGGGGTGTGAGTTGAATGTGCCGCGTGCAAAAGAGATATTCACCGGTTGGTCGGGCTTAAAGCGTTGCATCAGATCGCGCCGGCCACACAGTACGCCGACAGGAAGACCGCCACCCAGCGTCTTGCCGTAAGTCACCATGTCTGCCTGAATGCCAAAGTAGCCCTGGGCGCCGCGGTATCCCAGCCGAAAGCCGGTAAAGACTTCATCAAAAATCATCACAATACCGCGACGTGTGCATGCGCTGCGCACTCGCTGCAGCCAGTGCGTGTACTGCGCGCGTTCGAAGCCAGCTGCACGCTTACTGTTGACCAGACTGGCGTCCCCGGCGGCGTCAGCATTGGGATGCATCGCCTGCAGTGGATTGATCAATACGCAAGCGATATCCGTGCGTGACTCCAATACCTTGAGCGTGTGTTCACTCAAATCGGCCAGGGTATACACGTCATCGACCTTGCGCTGGTTGCCGATGCCCGGTTGCACTCCGTCCCACCAACCGTGGTAGGCACCGCACAGGCGCACCAGATGGGTTTTGCCAGTATGATAACGGGCTAGTCGAACGGCCTGCATCACGGCTTCAGTGCCAGACATATGAAAGGACACCTCATCCAGACCAGCGATCTGTGTGATTCTGGTCACGTTGTCGCGCACCACTGGATGATAGGCGCCGAGTACAGGGCCGAGCTTGCGGACAAGCGACATACCCTCGTCTATACATTCCTTATAGAAGTCGTAGCCGAACACATTCACGCCGTAGGATCCGGTCAGATCATAGCGCCAGTTGCCATCCAGATCGCGCACACGCACGTCAGCAGACTCCTCCAGCACAGCGACCTGCCGCAGGGGCTTTGGCAGCCCTTCCCGATAGGGGAACGGCACACGATAGGCACTGGTGAAGTTTACGTCGGAAATGGTGCCATACAGCGACTCAGCGTAGGCCAGTGATTTGGGCGAGCTGGTGGTGGCCACCTGTGACAGTCGTGACAGTCCTGTGCGGCGCAGCGCTGCAATGTCCGGGGGCGCACCGTCACTGGTAAAGTACCGATCTTCATCAAAACTGTAGCCGGCCACCTGACGCGATAGTCTTCGCGACCATTTGGCATGTCCTCGCAGTGAAGGGTGCTTGGCCCGCGAGAGCCGCAGGCGGATATGGGCCTTGTAGAGTAACGCGCCGGCGGCACCCACCGACAATACGCAAAAAACCGTCGTCTGTAACATAGCTTCCTTGATGCAGGCGCAAATCACCGCAATGACCCGCGCCTATAGGTTTAAATAAATTTACAAGGAAAGGATTTCAGTTGGGTGACGATTTTGCGACATTCTTGTTGCAGAGGATCAGACTCGTGTGTTCAGCTTGGGTTAAGAATACCCAGCGGTGCCGGCGCGGCTGTCCGGTCACCTGCGGTGGCTACAGCAGCTCGCCCGTGCAGGCTGACATGATCCAGCTGATTGCGGTAGCGCGGAGGCGTTTGTGTAAGATCGTCTGCGGCGAAGGCGATCATTTGATTGCCCAGGATATCGGGCGATCCCGGTGTGAGCTTGTCCTGCCACCAATACTCAAACGTGGCCGACTCACTGGTGAGGTGCACGATGCCGTAGCCGTGATCAACCCATTCTACAAATTGACAGGCCGGTGTGGCGCTCATCAGGCCCTTTTCTGTGTTGCGCGATGCTGACACCCGTTGCGCTGCGGTTGAGCTGGGCACACTGTTGGCAATGATTTCATCAAAGCCGCCTCTACCCATAGAGGTGGGGGCAAACTCAACACCTACAGACGCGCCCCTGGCATTCTCAGATGCGGTGTTGGCGGTACTGTTGCGGAAGAACCCGGCAGCGATATTTTCTGGTGTTGATCCGTTTTGTGGATTAGGCGTACTGTCTCCTGATCGGTATCCGGGGAAGTCGTTCTCTACAAGGTCCGATCCCCAGTTGCCATGCATATCGCCTGATACTACGATGTTGTTATGCAACCGCTGCGCTGCGGTGTTATCGCCGCGCAGGAATTCAAACAGCTGCCGACGTTCTTCGGGATAGTCGGCCCAGCGTGTTAATTCACTGGTCATCCATGTCTGGTTGACGAGCAGACGCCAGCGTTTGCCCTGTGCTTGTGACGCTATCATGCTGTAGGTTAGCCATTCGTACTGTTTTCTGGAGAACAGGCTATCGCCTGATGCGAGGTGAGAACTGTCCGGGACGATACCAGGGCGCTCCCTTGACGGCACATAGAGCTGGGTGTCGACACAAAATACGTCGGCCATTGGGCCGTAATCCAGTTTGCGGTAGATCTGCAGCGGGTCCGTAGGCAATGGATAACTGCCATCATCTACCAGAATGAACTCACCACTGCCGTCAGCACGCACTGGCCGGGTAGGAGTCCACTCGTAGAATGCCCGTGCGGTATCTTCCAGCGTTGTTGTCTGGAGGCTTTTGTCGACACTGCTGTCCTCCAGCTCGTTACCGGAATTGACGGAGATATCGTGGTTGTCCCAGACTATGGCCCAGGGATGCTGTTGGTGAGCGCGCAGCAAGTTGGGGTCGGAACGGTATAGTGCGTAGCGACGTCGCACTTCGTCGAGGTTCAGCCAGTCTCTGTAATCGACATAATTGATGTCATCGAGGTCGCGTCGTGCGCGTACTTTTTCGTCCTCATCGACAAAATCATAAATGTAATCACCGCAGTGAACGACCAGGTCAATATCGTTCCGGTCCGCCAGATGACCAAAGCCGCTCCAGTAGGACGACCAGTAGCTGGAGCACGAAATTACCGCGATGCGGACAGCGCTGACCTCTAGCTCGGGTGCCGTGCGTGTCCTTCCTATAATGGATGTCAGGCCATCCGCTGTACTGAACTGATAATAGTATGTGGTGGCGGGTGCCAGATCGATGACATCTACTTTGACCGTCCAGTCGTTATCAGACACAGCATCCTGTGTGCCACTCGCAACAATCTTCGCCATGCCAGGATCTGTCGCCATTTGCCACTTTACCGCCACGGCAGCAGAGGAGATTTCCTCCTCTGTCACCCTGGTCCAGATAATAACGCGGTTGGGGAGCGGGTCGCCACTGGCGACACCGTGGCCGAAGGGGAGTTCAGTCACGATCGGGAAGTCAAAACTGGCAGAGGGCACTGGACGTTGAGATACTGCGACCCTCGGCTCGAACAATGGGTTATCGCTGCTGTTAGAGCAGCTCGACAAGGCTGGCGCTAGAGTGACTGCACCGAGCCCCTTCAGGAACGTGCGACGACTGGGTGGCATTAGGTATCTCCTTTTGCGAACAGGTTAAAGCCGAGGTATTACGATTGTGTGACAGACGATGAACTTACTACGCTTGAGGTGTACTGTCGAATGAGTTGCGTTGATCTGATGCCAGCCCCTGCCGCACCACGTCGAGTGTGCGTTGTGCTCGTTTGCGCGAGTCGGTCATAGAGGTTTTGTGGCGTAACTCGAGGTAGAGATCCAGCACCCGTAGTTCGTCGGCAATGTTCCATTTCTCCGGAGACGTTTCCCCACCCGCTGCCACATCCAGTCCAGCATCCTTGAAAAAGGTATCGAAGGCATTGGGCTTCTCTTTTTTCAGGCGGGCGATCAGCGCTGGCAATTCCCCGGCACTGTCGCCAGTCCCTGCGGTCCATTGAAAACAGCCGAAGGTCAAAAAGGCGTTATCCCAGGTGTTGATGGCTTCAAGTTTTCCCTCATTGGCCGAGACTGCCTGCATCACGCGCAGCAGTGAATCGGAAAGATGGGTAAATCGATAGGAGTGTTTGGCGACGTAGTCGTGAATCGACATCTGCCCGCAGTTGAATACGCCTCTTCTGAAGGTTTTCGCAAAAACGCGGCCATCTGGTCCAATGACGTCGCGACCGCGCACGACAATCGCTCCTGGCTTGAGGGTGTCTGTGTCCAGAATAACGCTGACGTATCGGGCCGCAACGAACCCCGATTGGCGGCCCGCACGGATCTTCCACCAGCTACCATCGCGGTCCAGCAACGCCACGACTGTGCCCTTGCTCAGGCTGCCAATTGTTAGGCCGCCGGGTTTGTCGCGCAGGTTCAGTCCTGACCCCGCATTTACGATAGCCTTGGTCATATCCAATCCTCCGCGCAGGCTGTAACTATTGGGTAAGTGAAAACGGTATAATCCTGAAGTTCAAAATAGTGAAACCTACGATCAATTTTTGTCTAGCAGAACTCTGGCTTGTGACAAGAAGCCGCGCATGAGGCACATTAAAAGACCAGATCATAATATTGTGTTTTAGCTTTATTCCTATAAAAATTGCACTTGGAACACTATAAAGCCGGCGATCGCGAGTGAGCAGGACGCACTTGCATCGAGTCCTGAACCGTTGCCCGACGATCAGCCGTCAGTTTTCATGCTGAGCGTCCTGCATGAGCAACAGGCGGCTACCAATGTGGTAGTGCCCCAGCCTTCCCAATGATCATTGGCGAGGGTGGAGACGGGGTAGCGCCTGGCAGCGATAGCCGTCAGTGAGTTATGCGGTTTAACATTTTCACAATCGTGCCAGAAGCTCACTTTTCGTGGTTGTATATTCGCTGTCAGACAATGCACCGGCTTCCTCTAACTGAGCCAGTTTTTCTATAAGGCTCAAAATTTCGTCTGTTGATTGCTGAGAACCACTGTTCACAGTCCTGGAAGGCTGTTGTTCTTGAAACGAGGCCTGTTGCTGGCCAGTAGATTGCATCGGTGTTGTCTCAGCGAAGTTGGCAGGTAGTGGGAGCGGTTGCGCTACTTCAGGGCCATCGCCGGAAACGATAGGCAAGTTGTTGCATGAAGTTCTCGCAAATTAGATAATTTTCAGATTGGGCCATCAAGATGTTTGATGTTGGAGCGTATAACCGTCAATTTATCCTGTCTCAAGATATACGATATCCAGTTTCTTGCATCCATGCTTCAACGCTCAGAATACGCACTCACATTTTCGGCTTCGTTATTCCCGCTCCCACATCTTTAGATATCGCCCTAGTGTCTCATGCTCAAAATTGAGCCATCCGGTAGCGGAGTCGGCTAGCGGAGTGCTCCCCGAAAATGGGAAATTGTCCTCACAGGTATCAATAGAAAAACGACGTTTTATAGTGGTATCACCCTCGATGAAAACATGAATAATTTCTTGGGAAGCGTCATCAAATTCAAAGCCATCGAGGGGAAATAGCGTTCTTTTCAGGCGGGCGGCACGAGTAGAGTGCGTGATGGAAAATCCAGACACCATATCGCCAACAGCCACCGAGGTTTCGAAGTTAAAAACATCCTGTAGAAAAGCTTCTCTGTGCTGTTCAGTGCTAACAAGGTCTCGCAATTGCCGTTTGCTTTGCTGGTGGTCGCTGATGTTCGCGTTAAGATCTTTTGCTCTGCCGAGCACGAGTCCCGCAAAGCCGCCGTTGATTATCAAGGCTCCATCCCGGTGTCGGACACAACCTGTTTTCAAATCCTCTTCCACAATCAGTCGCAAGCCAACCAGAGGGCCTGGTTCCCGGGACAGTGTGCGCCACTCCTCGATATACGACGCGTCGGGTGAGAACTCCATCATGCAGTCACCCACCCGCACTAATGATGCAGGCTCTGGCCAGCGGTTATGGATCTGAAAAGAAGCACCACCGGTCCAACTTAACCAGTCGTCCTGCCATAGACTTTCGGCGTACCAGCCCTCATAGTTTGCGAGGGAGCGAAGCTCTTTCTCGCCATAATCTTCCAGCTGTTTCGCGGCTACCTGTTCCGATTCTATGGGGAGACGCAGATCAATTGTAATATTGCGACTTTGAAGCCAGAACACCAGCGTTTGACTGTCTGTGAGGCCGTTTGCAAAGGTAATCGAACGGCGCTGGAAACATCCCACTAGCCAATCGGGTACCGAGATGCTCGAGGCTTGCCCGTGCCGCTCCAGAAGCTCCTTTAGGTGCACTCTATCCCTCCTTGAGCGCGGCGCTGCCGAATGATGCCAGCTCCTGCGCTTTACTTGGCATGATTACTTCGTCACTGACCAGATGGCGTTTCAGTTAACTGAAGGTTTGCATGGTTTGCGCCAATATTGATCACGAAGCAGCCCTCTATCAGGTTCGGGTCTATTTGATGTCCTTTCAGATAGAGAAATCTGGTTTCCCTGACGACTACCCCCAACTCTCTGGCAACCTGTTTGTGGCTACCAGAATCGCGGGAGAAAATTAGTGAGATATCAACAGTCGGCAGTCGGCTGAAAGCGGTATACGATGTATGTGGCGACAGCGGCGTGGCGGAGCGCTCATTACATGCCTTGAATGATGGACGGGTCGATATAGCTGTCGATCAGCGCTGGCGATTCATATATCTCGTACTTCACATTAAACTCATCGGCGACCTCACTGGAGCCATAGACAGACTGTAAGCCTTCCGCTTTTGTCATAGCTATCTTCGCTTCCTCGAGGGTCAGGATTTTGGTCCCTGCCAGAAACGGTACATATTGTTCCGGGGGAAGTCCCACGCGTGCGGCCATGATGCTGATTGCTTCACCTTGTGTTTCCGGGTTTCGTATATAGTCGACAACGCGATACCAGACTTTTACAACCTTCTCCCAATCTGACCTTCGAGTGGCTAGCGACACGGGTGAAACCACATACATATCGTAGATTAGCCCTGGAACGTCTTTCGACGTCGCAATCGCTGTTGAACCCGGAACTTGTGTGAGAGCCTGGCCGGAGCTTGGTTGCCATGCGACGATCGCATCAACGTCTCCAGAGGCTAATACCTGTGGTGTTTCATTGGTGGGTACATTTACCAACTCAACATCACTCTCGCTCAAGCCCTCTCGTTCCAGCGCCTCCAGCAGCATTAGATGACTCACGAAACCCACTTCTACACCAATTTTTTTGCCCTTCAATTCCCTAACAGAGTCGATACCCTGTTTCGCAATAATCATGTCATTCCCATTACTGTAATCAGTCACCAGGAACATGATGCTTGGGGCACCGGTTGCGCCAACGACTAATGTATCTCCATTGGTCATCCCTACCGCATCAAGTTTTCCCGCTGCAAACGCATCCATAGATGCAACATAATCAAACCATTCAAACTCTACCTCTACTCCCTCTTCTTTGAACCACTCTTTGTCGATGCCGATTTCCCATGCGACCCAACCGGGCCAATCGGAGTAGCCAATTTTTAGCGGTTCAGCGGCGTGACTAAATACTCCCACCAGGCTGAGCGCTAACCCGCATAAAGTGTTTTTGAGAAGACTGTCGAACTTTGTCATGAAGTAACCTCCGAAAAAAAATATTCCGTTGTCCGGGAGTACTCTGCACTCAATATTCTCGAGTCAGACAGAATTTTCCCCGCCGCGTAGATTTTTGCTTCAGCCTGCTAGTGGCTATTCAGCTAGTAGAAAGTTACTTCAATATTCGTGCCAATTTCAGAAGGGCAGGATATGGCGGCTTTTGACCCATAACAGCTCAAAAAATCACCTCACGCAGGCGCTTTACGCACCAGTATGGGTGTGGTGTGTCCGTCATGGTGCAGTCCCGGATGTGCAGCGCGACAACTTGCGGGTGCACATTAGACCGCCTTATATTGGCCGATAGAGTTAAAGCTTGAATTCGGTATGACGTCGCTAGTGATTGCAGTAAGATCAGGAAGACAACACTGAAACATCAATTTTCTCAGAAGTAGCATTGTTACCTTCCTATTATGACTCACGACTCATCATTGAATACTCGATTTGCCGTGATGGCACTTTTCTTTAGTTCAGCTGGCTGGGGTTTGACATGGTTGCCCATAAAGTCGCTGAGTACTATGGGGCTGGATGGTCTGCACCTGGTGTTTATCGCTTTCGGTTCGGGTGCGCTACTGACGGTGCCATGGCTCTACTTGCAGCGAGATCGCTGGAGGGAAAAAATATCCTTAATGGTAATGATTGCGCTGGCTGGTGGTTTTGCCAACGCGTCTTTTCAGACCGCGATATATCATGGTGATGTCATAAGGGTAATGATTTTGTTCTACTTGTTACCTGTTTGGAGCGTGATAGGAGGTCGAGTATTTCTAGGGGAAAAAGTCGATACAGTGCGTCTTTTTGCTGTGTTCCTGAGTTTGTCGGGTGCTTTTGTCATCCTTGATATCGCGAATACATCCTGGGCAGCCGTCAGTGGTATCGATTTGCTCGCCATAGGTTCGGGCATAGGGCTGGCAGCGACCAATATCCTGTTTCGATTTACTCAGGATATTCCCGTAATGAGTAAAGTATCCGCGATGTTTATCGGCTGTACAGTGCTGATTGGCCTATCCCTGATGGTGTTCACAACGGCCACGGCTCTACCCGATAACGATTCCGTACTGTGGGCGGTTGCCTACGGGGCGTTGTGGCTGACACTGATCACGTCTGGCACGCAGTGGGGGGTAAGTCAGATGGATGCCGGTCGATCTGCGGTAATTATCGTGGTGGAACTGGTAGTGGCTGTCGCTTCTACGGCATTGATTTTAAAAGGGGAGTTGGCGACGTTTGAAATTGTGGGGGGACTTATGGTCTTGAGTGCGGCACTGCTCGAAGGCTCTCGAAACGAGTTGTAGCGGGTTCTGACAACTATTCTTCGTCCGATTTACAGTAAATAGACGCTCCCTCGGGGAAAGGCTTTTGGTAGTGATGAGGATATCCGTTTTAGCTGCTTCATCATCTGCCGCGATCGCGGCTGGTTTCGATCTGATCAGCTCTGCGGTAGTATGTTTTCTTGTTTCGATAATAATGTAGCGGGGCTGGATGAGCGACATGAAGCTGCGTGACAGCGCAACCGAAGAACTGCGACCAATCAAGGCCGGGTTTATCGAGACATTGCGTCTGATTCGCAAAAGCTATACCTGCCCGCTGGAACACGCGCAGGAGCTGCAGGCACTCCATGGCAATGCGGTCATGCAGAAACTGGCCAGAAGAACGATTGTGCACCTGTTCGGCGCTGATGCGCACCGCCTCGCGCTGGTCAACGATGGCCAGGTATTCTCCAACAAAAAGGCCTGGGACCAGATTATTGGTCGCATTTTTCCCAATGGCCTGATGCTGCGCGATGGCGATGACCATCGCTATCATCGACGGCTGATGCAGGCGGGATTCAAAAGTGGCGCAATGCAGCGTTATCTGCTGGAAATGGAGCCACAGGTGCAGCGGGCGGTCGCCAACTGGCCGGTCGTTCCTGGACAACCGCTGCCGGCATTTCCGACCTTCAAGAAAATGACGTTGGATCTGGCTGCCACTATTTTCCTGGGTATGGATCTGGGTGATGAAGCCACCCGGCTCAACGACGCCTTTGAGGCCACCGTGGCAGCGTCCATGCCGAAGATCCCGCTGGCCATTCCCGGCACAATACTCTGGCGCGGTATTCGCGCGCGCGAGTACATGTGCCGCTACTTTCAAGCGCAACTGCCGGCGAAACGGCAGGCCATCGGCAGTGATATGTTTTCATTGCTATGTAATGCCACCGATGAAGACGGCAACCAATACACAGATCAGGAAGTGATCGACCATATGAACTTCCTGATGATGGCGGCACACGACACTACTACCAGTACCCTGACCAGTATGACGTATGCACTGGCGCGCTACCCCGAGTGGCAGCAGCGTTTGTTTGATGAGGTGCAAAGCCTGGGTGTGGAGCATCTGCGCTATGAGGATCTTGATCGTCTGGAACTCACGGAATGGGTGATGAAAGAAGCGCTGCGCATGTATCCCCCACTGTCGACATTGCCCAAGTACAGCACGGCGCCGTTTGAGTTTGAGGGTGTCAGGATTCCCGCCGACGCTATCGTGATAACGTATCCCATACACACCCACTACATGGAAGAGTACTGGTCTGAGCCACTGCAGTTCGATCCGATGCGTTTCAGCAATGAGCGCGCAGAACACAAACGCGATCCCTACTGTTGGGTGCCGTTCAGTGGTGGTGCACATATGTGTATCGGCCTGCATTTCGCTACTATGCAGATTAAACTGGTGATGTTTGAGATGCTGCGCCGCTACCGTTGGTCGTTGCCAGAAGAGTATGAAATGCCGGTACAACAATCTCCGATCTCCAAGCCCCGCGACGACCTGCCAGCGTATTTTGAAGCTCGCACCTGATCTTTTAATTCCATTCAACGGATAGACTATGACCACACGCAATATGAATGACGACCCCCGTATCGATCCCCGTATCAAGGCTTTGATGGGCGCTATCTCAATGCCTGCGGCGGCCGATGTCGCCAGCCGCGAAGAGATGCTGGCAGAGGCCAACTCCCCCAAGTCACGGGAGATGGCCGAGGCGTTAAAAGGGTTTATGGAGTTGTGCGATACCGAGGAGATAGCACCGTCCCTGGGTTTGGAAACTAGTACCCTGACATTCGCGTCTGATCCTGACGGGAATACGGTCCAGATACAGTTTATCCGTCCCCAATCAACCGAACCGTTGCCCTGTGTGTACTACATTCATGGCGGCGGCATGCAGGCGATGTCCTGTTACGATGGCAATTATCGGGCCTGGGGCAAGATCATCGCCGCCCGTGGCGTCGCTGTTGCGATGGTGGATTTTCGTAACGCCCTGACACCGTCGTCGGCGCCTGAAGTGGCGCCCTATCCTGCGGGACTTAACGACTGTGTTGCCGGTCTCAAATGGCTGGCCAGTCAGGCCCAGACGCTGGGCATCGACGCGTCGCGCATCGTCGTGGCCGGTGAAAGCGGCGGTGGCAACCTGACGCTGGCAACCGGCATGCGACTGAAGCGCGAGGGTGCTCTGCACCTCATCCAGGGCCTTTACGCCCTTTGTCCCTATATCGCAGGGACTTGGCCGCAGCCCCAATATCCATCTTCTACCGAGAATAATGGCTTGTTGCTGGATCTGCACAACAACAATGGTGCCATGGCCTATGGCATAGAGGAGGTGGAGAAGTGCAATCCTTTGGCATGGCCCGGGTTTGCCGTTGACGAGGATGTGGCGGGTTTCCCGCCCACGGTCATCAGTGTGAACGAGTGCGATCCCCTGCGTGACGAGGGCATTAATTTTTATCGTTTGCTTTTGAAGAACGGTGTTGCCACACGTTGCCGGCAAGTGATGGGCACGATTCACGGTACAGAGATTTTCCCGATGTGCTGTCCGGATATCAGCCGGGACACAGCGCGTGATCTCGCGGCGTTTTGTCGGGGCGATTGAGAGCGCTCGGCGACCAACGGCTTTACATAGGGCGTCGTAGGCGCGTGGCCAAAGAAGGACGCTCATTCTGCCGGATGGGAACCGGTGGATGAGTTGCAGGCTGCTAGCGTCGAGATGCCTGAAACGCGATAATATCCTGGTTGGGATGAGCGATTGACCGTTTTGGTGGATCAATCTATTATTGCTTGATGAACAATAAAATATGCTTGATGGTCGTTGCTTGTGCCCTGATCATGGCCACTGGCTGCTCGAATGGTAACAATTCGAATAATTTGACGCAGATTGGGCCGGATGTTGTTCCGCCTCAAGAAGTCGTTCCTCCCGAGGAGGTGGTCCTCGCGCCGCCTCTGGATTGCGATTCCCTGACGCCAAGCTATTGCGGCTTTCCCTATCCGAATGACTACTGGACACTGGAGGATGCCAGCACCGTCACCGGTCTGCGGTTGGCCTTGCCGCAGGTCATCATGCCTACCGCCATGAATGGCAAGCAGTCCAGTCCCAGTGCATTCAATGAAATGGATGGTTTTTCGCCAGGCATTGCCGCTATGACGCACCTGCCCGGAGCGACGGTTATGGGGCTGGCCACACCTGACACGATTGGCGATTCCCTGTTAGCGCAATCGCCCACGGTTATTATTGACACCGTCACGGGCGAGCGGCTGCCGCACTGGGTAGATCTGGACGAGTATGTGGTTCAGGCCAAATTGCGTATAGATGACGCAGAGCGTCTGCCGGACTTTGACATCGAGCGGGACATAGACGAGTTGCGTCAGGAGCAGGCCCTGATGCTGCGCCCGGCCGTTCGGCCCGAGGATGCGACACGCTACATCGTGGCCATTCGCAATGTGGTCGATGTGGCGGGTGTGGCTATTGAACCCTCGCCAGGATTTCTGGCGTTGCGTGATGACCTGCCCTCGGATGACCCCATTATTGAATCACGCCGCGCCCACTTCGAGGCTATTTTCGCAGCGCTGGAAAGTCAGGATATAGCGCGAAGTGATCTGCAGATTGCCTGGGATTTCACCACCGCGAGCCGCGAAAACAATACGCGGGCGATGCTGCACATGCGCGATGATGCCTTGGCTCGCTTTCCTCAGGGGGTGCCATACACGATAGAACTGAAGAATGAAGGTTTGATTGATGGTATGGCGTGCCGCATGGAGGTCACCTTCGACGTCCCACTTTACATGACCAAGGGTGAAACCGGTGGCCTGCACAATCTGGGAGAGGACGGCCTGCCACAACAGAATGGCACTTTCAAATACGCAGCGGCACTGCTTATACCGATGGCGGCACAAACGGAGCCGGCATCACTGGTCGCATTCGGCCACGGTCAGTTGGGAGCGAAGGAGCAGGTGCTGGGCATGCAGCCGATCGCAGCGGAGCAAAATTTCGCAACATTCGGTCTCGATTTCAAAGGTTTTGCATCCGATGACACGATTACGGTGCTCGGCGCGCTCAGTGGTGACTTGTCGACGTTCCGCGCCGTTCCGGAGCGCATTCAGCAGGGTTTACTGAATTTCCTGGTCGCAATGAGGACATTGTCGGTGGAGGCCGATGGAGGCCCCTCAACAGCTTTGAATCTGGCACTCAACACGCATTGCGGTGGCGCGGCGATAGACGGTTCGAAGCGCTATTACTTTGGCGGCAGCCAGGGCGGAATACTGGGGGCCAGTCTTATGGCCGTCACGACCGATATCGAAAGAGGCCTGCTGGCGGTGCCAGGCCAATCGTATAACCTGTTGCTTAATCGCAGCGTCAATTTTGACCCGTTTGCAGCGCAGATATATTCGCTGTATAACTGGAACGCGCTCGATATGCAGCTCAATCTGGCGCTGATACAGGGTTTGTGGGATAGAGCAGAGCCGACGGGGTATTCGAAGTACATACGCAGTAATTTGCTGCCGGGCACACCCGCACATGAAGTTCTTATACAGGTGTCCAAAGCAGACCATCAGGTGACGAATCTCGGCGCACACATCATGGCGCGTTCCATCGGTGGCGTGGTAAATCTCGCCCCGGTAATCCGCGACGTGTGGGGGTTGGAAGTGGTGAGTGGGAAGCATACGGGGTCGGCGATGATAGAGGTGGATTTTGGCAATCCTGATCCACCCATCACCAATATTCCTCACTGGGATGACACGCTCGCAGATCCCCATGGCCGTGCGACAGAGCTGCACAATATTGGCGACAGCCTGGGTACGTTCTACGCCACCGGGGTTGCCGAAAACCTGTGTAATGGGCCCTGCGATGCGGATGATATCCTGTAGAGTCGTGTCAAGTTCAAGAATGCGACGAGGATCTACAATCTCACTTTTATTTTTTTGGCCATTGCCGGCAATTTGATGTTTCATAGGGGTGATTTGTGCTCCTTATCGATTTGCAGCAGCTCTATTTGCGTTTCAACCCTGTAAGGGGCTTTTCTAAAATGAAATTCCGCAGACTAATCTGTTTACTCATAGGCTTGGAACTGTCTCTGGCCGTGATTGCCGTCCAGGGCAGTTATGTTGTCGAAGCCGATGGTATGGGCATAGACCGCGGCGCGATTGCCACCGGTGCTGACTTTGATTTTGTTGCGCGTGACTTTGGCATGGAACAGCAGGATGCTATTCAGATTGCGCTCGACAACTTGAGTACTGCTACCAACTTGCGGGGTAATCTGCTGCTCTGGTCTGTTGAAACTGAGGATTACTCCTATTATGACGACGATGTTGCCAGCGTCGGTCGCAGTGTGATTGCACCTGATGCCGATGCTGATATCGGAGATAAGTCCCCGTTGTTTTCTGCCACCAGCGACACTCTCCCGACAGGCGCTCAAGAGTTCCCGCCGATTGATACCAATGCGATTTTCTGGATACTCAGGCCTACCGAATTTACATCTTTTAGTCAGCTGACGGCCGCCCGCTTTGGTTTCGAGCAAAGCGAATAGCGCCGTGTGTATGCGCGTAGTAGTGGTGCATGAAATCGCGTGCCGGCCACATGATGTAGTCCATTTGCTAATCTAATCACGGGTACAACACGATAAAAACTTCAATTGATCCAGGGCCTGGCCCCACCAAGTCTCGACGGGTAAGACGCAGAAGACGACGGAAAAAGTCTCGGATGACGACCGGACTGCGACGTGTGCTAGTCGTGTCAGGTATTTTTCTGGGCTTGGCGGCCGTGACCTTCAGCATCTATGTTCTTTCGCCAGAACCCAGTGTCAAAGAGCATATTGAACAGGCGCTCGCCTATAAATCGCAGGGAGACATGGAGTCTGCTGTCGTTGAATTACAGGCGACGCTGCTGCAGGATCCCAACAGTATCGATGCGCGCTGGCTACTGTCAGAATTCTATTTGCAGCAGCGAAATGGGGCCGATGCGCTTGCGCAGTTAACGCGTGCACAGGAACTGGGGGTCAGTGGTCGCGACTTCAATGATCGCTGGATTAGTGCGTTGCTGATGGATCGGCAGTACGACAAAGCGCTGGCGCGACTGGCATTCATGGCACCTACTGCGAGAGACTCCACCGTGCTGATACTTCGCGGGCGCGCCCGTCTCGGCCTTGGGCGTTTTGAGGAAGCCCGCGAGGCGTTCCAGGAAGCGCAGAGCACCACTCCGGATAACCCGGATGCCCAGATAGGACTCGCGATCACGGCGTTTGGCCTCAACAATGTAGAAGAGGCGCAGCGGCTGGTTGCACAGGGGATTGAGCAAGATCCTGATAACTATCTGGGTTGGATGTTAAAGGGTGAGATAGCGATGTCGTTATACAACGCGACAGATGCCCAGGCTGCGTTTGAACAGGCGCTGCTGATTGTCGAAGGGGACTTGCCGGCGCGGTTGGCGGTGGTGCAGTCGCTGTTGGTGCAGCAGAAGTTTGAACAGGCTAGCGCAGACCTTGGCGTGTTACTCGAGGAGCACCCTAGAAATCCTGGGCTGTTGCTACTCTCAGCTCAGAATGAGCTGTCCGGGAATAACAACGTGGACGCCGCGGAAGAAGCCCTGACCATCGCCCTCAACAGGTCGCCCGAGGATACATCCTGTCTGTTGCTGATGGGCTGGACGATGCTGATGAAGGGTGATCTGGAGAGTGCTCTGGAAAACCTCAATGCACACCAGGTGTTGCTCCCGGCGGATCCTACGGGGGCAAAGTTACTGGCTTTCGTGCTCTTGCGTAGGGGAGAGTTGCTGCGCGGTATAGAAGTGTTACAGCGCGCTGTCGATAAGTCCCCCGATGACATCGAACTGGTCGCATTGCTGGGGAATGCCTACCTGCAGGCCGGGGAGCAGGAAAAGGCGAACCCCTATTTCAGCAGAGCAGTTGCGATGGCGCCGAATTCAGCGCTCATCCGGACCCGATGGGCGACCAGTTTGCTAGCAACCGGCGACACCAGGGGTGCGCTGCAGCAACTGGAGGCGGCGGTTGCAGCAGACCCCGATTACGCGCGCGCTGAATTTCTTCTGGCCCGGCTTTACTATCAATTGGGTGATTATGAAAAGATGCAGGCGACGACCACCAGCTTGGTGGGAAAGTACCCGCAGGATTCGCGCCCTTACGTGCTAGCGGCGGCTCTCAGTGAAACCCTTGGAGATCGCGAAGGTGCGCTGTCGTCTTACCAACAGAGTCTCGAAGTCGCCCCGGATAACCTGCTTGGTAAATACAATCTCGCTCGCATCGCATTGGAAGTCGGAGATATTGAAACAGCCCGGGAACGCTTTAATTCAGTGTTGTTGGCGCACCCTGGGCATTTGCCGTCAGTGATTGCGCTAGCGCAGATTTTGCTGGATACAGACCGTCCAGCAGATGCGCTGGCACTGCTCGAGCAAGCGCGTGATGAGAATGTAACGTCCCTTAGTTTGCTGTTGGAGCTGGCCGATATGTATGGTCGTATGGGGCTTGACGAAGACGCCCTGATCGCAGCACAGGAAGCGGCGGCGCTGGCACCTTACCATCCAGAGGCCAGGTTGGTTCTCGGGCGCGCGCAGCTGCGCGCGGGCAAGATCGATGCGGCGCGTGAGACGCTGAGGAATCTTGTGCTGCAGGTGCCAGAATTGGCTGACGCGCATTTCGAACTGGCCAAACTGCAGCTGCGTGAGATGGAGCCACGTGGTGCTCAGGCTTCGCTAGACAAGGCACTGCAACTGGCACCCGATCGCGTCGACCTCAACGTGGTGCAGGCGAAACTGTGGCTGGCACAGGATAATCCTGGCGCCGCATTGACCATGGCACTGGAGATACAGGCGGCGCACCCGGACAGTGCTGAGGGTTATATGTTGGCGGGCGAAGTATTGATGGTCCAACAGCAGCCACAGGCAGCCATTGTGGCGTATGAATCGGCCGTCGCCCTCAGTGCCGCGCGAGGTCCAATGATTAAACTTCAGGCTGCGTACCGCTATCAGGGGAATGTTGCGAAGGCCGATATGATTTTGCGCAACTGGCTGAGTACGTACGCCAAAGATGTTCCCATCAGGATAATGCTTGCTACCTCGATAATGCAGGCCGGCGATCTGGAGTTGGCGGAGAGCGAGTATATTCAGGCGCTGAAATACCAGCCAGACAATGCCATCCTGCACAATAATCTGGCGTGGCTCTACAGTATGACGGCGGATTCCCGGGCTCAGGATCATGCCAAACGCGCGCTGGAGTTACTTCCCGATAACCCCAACGTGTTGGATACCTATGGCTGGATACTGGCACAGGGAGAAAGTCCGCACCAAGGTTTGTCCCTATTGAAAAAAGCCATCGAACGGTCCCCCGGCGACCCCCTGATTCGCTACCATCTGGCGGGCACGCTTGCGCTTATAGGGCAGCCCTACCAGGCCCGCCGCGAACTTGAAACCCTATTGGCATCAAAGCAGACTGCAGTCGACCCGCAGGTGCTCGAACAAGCCATCAGGGACCTGCAAGAAGTTGCCCCGGCAGCAGAAGGGTAGCACTCCATTTTGGGTGAGCTTTGCCCGCGTCAGTCCTTCTTTAAGGTATAACGCCCCAACACGCCTGATACTCTCCGCAACAACCATTTCGGTGTAGCCCTACCTGTCAACGTGGCCACTAGATTGACCGCTCCAGGCACACAGATAACGTCTCCTTTCAGGCACGCTCGATAGCCTTGAGCCGCAACGTTAGTGACGTCGCCCACGACAAAGCCCGGTATTTTAAGTCCGCCACTTTTCTCCTGTGCTTTGGCCACCATATTGGTAGCCGTGATGCCCGGACACAGCGCGGTGATCGAGACTCCCGTCCCCGCCAGTTCTTCGGACAGCGATTCAGTCAGCGATAGGACGTAGGCCTTTGTTGCCGCGTAGGTGGCGAGACTCGGTATCGGCTGGAATGCCGCGATGGAAGCGACATTTAATATGCGGCCCTTTCCCCGCGTAACCATCGGGGGCAGGAAGTGACTCAGCATGTCAGTCAGCCCACGCACATTGAGATCAATAAGTGCAAGATGGGCGCTGAACGACTGCTCGATGAAAGGACCATGCTCAAGGACGCCCGCACAGTTGACAAGTATGCCGGCTTCTATGCCTTGGTCGGATAATTGGGCCGCGAGTTTTTTCGCGGTCCCGCGGCGAGATAGATCAGCGGCTTCAACCCACACCGTCACCCGGTGTTTTGCTTTGAGCTGGCGTGCCAATTTCTGTAGCTTATCTTCACTGCGGGCAACCAATACCAGATCGTAGCCACCAGCGGCGAAGTTTTTTGCCAGTGCCTCACCGATACCGGATGACGCGCCTGTTATTACTACTGTATCCATCGCATTCACCTGAGCGGCGTTAAGTCTTATAAATATTATATAAATCATAGAGATGATAGGCAGGAAGGCGGTGCAGTACAAGGTGCTGTTGCAGGCGATAAAAAGTCGCATCAAAAAGATCATTTTGGACGTATGATGAAGGTTAAATTGACGACTGACACGCACGCCAGGTATTGATCAAGTGCGGGCAGCATCCGGACTGTAAAAATAACAGGAGACAGCAGTATGTATGACATCGTTATTCGCAATGGAACATTGGTAGACGGTAGTGGTGCTGTGGGGCGGTTGAGTGATGTAGCAATCAAAGCCGGCCGTATCGTCGCTGTTGGTCAGGATATAGAGGGCCCTGGTGACAGGGAGATTGATGCCACCGGCCTGCTGGTGACGCCGGGCTGGGTGGACATTCACACGCACTATGATGGGCAGGTGTCCTGGGATCCTATGTTGACTCCCTCCAGTTGGAACGGGGTCACAACGGTGGTGATGGGGAACTGTGGTGTGGGCTTCGCGCCGGTCGTTCCGGGCAAAGAGGACTATTTGATCCAGCTAATGGAGGGTGTAGAAGATATTCCAGGCGCAGCACTCGTAGAAGGCATCAACTGGGATTGGGAAACGTTTCCACAGTATCTGGACGCGATAGAAAAACTACCACATGCGATCGACTTCGGCGCACAAGTCCCCCATGGCGCTGTGCGGACTTACGTGATGGGCGATCGTGGCGCGCAGAATGAGAAGGCTAGCGCGGACGAGGTTGCGGCCATGGCCGCTATTGTCAAAGAGGGGATGCAGGCTGGCGCGCTGGGATTTTCCACCACACGCACCATTTTACATCGCGCCAAGGATGGGGAGCTGGCGCCGGGAACGACTGCAGATCGGGAGGAAGTGATAGGCATTGGCCGGGTGCTGGGTGAAGTCGGATTCGGTGTGTTTGAAGTGGCTAGTGATCTGGCGCCGGAAGAGGACGAACTGGAATGGATGCGCCAGATTGGTCGTGAAACGGGTCGTCCAGTCACCTTTGCCTGCCTGCAGAACAACGACGATCCACAGCAGTGGCAGCGTTTGCTGGCAGCAGTAGACGAGGATCGGGCCGCCGGCGGCACGCTGACACCACAAGTGGCGCAGCGGCCTGCGGGTGTGTTGTTTAGTCTTGAGAGCTCCGGACACCCGTTCATTCTGCACGCGGCCTACCAAAAAGTCGCCGCGCTGTCATTGGTAGAGCGCGTCGCGGCACTGCGAGAGCCGGCCCTGCGCAGAGAGATCATAGACAACCCGCCAGATCTCACCGGTTTGCCCGAGGTATTCACCAAGACGCTGAGTGACTGGGACAACATGTTTCCGCTGGGGGACCCCATTGACTATGAGCCAGGCCCGGAGAAAACGGTTCGTGCCCAGGCCAAAGCCAGGGGCTGCAGCGCGGCGGAATTTGCCTATGACACCATGCTGGAGAGCGCGGGCAAAGGGATTATCTACATGCCGCTGCTGGGGTACTCCAATGGTGACTTCGAGGCTCTGCGGGAAATGATGTTGCATCCGCACGCCGTGTTCGGTCTGTCCGATGGTGGCGCACACTGCGGCCTGATTTGCGATGCCAGTATGCCCAGCTACCTGTTGACCCACTGGGCGCGCGATCGCAGCCGCGGAGCGCGTATACCGATCGAGCTGCTCGTACACAACCAGACGCAGCGCACCGCAAATTTCTACGGCTTATGTGATCGCGGCTTGATCTCACCCGGCATGAAGGCCGATATCAATGTCATCGATTACGACAAGCTCACGCTGCATCCGCCAGAAATGGTGTATGACTTGCCAGCCCAGGCGCGCAGACTGGTGCAGCGCGTAGATGGCTATCGGGTGACGATTTGTAACGGCGAAGTCATTCGCGAGGACGGGCGCGATACGGGTGCTATGCCCGGCAAGTTAGTGCGTGGGCCGCAGCCGCAACCGCAGCAGGTTGCCTGATGGGGCGGTTAAGCAAACTGAGCCGCTCCATCACTGGCAGCGTCGCCATTATCACCGGCGC
>CAWWAG010000032.1:0-39977 GCA_963934845.1 uncultured Halioglobus sp. | reverse complement strand
CCAATCGTACCTACGTTTACGTGAGGCTTGCTACGCTCAAATGCTTCCTTTGACATTACGACGGTCTCCTATCAAACACCGGATAAGGCCCCTGGGCCGAATCATTCAAAAAATTAATGTATCTAACAATAACATCTAGTTAGGCCAATAATGGAGCTCATAACCGGATTTGAACCGGTGACCTCTTCCTTACCAAGGAAGTGCTCTACCGACTGAGCTATATGAGCGCATCCTTCCCAACTTTGGAGCGGGTAGCGGGAATCGAACCCGCATATTCAGCTTGGAAGGCTGACGTTCTACCACTGAACTATACCCGCTACTATTTCGTTCCAAACCATTCTTCAATGGCAGCGCTCTAGCCAGTTACTCGCTACCTATTAGGCAGTAGGACTAACATCTGCTCCTGAACAACACTCCCGAATAGCGCCCCGCTTGAGACTCACATATTCATGGTGGAGGGGGGTGGATTCGAACCACCGAAGCTCGCGCGTCAGATTTACAGTCTGATCCCTTTGGCCACTCGGGAACCCCTCCGAAAGGCGGCATATTGTCCAGATGGTCTGCCGCAATGTCAACCACATATTTGAATAAAGTTATTCACTGACACACAATTCAAATTCCGGCGCTGACGCGGGGCGGACCGAACCCACTGCGAGGGCACAGTTCGCTGTTTTTACGCTGCTCTTACCGTACTGATCGAAGCCAAGAATCTAAAAATGGAGCTGGCGAGAGGAATCGAACCCCCGACCGGCTGATTACAAATCAGCTGCTCTACCTACTGAGCTACGCCAGCCATGATCAGATCGGGGCGAATTACAAACTGCCCCATTTAAAGGACGCAGATTGTAGTGAAAGAGTTATGGGGATGCAATCAGGAGAGGGAAATATTCAAGAAGCCGTGCGCAGGTATTGGGAGGCTCGCGAGATAGCGGGCAGAATCAGCCATAATTTCCTTGGGTGAGCTACCCTGCCCCACTCACTCTCTACCGGAATCAAGTAACTTCCTGTGGACACCAGAGTGTCAGCCTGTGGAGTGCTTGGGCTTGAGTATTTCACAGATCATGCCCTGGGCTGTTTGCTTGTGTACAGAGCGAGAGGCAGGGAGATGACCTTGGGAGGGGTTAGCCCTGATGACCGCTTTGTGCCGGTGAAGGGACATTGCAGAGCTGATAATTTAGGGTGGCAATAGGACCGGAATCGCCTGTTAAGAGACGTTAGCCCTGTGATATGGTTTAGGCAGGAGCTGACTTAAAGTGGACGCTTTCAAAGGAGGCTCTGTGCCCGATCTTATACTTAAGATTCCGAAACGACTGCGGCGCGGCCAACTACGCTGGGATGAACAGCGCTCAGTAGCAAGTGGCGTCGAATTACTGGAAATCATGGGGTCGTCGCTGGGCCATGCGGACCTCACGAATGTCAGCATTCTCGACGTTGGTTGTGGCTGTAAGTTTACTCAGGCTATTCTCGACCGTGGCCTGGCAGTGGGGCAGTACACCGGCATCGATGTATATGCCGACATGATCAAATTCCTGCGTGAAGAAACCTCAGACCCGCGCTTCTCGTTTCACCACATCAATACCCACAACGCGATGTATAATCCCCTAGGCAAACCCCTGGCCGCCGATACGAAGTTGCCAGTCGAGGAGGCAAGTTTTGACATCGTCTGCGGTTTCTCGTTGTTCACGCACCTCGCGCCGCATGATTACATCGCTATGCTCAAAGTGCTGCGGCGCTATGTGAAGCCGACGGGGCACATGTTTTTCAGCCTTTTCGTCAACGAAGAAACCCCTGGTGGTTTAGGTCGCGTTGACAAGTTCAAGAAGGCCATGCAACAAGCGGACCAGTCGCAATTGGACAAACATCAGTCGAGTTTTGAGAAGACCCAGCAAGAGGGAACACCCGATTTCATCGATGCCATTCCAGAGCACCCACTTCGAGTTGCCATGTACTCTCGAGAGTACGCTCTCAGGCTGGTAGAGGATACCGGTTGGCGTATCGATTCGCTGAACGATCCGCTGGAACACGTCCAGCACTACATGATTTGCAGTCCCGTCTGAGGCTTTTTTTGCCAAATGTGCAGATGCCCGCCTCTGGCACATTAGAAACTAAACTACGGCAGAAATCGCAGCTAAATTTGAGTCGCCTACGGACATTTCCTCTAGAATGACTGCAACCCCTGTTTCTGATACCTGAGGAAAATAGCTATGCCAGTAGCATTTACGCATCTTGCCATGCACGTCCGCGATATTGACGCCTGTGTCGATTTTTATAAGACCTACGCACAAATGCGGCTAACTCACGATCGTATGAACGATGGTAAGCGAGTGGTTTGGCTGGCGGAGCACGGAAGGGAAAAAGAGTTCATTGTTGTACTTATTCCAGGTGGACCCGGGCGGCAGCAAATCCCCACAGACTATTCGCATCTCGGTTTTGCTCTGGCGAGTAAAGACGCCGTCGATATGATCGCAGATATGGCTCGTTCGGACGGTATCTTAGAGTGGGAACCTCGACAGGAGCCTTATCCTGTGGGCTACTACTGCGGCATAAGAGACCCAGATGGTAATTTCGTTGAGTTTAGCTTTGGGCAGCCATTAGGGCCGAGTGTCGATAAATAGGGCGGCTCTAGCAGCCTGTCGGACTTAACCAAACAGAGACCAAGTGAGATAATCATGGCCAAACCGGCAGTGACAGGAAATAGATAATGGGAAATTTCATAAGCGCTGAGCGAGAAACAGACTATTTGTTTCCTCCTTTCATGCAAGACTGGCTCCCCGAAGATCACCTGGTACGCTTCGTCACAGAAGTGGTTGACCAGGCCGCCACCTAACTCAGGTGTGGAAACACCACTTTTGACAATAACTTCCAGGAGCGGTCCTTGATGAGTCGAAGAAGCTAAGGTCGCAAAGCGCCTACTGGCGGATGGACGATCGAGACATTGCCTACCCGTCACGCACTCTCTAATTTCTGAGCCGTCCGCGATTTCAGTGCGCTGTTTTTCGCGCTCGGCGCTCGGCGATAAATGAACGTATCTGCAAGATAAGCAGTGCCCCGCATAAAGCGAGCATCCCCACATTGACAGTCAATGCTAGCGGGCTCATCTGCGCGGCGCGAATCAATAGCGTCACAGCCGGCGCAAGCGCACCGAGCAACGCAATACCTGAAGCGGTATGCATCAAGTGCTTACGCGCAACGTCAAAAGCCATCGCCAGAAGCCCCAGGACGAGCAAGACGCCGCCAACATAGGCCGGCACCAGCGCGGTTCGACTACCCTGGGGTAGAAACCCGCCGACGCCCAGAGCGATCAGCAACAGCGCGAATATCAAAGTCAGTTTAGGCACAAAAATCTCCAAAGTTATGAGAATAGAAAGAATCAATACACTTTGCCGGAATGTATTTTGCCGACCGGCACGCAGCGGAACCACACCGGGGCTGGTCGTTACATCACCATAGACACCGGCCAAACCAAAACGTCACGCCAAAGCCGCACCAAAATTGACCGCTATCAGCCCGCGGTAGTCAGTCGATGCGTCCGAGAACCGTCGTTCAAAAGAGCGGAGACGAACCTTGACGCTCAGATACAAGGGCATATAGACGGGCTGTTGAGAGCGGATTTCCTCAGCGACTCTGCCAACTGAACATGCTGAACTCAAGAAATTGGTGAAACTCCTCCTGATTGACCTGGAATACGCGCTAGTGACAATGAGCATACAAGTCAAATTGAGGTATTGCCAACTTAACTGTCCCAAGTTGGTAGAATCGGCCAATGAATGCCTGTAAGCGCCACCGATTCCCGCCAGACATCATTTCATATGCTGTCTGGCTCTGCTACCGCTTCATCACTGAATGTCCGCTGCGTTGAAAAACTTGCGCCCTGTAGTTGGCTCCTCCACAAGCTTCCATCACAATGGTGCAAGCTGGCAACTGGCCCCATGAGCGGCGAGTTCACGCCGAGCCAAGCGCTTTTTGTGAACGGCCTTGCCAGAATTGTCGGCGCCGTGGAGTTGAAAGATGTTCTTGGCAATATCAACGCCCAGCCTGCTAATAGTCCTGTCGATCTCCTATTCGACGTTAAGGTCCATCGGACTAAATCCAGTCTGGAAGACCCCGCCGGTCTAGCAGCGTAGGTGGGGGTAGCTCATTACATTAGAACCCAGCACAGACATGGCGCAAATCTGTGGGTTTGCTGGAGGTAGGCCCGCAACAGAAAGGCCCGACTGCGGCAAGTCCCTGCCACAGAAAGCACAAAGCCCAGCATTTACTGGGCTCTGTATTGATATGGTGCCGAAGGCGGGACTCGAACCCGCACAAGCATAGCTCACCACCCCCTCAAGATGGCGTGTCTACCAATTCCACCACTTCGGCAAAAAGCGTTTGTTACCTCAGTCCAGCTGGGGCAAGTCATCTCCGGCAGGCGCGGTGGCAGCTGCCGGTTCATCATTCAAAATGGGCAGCTCTTGTTCCGCTGGTGTCGCCGCTCCAGCGTTCACCGTCGCGGGGATTGCCAAACCCAGGTCATCGTCAACCACTACTCTTTGATTGACCATTAACGCCAGGCTAAAACTGCTGGCGAAGAACAATACCACCAGCCAGGCTGTCGCCTTGGTCAGCACACTGCCGCCACCGTCGCTACCAAACAGGGTCTGCGAACCCCCCGCACCAAACGACGCACCCATATCGGCGCCCTTCCCCTGCTGCAGCATGATCAGGCCAATGATCGCCAAAGCGATGACCAGGTGCACTGCCAAAATTATCTGTTCCATAATCGTCCAGTCCCTCCAGGGGACAATTTCCAATCGTTTGTTACACTGCCGCGGCGTTTATAATGGCCAGAAAGTCTACTGCTTTTAACGCAGCTCCACCTACCAGCGCGCCATCAATGTCAGGCTGCGCGAATAACAGCGCAGCATTATCAGCCTTTACACTACCGCCATACAATAGCCGTGTGCCCTGGGCATCCACCCCGTCTATGCCGTCCAAACGCCTTCGAATACACGCGTGCATATCCTGAGCCTGCTCCGGCGTTGCTGTTAGCCCGGTACCAATTGCCCAAACGGGCTCATACGCCACCACCAGCGAACTGAGGTTTGCCTGACCCCGCAGCGCGCCTTCCAACTGGGCACTGACGGCGCTTTGGGCCTCACCTGCTTCACGCTGCTCGCGCGTTTCACCCACACAAACAATCGGTCGCAAACCTGCATCGACCGCCGCCGCCACCTTGGCGGCAACCTGCGTATCCGATTCGTCGTGGTACTGACGTCGCTCCGAGTGCCCCAGAATGACCCAGCGACAACCAATCTCAGCCAGCATAGTAGCGGCGACTTCGCCGGTATAAGCCCCGGACTGCATATGACTACAATCCTGCGCCCCGACGGTAATCGCAGACGAGGCACACAAATCCAGCACTTGCGGCAGGTGCACATACGTGGGGCACACAACCACCTCGGGGCCCGACGGCGCCGGCGCACTCACCAAACTGCCCATCAATGTATTGATACTGGCCCTGGACCCATTAAGCTTCCAGTTACCTACAACCAGAAGCTGGCGCATCTCGATCTCCGAGTGAAAAAAGCGGCCGCAATCTTAACCAAGATAGCCGCCCGTGACAAGGAACATCCGATGGGGATAGGCCGCGACGAAGAAAAGGCCGACGAGCGGTCAAGTGAGTAACCGTTCTACCTCTGAAGCCAGTTCAGCACACAGCAGCGGCACGCTGGTCGGACACAGCCCCTCCACCATAACCCGCACCTTCGGTTCGGTACCCGAGGGGCGCAACAGCACCCTACCTTCCGCTCCCAGCAGTTGCTCCATCGCGGCCACCGCCGTCATGAGCGCGGGGTAATCTGCCAGATCAACCCTGTCGCCGACGACGACGTTAATCATGGTTTGAGGATACAGGGTAATACCGGCACGCAGCGCAGCCAGATCGCCCTGTGCCTCCTGTAGGGCCATCAGCACCTGCAGGGCAGCAATAATGCCGTCCCCCGTAGTCGTGACATCAGAACAGATAATATGACCAGAAGATTCCCCGCCCAGGTGCCAGCCATTGGCCTCCATTACCGCTTTCACGTGCCTATCACCGACATTCGCACGCTCAAACTGCAAACCAGCTTTCTTCAGGGCCAACTCAAGTCCCAGGTTTGACATCAGGGTGCCAACCACTCCGGCATCGCTGCGACCGGTGGCCAGACGGTGCATAGCGATGATATATACCAACTCATCGCCATCGATAATCTCGCCTTTTTCATCAGCCATCAACACGCGATCGCCGTCGCCATCGAAAGCGATACCGATATCAGCCTGGTGCTCCCTGACGAGTGCCGATAGCGCGGCCATATCAGTAGAGCCCACACCTTCGTTGATATTGAAGCCGTCGGGGGTCGTGCCGATGGTGATCACCTCGGCACCCAACTCGCGGAGCACGCCGGGCGCGATGTGATAAGTGGCGCCGTGCGCGCAGTCCAGGGCTATGCGCAGACCACGCAGGCTGAAATCATCTGGCACAGTCGATTTGCAAAACTCGATATAGCGGCCATTGGCATCCTCAACCCGCGTCACTTTGCCAATTTGCCGTGACGGTACTGTTGTCAATTGCAGATCCAATTCTGCTTCAATCGCGTGTTCTATTTCATCGGACAGTTTTGACCCATCGGCGCCGAAAAACTTGATGCCGTTGTCATAAAAGGGGTTGTGTGATGCGCTAATGACAATACCGGCCTCCGCATTATACTTGCGGGTCATGTGTGCGATGGCGGGCGTAGGCATGGGCCCCAGCAATTTCACATTGACACCGGCGGCGACCAAGCCCGCTTCCAGCGCTGATTCAAACATGTACCCCGAGACACGCGTATCTTTGCCTATAATCACCAGGCAGCCGCCCTCGCGGTTGAACTCCCGGTCGAAAACACGGCCACAGGCCCAACCCAGCTTGAGGATAAAATCCGGTGTAATTGGAAACTCACCCACCTTGCCGCGGATGCCATCTGTGCCAAAATAACGCTTCGTCATACGTCACCAAACTCCTGCAGTGCAGCCCACATCGCCACGGCATCCGCCGTGGCGGCTACGTCGTGCGTTCTTATAATCGCGGCGCCACGCTCTACCGCCATCACCGCCAGCGCCAGACTGGCGGGTAGACGCTCAGCCACATCCCGTCCCAGCAGTGTTCCAATAATTGATTTACGAGACAACCCCACCAGCAGCGGGAACCCCATAGCAGCCAGCTCAGGCAGGGCCTGCAGCAGCTGCATATTATGGCTCACCGACTTGCCAAAGCCAAAGCCAGGGTCGAGTATTAACCGCTCCCGCACTATACCCAGTCGTTCACAGGCTGCCACCCTGGCGAGTAAAAATTCTCTGACCTGGGTCACAACATCGACATATTGTGGCGCAACCTGCATGTTGTCGGGCTGTCCCTGCATGTGCATCAAACAAACCGGCAACCCGGTAGCCGCGGCGGCTTCCAGCGCCCCGGCGCGCGTCAGTGCCCGAACATCATTGAGCAGGCCCGCGCCTGCGCCAGCCGCTTCACGCATCAATTCAGGGGAGCTGGTGTCAACTGAAATGACTACCTCCAATTCACCGGCAATCCGCTCCACCAGCGGTAGTACCCTGTCCATTTCCTCGTCCGGCAGAACCGGCTGCGCGCCGGGTCGAGTGGACTCCCCTCCGATATCCAGTATGACGGCTCCCGCAGCCACCATATCACGGGCTCGCGTCATAGCGCGCTCGATATCAAGGCGTGAACTACGGTACAGGGTACCGCCGTCGGAGAAAGAGTCTGGCGTAGTATTGATAACACCCATGATGACCGGGCGCGTCAAATCGAGAATGCGCCCGGCGCAGTCCAGCACCGGCCACATTGAAGAATGAACTGGAGGCACTACCCGAGCCGGGGTCAATGCTCGCCGGCGGGGTCACCTATCGGTCTGTCGGAAGAATCCTGAGGTGCAGCACCCACGTCCGCGCTGGGAGTCTGATCGTCACCGGTATCACCCCAGTCCTTGGGTTCGCGCGCTGGGCGTCCATTCATAATGTCGTCGATCTGATCAGCATCAATCGTCTCATACAGCATGAGTGCGTCAGACATCAGGTGTAATTTGTCGACATTTTCTTCCAATATTGTCTGCGCGGTTGCGTAGCATTCATCAATGATACGCCGCACCTCGAGATCAATTTGCTTGGCGGTGTCTGCAGAAACCACCAGATGAGGCTGACCAGCGCTGCGACCGAGGAACACTTCCTCTGTAGCCTCGTCGTACATCAGCGGCCCCATTTTGTCCGACAACCCCCACTTGGTAACCATTTTACGTGCAATATCCGTCGCTCGCTGGATATCGTTCGATGCCCCGGTTGTTACGCCGTCCTTACCAAGCGTCATTTCCTCGGCGATACGGCCGCCGAACAGACTGCATATCTGGCTGACGATAAAACGGCGGCTGTGGCTATAGCGATCCTCTTCGGGCAAGAACATGGTCACACCCAGCGCACGGCCGCGCGGGATAATACTCACTTTGTAGACAGGATCATGCTCTGGCACCAGACGACCGACAATCGCATGGCCTGCTTCGTGATAGGCGGTATTGCGCTTTTCATTTTCTGACATCACCATCGATTTACGCTCAGCGCCCATCATGATTTTGTCCTTGGCCAGTTCAAACTGATTCATACCGACTGTACGCACATTACTGCGGGCAGCGAACAAAGCGGCCTCATTCACCAGATTGGCCAGGTCAGCGCCGGAGAAACCAGGTGTTCCGCGTGCGATCTTGGATGCTTCCACATCCTCGGCCAGGGGAACTTTACGCATATGCACTTTTAAAATTTGCTCGCGACCACGGATATCAGGCAAGCTCACCACCACCTGGCGATCAAAACGACCGGGGCGGAGCAGCGCTGGATCAAGTACGTCGGGGCGGTTGGTCGCGGCGATTACAATCACACCGTCGTTCACTTCAAAGCCATCCATCTCCACCAGTAACTGGTTGAGGGTTTGCTCGCGTTCGTCGTGGCCACCACCCAGACCTGCGCCACGGTGACGTCCCACAGCGTCGATCTCATCAATGAAAATAATGCAGGGTGACTGCTTTTTAGCCTGCTCGAACATATCGCGCACACGCGAGGCGCCTACGCCAACAAACATTTCGACAAAATCCGAACCGGATATGGAGAAGAACGGCACTTTCGCCTCGCCAGCAATCGCCTTGGCGAGCAGGGTTTTACCCGTACCTGGCTGGCCCACCATCAGCACACCGCGGGGAATCCGTCCGCCCAACTTCTGAAAGCGACTGGGATCACGCAGGAATTCCACCAACTCCTGCACATCCTGCTTAGCCTCATCCACGCCGGCTACGTCGGCGAAGGTAGTCGTAATCTGTCCCTCGCTCAACAGCTTGGCCTTGCTCTTGCCAAAACTCATTGGACCACCGCGACCGCCACCGCCGCCCTGCATCTGGCGCATGAAGAACATAAATACGGCAATAATAATAAGGATAGGGAAGCTGGCGACCAGCAGTTGGGTCCAGACACTCTGCTGCTCTGGCTTACGCCCCTCAACCTCGACCTTGTGTTCCAGCAGGTCATCGATCAACTTGGGGTCTTCCATCATGGGACGAATGGTCTCAAAGCGAGACCCATCAAAGCGCTCACCAGAAATAGTCAGACCGTCCACAACGACCTTTTTGACCTGGTCGTTCTGAATTTCGGCAATTAGCTCTGAGTAGCCAACCTGCTCACTGGCACTCTGCATATTGAAGTTGTTAAATACCGATAACAGGACGGCAGCGATCACCAACCAGAGCAATAAATTCTTAACCATAGTGTTCAATGCCATTTCCTCACGGAGGCTTCACGCCGAACTGTGTTCTGGCGCTGCCTTGGGGCGAATACAGAGAATGAATGCGACAACCTCAGGGGATGCCATTTAACACTCAATTCCCTCGAATCTGATGGGTAATGCGCGGCTAACCAGCGCAATTCGATACTGTCGAGCGCGAGTTAATCACGCTCTACACTCCAATTTACTACAGTTGGGGCAATCTCTCCATATTTCAAGCAAGTTAATGGCGACTATGTCTGTGGTTAGTTCTGGTGCTAAGAATGTGCAATCCAAACCGCCCTCAGCCAGTCGAAACACAGGAAAAAAAGCCCTCAATGGCCCCAAAACTCTTTGGCCACCAGATAAACCTCCCTTGAACGGGGCCTGGAGGCCCTCGGTTTACGCGTCAACACCTTTGCAAAGGAGCCCTGTGTTTGCTTAAAAAGCTGATCAAAGCCCTCACCCTGAAACACTTTAGCGACAAATGTGCCTCCGGGAGACAATACCTGCTGTGCCATATCCAGGGCCAGCTCTACCAGATACATCGCCCGTGGCTGGTCCATGGCTTGCACACCACTCATATTGGGCGCCATATCTGAAATTACTAGATCCGCTGGCCTGCCGTCGAGCGCCTCAACAATCCGCCGGAACGCTTCATCCTCGGTAAAGTCGCCCTCGATAAAGGTCACGCCGTCCAGCGCGTCCATCGGCAGGATATCCGAGGCAATTACCTTGCCTTTCCCGCCCACCCGCTCGACAGCGACCTGCGACCAGCCCCCCGGCGCACTGCCCAGATCCAGCACGGTCATACCGGAACGGATCAGCCCGTCCCTGTCCTGCAACTCCAGCAACTTATAGCAGGCACGAGAGCGATATCCCTCACGCTGGGCCTGCTGCACGTAGGGGTCATCCCGGTGCTCCTTTAACCAGGCTTTACTGGAGGATTTCTTTTTTGCCATGAGCAGTCACAGTAATTTCGGTTTCGTGCATGGAAGGGCTTGTGTAAACTGGGCCGCCCCGCGCTGGCGGGCATTGTACCTTGGAACTATAATGAGTAAGAAAGCAAATCAAGACATCAAGCAACTGAGAGCAATCGGCCACAAGCTGAAACCGGTGGTCACGATCGCTGGTAAAGGCCTCAGTGAAGGCGTCGTCGCCGAACTGGACAGAGCTCTGACCGATCATGAACTGATCAAGGTCAAGTTGTCCGTGGGCTCGCGCGAGGCGCGCGCCGAGGTGACACAACAGATCACCAGGCAGCTCAAAGCTAAACTGGTACAGAGCGTCGGCAGTGTTATTCTCCTGCTGCGGAGCGCTCCCACGCCAGACCCGCGACTATCCAATCTAATAAAACCAGTGTAGTCCCAACGCTGTGTCCCGAAGATTGCGCCCGGTGCACATCGGCGGGCAGTTTCGCTATAATGGAGCATCTCCGTTGCGAGCAATGCGGTATGGGAACTATCCTCAAATTTCCATCACAACAGGCTCAGGGCCTGACATTTCTGGATCACCAGCTACGCGAATTGCTGAAGGCAAAAGGCGCGGATGACCAACTGGTCGATTTCGCGGCCAGGCAACTCACCAAAATGTACGCTCAACTGAGCGCGTCAGAACAGTACAGTTTTACGGTTGATCTGCCCGCACAGCTTGGCCATGAGCAGCGCGACAACCTGTATCGCCAGATTAATGCTGGACTGGAGGGGATCCGCAAGGAAAACCACGCACTGCTGGTTGGCATGCTGGCGCAACTGGTGTTGGCACAAGTCAGGCTATTTGAGCATGAGCGGCCAGAATAGTGGCCGCCGTTTTCAGGTAAAAAGACCGGTGAATTGATACGCCCCCAGTGCAGCAATGTAGGCAAATAGAAAATACGCCGCGAACATTTTTACCGCCAGTGAACGTGAGCCGCTCTCCTTCGACAGGATCACCAGCGTGGAGACACACTGCAGCGCGATGGCGAAGAACACCAACAACGCGATACCGGAACCCAGCGCCATATCACTGTTTTGAATATGCTGTACCAACGGCGCCATTTTTTCATCGACGGACTCAATACCAAAAATCGTACCCAGCGTACCCACAAATACTTCGCGGGCCAGGAAAGAGCTTAAAATAGCTACTCCGTAACGCCAGTCGAGACCCAGAGGCGCAAACAGGGGTTCAATAAAGTGGCCCAGATGGCCCAACCACGAGCTACCCAGATCGGTACCATAATTAGGAAAATATCCTAATACCCACACCGCCACAGTGACCGCAAAAATGATTTTTCCGGCCTTGGTGACAAAATGTTTTGAGCGATTCCAGCAGGTGCGCAGCAGTGGTATCAGGCTGGGCAATCTATAGGGCGGCAACTCCAGCACGAAAGGCAAGTCGTTATAGTGATCTTTACTGGTACGCGACACCAACGCAGTCACCAGTAACCCACAAAACATACCAAAGAAATAAATTGCGAACATCGCCAGTCCCTGCCAGCCGATCAGCCCCCCCATCGCAGTAGTGGCGGGAATAAACGCCGCAATCAACAGGGTATACACCGGCAGACGGGCGGAGCAGGGCATCAGCGGTATCGCCATGTACGTCAACAACCGCTTGCGCGGCGAGTCGATTGCGCGGGCGGCGTAGATTGCCGGAATAGCGCAGGCCACACCCGACAACATGGGAATAAAACTTTTGCCAGTCAGGCCGAACAGGCGCAACGGTTTGTGGCAGATTAGCGCCGCGCGCGCCATGTAACCTGAGTCTTCCAACAGACCAATGACGAACGTCAGGATAAATATCTGTGGTACAAACACCAGGAAGGCGCCGATGCCACCAAACAGAGCGTCCGACGTAAAATCCCTCGCCGTCTGATTGCCTATCATGGGCACGATCCAGTCTGCCAGCGAGGCAAGGACAAATTCCACAGCGTCCATCAGGGGCGCCGCCCAGGTAAAAATCGATTGAAATAGCAGATACATGATAAAGAAAAAGGCAAAGCCGCCTGCCACAGAATGGAGAAAAATACCGTCGAGTCGAGTCTGGTTCCTGATCAGCACGTCGCCCTGGGTTCCAAAGCGATGTGCGAGCTTGTGTGCGGTAATACGCAACTGCTCGTCTGGCACATCCACCGATTGTTCTGTGGCCCAGGTCTGGGGCAACACCATCGCACCCTTGAGGGCACCAATAATCGCTTTCAGGCCCGCGCCTGAACGGCCCGAAACAGGCAGCACCGGTGCCTGCAGGGCGACCGCCAATTGCGCTACGTCGAGACTCAACTTGTGTGATTCCAGAACGTCCATCATATTGGCCAGCACTATAACCGGCTTGCCATGGCGCGCACTTTCACGAATAACCTGCAGTGTGAAATACAGGCTTTTCTCCAGGCGCGTGGCATCGACGACGCACAGCACATGGCTCACGTGAGCGTCATCCAACGAGCGCTCAAAGTAATCGACCGCAACCTGCTCATCCTCTGAAATCGCCTGAAGCGAGTAGGTGCCGGGGAAATCGATCAACTCCGTCTCCGGCAGATCCTGCAGGCGACCGGTACTGACATCCACCGTGATGCCGGGGAAATTCGCGACCTTGTGGTGCAAACCCGTGAGTCGATTAAATAGCAGGCTCTTCCCCGAGTTAGGGCTGCCTATCAGCAGGACTTTACTCATGGGACGCGGTTATCCTGACCAGAACATGGGAGGCCACTTCATCATCCAGTGAAAACACGGTATTGCTAACGCGGTAAACCTTGGGTGCACCGAATGCCAGCGAATGCAGACAGGACACTGACTCCCCAGGATGAAAGCCAAACTCCATCAAACGGATGCGGTACTTCTCGTCCAGGGCACTGTCGTAACCCAAAATTTCGCAGCGCTCGCCGGATTTCAGCGACCAGAGGTTGATATCCATACTGTTGTTACTACTCCGATAAAAACCCGATCATAATTTAAATGAGAATAATTTTCATTAGCGCCATTGAAATAATTCAGGCCAGATTAGATAACCGAATCCTCGAACTCACAGTTATTGCGCACGCCACCCACACTACCCGTCAGCACAGCAGATTCCATCTCCTCGTTCCCGATAACTTACGAGTTGCCAATTCCTGGCAGGGACTCCAGAATACGTTCTCTACTTCTCAAGCCAATCACATTGGCTCTATCGGGAGCGCAAAGGACAACATGGAACCACAGAATTTTAAGGATATTCTCTATGCAAAGGATGCAACTGGCGTTGTAACGCTCACCCTGAACACCCCAGCGCGTAAAAATGCGCTCAGCGCCGTGACATTTCTTGAGATTTTCTACGCGGTCGATCACTTCCAGTCTGATGATTCCGCCTATGCCATGATACTGACAGGCGCAAAAGATCCGCAATCCGAAGACCCGACCAAAGAGGCGTTTAGCAGCGGGGGCTACTTTAACTCCGATGCCTTTGAAGGAATCCCACCTGAGGTATTGGCCGATATCGACATGTCCGATATCGCGCAGAAACGCGCCACCCTGAAGCTCTACGCCTGTGACAAGCCTATCATTGCCGCCATCAATGGGCTGGCAATCGGCGGCGGCGTTACCCTGTGCCTCGCCGCGGCAGATCAGATCTATATGTCAGAGCACGCCTGGCTTCAACTACCGTTCGCCAAACTGGGCATTGCCGCAGAATTGGGCTCCACTTACTTCCTACCGCGCCTACTGGGGTTCCAGAAAGCCAAGGAGATTCTGTTCTTTGCAGAGCGGATCAGCGCAAATGACGCCGTCGAGCTGGGTATTGCCAACAAGGTCGTATCCCACAGCGAACTGCTGTCCTACTCTCGCGAGAAGGTGTTGCAGCTTATTCCCCCACAGGGGCCCTCGCTGTCCATTCGGGAAATGAAACGCTGTCTGCACCAACCCCACATGGAAGCGCTAGGCCAAGCACTCGAGCAGGAAAATGCCGCACTTGCGACACTGATGGCGACGGAGGATTTTGTCGAAGGAATAATGGCGCGGGTAGAGCGCAGACCGGCAGTGTTCAAAGGAAAATGAGTCTGGCGCCCGCGCGCAAACTAGAGGTGGTGAACTTGATCGATCTCGTATTCGATATCGCCACCGGGTGCCTTGACGACCACGACCTCGCCCTCCTCCTTGCCAATCAGGGCGCGGGCGATGGGCGAGCCCACTGAGATCATATGACTTTTGATGTCTGCTTCATCCTCACCGACAATGCGGTAAGTCACCTTACCGTCAGTTTCCAGATTGATCAGGTCGACCGTCGTGCCGAAAATGACTTTGCCTGATTTAGGAATAGTGGTGATGTCGATAACCTGGGCATTGCTCAACTTACCTTCAATTTCCATAATACGGCCCTCGGCGAAACTCTGCTGTTCCCGCGCCGCATGATACTCCGCGTTCTCCTTCAGATCGCCGTGCGCGCGCGCTTCGGCAATCGCCTCGACAATACTCGGGCGCTCTACCCTCTTGAGACGATCCAACTCTTTGCGCAGCGCGATTTCACCGGCCAATGTCATCGGAAACTTGTTCATGCCTCAATTCTCCTGTGCAGGTCCTGCAGGCGCCGCACTGTCTTTTCACCTTTGAATTTCAACGCCATGCAAATCGCCTGCGCGGCGGTCAAGGTCGTTGTATAGAATACCCTGTGAGCCTCTGCACTGGCGCGAATAGGCGCTGAATCTTCGATCGCGCGGCGACCTTCCGTGGTATTAATAATGAAATCTGCTTCGTCATTTTTGATCATGTCGACAATGTGAGGACGCTCCTCAAGCACCTTGTTGACCCGGCGCACCCTTAGGCCAGCCGCTTCCAGCACCTTGGCCGTGCCGCTCGTCGCAACCAGCGAAAAGCCCATCTCCGCCAGATCGCGCGCCACGCCAACGATGCCGGGCTTGTCCACATCGCGAACGCTGATCAGGACAGTACCCTCAGTCGGCGCACCACTCCCCACAGCCAGCTCAGCTTTGGCGAAAGCCTCGGCAAACGTATCGCCGACACCCATGACCTCGCCGGTCGATTTCATTTCTGGTCCCAGAATGGGATCGACGCCGGGAAACTTATTGAACGGCAGCACCGCTTCTTTCACACAGTAGTAAGGAGGCACAATTTCGCGGGTGAAACCCTGTTCCGCCAACGTCTTTCCCGCCATGCAGCGCGCTGCAACCTTGGCCAACGACACACCGATACACTTGGATACAAACGGCACGGTGCGCGAGGCACGCGGATTGACCTCAATCACGTAAATTTCTCCGTCCTGCCAGGCCAATTGCACATTCATCAAGCCCTTGACGCCCAGTTCCAGCGCCATTTTCTTGACCTGCTCACGCATTTCATCCTGCAGCGAGGCTTCCAAACTATAGGGCGGCAGCGAGCAGGCCGAGTCGCCGGAATGCACACCTGCCTGTTCGATATGTTGCATAAGAGCGCCGATGACGACTTCCTCGCCATCGCTGACTGCGTCGATATCTACTTCAATTGCGGCACTGAGGAATCGGTCCAGCAACACCGGAGAATCGTGGGAGACCTGCACCGCATTACGCATATAACGCAGTAAATCCTCTTCACGGTAAACAATTTCCATGGCGCGACCGCCCAGCACATACGAGGGGCGCACCACCAGTGGATAGCCGATGGCCTTGGCCGCCTCCAGTGCTTCCTCTACGCTACGTACCGTGGTATTGACGGGCTGCTTGAGATCCAGTTTCTGGATCATCTTCTGAAAGCGCTCCCGATCCTCTGCACGATCGATCGCATCCGGTGTGGTGCCTATGATGGGCACGCCCTGAGCTTCCAGCGCACGCGCCAGTTTCAGTGGCGTCTGGCCACCAAACTGCACGATCACACCCTTGGGCTTCTCCAGATCGACGATCTCCAGCACGTCCTCCAACGTCACGGGCTCAAAGTAGAGCCGATCCGAGGTGTCGTAATCGGTGGAAACCGTTTCCGGGTTACAGTTCACCATGATGGTTTCGTAACCATCTTCGCGCAGTGCCAACGCGGCGTGCACACAGCAGTAATCGAACTCAATACCCTGGCCGATGCGGTTTGGTCCGCCGCCCAGTATCAGAATTTTATCGCGGTTGGTGGGAGCAGCCTCACACTCCTCTTCGTAAGTGGAGTACATATACGCGGTGGCGGAGGCAAATTCGGCAGCGCAGGTATCAACACGCTTATATACAGGGCGGATACCCAACCCGTGACGATGGTCACGCACTTGCGCTTCGGTAACGTCCAGCAACACCGCCAGGCGCTCGTCGGCAAATCCCTTGCGCTTGAGTGCGAACATTTGCGCGTGATCCATCTCATCCAGCTTGACGGCTTTGAGATTGTCTTCCGTCGTGATGAGATCCTGAATCTGCACCAGATACCAGGGATCCACACCGGAGTACTGATATACCTCGTCCACGCTCATACCCGCGCGGAAGGCATCACCGATGTACCAGATACGATCCGGGCCGGGGTTGGTCAGTTCCCTCACCAACTCATCGCGCAGTTCTGGGTCGTCCACGTCGATCTGGTGCTCGAAGCCAGCGGAGCCTAGTTCGAGTCCGCGCAGCGCCTTTTGCAGCGACTCCTGGAAGGTTCGGCCAATCGCCATGACCTCTCCCACAGATTTCATCTGCGTGGTAAGGCGGGTATCGGCACCGGGGAATTTCTCAAACGCAAAGCGCGGAATCTTGGTAACCACGTAATCGATGGAGGGCTCGAACGAGGCGGGCGTCGCGCCACCGGTAATATCATTCTGCAACTCATCCAGCGTGTAACCAATCGCCAGCTTTGCCGCCACTCTGGCGATAGGGAAGCCGGTCGCCTTGGACGCCAGTGCCGAGGAGCGTGACACCCGCGGGTTCATCTCAATGATGACCATACGGCCGGTTTTAGGATCCTGCCCGAACTGAACGTTGGAGCCTCCGGTTTCCACGCCGATTTCACGCAGCACCGCCAACGAGGCGTTACGCATGATCTGGTATTCCTTATCAGTGAGCGTCTGGGCCGGGGCCACCGTGATGGAATCACCCGTATGCACACCCATGGCGTCGAAGTTCTCTATACAGCAGACGATGATGCAGTTGTCCTTTTTATCGCGGACCACCTCCATCTCAAACTCTTTCCAGCCGATGAGTGATTCGTCAATCAGCAACTCGTTGGTGGGCGAAAGATCCAGCCCGCGCCGACAAATAGTTTCAAACTCGGTGCGGTTATAGGCGATACCACCGCCAGAGCCACCCATGGTGAATGACGGACGGATAATGCAGGGAAAGCCGATGGAGTCCTGTACCTGGAAGGCTTCTTCCAAACTGTGCGCGATGGCTGAACGCGGTGTCGCCAAACCAATGCGCTTCATCGCTTTATCGAATAGCTGGCGATCCTCCGCCATATCGATGGCTTCCTTGGTCGCGCCAATCATCTCCACACCGAACTTCGCGAGCACGCCTTCGCGCGCCAAGTCGAGGGCGCAGTTGAGTGCGGTCTGGCCGCCCATGGTGGGCAACAGCGCGTCGGGCCTTTCCACTTCAATGATGCGGGCCAGCGTCTGCCACTCGATTGGCTCGATGTAGGTCGCATCCGCCATCGCCGGATCTGTCATGATGGTCGCCGGGTTGGAATTCACCAGAATGACCCGGTACCCCTCTTCGCGCAGGGCTTTGCAAGCCTGAGCGCCAGAGTAATCAAATTCGCAGGCCTGTCCAATCACGATAGGACCGGCGCCGATAATCAGGATGCTTTTTAAGTCAGTACGCTTTGGCATGGGGGCTTACTTCTTCTGGGCGCGTGCAGTTATCAATTCAATAAAGTACTTGAACAGCGGAGCGGCATCGTGCGGACCGGGACTCGCTTCCGGATGTCCTTGAAAGCTGAACGCTGGCTTGTCCGTGCGATGAATACCCTGCAGGCTCCCATCGAACAGCGACTTGTGGGTTGCGCGTAGGGTGTCGGGCAAACTCGCCTCATCCACCGCGAAGCCGTGGTTCTGGCTGGAGATCAGCACCGTGCCATCGTCCAGATTTTGCACCGGATGGTTGGCACCGTGATGGCCAAATTTCATTTTTAGGGTGCTGGCACCACTGGCCAGTCCAAGCAGCTGATGGCCCAGACAAATTCCGAATACCGGAATATCCGTTTCCAGAAACGCCTGGATGGCTGTTATAGCGTAGTCACAAGGCTCCGGATCGCCCGGACCATTCGACAGGAAGATCCCGTCCGGATTCATCGCCAACACCTCGGCTGCCGGGGTCTGGGCGGGGACCACCGTCAGGCGACAACCCTGATCGACGAGCATGCGCAGGATGTTGCGCTTCACACCATAGTCATAGGCCACCACATGCCAGGGCAACTCGGAATCAGCGTACTCGCTATACCCCACTTCCATTGCCCAGCTGCCCTCTCGCCATGCATAGCTAGCGGCTGTGCTGACCTCTTTGGCCAAATCCATACCCTTGAGGCCGACGAAGTCCCGCGCCTGCTCTAGGGCCTGCGCAGCATTCACCGTTTCACCGGCCATCAAACAGCCATTCAGGGCACCTTTTTCGCGCAATATACGGGTCAAGCGGCGGGTGTCTATATCAGCGATCGCTACGATGTTGCGGCTTTTCAGGTAGTCGGAAAGGCCCTGCTGATTCCGGTAATTGCTGGCCAGCAGCGGCAGATCACGGATCACCAGGCCTGCGGCCCAAATGGACGCGGACTCCTCGTCCTCGTCATTGGTACCGGTATTGCCGATATGGGGGTAGGTCAGGGTGACAATCTGGCGAGCATACGAGGGGTCGGTCAGGATTTCCTGATAACCACTCATCGCGGTATTAAACACCACCTCTCCTACCGAAATACCGGTAGCACCAATTGCCAAACCTTTGAAAATACTGCCGTCTTCAAGGACTAGGATGGCCGGAATGGACAAGAAAACCTCCGTCGGTCAGTGGCGAAAATGCCAGTAGCGCGCTCGCAAAAAAAGCGAGATGGAAAACCGCATCTCGCTTTTTTCATATAAATACAGCTCAGGTTATTCACGGGGGTTCACTGCAACCCGGTGCGCTGGCCGAGTGCTTGTAATATGGCGTGATAGTGTAGGGCAAGGACTCAGACGTGTCCAGACTCCTAACCCCTAATTGTGCTGATCCGGGCGCTAATCCCTTGCCGGTCACACGGTATAAAAACTTGTGCCCCGCCAGAAATGGCTGCGATAAAGCAATTGCTTTAATGTTAAAAACGCCTATTATTATATCTCCTCGTCAAGCAGTAAACCTCTATCATGGCATACGCACAAGGGAAGATCGCGGTTATCACCGGCGCGGGCTCAGGCATCGGGCGCGCTCTGGCGAAGCAATTGAATCGCGACGGCTGTGAGCTCTTTCTGAGCGACATCAATACTGACGGACTCAACGAAACGATGAGCCAGCTATCGCGACAGGATATCCCTTCAGACAGGCAAGTTCTGGACGTTGCGAGTAAAGAGGGCATGTATGCCTGGGCCGAGCGAATTGCCAACAGCAAAGGCCACGTGGACATCGTTATCAACAACGCGGGCGTGGCGCTGATGGCAACGGTTGAGGAGAGCACTTACGCCGATCAAGAGTGGCTGATGGGCATCAATTTTTGGGGCGTAGTGTACGGTACCCAGGCTTTCCTACCCCTTCTGCGCAAATCCTCACAGGGTCATTTGGTTAATCTGTCCTCGGTCTTCGGGCTGATCGGCGTACCGACCCAGTCCGCTTACAACGCGGCGAAATTCGCCGTGCGCGGCTACACGGAAGCCCTGCGCCAGGAGATGGAGGGTGGCAATGTGCATGTGTGCTGTGTGCACCCCGGTGGCATCAAGACCAATATTGCGCGGCAAGCGCGTGGTGGCGATCCGGCGATGACGCGCGACGAGCGCAGCCGGGAATTTGAGAAACTCGCCAAAACAAGCCCGGAAGTCGCGGCGCAAAAAATTATCAGCGCGATAGAAAAACGCAAAAAACGCCTGCTTATCGGTCTGGACGCAACCATTATCTCGCTGGTCAGCCGTCTCTTACCGGTCAGTTATACGCGTCTCATGCAGGCGTTTAGCGGCACCGACAAACTCTCCAGCCTGTGAGCATTGCCGCCCGCACAGTCAGGGAAAAAGGCGCCGACACCCGCGGTCTCCTGTTGCTTACCGCGCTGCATTTATACGCGGCAGAAGGCTTACATGCCGTTTCTTTGCGCCGCATCAGTACAGAGGCAGGATCGAAAAACTCCGCCGCCATGCATTATCATTTCCAGAATAAACTCGGCGTGGTTAAGGCGCTGGTGGAAATGATCGCCAGAGAACTTAGTCACATCGCCACTGCACTGCGTTCAGAGCAGGCGGCAAAACGCTTGTTGCGCTGCGCCTGCCGTGACACGCTGCGCCCTTTGGTACTGCTTCCAACACGACAACCCTGGGGTGCCGACGGCGTGCAGTTTCTGTCGCGACTGGTGAATGAAAACGACGCGGACATCGCAGCAATGGTCAATGCAATGTTCGCGCCCTTCTGGCAACGCGTGGACCACGCGCTGGAAAAACAATTACCTGATCTGCCGGCGCCTGTGCGCCGACTGCGGCTTATGTTCATGACCACCAACGTACTGCACGGCGTTGCAGAGGTGGGTTGGCTCACGCACACACCGCTGGGCGACTTGAGTGATTTCGACGAGGACGCATTACTTGACCATCTGGTGGATTATCTGCTTGGCGGCCTACAGGCCCCTTGCCTCACCGCCATAAACCCATAACACGAGAGAGTAGACAATGACCGATACTGCCCCCGACCTGCTGTTCGACCTGTCCCTGACAGATGAACAGCGCATGAATCGCGAGAGCATGCAGCGCTTCGCCGCTGCAGAAATCCGGCCGCAGGCAAAACCCGTGGACGAGGGCTCCAGCCCGGCGCGAGACTTCTACCCAAAATCCGCCGAGCTGGGACTCACCCTGCTGCCCATTCCAGAAGTACTGGGTGGCGCGGGTGTAACACGCTCACCGATTTCAAATACGCTCATCTTCGAGGACCTCGCGCACGGCGATTTGTCTCTCACACTGGGGGCAGTTAGCCCCATGGCGTTCGTCAATACCTTGCTGGATCAGGGCTCGGACGCGCAGCGCGAGAAATACCTGCCGCTGTTCTGCACCGGCGAATTCAAGGCAGCCACCACAGCATTGCTGGAACCGCGCGCGACCTTCGAACCCACCGCACCTCAAATGACCGCGCTCGCTAATAGCGACGGCTACACACTGTCTGGCACCAAGAGCATGGTACCGCTGGGCATGGATGCCGAACTGGTACTGATCGTCGTGCGTCTGGACAATGATGACTGTGCCGCGTTCATTGTCGAGGGCACCCCCGATGGCATGACCCGCACTGCTGAATCCAATATGGGACTGCTGGGTGCGCAATTGGCGACACTGCAGTTCGATAACGTGCAACTACCCACAACTGCACGCCTTGGCGAGGGTAAGTTTGACCTACAACGTTTTATCGACCTGAGCCACATCGGTATCTGTGCGCTGGCGGTGGGCACCTGTCAGGCTGTGCTCGACTATGTAAAGCCCTACGTCAACGAGCGAGTAGCGTTTGGCGAGCCCATCAGCAACCGCCAGTCGGTTGCCTTTATGGTGGCCGACATCGCCATCGAACTGGAGAGCATGCGTTTGATGACCTTGCGTGCCGCCTCGCGGGCCGAACAAGGCCTGGATTTTCACGAGCATGCCTATCTTGCCAAGCTCTTCTGCGCCGAGCACGCCATGAAAATTGGCACTGACGGCGTGCAGTTACTCGGCGGACACGGTTTCTGCCGCGAGCACCCGGTGGAACTGTGGTATCGCAACTTGCGCGCCATCGCTACGCTGGAAGGCATTGCCAGCGTCTGAGCCCCGACCTTCAAATTCAGGAGTACCCGCTATGATTAATCTCGAACTCGCAAAGAAGCACCAGGAAACATTTGGCCAGGTCATGATGCTGGCAGAACACATGATGCGCCCCTACTCGCGCAAATATGACAAGGAAGAACATACATACCCAAAAGAGATGGAGGAGGTGGCAAAACTGATCGGAGGTGCCAGATCCAATCCGGGCGGCGCCAGGGAAACGGCCCCCGAGGGCACCGTGGTCAACGGCGGTAACATGGGATCTGTGGTCGGATTGTTTGGCCTGTGCTGGGGTGACGTGGGGCTCTTCCTGGGCATGCCAGGCAGTGGCCTGGGCAACGCCGCTATCAGTGCAGTGGGCACAGCGGAGCAAAAGCAAAAGTATGGTGGAAGCTATGCCGCCATGTGTGTGACCGAACCGGGTACCGGCTCTGATTCTGCAAACATCAGCACCACCGCAGTGCTGGATGGTAATGAATGGGTACTCAACGGCGAGAAAATATATGTTACCGATGGCGACCGCTGCGACACACTGGTGGTGTGGGCGACGCTGGACAAATCACTGGGCAAGGCGGCCATCAAGTCCTTCATTGTGGAAAAGGGCACACCAGGCTGCGAAGTGACGCGACTGGAGCACAAGCTGGGTATACGCGCTTCGGACACGGCTGCCATCAGCTTTAGCGACTGTCGCGTTCCCAAGGATAATATTTTGGGCAGCGCAGAAGTCGCTACCGACGCGGAGGGCCGCAAGAAAGCATTTGGCGGCGTCATGCAGACCTTTGATAACACCCGCCCACCAGTGGCAGCTATGGCTATCGGCGTATCGCGTGCCGCCCTGGATCTGTGCCGTGAGTTGTTGCAAGCCGAGGGCGTAGAACTCAAGTTCGACAAGAAGCCGTGTAATCTCAGCGCCATTGAAGCCGAACTGTACCAGATGGAAGCTGAGTGGAACGCCGCCCGATTACTGGTTTTAAAAGCTGCGTGGATGGCAGACAACAAAACGCCAAACTCTATGGAGGCTTCGATGTGTAAGGCCAAGGCCGGGCGGGTCGGCAACGACATCACCCTGCGCTGCGTAGCCCTGTGCCAAAGTCTGGGCTATAGCGAGAACTTCCTACTGGAGAAGTTCGCCCGCGATTCCAAAATCCTGGACATCTTCGAGGGCACACAGCAAATTCAGCAACTGATCGTAGCGCGCAGAGTGTTGGAAAAATCCTCCGCTGACCTCAAGTAGCAATATGCCGTGAGTGCAGTACCATCGGCGCAACTGACGCGGCAGCAATTGACGGTGCTCATCCTGGCACTAATGGCCACCGGGATGGGCCAGTCGCTAGTGTTCGCCATCCTCGCTCCGCTGGGGAGGGAGGTGGATCTGCGCGAACTGGAGATCACGTCCATCATCGCCGTCTCTGCGCTGATCTTTGGCCTTGCGGCTCCGCGATGGGGTCGCTTCAGCGACCGCAGCGGCCGCAAGCCCGTCATCATAACCGGATTGATAGGGTATACGGTGGGCACAGTGTTCTTTGCCAGTGTCTTTTACGGTGGGCTGACCGGACTGCTCAGCGGTACAGCGCTCTACTGGGTGTTGCTGCTCACGCGTTGTAGCCAATCGATTATCATGTCTGCCACCGGGCCGGCAAGCATGGCCTACGCCGCTGACCACACCAGCCCCGATCAGCGCACTAAAACCATGGCCAAGCTCGGCACGGCTAACAGTATGGGCACTATTCTAGGCCCCGCTGTCAGTGGTGCACTGGCCACGTTCGGCCTGTTGGCACCACTGTATTTTGCCGGCGGTCTGGCGGCAGTGGCCGTCGTGGTGGTGTGGAAGCACCTACCATTAACGCCCCCCACTCAACTCACACGTCACAAGGCTGGAGTGAAGCTGCGCTATCGCGATAAGCGCATTGCCTTGTTACTGCTCACGGCGGTAGGTGTATTTATAGGATTTTCCGCCATACAACAAACCCTTGGCTTTCAGCTGCAGGACAAGCTTAACCTGAGTGGTATTGAAACTGCGCAAACGACCGGTGCCGCCCTGATGGTCTCCGCTATCTTCACTTTTGTGATTCAGGTAACTGTCATGCAGCGCGTACAACAGCGGCCCATGCAATTTATCCGCATGGGCCTGTGTGCGCTGATACTCGGGGCCGCCGTTGTGTCAATTTTTGAGACATTTACAGAACTAGCCGTCGGTATGGCTTTTCTCGGCACCGGTCTGGCTTTGTGCATGCCCTCTATATCAGCCGGCGCGTCGCTGGCAGTGACGCCGCAGGAACAAGGTGGTGCAGCAGGTCTGGTGAGTTCCTGCCCGGCGATTGGTTTTGTCGTCGGGCCAATCTGCGCAGGCGGTCTTTACCAGATTCACAGTCCACTGGCACCGCTGTTCAGTGTCGGCGTCTTTCTCGCCGTTTTGGCCGTGGTCGTTATCAATGACCGCTAGCAAAACCAATAATCGCATCCGAGCGGCGGCCGCACAGTTCCCGTTGCAACAACTCGATGTAAAGACGGTCTGGCCTTTTCGCACACGCCGTATAAAAGTCGCGACCGACGGCGAGATTATCTGGCGACAACTGTCACTGACGTTTTACGTGTCACCACAGCCACTGCACCTGATCTGACCCGCAGAGCCACCCCCGGGGCGCGAGTCAGCATGACAATATTGCTACAGATTTCGGTTCCACACTTCGGCACAGAGCGCGTCGCTGCGCGCCGGCGCGCCAAACCCGGTGAACCTGTTGCCGACCATAGCGGGCGCTACTGGCCCGCGACAACTGCAGATCGAACGCTGGAATTACTCCGAGAAGGCGCAGTGCTTTGAACGGGTGAAAGTCGAACAGCTCCACACACAAGCCGCACAACAATGATTAGACGCTATCAAGCCAGGCGTTCCAACGCTGAACGCAGCTGTTGTGGAATAGGCACTGATCGATTTTCAGCGCGCTCGACAAACACATGCACGAAATAACCATGTGCAGCAGCCTCCTGCTCGCCTACCCTGAATATCGCGATCCCGTACTGTACTGAACTGTTGCCCAGACGATCCACCCTAACCCCTGCTTCCACCGACTCAGGATAGGTGATGGGTGCGTGGTATTCGCAGCCGGAATTCACCACATAGCCGACGATACTGCCGTCGCTAATATCCAGTCCACCCTCTTCGATCAAGTAACGATTGGCCGCTGTATCAAAGTAGGAATAGTAAATTACGTTGTTCACATGGCCATAGATATCGTTATCAGACCAGCGCGTCGCAATAGGGTAGAAGACCTTGTAGTCCGCTCTGGTGGGACGCACTGCCTTGCTCACAGCGCAGCTCCGTAGGCCGCCTGGTAGATCGCCAGCGCATCCTCGTAGGCGACATCACGCGGGTTGTTCACCAGCAGCCGCTGTTGCAGCATGGCATCGGTGGCCAGCATTTCCAGGTCACTCGCTTTGACACCCGCTCTGTGTAACGTTGCCGGTAGAGCCACATCATCAATCAGTTGCCGCAAAGCGGCAATCAGCGCTGCGGTTTTTGCCTCGTCGCTGCCGGCAACCGATGTGCCCGTCACTACGTCTGCCAGCTCGGCGTACAGCTCGCTCGCCTGAGGCGCGTTGAACTCCAGAACAGAGGGCAATACCAGTGAGTTACTCAGGCCGTGCGGGATGTGATAGTGGCCACCCAAGGGGTATGCCAGCGCATGTACGGCGGCGACAGGTGCATTGGCAAACGCCTGTCCCGCAAGACAGGCGCCGAGCAGCATGTTTTCGCGCGCCTGCTGATTGGAACCCTCGAGGACGGCGGTGCGAATATTGCGCGATAACAGCTGTAGCGCTTTGATTGCGAGGTTGTCGGACAGCGGGTTTTTCTTGTGGCGGGAGGTATACGCCTCAATGGCGTGCACCATGGCATCAACCCCCGTCATGGCGGTAACCACAGGCGGCAATCCCAGCGTGAGCGCAGCATCCAATATCGCGACATCGGGCAGCAGGACGGGCGAGGAGACCCCCGCCTTAGTTGTCTCACCCGTGGTTATGACCGCGACAGGAGTGACCTCCGAGCCGGTCCCGGCAGTGGTGGGGACCAGAATCAACGGCAAGCGACTACCAATGACCTGACCAACACCATAAAGTTCTGCCAGCGCCTGGGTGCCGCCCAACAATACCGCTACCACTTTGGCCACATCCATGGAACTGCCGCCACCGAACGCAATAACGCCATCGACGCCGCCGCTGCGCGCCGCCTCCGTCGCCGCGTACACAGTAGCCTCAGGGGGATCCTCGCGCACCTGGTCAAATACCAGCGGCGCAAGCCCCGCTTGCGCCAGTGCCGTCAATACCGGCTGCACCAATCCGATGGCCATCAAGCCAGGATCAGTCACCAGCAGGGGTCGTCGGACACCCAGATGCCCACACTGATCTGCGAGTTGCAGCGCACTTCCCGCGCCAACAATGATGCGTGCTACCGTATTGAATTGAAAGCTCTGCATGGAGAGATACCTCTACACTTACATCGTGATGATGACCTTGCCGCGCGCGCGGCGTTCAATCATACAGTTGAATGCCTCTTCGTACTGCTCTATCGGGAAACTGTCAGTCACTACCGGGCTGATCTTGCCACTGGAGAATAATTCCCACAACGTCTCGATGTTCTTGAGATTAACCTCTGGCTCCTCACCGACAAAGCGCCCCCAAAAAACACCCACGATTGAACATCCTTTAAGCAACGTCAAATTGAGCGCGATTTTGGGGATGGGACCGCTGGCGAAACCAATCACCAGATAGCGACCATTCCAGGCCATACCACGAATTGCCGCCTCAGCGTAATCGCCACCGACTGGATCGTAAACCACATCCACGCCCTTACCACCCGTCAGGGCTTTGATTACATCCTTGAGGTTCTCTTTGCTATAATTGATCACCTCATCCGCGCCCAACTTTTTGCACAGTTCGAGTTTCTCATCCGTGCTCGCGGCGGCGATCACCTTCGCACCCATTTGCTTGCCCAGCTCAATGGCACTGGTCCCCACGCCACCCGCGGCACCCAGCACCAACAGCGTTTCGCCCGGTTGCAGGTCGGCGCGCTGTTTGAGGGCGTAGTAAGACGTGAAATACGTGATGCTGACACCGGCGGCCTGCTCAAAACTTAGCCCGCCCGGCATGGGGAAGGCATTGGCCTCGTTGACCACGATTTTCTGGCAAAACGCGCCCGAGCCGCCGGCGGAAAGTACTCTGTTTCCCACCTTGAAACGAGTCACTTTCGCGCCCACTGCCGCCACCACGCCAGCACATTCGCCGCCTGGAATAAAAGGCATCTCTGGCTGCATCTGGTATTTCCCCTGAATCATCAACACATCAGGAAAATTGAGGCCGGCAGCCTTAACATCGATAAGTACATCGTGCTCACCAACTTCCGGCTCCGGCCAATCGCTCACCAGTTCCAACTTTTCTGGCAAACCGTGTTCTTTACATATCACTGCTTTCATTGTATTTACCCTACGCGTCGCGGAATAAATCCCGGACTTAAACAAAGAACGGCGCCCGCAGGCGCCGTTCTAGTCACTTCAGTATCAGCAAACTTCAAACAAGCCGGCTGCACCCATACCACCGCCCACGCACATGGTGATCACCACGTACTTGACGCCGCGTCGTTTACCTTCGATCAACGCGTGGCCGATCATGCGCGAGCCACTCATGCCGTACGGGTGGCCAATGGAGATGGCGCCGCCATTGACGTTGAGTTTATCGTTATCGATACCCAACTTATCGCGACAGTAAATCACCTGCACCGCAAACGCTTCGTTAAGTTCCCACAGACCGATGTCGCCCATTGTCAGACCGGCTTGTTTAAGCAGTTTTGGCACGGCAAAGATCGGGCCGATACCCATTTCATCCGGCGCGCAACCCGCCACGGCGATACCACGGTAAATACCCAGTGGCTGCAGACCTTCTTTTTCTGCCGTCGTGCGATCCATGATCAGTTGCGCAGATGAACCGTCAGACAATTGCGACGCATTACCGGCAGTAATAGTGCCACCCTCGATAACGGTTTTGAGACCCTGCAGACCCTCCAAAGTCGTGCCGCGCAGACCTTCATCTGACGCTACCGTCCCTTCAACCATTGACGACTCACCGCTCGCCTTGTCCCACACAGTACGCTGGCAGGTAACAGGAACCAGTTCGTCGGCAAATTTGCCAGACTCGTAAGCCGCAGCAGTACGCTGCTGCGACTGCAGACCGTATTCGTCCATCGCATCGCGCGAGATATTGTAACGCAGCGCGACATTTTCGGCCGTCTGCAGCATCGGCACAAACATATTTGGCTCAATCGCCATCAATTCCTCGTCCACCATGCGGTGCAGGTTCATATGCTCGTTCTGTACCAGGGTGATACATTCCAGCCCACCGCCAACCACGCAGTCCATACCGTCATACATCACTTGTTTGGCCGCTGTTGCTACCGCCATGAGGCCGGACGAGCACTGGCGATCCATCGTCATACCCGAAGTGGTAATCGGCAAACCGGCGCGCAGTGCAATCTGACGCGCAATATTAGAACCGGTCGCGCCCTGCTGCAGGGCACAGCCCATAAGGACGTCTTCTACGCGGGCCGGGTCGATACCAGCGCGTTTGACGGCTTCAGCTACCGATGCGGCGCCCAGCGTAGCACCACCAAGATTGTTAAAACCACCGCGAAAAGCCTTGGCGATAGGTGTGCGTGCGGTCGATACAATTACTGCTTCTCTCATGTCATTTCTCTCCAGTTGTGAGGGCGTCGCGAAAACGCCACTGAGTCATTCGCTACTTGTTCAGACCCAAACCTTCCATTGCCTTGCCCGTGAACTTCACGGTTTGTTCAAATCCTGCCTGTGGCTGTACTTCGCCCTCAGGGGAGGTAATGGCCCCCCAGTTCGCAGCGATGCCTTCTGGGGTCTGGTCAGCAGGTGCCAGCCAGACGCCGTCGGTTTCGATGATTTTCGCAACAGAGTAGGCGCCAGCGCCAGCACAGATAATCGTTTTAGTGGGGGCATCCTCACTCACCAGATAGAGCACCGCAGGTGTCACTGTCTCGGGTGTCAGCAGCGCGAACGCTTCCTCAGGAATCAGGCCTTCCGTCATACGCGTGCCAGCCGTCGGTGCCAGCGCGTTGATATGGATGTTGTACTTCGCACCCTCCTGGGACAGGGTATTCATCATGCCGATAACGCCCATTTTGGCACTGCCGTAATTGGTTTGCCCAAAATTACCGTACAGGCCAGATGACGATGTTGTCACCACGATGCGTCCATAAGCTTGTTCGCGCATTATTTCCCAGCAGGCCTTGGTGCAATTCACACTGCCCATAAGGTGAACGTCCAGCACCAGTTTGAAATCCTCCAGGCTGCCCTTGGTGAAGCTTTTGTCACGCAGGATACCGGCATTGTTCACCAGGATATCCACCCGGCCCCACTTATCCATAGCCTGCTTTACCATAGCCTCTACTTCATCGTATTTGGCGACATTGGCGCCATTGGCAATGGCTTCGCCGCCCAGTGCTTCAATTTCCGCTACGACCGCTTTGGCCGCCTCAGAAGAACCACCGGAACCGTCAACGCCGCCGCCCAGATCATTGATAACGACCTTGGCGCCACGCTTGGCCAGCTCAATAGCGTGACTGCGACCCAAGCCCTGTCCAGAGCCGGTAACGATGGCCACTTTTGCGTCATATCGAATAGACATTAATGATATCCCCTAACTTGAAAAAAAAATTTGATCTGTCGCTCGATCAGGCGCAGATAACCATGCTCAACCACTCGGCGATCAACGCCGGCTTTTCCTCACCTTCAATCTCTACAGAGACGGTCTGCTTCACCAGAAAGCGGTTTTCATCCTTGCGTGTGATATCTGTAATTTCTGATCTGGCGCGCACTCGCTTACCCGAACTCACCGGCGCCAGAAAGCGGACTTTATCAAAACCGTAATTCAATCCCATCACCACATTCTCGGGGACCACTCCAGTGCCCTCGATCAGTTTGACCAACAGTGACAGTGTTAGAAATCCGTGGGCGATGGTGCCGCCGAAAGGCGTATTCTTCGCCGCTTCGACATCCACGTGGATAAACTGGTGATCTTCTGTGCAATCGGCGAACGCATTTATTCTGTCCTGCGTGACCTCAACCCAGGGACCGGGCTCGAACTTGGTGCCAATGGCATCTAACATTTCTTCCTTGGGTACGATTTTTACTGCCATGGTGTGCTCCTCATCAATTGTGCTGCGGCTGAAGCCATCTAGTGTAGTCGAGCGGCGCTGCTTCATACACTTCATTTCTGATTGCCCGCGAAGCTATCCATCCAGGGGATAAAGCACTGGCGCAAAGAAATGGAGGGAGAGGTGAAGCGGGCCGCCCAAAAAAAGAATTTGAACATACAGTATGTATTTAGGCCGTTCAAGTATTTTTTAGGTGCCTGAACATGCACCCTACTCAGAAATTGTATTGCAATTTTAGCCCATACATACGCGGATCTGACAGTGTAGTCACCGTATTTTGGGTCACCGTACTGGGCCGATCACGGGAAATTATTTCCCGATCGTTGGCTATATTCTTAATGAACGCTGTCACCTCCCATACCAAATCAGGTGCGGCTGCATTCAGGCGCGCATCCCAACGGTCCCAACTGCCAACCTTGTCGTAAAGAGAATTGTTGAAGGGCGACATCCACTGCTCGCCCTGATAGTAATAACTACCGGTGATTGACCAGTCCAACTCGAGCATCTGCCAAAAATAAGTGGCGTTCAGCGATACCTTGTTCTGGGGCGTCAGTGCAAACTCGTTGCCACTGAGGTCTTGTTCGTCGATACACAACGGTGCCTGGGTATACCCCTGCGCATAGGGCCCCAGGGTGCAGGCGTTGGCATCTTTACTGGCGAAATCCTTAAACTCGGTACTGTTATATGAATAGGTAGCGCTCAGCATTACCTCTGGAACCGGCAGTGCCCGCGCCTCCAGTTCCAGCCCCATAGCCCGTGCCTCATCAGCGTTCTCAAACGTATTCAGGGCAATGCCGTTCTCCACATCCTGCTTGATCACCTGCAAATTCGTGTAATCGTAATAGTACGCCGACGCTGCCAGGTTCAAGCGGCTGTCCAGCATCGATCCCTTGTAACCCACTTCGTAGGAAATGATTTCTTCCGGTTTAACCACGTCAACCAGAGGACTGGCTGTGGGCTTCTGGAAATTAAATCCACCGGAGCGATAGCCGGTGGCGATAAACGCATACAACAATTGTTGCTCGCCAAGGAAGTGGTCCACCCCCAGTCGCCAGGTCCACTTATCCCAGTCATCGTCCTGCTTTCTATAAACGGTGGGGTCAACGGGATCACCGACAAACTGCACAAACGTATTGTCCTCACCTTTCTTCTCGTCGTACGAATAACGCAGACCGAAGGTAAACGTTGTCTCTGGCGTCCATTCCCATCCCAGCTGGCCGTAAGTCGCGTAAGACCGGGTATCGACGTGTGCATCGCCGCGATACAGGTAATTGTCGTCACTCACCACGTTGTTTACGAAGTTGTTACCAAAGAACGCGTACATCGCCATCAAATCATCGTTCCACTCGCGGAAACTGACTACCTGCTCTTCGTCGCTGTGATAATAATACAGCCCCCCAAGCAACGAGTAATCACTATCCCACTCCGACGAGTACTGCAGCTCATGAGACTCGAATGTGGCTTCCTGGTTAACCACGTAGGTCATCTCAGCAGGTGTTATTTCATAGCCCGGAGACCCGGCGGCCTGCGACACGGGTTTGCCGTCATAGGACAGAATTTTGCTCCAGTCCACGCCAGAATCCTCTGCCGCACTGGCATCGGCATCGGCAGCGGAATCAAACCAGTAGCGGGAATACCCGCCGGTGTACTTGAGAGAGTAGCTATCCGCGCTGTATTCACTGTTAATAAACGTTGCCCAGCGCCGAATCTTGACCGAGGGATCATGGTCCTGTTTGACCTTGTCTTCATCCGCCAGCGCGGGATTCTCAATCGCCAGACCCTGGCGCATGTTGACAAAATTTTGCGCGGGAAACATGCCCGGCAGACTGATGGGCGCACTCGTCTCCTTACTAGACACGATTTGATTCAGTTCACGCGAGAAAGGTTCGAGAATGTAACCGTTTGCCGGCCGGTAATCCTGATCTGTCCCCAGCACTTTGAGCACGGTATTCCAGCGATCGGTTGTCTGGTGCTCCAGACTGAAGGTGCCATAGGGTGTTTGCTGCTCCTGATAGTCCTTACCATTGTAAATATTCTTCTGGTAGCCCTCGTGGCTGATGTAGGAAGCGCCGACCAGCACGCTCAGCTTGTCGTTAACCGGGCCACTGGCCAAGGCCTGGATGAGCCTGCCATCATAATTCGTGAGCTGGGCAGTGGCCGTACCACCCCACTCCTCTCCGGGTCGCTTGCTGACGAAATTGATCGCGCCGCCCACTGAGTTGCGCCCGTAGAGGATACCCTGCGGCCCGCGCAGCACCTCGACACGCTCTATGTCCATGAACTCAGAGAGGCCAAATACGTCGTTTTCAGAATTATAGACACCGTCCCAATAGATGCCGATTCCAGGCTCTGAGCCGACCGCCAGGTTCGGCCGACCCACTCCGCGGATACTGACCCGGAATGTTGTTATCGACAGGGACGGCGTATGTGCAACCAGATCCTGAGCCCCGGTAATGCCCAGCTGATTCATGGTGGCGGAATCAAACGCGCTGAGTGAGGCCGCGGTATCCATCAGGGACGCTTCCCGTTTATTCGCCGTGACAATGATTTCCTCAAGCCCGTTGGTCTGCGCCAGCGCGTGAGGAGTTACAGATACCAGAGACAATGCTATAGAAACCAGAGAGTCGCGCACGCCGGATATCGCCATCTGCTTGCACTCTTATTATTTAATTATTACCCAAAGGCTACCGCAGATAAGCCTGATTTTATAGAGGCTAGCGAAAATACATTGGGAGAAGGGGCTGGACGAGCAGTCAACACTGCCCGTCCGATTGGAAAGAACGGGTATCAGCCGTCCCTGAAGGTTGCACGAACGCCTTCTTACGAGCCGTCCTGTGCGATGTATTGCTTCAGTTCATTGCGACCCACCACCATGCGGTGCACCGCATCGGGGCCATCCGCCAAGCGCAATGTGCGCTGCGCCATGTACATATTCGCCAGCGGTGTATCCTGCGACACACCCAGTGCACCAAACATTTGTATCGCCTCATCAACGATGCGGATCGAAATATTTGGCACCGCGGTCTTGATCATGGATATCCAGATACGCGCTTCCTTGGCATCCACATTGTCCATCATCCATGCCGTTTTCAACGTAAGCAGACGCGCCTGCTCAATATCCATACGGGCATTGGCGATGATGTCGATATTTCCGCCCAGGCGGGCCAACGGCTTACCAAATGCAGTGCGCGAGACGGCGCGAGTGCACATCAGCTCCAACGCTTTCTCCGCTGCACCGATAGCGCGCATACAATGGTGTATCCGACCTGGTCCGAGACGGCCCTGGGAAATTTCAAAGCCGCGACCCGCGCCCAGTAAAATACTGTCTTTGGGTACCCGTACATTGGTAAATTTCTGGTGCATATGGCCGTGTGGCGCATCGTCCATCGAGAACACATTCATCGCCCTGATATTCTCAAATCCGGGGGTATTCATCGGCACCAGAATTTGCGATTGCTGCAGATGCTTGGCAGCTTCAGGATTGGTTTTTACCATCACGATCATGATCTTGCAGCGTGGATCGCCAGCGCCAGAAATGTAATGTTTCTCACCATTAATGACCCACTCATCGCCATCCAGCACCGCGGTAGTGCAAATATTAGTCGCGTCGGACGATGCCACCGCCGGCTCTGTCATTGCAAAGGCCGAGCGAATCTCTCCGTTTAGAAGCGGCTCAAGCCACTGTTTTTTTTGTGCCTCCGTGCCGTATTTGTGCAGCACCTCCATATTGCCGGTGTCTGGCGCCGCGCAATTAAACACTTCGGCTGCCATATGCGACTTGCCCATCTCCTCGGCCAGATAGGCGTACTCCACCGTGTTCAAGCCGGAACCCGATTCCCCGGTCAGGAAGAAATTCCACAGGCCCTTGGCTTTTGCCTTGGCCTTCAGACCCTCGCGTATCTCCGTTTGTTGATCGGTAAACGTCCATCGATCACCCACTGCGATGTCATCAAAATACGCTTGCTCCAGCGGATGAATTTCCCCCTCAATAAACTGTTTTACCTCTGCCAATAGCGTTGCCACATTGGCGCTGATACCTAAATCCATTGTCATTCTCCCATTCCCGTTAATGTATCAGTTGTTTTTCGGTTTGCTGTAAGAAACACTCAAGATGCGAACAGTTCTAGTGCATAGTTGGCCTTGATTTGACGCTTGAATATCTTGCCAGAGGCAATTCGCGGTAACTGCTCGGTACGAAACCAGATGTGCGCAGGTATCTTGAATAAGGCCACATGCACGGCCAGATAGGCCCGCAATTCATCAGCCGTCATCTCTACCCCATCGCGCAGCACTATGGCAGCGCCGACAATCTCGCCGAGTCGATCGTCGGGCAGACCAAATACGGCAACTTCATGGATACCCGGGTGCGCATAAATCGCCGCTTCCACTTCCACACAGCTGATATTCTCTCCACCACGATTGATAATTTCCTTGATCCGGTCAACGATGTAGACAAAGCCGTCCTCGTCCAGATAGGCAACATCGCCCGTATGAAACCAGCCATCGACAAACGCTTCAGCGGTGGCTTCCGGCTTGTTCCAGTAACACAGAATGTTGGCAGGAGACTTGATACACAGTTCGCCCCGCTCGCCGGGAGCCATTGTGCAACCATCCTCCCCGACGACACGGAACTCCGTCACGGCGGGCACCACTCTCCCGGAACTGTCGGGCCGCGCGACGTAAAAAGCGCCGGCATTGACGGCACCCACCGCGTTAGTTTCCGTTAGGCCATAGCCAATACCCGGAGCAGATTTTTTGAATGTCCCGCTAATTTTTTTCACTTGCTCCGGCGGGCGGGCCGCACCTCCAGCCATAATTTCCGTCAGTGAAGATATATCCCTATCGGTCTTTTCGGCTGCTGCCTGCAATTCCGCCGACATGGTGGGCACACCGTTAAACCAGGTAATACGCTCTTTCTCAATCAATCGTAGGGCTTCCTGCGCATCCCACTTGTGCATGATCACCATCTTGCGCCCCACCACCAGAGACAATAAAAATACCGAATGACTGGCGGTGCAATGAAATAGCGGTATGGTTACCAGTGCTGAGGGCGGCAGGGCCTCCCCCCGGGCCTCCTGCGGCGCCGCCACTTTCGTCGCAACACCCTGACACATCCAGCTGTACAGAGCGGACAGAACACACCTGTGTGATGACAGCGCACCCTTGGGATGTCCCGTAGAACCGGAGGTGTACATAATCGTGGCATGGTCTTCCAGGGCAATATCTACCTGCGGCATGCCGGCGCCTGCGTATGCCTCCAGTAACTCACCCAACGGCGTGTGATCCACAGCCACACCACTACAATCGTCAATCGTGATAAGCCGCAATCCGTGCTTTTCCACAATTGGGGCCAGCCGCTCCACCCTTGCGCGATCAGCCACCACCACGGTCGCGCCGCTGTCAGCAATACCGTAATCCAGCTCTTTGGTCGTCCACCACGCATTCATGGGAACCGCCACCCCACCGACAGCAGTAATGGCGAGAAAGGCCATCATCCACTGTGGATTATTACGGCTGAGGATGGCCACCCGATCGCCCTTGCTGACACCGTAGCGCTGCACCAGCGCGGTACCGATTTCGCAGCTGTATTGGTAAGCCTCGCCAAAGGTATAGCGCTCGTCCTGATAGGCCGCGAAATCTTTCGCGGCATGCTGTTGCATGACCAGGTAATACTGCCCCAGGTTTGCCGGCAAGGTGGCGAAGTTGCGGTACTCGACGCCGCCTAAATCAATGTTGTTGACCTCAAAAGGTTGCCCTGGCGCAGTGAGACCGGCAACAATTTCATCAAATTTTTCAATTTCCGGGTTCATTCTTATTCGAGTTCCTTGTGTGTCAGAGCATTAGAAGCCGTTAAGCAGCGCAAAGCGATCAAGATGATAATTGTAATCGCCAAACAGGTGCTGGGCCACACGTGCGCGTTTAATAAAGAATCCAATCTCGTGCTCGTCCGTCATGCCTATGCCGCCATGCATCTGGATGGCCTCATTGGTCACCCGTTGAGCCACTTCACACAATTTGGCCTTGGCAGCACTGGCCTGCAACGACAAATCCTGCTCGTCGGCGTCAATAGCGTGCAATGCCTGTAACACGATAGAGCGCGCCAGCTCCAGCTCGGAAAACATCTCTGCTGCGCGATGTTGCAGTCCCTGAAAGGAGCCGATGACCCGGCCAAACTGCTTGCGCTCCTTCAGGTAAGCATTGGTACGCTCAAACGCTTCGGTCGACAAGCCCAGCAATTCAGCAGCGAACCCGATATTGACGATATCCAGCGCGCGCTTGAGTCCATCCCAGGCGGCACCGGACTCACCCAGCAGATTGCGCGCAGGAATCCACACATCGTCCAATACCAGCGCACCTGCACTGCGTGAATCCACCAGACTGCGACGCTCTATGGTCAAGCCAGCCGTTCCCACATCGACCAGAAATGCGCTCAAGCCCTGCGCATCGCCGGGTTCGCCACCCGTTCGGGCGACAACAATCAACCTGTCCACTGCACTGGCATCCAATACCAACACTTTCGTCCCGTTCAGGACATAGCCATCACCTTGGGGCACTGCGCGCAGTGCGGTGTTGAGCGGTGCGTGGTGCGGCCCCTCCTGCAGTGCGAGACTCACCAAGGTCTCTCCGCTAGCGATCCCCGCCAGCAGCTGCTCTTTCTGCTGCGCACTACCCAGTTCGCCAATCACCGTGGCAGCCACCAGCACAGTGGACTGAAGCGGACTGGCGCTGAGATTGCGTCCAACCTGCTCCAGCACAAGGCCCAAGCCAGTGTAGCCGTATCCAAGTCCACCAAAGGCCTCCGGAATGGCAATACCCGCCCAGCCCATCTGTACCATCTCCAGCCAGACTTCATCGCTAAAGCCGCGCTCGCTGTGGCTGTCCCGCAGCGCTCGCAACTGGGCTACCGACGCTCTCTCCGCCAAAAAACCTGCGGCCGATTCTTTGAGCATCACCTGCTCTTCATTCAATACCAATGCCATGATTCTCTATTCCTTCGTCAGATTGGCGCTACGCGTCGGGGAGTCCAAGTACCCGCTTGGCGATAATATTTAACTGCACCTCAGTGGTGCCGCCCTCGATAGAATTCCCTTTGGAGCGCAGCCAGTCACGACTGAGCGCGCCACCACCGTATTCCTGACCCTCCCAGCCCAACGCCTGTTCACCAAGCGCCGCCAGATTGAGTTCATTGCGGCGCTTGTTCAGTTCTGTACCGTAATATTTGAAAATGGAGGAGGCGGCGCCTAACCCCTGTCCCGCTTTTGCCTCGTCACCCACCCGTGCCATCGTCGCACCAAACACCATTGTATCGAGCTGGTACTGGGCGATCGTCTGTCGTAGAACTGAGTTCGCCAAGCGTCCAGATGCATCGGTGCCGATGGCGTCTACCGCCACTTGTCCAACGGACTTTTTTGGCGCCGCACCAAAGGCCGAGATCATCTCCCGTTCGTGCGTCAGCAGGTATTTGGCAATGGTCCAGCCATTACCTGCTTCACCGACCAGATTTTTCTTGTCCGCTATGGCGTTGTCGAAAAAGGTTTCACAGAAAGGCGAGTTGCCACTGATGAGTTTGATGGGCCGCACCGTGACGCCGCGCTGATCCATATCGAACAAAACGAAACTGATACCTTCGTGCTTACTCCCTGAATTGTCGGTGCGCACGAGGCAGAAAATCCAATCGGATTTATCCGCGTAGGATGTCCAAATTTTCTGGCCATTGATAACGTAGTGATCACCCTTGTCTTCCGCCTTGGTAGCCAGACTCGCGAGATCAGAGCCCGCGTTGGGTTCCGAATAGCCCTGGCACCAGCGAATTTCGCCGCGCACGATCTTTGGTAGGTGCTCCAGCTTTTGCGCCTCGCTCCCGAAGTGCAACAGCGCCGGCCCCAACATGGAGATACCGAAGCTGTCCAGCGCCACTCTGGCGCCGATGCGAACCATCTCCTGACTGAGTATCTTCACTTCTTCAGAGTCCAGGCCACCACCACCATAGGCTTTTGGCCAGTGCGGCACGGTCCAGCCACGCGCCGCCATACGGTCGCACCAGAGCTTTTGATCCGGGTGATCAATCTTGGGATTGCGCCCACCATTGTAGAAGTCGTCGAAGCCCTTTACGGGCACGCGCATGGATTCGGGGCAATTCGACTCCAGCCAAGTCCGCGTCTCCTGGCGGAATTGTTCAAGATCGCTCATGGGCTTTCCTCATTGTTAACCCGGGTTCCTGCCGACAAGCCTGACACCCGCCGGAGAAATACCGCTTCAATATAGACACCAAAGGCCAGCCTGCACGCGCATGCTCACCTCAAAACCGAGTTTGAACATACAGTATGTTTTAGGTGCGTTCAAGTATCTTGCCGCCGGAAAGCTCAAGTTCAGGCGGTCAGCTCCAGAATGAAAAAAGCCGGGCATAGCCCGGCTTGGCAGGCGAGATCTTGTGCTAGAAGTTTAGTCTTGCGGCCAGTCCGTAGGTAACGGGGTCACCAAAATAGCTAACCGTCCAGAGCCCGAAAGGGATAGTGTTTTGTCGATATTCCTCGTCGGTGAGATTCTTACCCCAAAGCGAGAACTGCATGGTCATATCCTTACCTACCGGTACCTCGCTCAGCATCAGGTTGCCGTTCAGGATATTGTAACTATCGATCTGGGCAGTAGCATTTTGGCTTGGTTCGATATACGGAACATAATTATCGTTGTAACTCCAGTCCAAATGCAGGTCCAGATCTCCCCAGCTCCAGGTGCCGAGAGACCAGTCCAGCGCGAGTGACATCATATTTTCAGGCGCATACGGGACATCCTTCGCGTTTTTAACGTCAACGCCATTTTCTATGAACTCGTTGTACTCCACATCGAGGTACCCGTAATTCGCCGACAGCTGCAGGGCCTCCACTACCTGGTACACGAGCTCAACTTCCAAACCCTGTGTTGTGACACCACCAGCGTTCTGCACATTGGAAGAGGCGCCACCGGAGCCCTCCAGGAAAACAGAGACCTGCATATCGGTGATGTCATTGTAGAAGGCCGCCACGTTCAACTGCAGCCGGTCATCCAAAAGGCGCGATTTCAACCCTATTTCATAGGCGATCACTTCTTCGGGATCGTAACCCTCCT
>CAWWAG010000031.1:0-41551 GCA_963934845.1 uncultured Halioglobus sp. | reverse complement strand
CAGTGGCGTACGCCTGCCCATGCGCCGAGACCCACCCGAGAGTACCTGCAATGAATGGATTAATCCCCCAAAGTGTTGCACCAAAAGCCGCTACTGCTGCCCTTCCCGTCAGGCACAATACAATCTCAAAGAGTAACCCCACACTTGCTAAATGAACCAACAAGCCGAGTAACAGAAAGGCGAAAGGATCTGGTCCAAACAGGAATTTTACCATCCACACAACCGTGGTAAAGCTGTGCAACAGGCGCCCTCCCCACGGCACGCTGACAGCATCCAATAACGGGAGGTTCGATACCGCATATAAATACACGAAATCGTCGAACACAAAGACGTTAAACAGCACATGGCTCTGTACAACGACCGTCGCTATCAGCGGCCAGCAAACGAGGGGTATCCGGTTGCTCACTCTGCGGGCCTGCTCGAGGGGACGTTGTCGCAATAGAACGCGTCCGTGTCTGCACTATATTCAGGCATCAGCGTTGCCTTTACCAGAAGAGGCACCATTGTTTTTATGCCCAAAGGTGCTAGTCCAATCACACCACTGAAGCAACAAACGCGCTTGGGAATCGACCCCAATATGCGCTATCGTGCCACTCTAAAATCAGACAATGCATAAAACACCAAGGATTCGCCATGACCGCTATACACAAGAAAGCAATATTTCGACTACGCCAGCGCCTTATGGGAAGTTTCATGATCAAACCCCAGCCCAAGCCGCTAATGTTTGTTGGCCCGGGTTCGGCAGTACAACTGAGCAAGGCCATCGGCCAATTCGGCTTGCGCAGGATACTGGTGGTAACAGATAAACCTCTGCGCGAGCTCGGCGTGCTGGACAACACGCTTGCGGCGCTACAAAACGCCGGCGTGGAGACCGCGATTTTTGATGGTGTCTTGCCTGACCCCACAGAACAGGTGGTAGACAATGGCATCGACTGTTATCACCGGGAGCGCTGTGACTCAGTACTGGCGTTTGGCGGCGGCTCGTCCATTGATGCAGCCAAAGTGATTGCGCTGGGCGCAGCCAACAACTGCAAGACCGCGGCCTGCATTGGCGCAAAAAAATGCAAGCTGCCCGCTGTGCCTTTTTTCGCCGTGCCGACGACTGCTGGCACCGGCTCGGAAGCCACCTTTATTGCTGTCATTTCCAACAATGAAACGCACGAAAAAAGCGCCGTGATAGACCCCAGCCTGATACCGAAAGCCGCCGCACTGGATCCCGAGGTAATGCTCGGGCTACCGGCACATATCACGGCCGCCACCGGCATGGATGCACTCACCCACGCGATTGAATCGTACATCGGCCGCTGGGAGACAGACGATACCAACTACTATGGATTGGCCGCCGCCCGCCTGGTGTTCGACAACCTGGCCGAGGCCTGCCGCAACGGCAAAAACCTGCAAGCGCGCGAAGCCATGGCGCTGGCATCGCATTACGGCGGACTGGCTATCACCAATGCCCTGGTCGGCTATGTGCACGCGATTTCCCACAATCTGGGTGCGAAGTACGGTATTCCCCACGGTCTGGGCAACGCGATGGTACTGCCGCATGTGCTGGAACTGCTGAAGGACGACGCGGCCGAAAAACTCGCCGATATCGCCGTCCACTGCGGCATGGGCAAGCGCTCTGAATCCAACGCGGCACTGGCGCGTAAGTTGATCGACAGGGTTTGGGAACTCAATAAGGAAATTGGCATCCCGGCAACCAACGAGGCGGTTCGCGAAGAGGATATCGAAGCGCTGGTGACAGCAGCGATAGCTGAAGGCGGAAACTACCCCTCGCCGCGCTTCATCACCGAAGAGGAATGCCGGGTTGTCTTGCGGACTATCCGCGCCTGATGGCGCGCTAGTCCTTGTTCGCGCTGTTGGCTACTTTTTCCGCGTCGGCCCGGTTTCGGTATTCCTCTACCAGGTGACGTTTGTACAGCTTGCCGTTGTCCATGCGCGGCAGCTTGGGATGAAAATCCAGAGACCGGGGCATTTTTAAACTGGAGATGCGCTCGCGCAGCCATTCCATGATTTCAATGGCGGTCTCGTCCGTCGCGTCCGCCCAGTTCATCGGCTCTATCACGGCTTTAACCTCTTCACCAAACTCCTCATTCGGAACACCAAACACGGCCACATCTGCCACTTTGTCGTGACTGGCAAGAATGTTCTCCACTTCCTGCGGGTAGATATTCACGCCGCCGCTGATGATGGTGAAGTTTTTACGGTCAGTCAGATAGAGGTAACCGTCGGCATCCACATAGCCGACATCGCCAGTGGTCGCCCACCCTTTATCATTATAGGCCTCGGCGGTTTTTTCCGGCTCACCGTGATAGTGAAAGTGTGATTGTTCGCCGCCGAAGTAAACCGTTCCGGTCTCGCCAATGGGCAGCTCATTGCCATCGTCATCCACGATATGCAGTTCGCCCAATAGCGCCGTACCCACGGAGCCCTTATGCGTCAGCCAGTTCGCAGAGTCTATCAGGGTAAACCCGACCCCCTCACTGGCGGCATAGTATTCCATCAGGATTTCACCCCACCACGCGATCATCTTCTCCTTGATCTCAACCGGGCATGGCGCGGCCGCGTGAATGGCAACCTGCATCGAATTGATATCGTAAGCGGCTCGTATTTCTTCCGGCAATTTGAGCATGCGGTTGAACATGATGGGCACCCACTGGCTGTGGGTAACGTGGTGCTCCTCGATCAACTTGAGCGCCAGTTCGGGCTCAAACTTTTCCATCACCACCGTGGTGCCACCGTTGTACAAAACCATCATGTTGTAATGCAAGGGCGCTGCGTGATACAGCGGCGCAGGCGAGAGATAAACAGATTCGTCGCTGAACCCAAACACCGCGCCAATCGTTGATACCAGAGCAGTCGGCGCATTAACATCGGTGTCATAGCCACTGACGAAGATACCCTTGGGCTGCCCCGTGGTACCAGATGAGTACAGCATGGGTACACCATTGCTTTGATCCACTATGGGCGTATCCGGCTGCGCATCAACGGCCTCTTCCCAGGACTCAAAGCCCGGCTTGATGCCACCCACCATGAAATAGTTCTCTACACCCGTGGATTCGGTTAGCAGTTGCTCTGCAACATCCGCAAGCGCCAGCGAGCCGATGAACAATTTGGCGCCACAATTTTGCAGTATGTAAGCCGTCTCGCTCTTCTTCAGATGCGTACTGATAGGCGTAAAAATCAAACCGCTGCGCTGCGCTGCCCAGAGGATTTCCAGGAACTGGCGATTATTCTCCAGCATCATCCCGATGTGGTCCCCTGTTTTCAGGCCCAGAGATCGAAACAGCTGCGCGCCCTGATTGGAGCGTTCATCCAGTTGTCTGTACGTCACCATCTCGCCGGAGTCACCCATAATAATTGCGGGCTTGTGGGGATAGGTTTGTGCGGTGATGCTGGGATGTGGCATAGGCTTCGCTTCTCTACTGTGTTGACTCAATCAATACTATAGAATTTTCAAACGCAAAGTGACAGCGCGTTAACGAAACCGCATCACACCCTGCTGCATGGTGGTGGCCACCAGCCGTCCCTGCCGATTGTAAAAGTTTCCCCGCGCCAGACCACGACCACCACCGATACGCTCCGCTTCGACGGTATGTAACAACCAGTCATCGGCGCGAAAATCCTCGTGAAACCACAGTGCGTGATCGAGGCTGGCCACCTGGAAATTACCGCTGGCGAAATGACGACCGTGGGCGATCAGGCAGACATCAATCAGAAAGGCATCCGATAAATAGGCCAACAGGGCCTGGTGTAAGCCTATGCCGTCGGGCACTGGCCCGGTGGTCTTCATCCAGGCTTGCAATACGGGCTCCCGTGCTATCGGGTTATCCCAATCGACAGGCTCGACCACACGGATATCCAGATCCTCACCGGTAGTGATCATAAAGCTTTCATCCAGATTTCCCGCGTCCAGGCTCAGCTGGCGCTCATTGGGAAGCGAGTCCGGCGGTGGTACCTGTGGCATCGCAGGCTGGTAATCGTCGCCCGTGGAGGCCGTCTGGAACGACAGAGAGCTAACCAGGATAGGCTTACCGCCTTGCAGCGCGGTCACCCTGCGGGAACTGAAACTCAGGCCATCCCGGGCGCGCTCGACTTCCAGCACAATCTCCTTGGCGGGATCCCCCGGGCGCAAGAAGTAAGCGTGCTGCGAGTGCAGCACCCGCTGTTCATCGACGGTGGCAACCGCCGCGCTCACGCACTGCGCCAACACCTGCCCGCCGTAGACCCTGAAAGCTGATGGGTGCATATTACCGGCGGTAAACCGGTCCTTACCCGCCGGGCTGGGATTTATTACGTCAAGTAGTTGGTCTAGCATAGATTTCATTTCATATTCCGTGGAGCCGCTATTATCCAGATTTGCGAAGCCTTGCCAAACGCTGTGCATGGCCAGTGCGATATTTGTTACTCTCGGGACGGACAAACCCGCCAATCGAGGAGGAAAAGCTATGAAAAGTGCAGTATCCCCCAGTGAATTGCGTCACAAGATACGATCCGGCGAGCATATCGGCAATACCTCCGGCTCTGCACCGGGTTTTGTACAGTGCAACATCGTTATACTCCCGGCCAGCCATGCCGATGATTTCCTACGATTTTGCCAACTCAACCCCAAGCCCTGCCCGCTTATTGCCAAGACCGAACCGGGCAGTGTGGCACTTCCTACGCTGGGCGACATCGACATACGCTCCGATATACCCCGCTATCGCGTGTTTCGCGAGGGCGAATTGAGCGAAGAGGTCGCTAATATCAGCGCTTTGTGGCGTGATGACCTCGTGACTTTCGCCCTGGGTTGCTCATTTTCCTTCGAGGAAGCGCTGCTGGCCGATGGCCTGGAAGTGCGCAATATCTCCCAGGGCGTGAATGTCCCGATGTACCGAACCAATATCGACTGTACCGCCAGCGGTGTGTTCTCCGGTAAGATGGTGGTCAGTATGCGCCCTTATCGCGCCGCCGAGGCCATACGCGCTATACAGATATGTTCGCGCTTTCCGGCCGTGCACGGAGCCCCCATACACTTGGGCGATCCACAGCTGATTGGCATTGCTGAGCTGTCGCAGCCAGACTACGGCGACGCGGTGCGTCTGGAGGAAGGCGAGCTGCCGGTATTCTGGGCCTGCGGTGTTACCCCGCAAATTGCCCTGCAAGCGGCGAAACTGCCGCTGGCCATCACTCACAGTCCGGGATGTATGTTGGTCACTGACATGCGCAACAGCCAACTGGCGGTGCAGTAATTAAAGGAAATAACGATGTTACTCAATTGCGATCTGGGTGAAGGCTATGGCTGCTGGGCCATGGGGGACGATGCCAGTGTTATGCCACATATCGATCAGGCGAGTATCGCCTGCGGCTTCCACGCCGGAGACCCGTTGACCATGCGCCGCACCCTGGCGCTCGCAGCCGAGCACGGGGTCGCTGTCGGCGCTCACCCCGCCTATCCGGACCTGGTCGGTTTCGGCCGGCGCAGTATGGTGCTCAGCCGCGAGGAGCTCATCGCCAACCTGCACTACCAGGTGGCCGCGCTGGACGGTATGGCACGCAGCCTTGGGATGACACTCGCCTACGTCAAGCCCCACGGCGCCCTGTATCACGACATGATGAACGATCAGGCGGTACGCTCCGCGCTGCTGCAGGCCGCAGCGAGCTACGCCAGTCAGGACCAACCGCTGGCATTTATGATACAAGCCACTACACACGCTGCAGAACACCGGGCAGAAGCACATGCCGCCGGTGTGCCGCTGCTGTTTGAAGTGTTTGCAGATCGCTGCTATGCCGACGACGGCAGCCTGCTGCCGCGCAGTCAACCCGGCGCCGTACACGACCGGGAGCGCATGCTGGCACAGGTAGCGCAATTGCAACGGGACAGCACAGTCACCACGCACGGTGGCAATACACTTGAACTTCAATTCGACACGCTGTGTGTGCACGGTGACAACCCCGAGGGTGTGGCGGCGATCAACGCTATTCGCGCACTGTCGAATGTCGGCTAGCGGACAGTGACGTTAACCGCAGTGGGCGAGGACGCCCTGATGCTCTATCTCGGCGAGCGCGCCGATGCGCAGACGCTCGCGCAAGTACAGGCGGCAGTCGCTGCTATCGAACAGGCGCTGGGGAGCGAACTGGTGGACCTGGTGCCCTCCTACGCATCGGTGCTGATTCTGTATAACCCCCTGCACAGTGATCGGCAAGATATTACGAACCGTGTGCGCCGCGCCCTTGGCAGCCTGCAGACAAAACCGGCGGTAGCCGCTCGACCCGTGGTCCTGCCCGTGTATTACGCCGCCGAAGCGGGCGCGGACCTCGAGTCATTGGCGGCGCGTGCCGAGCTCTCCATTGATGAGGTCATCGCGCTGCACAGCGCCACAGAGTACCGTGTATACGCCATTGGTTTTGCGCCGGGGTTTGCCTACCTTGGCGAGGTGCACGAACGCATCGCCGCGCCGCGTCTGGCGACTCACCGCGCCAGGGTTCCGCGCGGTTCCGTGGCCATCGCGGACCGCCAAACGGCGGTGTATCCCTCGGAATCACCGGGTGGCTGGAACCTGATCGGACGCTGTCCGGTGCCCATGTTTGCACCGGCGGCGTGCCCCATAATGCCGGTCGCAGTCGGTGACAGTGTGCGCTTCGAGCCGATCAACCGTGCACGCTATCTGGCTTTGGGCGGTGAACTGTCGTGAGCATGACCGTGTTGCAATCAGGGGTACTGAGCTTGTTGCAGGACAGCGGGCGACGCGGCCAGCATCGTCTCGGTCTCACCACGGGGGGGCCGCTGGACAGTGAAGCCTTTCACTACTGCAATCGCCTACTGCAGAATCCCCTCGGCAGTACCGTCATTGAGGTCAGTGTCGGCGGTTTGCAGCTGTCGATACAAGTCGACACCTTCGTATGTGTTACCGGCGCAGACATGCCGCTGAGTATCAACGGTGAAGAAAAAACGCTGTGGTCGGTCCATCCCGTTGCCGCCGGCGACATCCTTCACCTCGGCTTTGCCCGGTCCGGCTGCCGCGCCTACCTTGGGGTAGCGCAGGGCTTTAACATAGCACCCAGCTTCGGCAGTAGCGCCACCGTGATGCGGGAGAAAATCGGCGGCCTGCACGGCGACCGCCTGCACGCCGGCGACGAACTACCGTGCAGTGCAGTCATCGGGCGCAAATATCTTTTCCTGCCAGCACCAGACCAACCCCGCTATCAGAACACACTCACCGTGCGTGTTATACCGGGCTACCAGCAACGTCATTTCACGCGCACGGAGCAGCGCCGCTTTTTTAGCAGTCGCTTCCAGGTTTCAGAGCGCTGTGACCGCATGGGGTATCGGCTGGAAGGTCCAACCATAGATTGCGATATCGACGGCATTTTGTCTGAAGGTATCTGCCACGGTGCCATCCAGATTCCGCCGGACGGCCAGCCCATCGTACTGCTCAATGATCGTCAGACCATCGGTGGCTACCCGAAAATTGGTACGGCGCTGTCGCTGGATGCCGCGCGCCTCAGCCAGCTGACAGCGGGGTGCAGCGTACATTTTGCGCCCATTACTGTAGACACCGCTCACCGCGCACTGGATCTGGCACAGCGATTCACGTTACAGCGACCGTTACGGGCGCGCCAGGCGTGAATGAATTGCAGCTGAGCCAGGCCATCGAACAGTTGCTGGTGAAGCGCAATCTGCGCCATATGGAGCGTGCCCGGGCCGCACTGCAACCCGGTTACTTCCTGCGCGCCGCCGGTCATTTGCGCAATCTTCAGGGCACGGTCATCATCGCCACTGGCTTCCCCGTTGCCAACACGTTTGAGACAGACGGCCCGGTGGGCGCAATGGCACTGTACCTGGCCCTGGAAAAACTGGGCGCGCGACCGCTCATCGCCTGTGGCGCGGAGCTGTCAAAGGCACTGCAGGGCAAATACGCCGTACTCGAGTTAGCGGCTGTGGACCTTTCCACCGCACGCGCAGAAGCACAGACACTGCTGCGGGCGCAACAGCCTCAGGCTATCGTCACAATCGAGAGCCCGGGGCTTGCAGCTGACGGTCGCTACTATAATATGCGCGGTGAAGATATCTCTGCTCGATGCACACTGTTCGACCCTTTCATCAACCTGGCCTTGTGCCCTACCATTGCTATCGGGGACGGCGGCAACGAAATTGGTATGGGTAATATCAGCAGCGCGCTCGCCAGCCTGGACATCCGCGCATCGGTCACCGGCTGCGATGAACTACTGGTGGCAGATGTGTCCAACTGGGGCGCGTATGGTCTGATTGCCCTGTTGGGGCTGTGGGCGCAACAAGATCTGCTGGCAAGTATTTTTCCAGTAGAGCTGCTGGAATATCTCTCCACACGCGGCAGCGTTGATGGCGTCACTGGGGAGAACACACTGACAGAAGACGGCCTGCCTGCCCAGGAAGGACAGCACGTGATTGAACAGCTGCGCCAACTGACACATTTTTCGCACAACGGACATCCACTATGAGTACGGTTTATCTGAACGGCAACTACCTACCGATGACTGAGGCGCACATCTCCCCGATGGACCGCGGCTTTCTGTTCGGTGACGGGATCTATGAAGTGGTACCCTCCTACGACGGCGTACTGGTGGGTTTTGCACCACACCTGGCGCGCATGCAAAACGGACTCGACGCCCTTGAAATACCCCTGCATCTTGACACCGAGCAATGGCGCGAGATCGCCGCGCAACTGATCGCACGCAATGGTGGTGGCAATCTGGGCCTGTATTTCCACGTCAGCCGCGGCGCAGACACCAAGCGAAGCCACGCCTACCCCGATGGCATCACACCCACAGTTTTCGCCTTTGCCTACGAAATTTCAGCGGCCCCCGTTCCCGACAAACGTGCGGTCACGCCCTTTACTGTGGGCACTGCCGAGGATCTGCGCTGGCAGCGCTGCAATATTAAATCAACCTCTTTGTTGGGCAATGTCATGCACTACCAGCAGGGGCACGTCGACGGTCAGGATGAGACCATCTTATACAACAGCCTCGGTGAAATTACCGAGGCCGCCTCTTGCAACGTTTTTATCGTCAAAAATGGCGTAGTGGCAACTCCCCTGTTGGATAACCATAAACTTCCCGGCATCACCCGCTCCATGCTGCTGGCGATACTGCGCGATGACGGCAGTATCCCGGTCGAAGAGCGGGTGGTAACCCTTGACGAGCTGCGTGCAGCAGACGAGGTGTGGCTGTCCAGTTCCAGCAGGGATATTGCCCCGGTCGTGACGGTCGATGGACGCCCTGTGGGGGATGGTAACATCGGCGATGTTTGGCTGGCAGCACAAACACTTTACAGTGCGCACAAGTTCGACTTCTGATGGCCAGACCCAACCAGGCAAGACTGGATCTTTGCGCGCTGCGACACAATGTCAGTGTTGCACGTCAACTGGCGCCCAACTCCAGGCTCATGGCCGTGGTTAAGGCAAACGCCTATGGCCACGGTGCCGTCACCATTGCAGGCGCGCTGCAGCCAGTAGTAGACGCGCTGGCGGTAGCCTGTATCGAAGAGGCGTTGGAACTGCGCTACGCCGGCATCAGCGCGCCGATTCTGTTATTGGAAGGTATCTTCGAAGCGCAGGAATTGCAGCAGGCGGCGCAACTGGACCTGTGGATCACCATCGACAATGAGCGACACTTGCGCTGGCTGGAAGAAGCGACACTGCCCGCCCCTGTCACCTGCTGGATGAAGGTCAATACCGGCATGAATCGCCTGGGTGTAACGCCGCACCTGGCGCCAACGTTTTACCAGCGCCTGCTCGCCACCAAAAATGCCGACAACGCGATCGTCACCTACACCCACTTTGCATCAGCTGACGACCTACTGAGTCAGCAAACAACACAGCAGCTGGCAGTCTTCGACGCCCTGCCCTTTGCCACGCTGCGCAGCGCAGCCAACTCTGCAGGACTGCTGGCCTGGCCCAGCGCACATTACGATTGGGTAAGGCCCGGCTACATGCTGTACGGCAACTCGCCGATGCTGCAGGATCACGTCAATGTGCAATCCCTGCAACCGGTTATGACACTTACCTCCGCCGTGATTTCGCTACGCGATGTGGCGATGGGCGAAGCTGTCGGTTACGGAGGCACCTGGGTCGCGCAACGCGCGTCGCGTATCGCTACAGTGACAATCGGCTTCGGTGACGGCTACCCGCGCCATGCGCCCAACGGCACGCCGGTACTGGTCAATGGCCAGCGCGCGGCACTGGCGGGCCGGGTCTCCATGGACATGATTACCGTCGATGTCACAGACATCACGGAGGTTGAACTCGGCTGCGAGGTAGAGCTTTGGGGTGCGGGACTGCCGCTGGCAGAAGTCGCACTGTGCGCCGACACTATTGGCTACGAACTCTCCACGCGTATGCCCGCGCGCACACCCAGGGTCGTCATTTATGAATAAGCCACCCTGCACGCAGCTGCACCACATCCTCGAGCGCCAGGCGGCCGCGCAGCCAGAGGGTATCGCGCTTTGGTGGCAGGGGGCTGCCACCAATTACGCCACCTTACAGCGCAACAGTATGGCAGTGGCTGCACGATTGGCCGCAGGCGGCAGCGCCGGCGATCGCGTCGCGGTGCTGTCGTGGAATTGCCTCCAATTTGTCGAACTGATTTACGCCGTGTCCGCCGTGGGAAAAATACTGGTTCCACTCAACGCCCGCCTGGCACCCGCCGAATTGATCTACCAGCTGAATACCTCAGGTGCCGCGCTACTATTCGGTGATTCTGCACTGCTTGCACCGGTGCTGGGGCTGGCCGATTTTCCCGCGGGAATTGAACGTATCGCACTCGATGACGAATATTTACAGTGGCGCTCGACGGGTAGCACCGCACAACTACCACAGACACAGGCAGATGACGCTGCGTGGATACTGTTTACGTCGGGCTCGACCGGGCGTCCCAAAGGCGCAGTGCTAACTCATCGTTCTTTTATGGCCGGCCTGCGCTCCGCTGCACTGGCGCGACCCGTCGAACCTACAGACAAATACTACTACCCGTTTCCGCTATTCCACGTCGCTGCGCACAATGTCCTGTTGCAACATCTGTATGGCGCTGCCGTGGTGTTAGCACGCTCTTTTGATGCCGCCGCTACGCTCAAGGCCTGCCGCGAGTTACAGATCACCACCATGTCGCTGGCACCCACCATGATCGGTTTACTGTTTGACCACCCGGACTTTCAGACAGACGATCTGTCCTCAGTGCGCACCATTGGCTACGGCGCCTCGGCGATGCCGCAGACCCTGCTGCAGCGATTATTATCAGAAACCCGCGTCGGCCTGTGTCAGAGTTACGGCATGACCGAGCTGTCCGGCAGTGTCGCCTTCCTGACCGTACAAGACCATCAGCAGGCCGCTTACCACAACCCCGATTTACTTCACAGCGTGGGTCGCCCGCTGCCCACGGCCCAGCTCAAGCTGGTTAATGACAAGGGCAATACCTGCGCCATCGGTGAGCCCGGAGAGATACTGGTGCAAGCGGATCAGTGTATGGACGGTTACTGGCAGGATGACACTGCAACCGCACAGGCACTGGCTGACGGCTGGTTGCACACTGGCGATATTGGTCGCTTTGACAGCGAGGGCTACCTGTTCATTGTCGACCGCAAAAAAGACATGATCATCAGCGGCGGGGAGAACATTGCCTCCAGGGAAGTCGAGGAAGTATTACGCCGTCACCCGGCCGTTGCGGATTGCGCCGTCATCGGGCTGCCACACCCAAAATGGGGCGAGAGCGCCTGTGCAGTGCTACGCCTCAAAAGCGACGTCAGCGATGCGACTCTCACCCAACACTGCCGCAGCCTTCTGGCCGCGTACAAAACGCCAAAGCGCTGGATTTACGCCGACGCACTGCCAGTGAACGCAGCGGGTAAAATCGACAAACCCCTGCTGCGGCGAATGTATGGCTAGCGACTATTTTGTGAATCCAGAAAATCGGAAAACGCGCTCTCATACAACCTGAACATCACCAGCGTAACGGCGAAAATCAGTGGGCCATAGATTAGCCCTATCAGACCAAACACCTGCAATCCGCCAATCAGCGAGAAAAATACCACCACCGTATTCATACTGGCGCCCTGCATCAGCAATGGACGTAAAAAGTTGTCGACGGAGCCCACCACTACGACGCCCCACACCGCCAGAAATATAGCCCAGCCCCACTCGCCTGTAACCAGCAGGTACAGTGCCGCGGGGACCCAAATCAGCGCTGTGCCAACCAGGGGAATGAGTGAAGCAAACGCCATTACCGCACCCCAGAAAACACCGGGGAAGCCCGCGAGCCAAAGCCCGAAGCCGCCCACTACACCCTGCGTGACGGCCGTAGCCAGAGTCCCTAACAAAGCCGACTTACTGACCGTCTTCACCTCCTCAAACAAGGTCTCTTCCTCGCTGCGAGATAGCGGCAGCGCGCGGTGGATAAAAGCAATCAATTTTTCATGGTCGCGCAACACGAAGAACAGAACAAAGAGCAGCAGCACACCGTTCACCATAGAGCGTGTCAGGCTTCCCAGCACAGTTGTCGATATGCCAGCGAATTGCTTTCCCATCATGCCGGCTGCTGCCAAGGCTTTCTCCCGAATATTATCGGCGTGCAGCGCACCTTCCGGGAGAATACGGATGAGCCGTGAATGAATTTCCACCACCCACGGCTGAGACATCACCTGGTGGATATTGTCTTGCGTAGCCCATTCTTTTACGACTACCGAATAACTGATGCCCTGTTTGAGTACCGCCACCAACAACACCATCGTTGGTATCAGAAAGATCAGCGACAATATCAGGCAACTGAGCAAGGAGGCTGTCGTTTTGTGGCCGCGCAGTGCCGCTACGAGTCGCTCATGCGCGGGGTAAGCCAGCAGGCCGATCAGGATCGCCAGCACAATCGGCTCGAGAAAAGGCGCTATCAGCCAGTAACTGGCAAACAGTGATATAGCGAGAAAGACAAGCAGCACTAAGCGATGCGAGCGACCTTCAAACTGGGGATTCATACACGTGCATCCTGTGGCGGGATGGTGGATTAGCAAATAGCGCAACGCCGTCAGGCCTGACCGCGTCCCTGTTCTGGCAGCGAGCTGACTGTCGCAATTACCAGCCAGTTGTGCAAGCTGTGTATACCATATTACTGCGACCCACGCACTCCACAGGCGATGACCTTCGCGCGTCGATTGAATCTGCCGATAGCCTGCCGGGGGTGGATTTCACTGGCCAGACTGTTTATGTTATCGCCTTTCAAAACAACGGACTGAGCAGACAGTATTTATGCCTACACCCGATAACACCCCTATTCTCGTCGGCGTTGGACAACACACCTGGCACGAAGCCGATGCCAGTCGGACTCCGGTGGATGCGCTGTATGAAGCTGGCGCAAAAGCCATCGCGGACGCCAGCAGCCCGCGCATGACCGACGCGATCGATGCGCTGGCGATGGTCCGGTTTATCGCCGACACCACTCCCGGCGTTGGCGCCCTGTTCCCCCGCAATCCCGGCAGCGCACTAGCGCAGCGTCTGGGCATTACAGATCCCGCGATCTATCAGGGCACCATAGGCGGCAATACCCCGCAATACCTGGTCAATCACTTTGCTGGGAAATTGGCGCGCGGCGAACACGGTGCCGTGTTACTGGCGGGCGCTGAGTTACTGGCGACCCTGTTCTCGGTGCTACGCTCGGGGGAAGACATCTCAGCCTGGGCTGACGTCGGCACCAAGCCACCCACCTTGGGCGTAGAGCGCGAGGGACATACTGCGGCCGAACTGGCGCACGGCTTGTACGAACCTATCAACACGTATCCGCTGTTTGAGAACAGCTTGCATCACCACCTCGGCGTGAGCCAGGAAGAACACATTGCGCACATCGCCGAACTCTGTAGCCGCATGAGCCGTGTCGCAGCCGATAACCCGTATGCGTGGCGCCCTCAATTCCAGACCGCGCAGCAAATTAACACCGTCGAGAAACGCAACCGCTATATTGGTTACCCCTATACCCGTGCAATGAACCCCATCCTGGAAGTCGATATGGCGGCCGCGGTGATTATGACCACCGTGGCTAAAGCACGCGAGCTCGACATCGACGAAAGCAAATGGATCTACCTGCGCGGTGGCGCTGACGTCAACGATATCTGGTATGTCAGCGAGCGCCCTACCCTGCACGCCTCTCCCGCTATCAATATGGCGTGGTCTTCCGTGTCGGCGCAAGCGGGCATCGCGCTGGATGAAATTTCACACTTCGACATTTACAGCTGCTTTCCCAGTGCCGTGCATGTTGCCTGCAATGAAATTGGTTTGGATGCGCTGGATGATCGTGGCGTCACTGTCACCGGCGGCCTGCCTTTCTTCGGCGGGCCCGGCAATAATTACTCGCTGCATGCGATAGCACAGATGGCGGACACCCTGCGCAATGGGGCTGGCGGGCACGGCCTGGTCACTGCCAATGGCATGTACCTCACCAAGCACTCACTCGGCATTTACTCCACGGAAGCTCCGGTGCAGGACTGGCGGGATGCCGACAGCGCCAGCCTGCAGCGGCGCATCGATGCCGCGCCGCGACTGTCAATCGCCGCTGATCCATCGGGCAGTGCCACTATTGAAACCTACACCGTGAGCTTTGGCCGGGAAGGCCCACAGCGCGGTATCGTGATCGCGCGCAATGCCGCCAGTGAACGCATCGTTGCCAATACCCCTGTGGATGAAGCTACCCTACAACAGCTGATGACACAGGACCCCATAGGACACACGGGCAATGTTCGGGTAGAGGACGGCATCAATATCCTGGAACTGTAGTGCGCAAATACCAGCTAAACCTGTTGCCACCCACCCCCGCAGCGCACGAGCAGGGAGCGCTATAATCCTCTATACTTTCGACCCCATTTCCGGAAAAGGCGAGTCATCATGAATGCATCGGACAACTCCTTCGGCACCCAATCCACACTTGAAGTGAACGGAAAGAGTTACCGTTACTACGCAGTCAACGGCGGCGAACTGGCCGCGCACAGCAGCGTCAATCGGCTTCCGGTATGTACTAAAATATTGCTGGAAAATTTGCTGCGGCACGAAGACGGCATCAGTTGTACGCGCGAAGACATTGAGAGCCTTGCCGCCAGTGGCGGAGGCGGTTCCGACCAGGAAATTGCCTATCATCCGTCGCGAGTACTGATGCAGGATTTCACCGGAGTGCCCGCTGTAGTGGATCTCGCCGCCATGCGCGACGCGCTGGTTAAACGCGGTGTCGACCCGCAAAAAATTAATCCCCTGTCGCCGGTCGACCTGGTAATTGATCACTCGGTGAGCATCGACAAATTCGGTAGCAGTACAGCCTTTGAGCAGAATGTTGCACTGGAGATGCAGCGCAACCACGAGCGCTACCAGTTCCTGAAATGGGGCAAGGGTGCGTTTGACGATTTCAGGGTAGTCCCCCCGGGCACAGGCATTTGTCATCAGGTTAACCTCGAGTACCTGGCAAAAGTGGTATGGCAGCAGGCGGGGGAGGATGGGCCGACGGCCTATCCTGACACCCTCGTCGGGACCGACAGCCACACCACCATGATCAACGGCCTGGGTGTACTCGGATGGGGAGTGGGCGGTATTGAAGCGGAGGCAGCCATGCTCGGGCAACCCATCTCCATGTTGATACCCGATGTCGTCGGCTTCGAGCTGACCGGTAAAATGCGCGAGGGCATCACCGCCACCGATCTGGTGTTACAGGTCGTGCAAATGTTGCGCAAGCAGGGTGTTGTCGGAAAATTCGTCGAGTTCTACGGCAACGGCCTCGATCAGTTGCCACTGTCCGACCGCGCCACCATCGCCAATATGGCACCAGAGTACGGCGCGACCTGTGGCTTCTTCCCGGTGGATGTACAGACCATTCGCTACCTGCAACTTACCGGGCGGGATGATGACACCATCGCTCTGGTGGAAGCTTACTGTCGGGCGCAGGGCATGTGGCGCGACGAGAATTACATCACGCCGAACTTTTCCGCCACACTGCAGTTGGACATGTCCACGGTTGAGCCCAATGTGGCGGGGCCCAAACGCCCGCAGGACCGCGTTGTGGTGCGCGAATTACGCAGCGCCATCGACCAGTTTATCGAACTCGATGGCAAATCCAGCCAACAGGACACCGCGTTTCCACTCAAGGGAATGGCAGGATCGTTACACCACGGCGATGTGGTGATCGCCGCGATTACGTCCTGTACCAACACTTCTAACCCGGCGGTGATGATAGGTGCCGGATTGGTTGCACAGAAAGCGCTGGCGCGCGGACTGCAACGTAAACCGTGGGTGAAAACGTCGCTGGCACCCGGATCGAAAGTGGTCACAGATTACCTGGTGAAGGCTGGGCTGCAGTCCTCACTGGATACGCTGGGTTTCAATCTGGTGGGCTACGGCTGTACCACCTGTATCGGCAACTCCGGCCCGCTGCCGGATGTCGTGGAAAAAACCATTGCCGCTAATGATATCGTTGCCTGCTCCGTCCTCTCGGGCAACCGCAATTTTGAAGGCCGTATCCACCCGCTGGTGAAAGCCAACTGGCTGGCATCGCCGCCGCTGGTCGTCGCCTATGCGCTAGCAGGCACCACTCGCATCGATCTCAGCACCGATCCACTGGGCGAGGACGAGAGCGGCGCACCGGTTTACCTGCGCGATATCTGGCCCAGCAACGCGGAAATCGCGGCAGTGGTGCAGACAGTCAATAAAGAAATGTTTCAAAAAGAATACGACGCCGTATTCGACGGTGACAGCACCTGGCAGGCCATCGAGACCGGCGGTGGTGCCACCTACGTGTTCTCCGATGACTCGACGTACATCCAGCTTCCGCCTTTCTTCGAGGAACAATACCAGGGCAACCAGCACAACATCATGGCCGCACCCATGCTCGCGATGCTGGGCGATTCCGTCACCACAGATCATATTTCCCCGGCCGGTGCGATTCCCGGCGACAGCCCGGCCGCGCAGTACTTGCGAGAACACGGCGTTGCCAAAGCTGATTTCAACTCCTACGGTTCGCGACGCGGCAACCACCAGGTGATGATGCGCGGCACTTTCGGCAACATTCGCATCCGCAACGAAATGACGCCCGGATTGGAAGGTGGCTATACGCGGCTCACAGGCGAAGAAGAACCCATGTTTATCTACGATGCTGCGATGGACTACCAGTCCCGCGGGGTAAGCACGGTAGTGGTTGCGGGATTAGAGTACGGTACCGGCTCCAGTCGCGACTGGGCAGCCAAGGGCACATTGCTGCTAGGCGTAAAAGCCGTGATCGTGGAGAGCTTCGAACGCATCCATCGCTCCAATCTGGTGGGCATGGGTGTACTCCCGCTGCAATTCATGCCGGGTGAAACACGCAAGACCCTGGCACTGCAAGGCGACGAAACGTTCGATATTCTCGGTTTGGATGAAAAACTCACGCCGCAGCAAGTGCTGCGCGCCGTGGTGCACTACCCGTACGGGGAAACACGTGAAATACAGTTACAGTCCCGGCTCGACACCCTGGTCGAGGTTGAATACTACCGCGCTGGCGGCGTACTCACCTTCGTACTCAACCGGCTAGCCGGGGAATCCTGAACAGGAGTCGCACTATGCCCGACAAACGCATCGAATCGGACAGTCTGGGAGACGTAGAAGTCCCCAATGCAGCGCTTTACGGCGCACAAACGCAACGGGCCGTTAACAATTTTCACATCAGCGGCATGACGATGCCAGTAGGCTTGATATGCTCGCTGGGCCTGATCAAGGCCGCCGCTGCGCACGCCAATGCCGAGCTGGGTTTGCTGACCCCTGCCATGGCGAAGAGCATCACCGCAGTGGCCCTGTCGATTGCGCAGGGAGAATATCAGGAACAGTTTCCCATCGATATTTTCCAGACCGGCTCCGGCACCAGCACCAACATGAATGCCAATGAAGTGATCGCTACGCTGGCGTCCTCGCACCTGGGAGAACCGGTACACCCTAACGATCATGTGAATTGCAGCCAGAGCAGTAACGATGTCATTCCCACCGCCATCCACCTCAGTGCAGAACTCGCACTGCACAACACCCTTATGCCTGCACTGCATGCTCTGGCGCAGGCGATCGCGCTGCGAGAAACAGCGCTGGCCGACAGTATCAAGACGGGCCGAACCCACCTGATGGATGCCATGCCACTGAGTTTAGCGCAGGAGCTCTCTGGTTGGCGCGCACAACTGGAACAGGCAGGCGAGCGTATCGACACCTCTCGAACACAGTTGCGGCGACTGGCGCAGGGTGCAACGGCGGTGGGGACCGGCATCAACGCCGACCCGAAATTCGCCGAGCGCTTCTGTTTTTATCTCAGTGACAGTTGCGGCCTGAGCTTTTCGCCGGCCAACAATTTCTTTGCCGCACTCGCCAGCCAGGACATTGCCGTGGCGCTCTCGGGACAACTCAAATCACTGGCTGTGGCACTGATGAAAATCGCCAATGACCTTCGCTGGATGAACAGCGGGCCCTTATCGGGACTGGGTGAAATCAGTTTAAAAGCCCTGCAACCGGGCAGCAGCATTATGCCGGGAAAGGTCAACCCGGTGATACCCGAGGCAGTGGCGATGGCAGCAGCCCAGGTAATTGGCAATGACAGCGCCATCACCATCGGAGGGCAATCAGGCAACTTTCAGCTGAATGTCATGTTGCCGCTCATCGCCCATAACCTGTTGCAAAGCATCACCCTGCTCGCCAACAGCTGCACAGCACTGACAGATCACTGCATGGTTGACTTTGTGGTAAACACTGAGAACATCGACGCTAATCTGGCCAAAAATCCTATATTGGTAACCGCTCTGAACCGCGAGATTGGTTACAGCAAGGCCGCCGAAATTGCCAAACGGGCGTATCGCGAGAAGCGCCCGATCCTGGAGATAGCGCAGGAAATGACAGATCTGCCGCCAGAAAAACTGGCGCAGCTGCTCAACCCCAGAAAGCTCGTATAGGCCTATCGCTAATCAGTCACGAGCAAGCGCCAGTTTGCCGTCTTGCAAAGGGATAGTGTCACCGGGATCGTGGTCCATTCGCACCTGGCCGGGCACGTCACCGATCTGGTATTTGACGTCGTAGCCTACCGTGCGCTCACTGACGTCATACAGTGTTTTACAGACACGTTGCGTAGTCTGGTAGGTATCACTTTTTTGCAGACTTTCCTGTGTTTTGTTGCCGGCGTATCCACCAGCGGCGGCGCCCGCAATTTTAGCTGCAGTGTTTTTGCCACCACCCCCGATGGCATTGCCGAGTAAACCCCCGGCGACGGCACCCAATACCGTACCCGCGATTTTATGCGTATCCTTAACGGGTTCCTGCTTCGTCACTACCTGATCAGAGCACTCTTCCCGTGGCGTTTTGATGCTTTCTGTGACGGGCGTTACCGCAACAACCTGCGCATAGTCCCGATCGCTCAGCATTTTGTAGCCAGCGAAACCGCCCGCCGCTGTGGCCAGACCTGCGCCAAACACCGTTCCGACCAACATTGATTTGTTCATAGCACGCTCTCCTACATTAAAACTGAGAATGAGTATAGGCTATTCAACGGACTTTCAATACTCGCGCCACGCGATCTGCTACCCGTAAAAATCCCGCTAAATACGCGCCGAAAAGCATTACATCCCCTCACAGGCCCCGCTGTTTATGGATTACACCATAGGTTAGCATGCAATCTTAATATAATTTGATCCCTATCAAAGGTGACGTCCGTGCAGAAACTTTTCAAACATTTACTTTTCGCAACAATTACCGTGGTAGTGATAGTCGGCGTGGCGCTGCTGTGGTTGCGCTACGAGTTCCAACGGGTACGGCACGACAGTGCTAATCTCCCGGGCTGGGATCAAGTTACCGTTCGCTCGCTGCACGATGGGCAAACATTCTCGCCGCCCTGCGCGCAGCAATATCCACACAACAGAGCGTGGTTCGGTGATCTCCATGTCCATACCGCCGCCTCCTACGATGCCACCTCGTTTGGCGTGACCACCACCGTTGACGATGCGTATCGCTTTGCGCGTGGCACGCCCATGCGCCTGCACCTGCGCGGCGACCCCGAAGACTACCAACCTCCGGTACTGCAAATCAGCGCACCTCTGGATTTTGTGGCCGTAACCGATCATGCCGAGGCGTTGGGAGAGACACGCCTTTGCTATACGCGCGGTGCAGCCGGGTATGAAAGTCTGGTCTGCGAACTGTACCGTGGAGATGTCCGCCTGCCGATGGATCAGAGGTTACAGTCGCTGGTGCGACTGGCGAGTTTCGCCATCTTCGGTCAGGACCGCTCCACCCGGATCTGCGGTGCCGATGGCTCACTGTGCCGCGACAAAGCGATTGCGGTCTGGCAGGAAAACCAGCTCAGCACCGAGGCCTTCCATGATCACAGCGCCGACTGTGCGTTCACCACATTTCACGCCTACGAGTACACGCTGGCAGAAGAGGCCTCCAATTTGCACCGCAATGTGATCTTCAAATCGAGCACCGTGCCCCAGGCCGCCCTCAGTGCCAAGGATGCGCCGACGCCCGAACTGCTGTGGCAGTGGTTGGACACCACCTGTATCGCCGGCAATGCGCACTGCGACGTACTGGCTATTCCCCACAACAGCAACTGGAGCAGCGGCCGCATGTGGTATCCCTATAGCAATCGGGACATACCCCTGCAGCAACAGCAGGAGCAGGCCGCCCTGCGAGCGCGACTGGAACCGCTGGCAGAAATCATGCAGGTCAAGGGCGATTCCGAATGTCGCAACGGTATCGTCAGCGTATTGGGCGATACCGACGAGTTCTGTGATTTTGAAAAATTGCGCCCCGCCAGCGAGGTAATCGAGGATTGCGGCGAGGACGTCAGTAGTGGCGGCATGATGCTAAAGGGTTGTGTTTCGCGTTACAGTTTTGTGCGCTATGCACTGACCGCCGGGCTTAAGGAAGAAAACAAGCTAGGCGTCAATCCCTTTAAATTTGGCATCGTCGCCTCCACCGACACCCATATTGGCGCGCCCGCCGCGGTGACCGAAAAAGGATACCAGGGATCCCACGGCAATGATCGCAATCTGCAGGATCGTCTTATCAGCAAGATAGAGGTACCCGGTGATGTCGCTACCGGCTCACCTGTGCGGTACAACCCCGGCGGTATCGGCGGTATCTATGCGCAAGAAAATAGCCGTAACGCGTTATTTGAATCGATGCAGCGGCGTGAAACCTTCGGCACCAGTGGACCGCGTATCGAACCGCGCTTCTTCGCTGGCTGGAAACTGGATAACAACGTCTGCCAGAGCAGCGAATACCTGGCGGACGCCTATCGTGATGGCGTCCCGATGGGTGCTGACTTACCTGCCGCGCCTACTGGCGTGCAGCACAGCCCTGTTTTTGTCGCCTCGGCCAGCCGCGACCCGCGTGATGGCGGCAACCTGTTACAGCGCATTCAAATCATCAAGGGCTGGATCGATAGCGACGGAAAAACACAGCAGGCCGTCTATGATATCGCCGGTGCACCGGCGGGAGACGCCAGCGTAGACCCCCAAACCTGTGGTGTTTCAGGCAGGGGGTTTTCCCAGTTGTGCGGGAGCTGGCAGGACCCGGACTTTGCTCCACAGCTCGCTGCTGTGTACTACGCACGGGTACTGGAAAACCCAAGCTGTCGCTGGAGTCACTACGACTGCCTGACACTCCCCGAGGTAGAACGACCGCCCAGCTGTACCGATCTCAATCTACCCTGGCAGATTCAGGAGCGCGCCTGGACCTCCCCCATCTGGTACCGCCCACCGGCTGAATAGGCGAGCACCACATGTGCGTGCACAGCCAGAATGCTTTACCATTGGCTCTATGCTTACTCATAGATGGAATCGTTAGCCCTTGGATGTAGATAGTCAGGAAGCACTCCCGGACGGTAGTCAGCTAGCTGCCATAGACCTTGGCAGTAATTCATTTCACCTCACCATCGTGAAAATCGAGCACGGTGAAATGCGTACGGTGGAAGCGTTGGCCGAAAAAGTGCAACTCGGTGCAGGGCTGGAAAACGATATGCTCAGCGAGGAGGCCATTCAGCGCGGTCTCGACTGCCTCTCGCGCTTCGCACAACTGCTGGAAAGTGTTGGGCCGGAGCGCGTGCGTGTGGTCGGCACGCATGCGTTGCGGCTGGCGAAAAATCGTCGCGCCTTCACCGTACCCGCCAAACGTATCCTCGGTAGCCGGGTGGATGTCATCTACGGTCTTGAGGAAGCCAGGCTGGTCTATCTGGGCGTCGCGCACTCACTGGCCGATGACGCGCAGTCACGACTGGTGATCGATATCGGCGGCGGCAGTACAGAGTGCATTGTCGGCCAACGTTTCGAACCACAGTTCCTCGAGAGCCTCCAGATGGGTTGCGTATCCTTTGGACATGCCTTTTTTCCAGACGGAAGGATCAGCCGCGGAAACTACCGCAGAGCCTACGAAAAGGCGCGCGAGCAAATCTACCCCATTCGCCACCGCTTCGGTTCTAAACGCTGGGAAGAGTGTGTGGGCTCATCGGGCACGCTGCAGGCGCTCGAAACAATCCTGACGCAAAACGGCTGGGAAGAGGGCGGCATTTCCAGACGCGGCCTGACCGCACTGGAGAAACGCCTGCTCAAATTCAAATCGATGGAGGAGATTCAGCTGGACGGCCTGACAGCACCGCGGCGCGGCGTCATCCTGCCCGGCCTTGCCATTGCCAGCGCTTTGTTCGATGTGCTGGGTATCGATCATATGCGCACTTCCGGGGGCGCCCTGCGCGAAGGCGTGATCTACGATCTGATGGGTCGACTCAGCCACGAGGATGTGCGAGAACGCACGGTCAACGCGCTCATGCAGCGCTACGCCGTCGATGCCGAAACTGCTGACATTTTCGAGCGCAGAGCGCGCACTTTTTATATGGCCACGCGGAAGAGTTGGCAATTAACGCCCTACGACTGGGACTTTTTGCACTGGCTCACCCGCACCCACGAAATCGGCATGGCGATTGCACACAAACATTTCAACCGCCATTCGGCCTACGTATTGCGCAACGCAGATTTACCTGGATTCTCACAAGAGGAGCAGGAAGTTCTCGCGGTACTGGCACTGGGACAACGGGGCAAGCTAAAGCCCGATTTCTTTGCCGACATTGCCGAGACAGAGCTACTGAGGATACTGTATATGCTGGCAATTATTCGACTGGCGGGCTGTTTCAAGCACGTTGAAGTACTGGAGCAGTTACCCGATTTCTCTATTTGTGCCGACGAGCAGTCTCTGACCCTGGCGTTCCCCGAGGGCTGGCTGGATGATCACCCGCTCACCGAACGGGAGTTGGGAGAGGAAAAGCAAGTGCTGGGAAAGCTCGGACTGAAACTGAAGATAAGCTGAGCCTTTCAAGCACCCGCCGAGCAGCGCGGTCAGGCCCGTTCCTGTATATCGCGAAGATAATCGAGCAGGATGGCGTTGACCGCTGCGGACGCTTCCAACTGCACCATGTGACCGGCCCCGGGAATCATGCGCACGTCGCGCAGATCGGGAAAAATCGCGCGCATCAAGCTGATCGGATCATCCCCGTGAAACCCCTCCAGGTCCACATCGTGCTCACTGCCCAGAAAGTAGGCGGGCACCGTGCTCTGCACGCCCTCATACGGCTTACGCTGCGCCCACTTCAGATCGAAGGAACGGTACCAGTTGAGGCCGCCTGTGAAACCGCTGCGACTGTACTCACTGACAAAAAATTCCAGCTCCAGTTCAGACAGCCACGACCACGGCAGTGGCGGCGGCTCTGCCATAGCATCAATATATGACGTTCCCGGTGGATACTTGAATACATCGAAATAGTTTCCCGCGCCGCTTAAGGTGTGAAACACCTTGTGCAGAAAGCGTCGCGGCTGGTCGGCCAGCTCTTCATCCGCGCGCGGCGGCACACGAAAATACTCGATATGAAGAAAGTGCGCCTGCGCGATGCGCCGGTACTCGGTGAGCGGCGACTCCTCAGGGTTGTGTGGCGCCGCCGGGTTTTGCAGCCCGATTACCGCGATCACGCGCTCGGGATGCCGCAGCGCCAGATCGTAAATGGCGAAGGCGCCGAAATCCAGACCGGCAAACACGGCGCGCTCCACGCCGATATGATCGAGCAGTCCCAGCAAATCGCCAGTGATGTGGTCAATGTCATAGGCGGCGAGGTCAGCGGGCGCCTCGGTCTGCCCCATACCGCGCATATCGGGAGCGATCACCCGGTAGCCGGCCGCGGCCAGCGCGCTGATTTGTCGGTGCCAGCTGAACCACAGGTGGGGAAAGCCATGGCATAACACCACGGGCATACCCTCCCCCTGCTCCACGTAATGTGTCTGGATGCCGTTAATGGTGGTATGACGGTGTTGCCAATTCATAATACTCTACCCCTACAAAATAAAGGCCACCGGAAGTGGCCTTTATTTTGCGTACACACTGCCTACAAATCGTAGCCGCGCTCGTCGTGCAGCGCCAGATCGAGGCCTTGGTTTTCCTCGTCTGCGTCGACCCGCAGTCCAACCATCATATTGACCAACTTGAGAATGATATAGCTCATTACAGCAGCGTAGACAAACGTCACGACAACGCCGGTCGCCTGCACTGTAAATTGACCGCCAATGCTGTCGATGCCGTCGGAGAAGCCGTTGCCGCTGAAGACACCGAGCTGGGTCGAGCAGAAGATGCCGGCCAGCAGTGTTCCTAATAGGCCGCCGACACCGTGCACTGGGAAGACATCCAGACTGTCATCGACCCTGAGCACGTTGCGCAGCAGGTTGGTTGCAAAATAGCAGACAACACCAGCGCTCAGGCCAATGACAACCGCCGCAGCGGGACCGACTGAGCCCGACGCTGGCGTGATCGTACCGAGGCCCGCCACCATGCCGGTCACCATACCCAGGACTGAGGGCTTGCCGTGGCGCACCCATTCCATCGTCATCCAGGCGAGTGCACCACACGCGGCAGATAAATGTGTGACCAGTATCGCCATTGCCGCCATATTGTTGGCGCCCAGTGCCGAACCGCCGTTAAAACCGAACCAGCCGACCCACAACATACCGGCCCCGGCAACCGTGATCATAAGGTTGTGTGGCGCCATAGGCACTGTTCCAAACCCTTTGCGTGGGCCCATCACCAATGCCGCAACCAACGCCGCCACGCCCGCTGTGATGTGCACCACCGTGCCCCCGGCAAAGTCCTGCAGACCCATCGCACCCAGCCAGCCGCCGCCCCACACCCAGTGACAAACCGGCGCGTACACCACCAGTAACCAGATCGAACTAAATATCAGCATGGCCGAAAACCGCATCCGCTCGGCAAATGCACCCACGATCAATGCGGGCGTTATAATCGCGAAGGTCATCTGGAAGGTCGCAAACAGCGTGGTAGGGATAGTGCCACTCATCGAATCTATCGTAATGGAGGAGAAAAAGACATTGCCGAAATCACCGAGAAAAGGCCCCTGCTCGACGCCTTCACTGCCGAAGGCCATGGTGTAGCCCACCGCAAACCACAAAACCGACATGAGACACGTCAGAGCAAAGCACTGCATGAGAACAGACAATACGTTTTTGACCCGCAGCAGGCCCGCGTAAAACAGCGACAACCCTGGAATTGTCATAAACAACACCAGCGCTGTAGAGGTCAGTATCCACGCTGTGTCCGCGCCGTTCAGTTCATCTGCTCTGCTACTGGCCGAGGCCAACAGTAGCAGTGTGAACGTCAACACATTTACTTGAAGTTTATTCAGAGATGGAAAGATGATCACAGGGCCTCCTCTCCGGTTTCACCAGTGCGGATGCGAACACTCTGCTCTAATGGACTCACAAATATTTTGCCGTCGCCTATCTTACCGGTACTGGCGGCATTACAAATAACCTCAATAGCGGCTTCGACCTGGTGATCGGGTATGCCGATCTGTATCTTTACTTTGGGCTGGAATTCGACCAGATATTCAGCGCCGCGGTAGAGCTCGGTATGGCCTTTCTGGCGGCCATAGCCCTTCACCTCTTCCACAGTCATCCCCATGATACCTATCTGTTGCAGTGCATCTCTGACGTCATCAAGTTTGAATGGCTTGATGATTGCGGTCATCATCTTCATGTTGTTTCCTCACAATTACATTGCCCGATTACGTATGCGTTATCGGCGGAACTCGTATCCTGCCACAGTGTGGTGAAAAGGTTAACTGTCTCGTACAGCAAAAACGGGGTAGCGCGCGATCGCAGACGTCGACGTGGACTCAGTCACTCACCGGGCGAGGTCTGATTTTGTCGTGTATCATCCTGATTGACGCGGTTTCAAACTGCTTTTATCGCTCTAACAGAATAGGTTTATCGTATGAATTTCAGGACATACTGTTTGCTGGCCAGCCTGCTACTGCCAGGCGCCGGGACTCTGGCGCAAGACAACACAGCACCGCAACGCGACCCTATCCCGACCGCGCAACCCCGACAGGTTATCCTGATTATCGGCGACGGCATGGATGAGCAGCAGATCACCATCGCGCGCAACTACCTGCGCGGCGCGGCCGGACAGCTGCTGCTCGACCAGATGCCACTGCGTTCAGCGGTACAGATTCAAACCACGCAGGACAATGCAGAGGGCAAGCCCCTGTACGTCGCAGATTCGGCCAATACCGCGAGTAGCATGGCCACCGGGACAATCACCAGCAGAGGCCGCATTAGCACCAGCGCCGGTGTCGACCGGGACCTTACCACCATCGCCGAGCTGGCTAGCGCCGCTGGCCTGCGCACCGGCATAGTCAGCACCGCCAGTGTCACCGATGCCACGCCCGCCGCATTTGCCGCGCATATCAGCCTGCGCCTGTGTGAGGATTCCGCCACCATGGAGGACATCAGGTACCACGACATTTCGCTGGGTGAATGTAAAACTGACCTCAAGGCAAATGGCGGCAACGGCTCAATCGCAGAACAACTGGCCGAGTCTGCAGTGGACGTCATACTAGGCGGCGGCAGCGCCCACTTTACCCCCATCGCGGAAGGTGAAACGATAAGCACCCTGGATCTGGCACGACGCAATGGCTACCAAGTGGTGACCAACGCCGCCGAATTGGCACAGGCCGCGCCAGATAAAAAGCTGCTGGGGCTGTTTGCAGCGGGCACCATGCCGGTGCGTCTACAGGGCGAAAATGGACGCGCAGCGGAAGACCCCAAGCGCAGCTGGCTCAATCAGCTGCACCCCTATCTGGGAAGCGTCACACTCCCCGCCCCCATGACATGCGTACCCAACCCGGCCTTCAGCAGCGTACCCACATTGCGACAGATGACGGAGGCGGCACTGGCACACCTTGGCAACGACAACGACAAAGGCTTCTTTTTGATGATTGAATCCGCGTCCATCGACAAACAGTCACACGAGCGTAAGCCCTGCGGCTCAATCGGAGAACTGGAACAGCTCGAAGAGGCACTGAACAGCGCTCTGGCCTTTGCCAGGACTCACCCGCACACGCTGATCATGGTGACTGCAGACCACTCCCAGGCGGCGCAGCTCGTCCCCTATGAAAGCCTGTTCGCGGCCTTCCCTATCCCGGTCTACACACCCGGCAAGCTGGCCCGAATCAGGACGCCCGAGGGCGGCCTGATGGCCGTCAACTACGCCACCAACAATTTCGTAATGGAGGAACACACTGGCGCGGCGGTGCCGCTGTTCAGCAATAGCGAGGGGGTGGGACTGATACCGCCGTTCATTCAGCAGCCGCAGATATTCACGATCACTCGAGATTACCTTGGGCTTTAAATAGGCGCATCCAAAAGTTAGAGGTTAATCCAGCTGTTGAGCGCCCGCAACCGAAACTGTGTACCCTGGTAGTTCAGGATCACAGAATCCGGCAGTATTTCCTCTACCTTCATGCCCATTGCAGGAGTACCACCCACGCTCAATGTCTTGCTGTTCAGCACGACAGTAGAGCGTGATGCGTCGCTGGAATAGTCATGGCGCAGGTAGTGAATAGTAGGAACTGTGTCCTTAATTTGCTGCGACAAGTCGATCAGGAACGGCACGGAGTGATCCTCCACACCCCTGTTTTTAGCTTCCGCCTGCGCCAACTTAATAAGCTTGTCGACATCGATGGGCTCATCCCTCGGTTTCGTGCCACTGGCTGATCGTGCATCGGGTTGTCGCTGCGGTTTTCTTACCACCGGCCCCTCGGCCAGACCGGGGTTCTGGTAGAGCTCTGCCACGGCGTCATTTGCCGGTAGCGCAGGCGCTGGTAGTTGTTCTTGAGACGCTGCTACAGCGCTGACGCTCTGCGAGTCAATCTCGGTGGACACCTCCTCCGCAAGCGGCGGCAATGCTTCCGCAACGCGGATCGACTCTATTACTGTCGGCTCCTGAGCGGTTGGCACAGCACGAACGATTTCTGCTACTGCTGGCGCACTGTCTGCTATCGGAGGCGTCACTTGCTCTGCTACTTCCAGGATCTCAGCCGTTTCGCGAGCGAGTTGCGGGGCGCTATAACGCTCCATAAAGAGCCAGGCAATAAGAACGACTGCCACCGAAAGCGCCACCCACAGCACATATTGTCGCCGATTAACGGCCACCTCCTCTACCCGGTGATGCGTTGTCAACCCCGGGACAGGATTCGCATCCTCACGGGAGCGATGTAGAGCATCCAGAATCAGCGACACAGGCAGGTCTCTCGGAGGATAGGCAATAAGTGGTTCTGCGTCATTCAGTCGCCTGCTGCGTTGATCCGAGCTGCAGTTTCTGGCGCGCCTGTTCTGCTGTCACATCAATACCCAGTTGTTTATTAAGCTTAAGCAGCGTCTGCACCCCGACCACACCATCGTCGGCCAAGGCGTTCTGCTGCTGAAACAGGCGCACTCGTTGTTCCAGTGCACGGTTAAAATAACGGCCAGCGAGTGGTTGAGGTTGTTTATCGAGTCGCGCAAAGAGCTGCGCCACCGCTGCCACTACCGCGCTATCATCGCCCGCCACCAGCGATTTGCCGAAATTTTCAGGTGGACGCCACATAAACCGATAGCGGCCTGTCCAGTTAGGTGCCAACTCAGCCAGGCTCATCTGCGCCACACCCGCCGCAGTCACCACCCAGGCACGGGGCCCCTCGATGCCAACCAGCAATACCTCGGCAGAAAAACGCTCCGGGGTAATCGTCTCCAACGACAATGGCCTGTCGAACGCGGCCAACTCATCCCAGGTCCAAACCTCGCCTTCCAGGCAGGCCAGCCCCTGTTGCGCGCCAACCGAACAGGGAAATGGCGGCACTGGCTGATCTGAATTAAGCGCCCACAACCGCGCGAGGGCATCACCGGGCGGTTGCATGGCATCTATAACATTGATTGTCTCTGGCTGGATAGCAATGCTGGAAACAGACGAGGCCGCTGGCGCGGGCGACACACCTGCGTCCGTTAACGCGGCCGATGCCGCAGGAGCCAGTGGTGCCGTAACCGCGCGCGGCGCCAGGACCTGCTCTTCGATAACTGCGGGCGGCATCGCCGTACTTTCCTCTCTGGCGGCCTCTGGCTCGGGCAGCGCGGCGTATTTACCCAACGCCCACCCGCCAGCCCACACCAGCAGCAGCACGGCGAGCACCACGGCAAGCCAACGCCATAGGGTGGTATCCGCTTGCTGCTCTCCCAGCACCTCTTTTACCGCCAGTCTCAGCATGTCCTGGTCCACATGCGAGGTATTACGGCCGTAGGCACCCAGTAGCATCCGGTCGCACAATACATTAATGACGCGAGGGATACCTCGCGTCACCTTGTAAATGCTGCGTACCACAGAGGGTCTAAAAACTACGCGCTCGGGGCTCATGCCCGCCACCTGCAACCGGTGCTGGATGTAGGCACTGGTTTCATCGAGGTTGAGAGGGTCCAGGTTGTAGCGCGCGGTAATGCGCTGATTCAACTGGCGCAGCTCCGGACGCGCTAACATCTGTGCGAGCTCTGGCTGCCCAATCAGGATGATCTGCAACAGTTTCTCGTTGTTGGTCTCCAGATTAGTGAGCAACCTGATCTGTTCCAACACATCGAAATCCAGGTGTTGCGCCTCGTCGATCAGCAGGACGGTCTTGCGCCCGCGAGCGTGATTCTCGAGTAAAAACCGGTGCAGCTCATCCGTCAGCGTTTTGAGAGTGTGCTTATCGTGATTGTATTCAATACGCAACTCATCGCAGACACTGCCCAACAGCTCGATGGCGTTCAGCGCCGGATTGAGAATAATCGCCACATCTGTGTCGGTAGGCAATTGCTCCAGCAGGCAGCGGTTGATGGTGGTCTTGCCAGTGCCGACCTCGCCGGTCAGCAAAATAAAGCCACCGCCGGTGCCCACCCCATAGAGCAGGTGCGCCAGAGCGTCCCGGTGACGGGCACTCATGAACAGGTAGCGGGGATTCACCGCGATGGAGAAAGGTGCTTCTGTCAATCCAAAGTATTGGTAGTACATGCTATCGCGAGCCGGTGGACTGTGCGTTTTAATCTGCGAGTATTATGCCCAAGCGCTGGCGGCAATGCTATGTCGACAGTGAGCAGCGGTGAAGTTGGCTCGTTATAACTACCATCAATATCCAGCCATATACCCTGTCGGCGAGGCTATACAGCGGTGCGCGCAGGCTTGGCAGGGAGGATGTCCAGCATATTAGAGAGTGCGTGCTCGGCAAAACCAGCACCCGCCTCCGCATAATAATTGAAGACGACGTCAGCCCCGGCGGCCCTCATACGAGCTTGCTCGTCCTCGTATTTGGCCACAGCGGCCACTTTGCCAGTGTAGCCGGAGTTGCGCAGCTGTTGCACGGCATCTACCGTTTCCGACAGTGAGGGCATAGTAAACATCACCAATCTGTAATCGGTCGACTGCAGGCCCTCCCAAAAATCTGCATCCTCGGCATCGCCGTAAATAACGCGTCGACCGGCCGCATTGTGCTGATTCATTTTCGTTCTATCGGTATCCACGCCACACACCCGTAAGTTGTATTGCGATTCGATCGTATCGTAGGCCCCGGAGCCCACCCGACCCATGCCAATAATGAGTACCTCCACATTTCTGGCGGGACTTTCAGGATTATCCTCGAACGCGGCCACCGACTCGAATCGCCTGAGTGTCTCCTTGAAAGCACTATACAGGCTGCGTGAGCGGCCATTAAGCAGTGTGGAAAACACAAACGAGAGTGCCACCGCCAGCGCCAATATTGCCATCCAGTCCTCGGTGAGCCAGCCCTTCTTCACGCTAAGCGCCCCGACAATCAAGCCAAACTCACTGAACTGTGTAAGCGCCAGCGCTGCCAGCAGGGCCGTTCTGACGCGCAGTTTATGGCGCGCGATAAGGAAAAAGAAGGCCGCGCCTTTTAACGGCAGGAGAAGACACAGGATCAGCGCAATACCCAGCATACCCAGGGAAGGTTCCACCGCGAGCCCAATATTCAGGAAAAATCCGATGAGAAATATATCCTTAAAACTCATCATCGACTTGCTCAGCTCGCCCGCTTTCTTGTCTCCGCTGAGCAGCATGCCCATCACCAGCGCGCCCAAATCGGCTTTCATGCCCACCACTTCAAACAGGGAGCTCCCGGCAAAGGTGATAATGATACCCGCCAGAATCAGTACTTCATCGTGACCGCTGGCGCGCAGGACATAGCTGGCCAGCGGACGCACGAAAAACAACAACGGCAGCAGCAGGGCCCACTCCGAGGGAATCTTGCCGGTGGACGCGGTGAGGAACAGCACCGCGACAATATCCTGGACAATCAGAATGCCCACCGCAATTTGACCGTGACGCACCCGAAACTCGCCGCGATCCTCCAAAATCGCAACCGCACAAACCGTCGAACTGAAGCTGAGAGCAAACGCCACCAGTGCGGCATGCTGCAGAGTGATGTCCGTCACCATCGGCAAGCCCAGCACGCCCAGAACCAGCAAAAAACCGAACGTCACCAGCCCAAAGCTTGCAGTGTGCTCGAAGGTAGAACGATAGATCTCTGGCCGCAGCAGGCTGGCCAGATCCAGCTTGAGCCCGATAATGAATAACATCAGCGAGATGCCAATATTGGCAATAGACTCGATGAAGGAGGATGATTCAAAACCCGACAGCCCCAAACCAAACCCGGCGACCAGGTAGCCAACAAGTGGCGGTTGTCCGATTTGCCGTGCGGCAAATCCACAGCCGAAGGCGACTAGAATGATCAGGCTATCCATGGTGATCCAGCTTGCGGTAGGTTCATGTGAGTGAGTAATAATGCTTGCGCAAGAGTCTTATACCACATCTATCGTGACGATCGAATTGCAGATAGGCTGAGCTGTGGTGGCAGGTGCCAATGAAGACGCGTTCCCCTTTGGGAAACAATATCGAAAGCGCATTCATAAAATGCGTTTTGAATGCGTCGTTGTCGAAAAAGTATTTTGGTGCGCCCTTGGTCGCCACGGAGTAGCGTTTCCTGACCTGAATGGTGAGCGGGGTGTTGGACTTTGTACTTTATCAAATAGCAGGCGTAGAACTTACGCTGTGCCACCACAGCAAGCGACCTGCGGCACTGGCGTTTATCGATCTGGACAATTGTAAACAGGTTAACGACAGCATGAGACAAGGCCGTGGCGACAAACTTCTGTGCAATATCGCCAATCTCCTTACCGATACACTTCGATCAACGGATGTCCTTGCTCGTGTTGATGGTGATGAGTTTGCCATTTTCCTTCCAGAGATCGAAGCGCATCATGCCCCTGCATTACTCGAAAAAATACGCATACTGCTGCAACAGCTCCCGGCACTGTCACCTTACTTTGATCCCCCTTGCCGCTTCGGCTGGACCTTGCGTTTGGCCTTGGACCTTATCTTGGGTTTGGGTTTGGGTTTGGGTTTGGCTTTAGCCTTGGGTTTTACCTTGGCCTTCGCTGTCGATTTCCAGGCCGTCGAAGCGCTTTTTATAGCCGCTTTTTTTTCCACCAACTTTCTGGTTGAAGATTTCTTCGCAACGACCTTCTTCTTCCCCGCTACCGATTTCTTCGCCGCAGGCTTCTTCGCAACTGGCTTCTTTGGCTTGGCAGATTGCAATCCGCAGACCTCCTCCAGTTCCACCAGCGCCTCCTCCAGATAATCGATCATGCGCTGAATTTCTGGCAGGGAGCGACGGCAGGCGATAATGCCAAAATCCAGACTCTTGGCGTAGCTCACCAGCGTGATATTCATCGCAAAGCCATCAAACACAATCGACGCGGGATAAATCCCATCCATTCTCGCGCCATTCCAGAACAACTGCTCACGCGGGCCCGGCACATTGGAGATTACCGTACTGAACGCTGGAAACTGCGCCGCCAGACCCAGCATGGTTGTCAGCAATGCCGGCATTTGCGTTAACTGCATGAATATCATCGCCTCGCGCTTACTCATACCCTTGAGTAAATCCTTGCCCGCGCGCATCGATTCCTGAATGGCTCTCAGACGCCGCTCCGGGTCGGCAATATTGGTCGCAAGATCGGCCGTTATAAATCCCACGGCATTGCCGGCACTAAAATCACCTTTTTCCCGCAGCGAGACCGGCGCCATAGCCTTGAGTGAATGCGCCGGCAACTCGTGGTGTCCTGTCAGGTAGCGTCGCAACGCGCCGGAGCACATCGCCAGCACCACATCATTCACCGTGCCGTCTATCGCCTTGCAGACTGCTTGAATACGATCGAACTCCCACGATTGGGCAACGAACCGTCTCGCGCCATCTACCCGCGTGTTGATCGATGTGCGCGGTACGTTGTGCCAGGGCACGGCAAGGTTTCCGCTGCGCCCAAAAAAGGCACCACCAAAACGGCGCAATGACCCCAACACATGTGTGGTGCTATCAAATTGCTGTTTCAGAGCATCAGCTACAGCGCGCAATTCAGGCTCATCGGGCACCATATGTCGTGCTTTTCTTGCACCAACGGCGGCCAGGTGTCGCTCATAGGCCTTCATTGAGATCGGTAAATCAGCGGCCCTGAAGTTGGGGTCGGTCGAAGACACACCCTGCATCAACTGCATGGACGCCACACCGTCAATCGCGGAGTGGTGCATTTTCGAGTACACCGCAAATTGATTGTTCTGTAGGCCCTCTATCAGGTGAATTTCCCATAGCGGGCGATTGCGATCCAGCAGGGTACTGTGCAGGCGGGATACCAGCGCAAACAGTTCGCGATAGCGACCGGGGCGAGGAAGTGCGGAATGGCGCACGTGATAATCAATATCAATATTCTTATCCTTCTCCCAGTACATCGGACCCAGCGCACCGGCCCACCCAGTGACGACGAATTCGCCAAAGGGTTCGCGGAAATCCTCGGCTGCCAGTCCGACCAGAGACAGCTGGCCGACGAATTCCTGGGCGCTCACGCCCTCGGGCAAGGTGTACAAGGCCACGCCGCCCACATGCATAGGGGTTTCCCGTTTTTCGGCTAACAGGAACGCGGAATCTGCCAAACTTATTCGTCGCATGGTAATTGCCTCATAAAATCAAATTGTCGTAATACAACCAATATCACGCCGTCGATTACGAAAAATTCTGACCGCACTATCACACAATCATTGGCTATCTCGTCTATAAGATAAACCAGACTGGATGACAAATACATGATCAAATTATTGACGCGTCAACACGTGCAGGATGCCTCGCCGGAGGGCCCCGCTCGAGTGGCCCAGGTGTTCACGTAAATCGCCAGCAAACAACCGGCTGCGCTGGTCGAACTGGAATTACTGACCGTCAATAGCCAGGGATGACAGCGATATGATCTTTACTGCTCGCCTCAACCCGAAAGGCGAAATCTGCTAGGTCTGGACGCTACGCTCTTCACAAAAGCTTGCCATCGTCAAGGCACTGCGCAAACAGCCACGCTGAGTCACCTGCAGTCCGATGGCTTGAGCAGGAGAGTCCGTGTGGCATCCTCGGGACGTGAAAATCGCAAACCTGGCACTGTCCAATACGTGTACCGCAAACGACGCCTCTCAACTACAATGGCGCTTTTTCGAGTTGTACCTCATGACGACTGAACGGCATGCCATACGCCATGCGATCTTTCTCTCCGTATTAATGGTGCTGCTGGGAAGCACGGCAGCGGCGGCCACCAAATATGTCGCCGACCAAGTCGCCATCGAGGCGATTATCACCGTACAATATGTAGTAGCCACGCTGCTGTGTCTTCCGCGCATACTGCGGAAAGGCCTGCACGACCTGCGCTCGGAGCGAGTGGGTTTGCACCTGATACGCGGACTGGCTGGCGTAATGGGCTTCTACCTGTTCTACGCAGCCCTGCATAATATTCCGATGGTGGATGCCATGATGCTACGTCAGAGCGCACCGCTGACGGTACCGCTGGTGTTGTGGCTATGGAGTCGGGAGACCATTGCCAAAGATGCCTGGTTGCCGCTGCTCATTGGGTTTGCAGGGATCGCCATTATCCTGCGACCCACGCCCGCAGGGCTTGGCTGGTGGCATGTCGGCGGCTTTTTATCGGCGCTGATGCTGGCCATCTCCATGGTCGCGACGCGCAAACTCGCGGCGACAGAACCGACCATACGAATTCTGTTTTACTACTGTGTGCTATCGCTGGCCTGCGTGCTGCCCTTTTCAGTGAATGACTTTAGCGGCCTCGCAGTGCTGGACTGGCTGGCGATGATCTATATCGGCGCGGCAATTTACTGGACGCTGGAATTGTACACGCGCGCCTACGGTATGGCGCCGACGGCGGCTATCGCACCGATCAATTATTACGCGGTAGTGTTGGCTGGATTTTGGGGTTGGTTATTTTGGGGGCAGATACCGGACGGCTGGTCAGTGCTCGGTAGCGTACTGGTCATCATAGGGGGCTTACTGACCATCTACCTTGCACGGGGGGGAAACAAGAGAAGACTACACTAGCAAACACCCGTTCTCGGCTCCGCCATAGCTTATAAACGCGAACGAAAAGGATTCACACAGACGGATATTTTCCCTCATCAGGAAACATTACGTTAATCGATTCTCGACCGTTACCCCGACAACCAGGATAAAGAAGCGGCCATTGCGCCTATCAAAGATCCGTTCGGTATCTCCGGTGAATTGATAGAAGCCAACGATCACCCGTATAGGTATTTCAGTGCAGACATCAAGAGTGACGAACACATCGACCACCAAGCGCTCGAAGCGGCGGTCTTTGAGTAATTGTCGAAGTTCCATGGCGTCTCTCTTACCGTATCGAGCTCAGGACTGCGCAGTGGCAATTTGCCCGGCACTAACCTCTGACCTCTACCAGGCATTGATCAACAACTTCAATGCCAAACGTTCTGGCGTCAAGGGGACTCCACTACCGGAGGTTTAGGTAAGCCGTCAAAAGTCAGAGTGAAAATAGCGTCATGACAAATTATTGGGTACTGGCAGTGGTCGATTTCTCGTAAATACTGCGACGCTCGGCGTTGTAATCCTTGCCGGTTTTTCGTGTTTGCGCCTGACTGCGCCACGTCTTTTGCTTGGCGGGTGCAGCATAGTGACTGCCGGAGTCCGGGTTAGACGGATCCACCCGCACTTCCGCTCGCGAATTCACCGTCTCACACGCTTTATCCGTAAAGCTGGTTTCACCCGTTGCGTGATCCACACACATGTACACGCGCGCCGAGGCCAACTGGGGTGCCAGTAGCAACAGTGCTATAACTATAATACGGTCCATTTTTTTAACCTCATTCTTTTAGGTTATATCCTAGTTGTCGCCAGAGTAGAACGACTGGAGGGGACGGAAGAGGCGACCAAAAAGTGGCGTTTTCTCCAGATAGGAGAAAAAGACCTAATATGAAACACATAAATAAACCACTTAAACCATTTTTTATATCTTTTATGGTTTATTCCAACAGCGATGAACTACCAGGACTAATAAATGTCTACACCTACACTCGAAACAACCACGGATGCTCTCATGCGACGCACAAGGCTCTTGCTTTTCGTCCTTCTCACCTGCCCGCTCGCCGCGCTGGCAGATTCTGCCACCGCTATTTTTGCCGGGGGCTGCTTCTGGTGTATGGAGTCCGACTATCAGGACCAGCCCGGCGTCGCCGGCGTAGTCTCAGGCTTTACGGGTGGCAGCCTGCAAAACCCGACGTACTCGGGGAATCATCAGGGACACTTCGAGGCCGTTGAGGTGACCTACGATCCCACCGTCATCAACTACCAACAACTGCTGGATCTGTTTTGGCTCAGTATCGATCCGTTCGATAACAACGGACAGTTCTGCGATAAAGGCGACAGCTACCGCAGCGCCATCTTCCCGGCTACTGCGTCTGAACACGCGATGGCAGAAGCATCAAAATCCGCCGTAGCGGCACGCTTCAGTGATCAAACGGTATATACCGAAATTCATGACGTCAGCAGCTTCTGGCCAGTGGAGGAAAATCATCAGGACTACTATTTGAAAAATCCAGTTCGCTACAAATACTACCGGTGGAATTGCGGCCGCGACCAGCGCCTCAAACAAATATGGGGAGACGAAGCTGTCGTGCACGGCGACGAAAGCGCTTAAGCCGCTCAGCTACGAGCGGCGGGATCGACGCTTCCTATCAACTCCAACGCCTCGTCACACCACGCCAAAAATTCCTGACCCTGGCCAAGACCGCGTGTCAGCGCCAGGTAGACTCCTTTACTGCGCGTTGGTAACGACGCCGGATCACCGTAGTGCCTGACGCGAATTTTTTCGTACACGTAGAGCAGTTGCATCATCTGTTTTTGCCTTAGAGAAATCTCAGAGGCCAGATGTGAAGCGTTTTTAGCACTGAGATTGTACAACTTGATGACCAACTCATCCTTGGCAGCCTGCGTCCTGGTCGCACTGTACACCCACTCCGAGAGGGCATCGCGCCCCGCTTTCGTCAAGCCGTAAACCATCTTGTTGGGCCTGCCGCTCTGGTGGACTTCTCGCTTGTTAAGCCAGCTTTTTTCTGCAAGCTTGCGTAATTCCTGGTAAATCTGTTGGTGGGAGGCGTGCCAGAAAAACCCCATAGAAGTTTCAAAATCCTTAGCCAATTCATAGCCCGACAGATCAGAATCGATCAGAGCGGTCATGATTGCGTGTGCTAGTGCCATACGCGTCCGTCGTACTTAGAGTTCAGGAATTAACTTCGAGAACTGTTCTATCATCGGCATCACGACATCCGGCTTGTCCCAGTTGTCCATGCCCACGCCGATATTGCAGCGATTGACACCCATGTCCCGGTAGGATTTCAAAAGATCAGCTGTGACCGGCGACATCACCACCAGTGTAATCTCGACCGATTCTGGATCGCGCCCATTGTCACTGACCATTTGTCGGAAGTTTTTGATATCCTGCGCGACATCCTGCATCACCACGTCCACTGGCATCCAGCCGTCCGCCCATTGCGCCGCGTGCTTTACGCCCAGCGGCCCCATCGCACCCAGAGTGACGGGAGGACCACCCGGACGGATAGCCTTGGGCTCAAACCACACCGGATCAAAGTCGATCAATTCCCCGTGGAATTCTGGCTCGGCATCGGTGAGTAAGGCGCGTTGCGCCAGCACAGTTTCCTTTAAGCCCAAATACCGGCGCTTGAACGGCAGCGTGGTCGCGTTCTCGAACTCCTCCTGATTCCAGCCAACCCCACAGCCAATCACAACGCGGCCATTGGAAAGACGGTCCAGCGTGGCGATAGTCTTGGTTTGGGACAGCAGCTCCCGCTCCATCAGCAGAGCAATTCCGGTACCGAGTTTCAGTGTGCTGGTAGCGGCCGCTGCGGCCATTAACGACACATAGGGGTCCATCATTTTTTTGTAGGGTTCCGGCAGCTCGCCACCGGGGGGATAGGGCGTCAGCCGCGAGACCGGAATATGGCTGTGTTCGCCATACCACAGCGACTCGAATCCGGCCTCCTCCAGCGTTTTTGCCAGAAGGTGGGGGGCGGGGTCATCCGCCGTGTTCATGGAGCTGAAACCCAGATACATGCTAACTACCTCGCGCAGAATTATAGTTTTGTCATTGTCTCAAGCGTGACACAGTAGCCCCGTTGGGCCCAACGCTCCAGCGCACACGGTACAAGCTTGGCAACGGTTCAGATTCGTATACGCGCGGTAGCCCGCGCGAATCGCCAACAGTTCAGCCCGCGCGGCGCTGTTGCACGGCCTCGGCCAACTTTTGCAGCACCGGCAGCGTGTTGTCCCAACTGATACAGGGATCGGTAATGCTCTGCCCGAAGGTCAATGGCTCACCGGGAACGACGTTCTGCCGCCCTTCTACCAGATTACTTTCGAGCATCAATCCGAACACACTGTGGTTGCCCCGCGCTATCTGCGTGGCGATATCCGTGGCGACATCCACCTGGCGCGCAGGTATCTTGCGGCTATTGGAGTGGCTGGCGTCAATCATAATGCGCGCTGGCAAGCCGGCCTTCTCCAGCATCTTCTGCGCGTCCTCTACCGAGAACATATCGTAATTGGGGCTTTTCCCTCCACGCAGGATGATGTGGCAATCCTCATTGCCCGTGGTCTGAAAAATCGCCGAGCGACCCTGCTTGGTAACAGACAGAAAATGGTGCGGCTGAGAGGCCGAACCTATGGCATCAATGGCCACCTGGATATCTCCATCTGTGGCGTTTTTGAAGCCCACCGGGCAGGACAATCCGGATGTCAGCTCGCGATGCGTTTGACTCTCTGTGGTGCGCGCGCCAATAGCGCCCCACGAAACGAGATCGGCCAGATATTGCGGGCTGATCAGATCGAGGTATTCAGTGCCTGACGGCAGACCCATTTCAGCCAGATCCAACAACAGCTTTCGCGCCAGGTGCAGGCCTTTGTTGATCTGGAAACTGTCGTTCAAATCCGGATCGTTTATCAATCCTTTCCAGCCGACTGTGGTACGCGGTTTTTCAAAATACACGCGCATAACCACAATCAAGTCCTTTTCGTGTTCATCTGCCGCGCGTTTCAGCAACGCCGCATAATCCAGTGCCGCTACCGGATCGTGTATCGAACAGGGCCCGACCACCACCACCAAGCGGTCATCCTCTCCTGTGAGAACGCGGTGTATGGCGTCGCGTGCTTGCGCGACGGTGTCGGCCGCAGCATCACTGATACTAACATTTTTGATCAGCTGCTGTGGGGATATCAATTCGTTAATCTGTTGTATACGCAGATCGTCGGTTCTCGCAGTCATAGTAAATTCCATACTCAGGGGCACACACTATACCATCAGGTAGATTGCCTGCTCCACCAGTCATCAAGCATACCACCCACCGTATTTGGCACCACCAGATGGGCGCCATACCAAGTGTGCAGGCAGCGAATACGGGTAAAGTTAGCAATACCCCCGATACCTCTGCCAGCCAGCGCCCCGCTGAAATTCAGCGCTTGTAGCCGCTGGCGCAGGGCGGGAGACATAAACGCCTCACGCAATATACTATGGGCGCGATGATCTTCACGCATACCACGGCGCAGTTCAGGGTCCGCGTCGATACACTGCTGAAACTGCGCTATCAACCCGGTGGCTTCCACCTGATCGATGCGATAACACAGCGCGGGATCGACCAGCCAGAACAGGGTCGGGAATGGTTTATCCTCCACCAGGGAGGCCACACGGATAACCCGTGGCTCTCCGGCGGGCCCCGCCACGGCAATAGCTTCCAAACCGCGGGGTGGCCTGCCCAGCAGGGCCGCGACCTGTTCAATAATCTCAGGGGACAGCATCAAACGCTCAACCACGATAGTTTCTCGGGCCACCATTCTACGCAAAGCCAGCGGCTTTCGCAGCTAACGCGTGGTACGTCAGTCAACGTCGATTGACTTATAGCAGCCACGCTATAGAGGGTTTTGACAAGTTAACTTTTTGAGATCACAGGAATCTATCCTCAGATCTCAAACTACCGCCCTACTTCAATCAGCGAACGCACTCATCCTGAGATCACGATAATGCTGAGCACCCACCTTGTACCGACCCAAATTGAAGAGATTGGAGACCACAGCATGCGCACCCAGAAATCTCTGAGCCTGCCTAACCGATTTGAATCACCACATACCTCGCTCTCTAACCCTTGTAACTTCATGCGCTTGCTCGGCCCGGTTATTCTCATACCGTTCATTGTTGTGGATCGTGTCTGGAATTAACTCCCGGTGAGCAACTCTGTAGCTTCGTAATTTATCAGTCGCGATCTTCCTGGGCTCAGTGCCACTAGATCGCAGCAGCCGCCTGAAAAAGCGCTTGGCTGCTGCGCCATCACGTCTTGCCTGGAGATACACATCAACCACCTCGCCATCCTGGTCTACTACTTGCCATAGGTAATGCTGCTTACCGCTCATCTTTACGAAGACTTCATCGATGTAAAACGTATCGCCATAGCCCCGGTGTTTTCGTTTCAACCTTCGAGCGTAGAGACGGCCAAACTTGATGCATCAGAGGCGGATTCCTTCTCGGGATACAGTCATGCCACGCTCGGCTAGCAGATCTTCAATATCTCTGTGACTGAGATTGAAGCGGTAGTAGAGCCAGACAGCGTAGCTAATGATGTCGGGTGGGGATCTATGCCGTTTATATGTAGTCATGTGCGGATTCTAACTATTTGGGGCAGTTAAGTTGGCAGTACCCAACGCACCCATGTCAGGCTTTCGACATCACTTTCGGCCATTGGAAACCTTGAGTGCA
>CAWWAG010000030.1:0-42919 GCA_963934845.1 uncultured Halioglobus sp. | reverse complement strand
GAGGTTTGCTTTTCCGCCTATAATTCAGTGACATAACTCTACCCTGATGATCTACTGTATGGGAAGCTCAATGGGGCCTCAAGATCCCCTTTTTTGGCAGAGTACCTTATATTTTTTACCCGGAGCGGTAGGGCTGTTAAAGAGTCATTGCCATTCGGGGCTCAGTTTGTGTTTATTATAGAATTCATAGTCCCAGAGATGAGGTATCTCGTTTTGGCAGACCAGCTATAGGATAATGCTATGAAAATATCGGTCGTTCTTATCGCCTATGATATGGCGCGAGAGATACCCCGTACCCTGCAAAGTTTGGCGCGTGACTACCAGCACGGAGCGCAAGATTTGGTGTACGAAGTCCTGTTGATCGATAACGGATCACCAGTTCCTCTGGACGAAGCATCATGGGCTCACGTGGATGTGCCTGTTCGACTGATTCACCTGTCAAAGGCGTCACCCTCGCCGGCAAAAGCAGTAAACATTGCGCTGGAGCAGGCGACAGGCGAAATTGTTTGCTTGATGATTGATGGCGCCCATATTTTGACGCCGGGGGTGTTCAGAATGGCACTTTCAGCCTACCGGGCTTTTGATAACGCAGTTGTTGCGATTCGATATTTCTACCTGGGAGCTGAAGAGCAAACAGTGTCCGTTGCTCGAGGATATGACAAATTTGCTGAAGACAAACTGCTGGAGCGTATTCAATGGCCAGAGGACGGGTATCGCCTTTACGAAATCAGCACGCCATTACGCTCCGGGGCCAAGCGGCTCGCGTGGTTCAACAAGGTATTTGAATCGAATTGCCTGTTTATGAAGAAATCGCTTCTGACAGCGCTGGGTGGGGTGGATGAAGGCTTCACCTATCCTGGCGGAGGACTGCTTAACCTGGATACATTTAAACGAGCGGCAGAATGGCCTGGCGTTACGCCGGTTCAGATTATTGGTGAAGGCAGCTTTCATCAGTTTCACGGTGGTACCACCACGAATGGGGACCAAGAAAGGAGAGACGCACTGTTGGGTTGCTATCGAGCAGAGTATGAGGCGATACGAGGCCATAGCGAGTTGATGGCTGATGTCTCATTCATTTATATGGGTCATATGCCGACTTTCGCTTCAAATATCACCGCGTTAGAGCGTCGCAGGGCGCGACTCGTTGGGAAACTCGTCAAGTAGTTTGGTGCCCGATTCGCGCTTGAGTTTCCATTGGCAAAAGCAGCGAGCGCTGGGCAGGTGCTTTTTTTTGCCAAACAATGTGTACATCAATTATGATATTTGCTTAGGTATTTTTATGCTGGTGCTTGCGTCCTGGCGGAACCTTATATGAGAGCCCAATGAAACTTTCAGTCATTCTTATCGCCTACAATATGGCGCGGGAAATTCCTCGAACTTTGCTGGGCCTGTCACGCAGTTATCAGCGTGGCGCCGAGCATTTGGATTACGAAGTCATCCTGGTAGACAACGGGTCACCGGTGCCATTGGCACCGGCATCTTGGGCGCACGTGGATGTACCCGTGCGCCTGATTCAAATGCAGAATGCCTCGCACTCTCCTGCGGGGGCAATTAACGTCGCACTTGGGGAAGCTACCGGCGATATCGCCTGCTTGATGATAGATGGAGCGCACATATTGACTCCGGGCGTGTTTCGAATGGCCCTGGCTTCCTTCGCGGCTTACGAGAACCCGGTCGTCGCTACGCGATACTTTTGGCTCGGCCCGGACACGCAGAACGATTCGATCGTCCAGGGATATAGTAAGAGTGTCGAGGATCAGTTGCTGCAGGATATCCATTGGCCAGAAGATGGGTATCGCTTGTATGAAATAGGTACCCCGTTGCGCGCGGGTGCTGAAAATATCAACTGGTTGAATCGCATGTTTGAGTCCAATTGCCTGTTTATGAAACGATCCTTGTTTCAGGAGTTGGGCGGAGCGGACAAGCGCTTTGCTTCTCCCGGTGGCGGTCTGATCAATTCCGATATTTTCAAGCGAGCGGCAGACGTCAGTGGCGTTACGCCAGTGCAACTTATCGGTGAAGGTAGCTTTCACCAACTGCATGGGGGAACGACGACAAACGTCAGCGCGGAAGAACGTAATGCCAGAGTAGTGCAGTTCAGGCAGGAGTACGCCGAGATTCGTGGGCATGACAAAATTATGACGGATAAAATCTTCCACTTCATGGGACACTTACCCACTCAGGCTTCCAAGATTCACCGGCTCAGGTGGTAGGTATCTGAGCAGCGCTAATACGTGTCGATTAGCTGTTCACCACCCGTATCGGCGCAGGTCAATTTCGCCCTTGAGACTGAACAAAATCCCCTCTTGTTCTAACCTGTCGCGCTGGATGGTGTGTGAGCCTGAGTCCTCTGGAAGTGAGATACGCCCTCGTGCGTTCACAACTCTGTGCCAGGGAATGCGCGTGTTGGCCGAGAGTCCTCGCAAGGCGTGACCAATCCGTCGGGCAGCGCGGGCCATTCCGGCTTTTTGTGCTATTTCGCCATAGGTTGCCACCCTTCCCGGCGGAATTGCAGCGACGACCTGCCAGATGCGCTGGTTGGGGCCGGGGTCGTAATCTGTCATCGGGTAAGCTCTCGACAATACACCTGATTAGTGTGCCGACGGTGCGTATTGGGTCGAGGACGCTCTGGCGCGATTATTCGCTATTCTTGAAAAATAGGGGATCGCCCCCATACCGTATTTAATAAACCAGAGAACCCATTTTGATGCGATTTGTAATTATGCTCTTGCCATGGCTGGAGCTCTTCACCTTGGTTGAGTTAGGTATAAAAACCAGCGCTCTGACCGCTATTGCCTACGTTTTTGTCACCCTGTTCATTGGTCTGGCGATCTTACAGCAGCAGGGCAGGGGTATGTTCGAGCGTTTACGGCAAGCGCAGGATGAGAGAATAATTGGCCCCGAGTTGTTCCTGGACGACATGGCTATGGGGTTTGCAGGCCTGTTGTTGATGTTTCCGGGAATGATTTCGGACGTCATCGCCCTCATTGTGATGGTGGGGCCACTGCGACGTCGTCTTGCGCGGGTGGTGTTTGGACCGCAGACCGTGGCCCCTACGACGGAGCGGGGAGCGCAGGGGCACGAGACTATCGAAGGGGTTTTTCAACATGTTGATGGCGATAATCCATCGTAACCTCTTGTAAAAAAACAAAAAATATTATTTCTGTCGTGCATAGGGTGCTGCTGGCTCGCACTTGACAGTAAGCTATTCCCGACTAGAATTAGCACTCTCGTGAAAAGAGTGCTAATTGAGTCTTGAAATTCGATTTCACGCCCCAATTAAGCATTCTAACCCCCAGGTATGGGGTCCACATAACACTGTTATTTTGGAGAGCTGCACAAATGAAAATCCGTCCGCTGTACGACCGCGTGGTCGTTCGTCGCAAGGAAGAAGAAAAATCCACTGCAGGAGGTATCTTGCTGCCCGGTTCAGCCAAAGAAAAGCCCAATCAGGGTGAGATCGTAGCAGTCGGAGACGGCAAGGTGCTGGAGAACGGTGATCTGCGGCCTCTGGCTGTGAAAGTTGGCGATACGGTTGTTTTCGGCCAATACGCTGGTAGCAACACCATCGAAATAGATGGTGAAGAGCTGATCATCATGGGAGAGAGCGAGATTTTCGCAGTGGTCGATTAAGACCCCGAAGTCATTGCTTCTCTCGAGTTTAAAATTGATTCATTCGTAAGGAATTTTCACCATGGCAAAAGACGTAATTTTCGGTACCAGCGCTCGCCAGCGCATGCTGAAAGGTGTGAACATACTGGCTGACGCCGTCAAGGCAACACTGGGTCCCAAGGGCCGCAATGCAATTTTGGACAAGTCGTTCGGTGCCCCTACCGTAACTAAAGACGGCGTGTCCGTAGCGAAGGAGATACAGCTCAAAGACAAGATTGAAAATATGGGCGCTCAGATGATCAAGGAAGTCGCTTCCCAGGCTTCTGATGTCGCAGGTGACGGTACGACTACTGCTACAGTTCTGGCACAAGCTATCGTAAACGAAGGCCTGAAATCTGTAGCTGCCGGTATGAATCCCATGGATCTCAAGCGCGGTATCGACAAGGCCATTGCCGCTGCGGTGGAGAAAATTTCTGCGGCAGCTATTCCTTGCGAAGACAGCAAGGCGATCGCTCAGGTCGGTTCGATCTCATCCAATAGCGACGAAGCAGTGGGTGCTATCATTGCTGAAGCCATGGATAAAGTCGGCAAGGAAGGCGTGATTACTGTTGAAGAAGGTTCCGGTCTGGAAAATGAGCTGGATGTGGTTGAAGGTATGCAGTTTGATCGCGGTTACCTGTCTCCTTACTTCATCAACAATCAGGAAAGCATGAGCGTTAATATCGACGATCCGCTCATCCTGTTGGTCGAAAAGAAAATCTCCAATATTCGCGAGTTGCTGCCTCTGTTGGAGCAGGTTGCCAAGGCTTCCCGGCCGCTGGTTATTATTGCAGAAGACGTTGAAGGTGAAGCGCTAGCCACTCTGGTTGTCAACAACCTGCGTGGTATCGTCAAAGTGACTGCCTGTAAGGCACCTGGATTTGGTGATCGCCGTAAAGCGATGCTGCAGGATATTGCTATCCTGAGCGGAGGCACTGTGATTTCTGAAGAGGTTGGTCTGGATCTGGAATCTGCAACGCTGGAGCACCTTGGAACCGCGAAGCGCGTTACCATGGACAAGGACAACAGCACCATTATTGATGGAGCTGGAGACCACGAGGCAATCAAAGCACGTGTTAGCGAAATTCGCGTGCAGATAGAGAATACTTCCTCAGATTATGATCGTGAGAAGTTGCAGGAACGCGTGGCCAAGTTGGCCGGTGGTGTTGCAGTAATCAAGGTTGGCGCTGCCACCGAGATCGAAATGAAAGAGAAGAAAGCACGCGTTGAAGATGCACTGCACGCTACTCGTGCTGCGGTTGAAGAAGGTGTTGTAGCCGGTGGCGGTGTTGCGCTGGTTCGTGCCCTGATGGAAATTACTGGCTTGACTGGCGACAACGAAGACCAGACTCACGGTATCAACGTGGCCCTGCGCGCTATGGAAGCTCCGCTGCGTCAGATAGTTGAGAACGCTGGTGCTGAAGGCTCGGTGGTACTTAACAACGTGAAATCCAACGGCACCGGTAATTACGGTTATAATGCCGCGACGGGTGAATACGGCGATATGATCAAGATGGGTATTCTTGATCCCGCTAAAGTCACACGTACTGCACTTCAGGCTGCAGGCTCAGTAGCTGGCTTGATGATTACCACTGAGGTGATGATCTGTGAAGCCGATGACGAGTCTGGTAGCAGTATGCCTGATATGGGCGGCATGGGTGGTATGGGTGGTATGGGCGGCATGATGTAAATCAGGTCGATTAAAAACCACAAAAACCCTGCCGTTTGGTGGGGTTTTTGCTGTCAAAAAAAAAGGGAGCGGAGTCGTGTTTAGCAGGACTCCGCCCCTTTTTTGTCTGTACAATGACAGCAGGTGTCCGTAAAACAACAATAGGAGAAAAAAATGATTATCGATTTTGCCTTCAGGTGGGCGCATGTCCTGTTCGGTATTACTTGGATCGGAATGCTGTACTACTTCAACTTTGTTCAGGGCGGCTACTTTAAAGTGGCTTCTCCAGAAGCATTGGCTGATGCCAAAGCAAAGTTGGCTCCCAGTGCACTCTGGTGGTTCCGTTGGGGCGCAATGTTTACCTTCCTGACAGGTCTGTACCTGCTGTACGTTGTCACTAGCAATGGCCAGCTCAACAACTATATTATTGTTGGCTCGGTAATGGGCATACTGATGTTTATCAATGTCTGGGCAGTGATCTGGCCAGCGCAGAAAATTGCACTGGGTCTGGTTGAAGGCGGCGATAAAGCTGCTGCAGGTGCCAAGGCATTACTGGCTTCACGGACTAACGTACTGTTCTCTGCACCTATGTTGCTGGGTATGCTTGCCGGTCCTCACTATGCCGGTCAAGGTTACGGTACAGCAGTTGGCGGCACTGGTCTGATTGTTATGCTGGTTGTTGTGGCACTGCTTGAAGTCAATGCACTGGTTGGCAAACAGGGTCCAATGACGACAGTCAAAGGCGTGATTCACAGCAGCATTGCTCTGACCGTACTGATGTGTTTATTGCTGGCCTTCATTTAAGTAGACATCAGCCACACCAAAGCCGGGTTTTCCCGGCTTTCTTTGTTCCGATCCAGTAGGCGATATGTATAATCGTGCTTACGATATATACAGCGTATTTCTCTCATGCCACATGATGATCTAGACCACATTCCCTCCATCATACCGACCCGCGACGGTCAGCCCTCGCGCGGCAGTAACAAGCCTCGGGCAAGCAAGGGCAACGCAAGTCGTCAGCCCGGTTCTCAAAAACAAGCGCCCCAAGAGGGCGGTAGGGATATACTGGCCCGCGTATTCATCGCGCTTTCGCTGATAGCGGCTATTGCCGTAGGCGTGTGGGCCTGGAAGTTGCAGGCACAATTACTGCAGGCCAATGATCAAATTGCGGACTACGCCATGCGTATTGCTGATTTGGAGGCCAGATTGTCGGATACCGATGAAGGTATGAACCAGAGTGCTGAGGTCCAGGCGGGAAAAATAGCCGGGCTTGAAAAAGAAGTGCGCAAGCTTTGGGACAATGTCTGGAAGGAGGCCAAGGAGCGTCTGGGTAAATTGGAGGCCGCTAATACCAGCCAGGATAGCAGCATCAAAAGTGTGCAAAGTACACTTGCCGGTACACAGTCGCAGCTCAAAGAAGCATCAAGTGATAACGCCAGGCTAAAAACAGATATCGCCGAATTGAAGAGTATTTCGGGTGATCTTGCGCGTCTTATTGCCAGCGCCAAGGCCAATCAGGCCGAGGTAGAGCGTGTGGCGGACAATCTCAATCAGATTAATCTGGCATTGGCCAAACTGGAAAAGCGTGTGGCGGGAAATGAGGAATGGGTGGCGTCGATAAACGCCTTCCGCAAGCAGGTCAATACCAGCCTGAGTCAGATGCAGACCGCCATCAGGGTGCAGTCGGTGCCGTAATGAGTATTTACGCATAGCCCAGCAGGCCGATTTCGATGCCTGCTGTTGACGACCGGGGGTGTATGATAAAACTCCCTTTGTTCTCCTCGCACTATAAGGACCCCTAACATGACTGTTATTCGACAGGACGACTTCATCGATAGCGTCTCAGATGCTTTGCAATTTATTTCCTACTACCACCCTCTCGATTTTGTAAAGGCAGTGAACGAAGCGTATGAGCGGGAGCAGAATCCAGCTGCTAAAGACGCGATGGCACAGATACTGATCAACTCCCGGATGTGTGCGGAAGGCCATCGCCCCATCTGCCAGGATACGGGCATCGTCACCGTATTCCTCAAAATTGGCATGTCGGTGCAGTGGGACGCCGAGTTGTCAGTGTCAGAAATGGTCAACGAGGGCGTCCGTAGAGCCTACACCAACCCGGATAACGTGCTGCGGGCCTCGATTCTGGAAGACCCGGCAGGCGCCCGTAAAAACACCAAAGACAATACCCCGGCTGTGATCCACATGGAGGTAGTGAAGGGCGATACCGTGGAGGTGCAGGTGGCGGCCAAGGGAGGTGGCTCAGAGAACAAATCTAAATTGGTCATGCTAAACCCATCCGACAGCATTGTGGATTGGGTGGTGAAAACAATTCCCACCATGGGTGCGGGCTGGTGCCCGCCGGGCATGTTGGGTATCGGCATAGGCGGCACTGCAGAGAAGGCAGCCTTAATGGCCAAAGAGGCCCTGATGGAGCCCATCGATATCCATGATTTGCGCGAGCGAGGCCCATCTAACCGGTTAGAGGAGCTGCGCCTGGAGATTATGGAAGCAGTCAATAAACTGGGGATCGGTGCCCAGGGTCTTGGTGGTCTTACTACAGTGATGGATGTGAAAATTAAGGACTATCCCACGCATGCAGCGTCACTGCCGGTTGCCATGATTCCTAACTGTGCGGCGACACGACATGCGCATTTTGTGCTGGATGGTTCCGGTCCCTCCCTGCAAACTCCCCCCGATATCAACGATTGGCCGGATATTACCCGGGAGGCTGGAGACAGCGTACGCCGTATTAATCTGGATACAATCACTCGGGAGGGTGTTGCTCATTGGCAGCCCGGCGATACGCTGTTGTTATCTGGCAAGATGTTGACCGGACGGGATGCGGCACACAAGAAAATGAAAGAACTGATAGAGAGCGGGGAGGGGCTGCCTGCGGAGGTCGACCTGAAAGGACGATTTATCTACTACGTTGGTCCGGTCGATCCTGTGCGTGATGAAGTCATGGGGCCGGCTGGTCCGACGACGGCGACGCGCATGGATAAATTTACCGATTTCATTCTTGAGCACACAGGTCTACTGGGCATGATTGGCAAAGCCGAGCGCGGGCCGACGGGGGTTGAGGCAATCAAAAAGCATCGCGCGGTTTATCTGATGGCAGTGGGCGGTGCAGCCTATCTGGTGTCCAAGGCGATCATCGCCGCTCGGGTTGTTGCATTTCCTGAAATGGGAATGGAGGCTATATATGAGTTTGAAGTGAAAGATATGCCCGTCACTGTGGCAGTGGATGCCACGGGTTCCTCCGTGCATGAAATAGGTCCGAAGATCTGGAAGGCAAAAATCGCAGCGCAGGCTATAGAAGTTGCCTGATACATTCTATTGGCACGATTATGAAACGTTCGGCGCCAACCCCGCTCGGGATCGGCCAGTGCAGTTTGCGGGGGTGCGTACGGATGCTGAGCTAAATGTCATCGGTGAGCCACTGGTGATTTTCTGTCGCCCCGCCAATGACTTTTTGCCACATCCACAGGCCTGTCTCATCACTGGTATTACACCGCAACAGGCGCTGGCAGAAGGTTTGCCTGAGTCAGAATTTATAGCTCGAATTCATCGCGAACTGGAGGTGCCGGGGACTTGCGGGGTGGGGTATAACTCGCTGCGCTTTGATGATGAGATCACTCGTCACACCCTCTATCGCAATTTTTTCGACCCCTACGCACGGGAGTGGCAAAACGGGAATTCCCGCTGGGATATTATCGATATGGTGCGCACCGCCAATGCGCTGCGACCAGACGGTATCGAATGGCCGCGGCGGGAGGATGGCCTGCCCAGCTTCCGCCTGGAGGACCTTACGCGCGCCAATGGGATAAGCCATGCAGCCGCCCACGATGCATTGTCTGATGTACATGCAACCATCGCGCTGGCACGGCTAATCAAGGATAAACAGCCCAAATTGTACGATTACGTGCTGAATTGTCGCAATAAACACACGGCATTGTCACAACTGGATATAGCGGGTATGAAACCAGTACTGCATGTGTCCGGCATGTTTGGTGCCAATCGTCACAATATTGCGTTGGTGGTCCCTCTCGCAGTGCACCCACACAATCGCAACGAAATCATTTGCTTTGACCTGAGCGCAGACCCCCAGCCGCTTTTTGATTTACCCGCTGAAAAGCTTCAGGAGCTGCTCTATATACGCACCGAAGATCTGCCTCCAGGGACTGAAAGGCTCGGCTTTAAATCGATCCATATCAATCGCTGTCCGATCCTGCTGACGCCAAAGATGGCCGATCTGGCGACGGCACAACGACTGGGTATTAGCGGTGAGTTGTGCCGCAAACACCTGAACACGCTGCGACAGTACTGCGATCGTGAGGCTGCTCAATTCACTGCAAAAGTGCAGGCGGTCTGCAGGGGGCGCAACTTCGCGGCGGTCAATGACCCCGATCTGATGCTGTACGGGGGCGGATTCTTCTCCGAGCCTGACAAGCGAACCATGGAGCAGGTGCGGGCGCAGACCCCTGGGGAACTCGCAGTGGCAACGTTTGTCTTCGAAGATAAACGTCTGCCGGAAATGCTGTTCCGATATCGGGCGCGCAATTATCCCGATAGCCTTGCTCCCGAGGAGCGCGCAGCCTGGGAAGAATATCGCTTTCAACGACTCACGGAGCCAGATTTCGGCGCTGGGTACTGCATGGAAGAGTTTCAGGCAGATATTGAGACGCTCTGTGCCAGCGGAGATCTTTCGGTTACGCAGCGGGCGCTGATGGAGCAATTGTTGGACTACGCAGATACTCTGCTGGCTTGAGACTAATCCCTTTCTTTGGTATTACGCACATGGGCAGCACCCCGTCTCGCCCTTATAATGGCAATCGCGTAACCCGTGTCATGCCCAGTGTCAGCTCAGGAGAATCAGTGTGCAGTTTGCCGGTAGCCATATCCTCTCTGTTTCCCAGTTTGAGCGGGAAGATGTTGAACGGATATTCGCCGTTGCCGATAAGATGGTGCCTTATGCCCTTCGCCGGCGCGTTACTCAGGTGCTCAATGGCGCTATTCTGGGAGCGATGTTCTTTGAACCCAGTACGCGAACACGTGTCAGCTTTGGAAGCGCCTTCAACCTGCTGGGTGGCGAGGTTCGAGAAACGACGGGTTTTGAAAACTCGGCCATTGCCAAGGGAGAATCCCTCTACGATACCGCCAGGGTACTGAGTGGCTACTCGGATGTGATTGTCATGCGGCACCCTGAGGTCGGATCGGTGAGCGAATTTGCGGCGGCCAGTCGCGTTCCTGTGATAAACGGGGGCGATGGCAGCAATGAACATCCCAGCCAGGCCCTGCTCGACCTGTATACCATTCGCAGCGAAATCGCCGCGAGTGGGCGAAGTATTGATCAACTGCGTATCGCCATGGTGGGCGACCTGCGCTTCGGCCGCACAGTGCATTCCTTGTGCAAGCTGTTATGTCGGTATAAGGGTGTTCAGGTAGTTCTGGTTTCACCTGAGGCATTGCGCATGCCGCCAAAGATTGTCGAGAGTCTGCGCAGTACTGGACACAGCGTACTGGAATCGGACAAACTGGAAGAGAGTATCTCCCACGTCGATATTGTCTACTCCACTCGTATTCAGGAGGAGCGTTTTAACTCCCAGGAAGAGGCCGACCTGTATCGTGGCCGTTTCCGTTTGAATCAGAGCATTTATACCCATAACTGCGAACCGAATACCGTCATTATGCACCCGCTTCCCCGGGATTCCCGCGTCAACGCCCGGGAGTTGGATGATGATTTGAACGACAACCCCAATCTGGCCATTTTTCGCCAAGCCGATAACGGGCTATTGGTGCGTATGGCGTTGTTCGCACTGATACTCGATATAGTGGATGAGGTGGATAAGCAAGCTCGTGACGTGAACTGGTATACCGGCGGACGCTTTTGAAGTCGCCGGAGTTGCAGTTTGGGGCGCAGGATGTGCGTGTGCTGGAAGATCAGACAGTTTGGTCAGGCCACTATACAATGCGCAGATTAACCCTGCAGCACCGGCGGTTTGCCGGTGGTTGGAGCGCGCCCGTGGTGCGGGAAATCTTCGATCGCGGGGATGCGGTGGGCGTTCTTCCCTATGACCCGATCACAGACAGCCTGATAATGATTGAACAGTTTCGCCCCGGTGCGATGCGCGGCGATGACAGCCCGTGGATGCTGGAGCTGATCGCCGGTGTGGTGGAGGCAGAGGAGGGTGATGAAGAGGTGGTTTATCGCGAGGCGATGGAAGAGGCTGCGTGCGAACTCTCTGAACTGCTGCCCATTGCGACGGTCTTTCCGAGCGCGGGTGCCTGTACGGAGCAGGTTCGGCTGTTTTGTGGCCGCGTAAATAAGGCCGCTATAGGCGAGCTTCACGGGCTGCAGGAGGAGGGTGAGGACATTCTGGTGCACTCGATCCCGCGCACGGACGCGATGCAAATGCTAGCCGATAATCGAATTCTCAACGGACATACCCTGATTGCGTTGCAGTGGTTACATATCCACATTGCTGCCCTGAGGGAGCGCTGGTGCTGAGGCTGTGCCCGCGCTAGATCCCACATGACTGATAATAAAGTGAACACTGCTGCCAAGAATGCGCCCGGTCTGCTGCGATCCAGTGCGCTAGTGGGCAGCATGACGACGACCTCGCGTGTCCTGGGGCTGTTGCGCGACGTGGTGATTGCTACATTTGTTGGTGCGAGCGCCAACGCTGACGCTTTCTTCGTCGCTTTCAAGATCCCCAATTTCCTGCGGCGCCTGTTTGCGGAGGGTGCTTTTTCCCAGGCTTTTGTCCCCGTATTAGCGGACTACAAGGCCGAGGGCAGTCAGGCAGCTGTGAAGGCGCTGGTGGATCGTGTGGCGGGGGTGTTGGGAGGCTCGTTGCTGTTGATCACGGCTATCTCGATGTTGGCCGCGCCGGTTATTACGATGATATTTGCCCCAGGTTTCGTTGGGCAGCCCGAAAAGTTCCGTCTGACTTCCGAGATGATACGCATCACCTTTCCGTATTTGCTGCTCATTTCCATGACCGGGTTTTGTGGCGCAATATTGAACAGCTACGGCCGATTTGCAGTGCCGGCCTTCACGCCTGTGTTCCTGAATCTTTCCCTGATATTTGCCGCGCTGGTGGCGGCACCATGGTTTGAAGTCCCCGTTTTTGCGTTGGCCTGGGGGGTACTGATTGCGGGTGTGATTCAGTTATTGTTTCAGTTTCCGTCACTGTACCGATTGGAACTGGTACCGCGGCCCCGTTGGGATCCCAAAGACGAGGGCGTGCGACGAATTGTCAAGCTGATGGTCCCGGCGCTGTTTGGCGTGTCGGTCAGCCAGATCAACCTGTTGTTGGATACTGTACTGGCCTCGTTTCTGCCGACCGGCAGTGTGTCCTGGTTGTATTACTCTGATCGGCTGGCAGAGCTGCCGCTGGGAATCTTCGGCATTGCTATCGCCACGGTTATTCTGCCAAATCTGTCGGCACATCGCGCAGCGGCTCGTGAAACACATTTTAGCGGTACCCTGGATTGGGCACTGCGCTGGGTATTGTTGATCGGCGCGCCATCAGCTCTGGCGCTGATTCTGCTGGCCAGCCCGATACTGATCACGCTCTTCCAGTACGGCGAACTGACATCGTTTGATGTGGACATGTCGGCCTTGAGTTTGCAGGCGTATAGCGTGGGTTTGATCGCCTTCATGCTGGTGAAAGTGCTGGCGCCAGGCTTCTATGCTCGCAAGGACACCATCACCCCGGTGAAGATTGGTATCATTGCGATGGGCGCAAATATGTTTATGAATCTGGCGCTGGCATTGCCGTTGATGTATCTGTGGAACATTGGCCATGTGGGACTCGCGCTGGCGACCAGTCTGGCGGCTATTCTTAACGCCAGCCTGTTATTACGAGGGCTGTTGCGTAGTGGCTTCTATCACGTCCAGCCGGGATGGGCGCTATACCTGTGGCGTCTGCTGTTCGCCTGCGCCTGTATGGTTAGTGCCATCTTGTGGTTAGTACCAGAGCAAAGTGTCTGGCTGGATTGGCACTGGCTGCGCCGAACGGGAGAACTGTTGTTCCTGTGTGCTGTCGGAGTCGTTGTCTATTTCGCAGCTCACGGGCTGCTGGGTACTCGAATGTCACACCTGCGTGCGCCGCCTGCGCACTAGGTACTGGCTTGGGTGATATATTCACTCGGATCAGGGCGCCCAGACCGTAGGCTATGCAGCGCAAGTTCGCTATACTGCGTCGTTCGGTTTGACTGGGCTCTCATACTCTATGGAATTGATTCGAGGCCTGCACAATTTGCGGCCCAGACATCACGGTTGTGTCGCTACGATCGGTGCATTTGATGGTATGCATCTTGGTCACCAGGCGGTGATTCGCCGCCTGCTTGAGAAGTCGGTAGAATTCAATCTGCCTGCACTCATTATTGTATTCGAGCCACTTCCACGGGAGTTTTTTGCTCCACTCAAGGCGCCCGCTCGAATAATGAGTTTTTGGGAGAAATGCCGGGCACTGGAGGCGCTCGGAGTAAATCGATTATTGCGTATCGGTTTTAATGAACAGTTGCGCGGCATGTCAGCGCAGCACTTCGTTGACGATATCTTTGTCGCGGGGCTAGGCGTGCGCTATGTGATGCTGGGAGACGATTTTCGTTTTGGGGCAGATCGACAGGGCGATATAGAGCTCATTCGGGAGCGGGGTCGGCGCTATGGCTTTGAGGCCGGATCCACTCCCACGTTTGCTATCGACGGTGAGCGGGTTAGTAGCACGCGTATCCGTCAGGCTCTGGAAAGTGCTGATTTTGAAGCCGCAGAGACCTTGTTGGGGCGCCCTTATAGTATGTCCGGCAGGGTAATTTACGGTCGTCAATTAGGTAGCAGCATAGGTACGCCAACGGCCAATCTGGAATTGCGACGGTTGCGAGCGCCGTTGTCTGGTGTCTATACCGTGGAGGTCAGTGGTGGTGGTCTGGAGAAGGCACAGGGCGTGGCCAATGTGGGCGTACGACCGACGGTAGATGATAGTATCAAGGCCAATCTGGAGGTCCATTTGCTCGATCGGGAAATAGACCTCTATGGCCGGTACATTGAGGTGACTTTTCGCCATAAACTGCGGGAGGAAATCAAGTTTGGTTCTGTGGCAGAGCTGCAGGAAAACATTGCGAGGGATATAGAGAATACTCGGGCCTGGTTTAACCGGGGCTAGAACTCGATTTAAAAACTATGAGTGACTACAAAAACACACTGAACCTGCCCGTGACGGCCTTCCCCATGAAAGCCAGCTTGGCGCAGCGTGAGCCGCAGCGTCTCAAGCAATGGCAGGACATGGGTTTGTACGAGCAAATTCGCGATGTCTGTGCCGGCCGGCCCAAGTTTATTCTGCATGACGGCCCTCCCTATGCGAACGGTGATTTACATTTGGGACACGCGGTCAACAAAATTCTGAAGGACGTGATCGTCAAGTCCAGGACTTTGGATGGCTTTGATGCACCCTACGTACCCGGTTGGGACTGCCATGGTCTGCCCATCGAATTGAATGTCGAAAAGAAGGTGGGGAAACCCGGTGGCAAGGTGACGCCTACTGAATTTCGTCAAAAGTGCCGCGATTACGCGCGGTGCCAGATTGACGGTCAGCGTACAGACTTTATGCGCATGGGCGTAATTGGTGATTGGGCCAACCCTTATCTGACGATGGATTTTAAATTCGAGGCCGATGTTGTTCGAGCGTTGTCGCGTATCGTGGAGAACGGTCACCTGCACAAGGGTTTTAAACCCGTGCACTGGTGTATGGATTGCGGTTCGGCTCTGGCTGAGGCCGAAGTGGAGTACCAGGACAAGCGTTCGCCAGCGATCGACGTCGCCTTTGTCGCAATCGACCCCACTGCCTTCAATGCAGCGTGCGGTTCGAACTATGACGGTGAGATTGCTGTCCCTATCTGGACCACCACGCCCTGGACGCTACCGGCCAATATGGCTGTGAGTTTGAATCCGCAACTGGATTACGTTTTGATTGAAGGTCGGGGTCGAGCGCTGTTGTTGGCGGAAGAACTGGCTGAGAGTAGTGCCGTGCGCTTTGGTCTGGACATACTCAAGGTACTCGGGCGTTGCAAGGGTAATGCACTTGAGCACCTGATGCTGCAGCACTGCTTCCTGGATCGACAGGTGCCGCTAATCCTCGGCGATCATGTCACAACAGAGGTGGGTACTGGCGCGGTGCATACTGCCCCTGCACATGGCCAGGATGATTACGTGGTAGGTCAGAAGTACCAGTTGGAAGTTTACAATCCCGTGGGCGGCAACGGTGTTTACCTGCCCGATACCGAGTTTTTCGCAGGGCAGCACGTGTTGAAAGCCAATGCCAATGTCATCGCATTGTTGCAGGAACGTGGTGTGCTGCTTCACAGTGAAGACTACGAGCACTCATACCCGCACTGCTGGCGGCACAAGACGCCGATCATTTTCCGGGCTACCCCGCAGTGGTTCGTGAGTATGCACCAGGAGGGTTTGTTGGATAGAGCGCTGGCGGCGTTGGATGGCGTGCAGTGGTTACCCGACTGGGGCCGCGCGCGTATCGATGGCATGTTAGCCCAGCGGCCAGATTGGTGTGTCTCGCGTCAGCGCACCTGGGGTGTGCCCATTGCGCTGTTTGTGCATCGGGAGACGGGTGCGCTGCACCCTGAAACTACACAGTTGATGGAGCAGGTCGCACAGCGCATGGAACAGAGTGGTGTCGACGCCTGGTTTGATCTGGATGCAGCCGAGTTGCTTGGTGACGAGTCCGGTGACTATGAGAAAGTGACGGATACACTCGACGTCTGGTTCGATTCCGGCGTTACCCACGCCTGTGTATTACAACAGCGCGAAGAGCTGCAATTTCCGGCAGATCTATATCTTGAAGGCTCGGACCAGCATCGTGGCTGGTTTCAGTCCTCGTTGTTAACCAGCATCGCCATCGAAGGCGTCGCACCCTACAAAACAGTGTTGACGCACGGCTTTACCGTGGATGGTGATGGTCGCAAGATGTCCAAGTCACTGGGCAATATCATCCCGGCAAAGAAAGTAATGGGCGAACTGGGTGCAGATGTTCTGCGCCTGTGGGTGGCGGCCACCGACTACCGCGGAGAGCTGACTGTCAGTGATGAGATTTTCAATCGCACAGCGGATTCCTATCGTCGGATTCGCAATACTGCACGTTTCCTGTTGTCCAATCTCAATGACTTTGACCCCACTGTCGATGCGCTGGATTTTTCCGAGATGCTGTCACTGGATCGCTGGGCGGTAGACCGAGCAGCACAATTGCAGGTTGAGATACTGGAGGCTTATCGCGGCTTCAATTTCCATCAAATCTATCAGAAGTTGCATAATTTTTGCGCGATTGACCTCGGTGGATTCTATCTGGATGTCATCAAGGATAGGCAGTACACCACCCAGGCAGGTAGTGTCGCCAGGCGTTCTGCGCAAACAGCGATGTACCATATCGGTGAAGCTCTCGTGCGGTGGATTGCGCCCATACTAAGCTTCACTGCGGAGGAGATCTGGGAGAATTTACCGGGCGAGCGCAGCTCCTCGGTGATGTTGGAGCAGTGGTATGGTGATTTGCAGTGTCTGCCCACTGATGATGCCATGGGGCGCACGTTTTGGCAGCGTATGATGGCGGTGCGTGGCGCCGTCAATAAGGCGATGGAAGCGCAGCGCGCTGCGGGTGTGTTGCGTGGCTCGCTCGATGCTGCGGTGACTTTGTACTGCACAACGCAATTGAGCGAGACCCTGCTCGCACTGGGCGATGAATTACGCTTTGTGTTGATAACATCCACCGCGACGGTGATGCCACTGGATAACGCGGGTGATGACGCCGTCATTACTGAACTGACCGAACTGAAGTTGAAAATTACGGTAGCAGTCGACGAAAAGTGTGAACGCTGCTGGCATCGCAGTCCTTCAGTGGGACACAGCGCAGTACATCCGACCTTGTGTGACCGCTGTATCGAAAATGTGGATGGCCAAGGGGAGCACCGCTGTTTTGCGTAACGGAATTCACGCTATTCCCTGGTTTGCTCTGGCGTTGGTGGTCATCCTGTTGGATCAGTACACCAAAATGTTGGCGACCAGTAGTTTGGACTATGCACAGCCGGTATCCGTGTTCTGGTGGTTCAATCTCACGCTTCACCACAACACCGGTGCCGCTTTCAGTTTTCTCAGCGATGCCGGAGGCTGGCAACGCTACTTTTTTGCTGTCCTGGCCGGCTGTATCAGTATCGCCCTGGCAATCTGGTTGGCCGTAATGCCTCGGGGGCAGCGGCTTCTGGCACTGAGTCTAGGGCTGATTCTGGGTGGCGCACTGGGCAATTTGTGGGATCGCATGGCGCTCGGCTATGTGGTCGACTTTATCTCAGTACACTACGAGAACAATTACTTTCCCACTTTTAATATCGCGGATTCCGCGATCTCAGTGGGTGCGGCCTGCATGTTACTGGACAGCTTTTTGCACCGAGATAAGCCCGCCGTCGGTATAAGGAAATTAGATTGATGAGTATGGTACCTGTCAGTGAAGGCACCCGTGTGTTTTTGAACTTCTCAGTCAGTCTGGAAGACGGGTCGGAAGTGGATACCAATTTTGGGGGTGACTCGGTTAACTTCGTGATTGGCGATGGTAGTCTGCTCCCCGGTTTCGAGCGCCTGTTATTTGGGATGTCTTCTGGTGAGCGTCAAATTTTTGTCGTTTCACCCGAAAATGCCTTTGGCCAGCCCAATGACAACAATGTGCAGTATCTGCCGCGCGATGAGTTTGATGATGATGCGGAGTTGGAAATTGGACTGGTTTTTTCCTTTGCTGATGCCAGCGGTAGCGAAGTGCCAGGCATGATTATCGCGTTTGATGATGATGAGGTGACAGTAGATTTCAATCATCCACTGTCAGGACGTAAAATTCTGTTTGATGTCCTGATTCACCGAGTGGAGCCCGCAGAACTACACTAGTATCAGAGAACCCGTTTTCTGTGCGTATTGCATCGCACAGCAGGAGAAATGTTTGGGAATGGAAATTCGACTGGCTAATCCCCGCGGTTTTTGCGCCGGAGTCGATCGCGCAATAGATATCGTCAATCGGGCGCTGGAAGTGTTTGGTGCCCCCATTTACGTGCGTCATGAAGTGGTGCACAACAAGTTTGTGGTGGAAGATTTACATTCGCGTGGTGCCATTTTTATCGATGATTTGCACGATGTTCCCGATAACTGCATTGTGATTTTCAGTGCCCACGGTGTATCACAGGCTGTGCGCCGAGAGGCGGACAAGCGCTTGTTAAAGGTGTTTGATGCCACCTGCCCGCTGGTGACAAAAGTGCATGTGGAAGTGGCCGGTTACAGTATGCAAGGTCGGGAGTGTGTCCTGATTGGCCACCGCGGGCATCCCGAGGTAGAGGGCACGATGGGCCAGTATGATCGCAGAGCTGGCGGTGATATCTATCTGGTGGAGAACGAGGAACAGGCCTCTACACTGGTGGTAAAGGATCCGGAAAACTTATCCTATGTAACGCAGACAACTCTGTCGATGGATGATACGGCAAAGGTCATAGATACTCTGCGTGCACGTTATCCCAATATCGAGGGGCCACGCAAAAATGATATTTGTTATGCCACACAGAATCGCCAGGATGCAGTGAAAAAACTGGCCACCAATTGTGACTTGATGTTGGTGGTGGGTTCACCCAATAGTTCCAACTCCAACCGCTTGCGAGAGCTGGCCGAGCGGATGGGCGCTGAAGCCTACTTACTGGACGGCGCCGAGGATATCAACCCTGACTGGCTGTTAGGGAAGTCGCGTATTGGCGTGACCGCTGGCGCCTCTGCGCCTGAGGTGCTGGTGCAGGAGGTGCTGAATGGTCTGTACGCATTGGGTGCCAGCGCTTCTATTGAAGTCGCCGGCCGGCCTGAGAATGTTACGTTCTCACTGCCGCGCGAATTGCGTATCGCCGTCAAGAATCTCTAGACGCGCTGCGCGCCACGCCGCTGCCCGCTGCAGGGTATCGGCGCACCTCCCTTCCAGCATATCCAGCCAATCACTTGGCGCAGTGTCTCTAATTTCCTAAGCTTGTTCCAGCAAGGAGAAAAGCTGTGAACAGGAAGTCGCTGCGCGGCCCGGATAGGGGCTTCACCCTGATAGAAATGATGATTGTACTGGTTGTGCTTGCTACGCTCTTGTCAGTGGGAACCCCCCTGATGCAAAGCCAGTTGGCCGGTAGCCGGCTGCGTGCCGAGTCCAGCCGATTTCTGGATGCGATCAATTTAGCACGCAGTGAAGCAGTGATGAGAAACCTGCCAGTCAGTATTTGCCCTTCCGCGATGGCGACAACCGGCATCCCCGAATGCTCGGGTATCTATGCAGGGGGGTGGATAGTGTTCGCCAATACCGATAAGGACAAAGTGGTGGACGCGGGCACCGATGAAGTCCTTCGGATTTTCGAGGGTTTGCCTGAGAGGCTTCAACTAACCAATCGCAGCGGGTCTCAGGATGCATTCAAGTTGATTAACTACCTTCCCGATGGTTCTTCACACAGCACACGTACGTTTATGTTCTGCCCAGAGCGATATTCCGGAGTGCAATCACTGAGTATCGTTATGAATATAGTGGGCCGGGCACGGGTGGTAGAGGGGTGGGGTCTATGTCCAACCGGTTGACAGGTGGGTCTGCGGATGAGGCGTCACCGAACGCGGCCGCAGGCTTACTGAATGTGCTGTTTTTTAGGGCGCACGCGGGTGTTGGCATGCTTGAATTTCTTGTAGCACTGATGATTTTCTCTATGGGTATGATGGGCCTCTTATCTGCTCAGCTGGTAGGTAAGAAGGCTAACTTCGAGGCTAGCCAGCGTTCAGTTGCTACTGCTCTGACACGGGATGTGCTGGAGCGTATGCGTGCAAATCCTGGTCAGATTGCAGCCTATCAAGTTACCGGTGCTGGGGATGCGGGTAATCGTCTACCCCGGCCCGATACTGATTGCGATATTACGGTATGCACGGCACAGGAATTGGCGGCTTTTGATCTCTGGCAGTGGGAATCGCTGCTCGTTGGCGAATCAGAACAGGATTCAGTAGGTTCTGTAGGTGGGCTGCTTACGCCACGTGCCTGTATTGCCAGCGATGGCGGTGAGGTGGATGTAACAATCAGTTGGCGTGGCGTAATGATGGTCGGTTCCGCAGTAACCACCGATTGTAAGGGCGATGTCGATATTGAGAGTGGGCCGGAGGACACACTGGGCGATGCGTCGCAACGTCACCAGGTAACAGTGTCTACTTTTATTGCGGCGCAATGAGCGTGCATCGGGGTAAGCGGTTAAACGGTAGTGTATTCACCGGAGGACTGACGCTGGTGGAGCTGCTAATTTCACTGTTACTGGGGCTACTTCTCAGCGCCGCTATGGTGAGCGCGTATCTAGTGGCCAAGCGCAACTACCAATATGAAGAGCAGATGGCGCGTATGCAGGAAAACGGCCGATATGCGATGCGCCTGCTGTCGCGAGAGTTGGTCATGGCCGGCTTCTATGGAGGTATTCCCGCGTCGGCGAAATTCTCAGCAGCGTCTGTTGGCGTCGATTGCAGCGACTGGGATTGGGTGTTGGATGGGAGCCATCCACTGGATCTGGTGAACGATTACAACGGTCAGTCACCACCGGTCTCACTGCATTTCACAGCGTTGACTTGTCTTGACCACACTGCTGTCGCGTTGAATACCGACCTGATAGCCATAAAGCGGACTGCCGCCGATGCCAGTTTGCTACGGGGCGTACCTGCTAGGACGCTCACGTCCTCTACGATTGAGGGTTGGTATCTGCGCTTAACCTCGGGCGCCGAGCCTGAGTGGGAAAAGCTGCGTCCGATGGATCTGCGTGATGCGTCGAAGGCACTGCCATCACTCAGCTACTGGGAGGCAATCTCTCGCATCATTTTTATTCGTAACTATTCCAATGAAGCCGACGATCATATTCCCAGCTTATGTATGGAAATGCTTGCTGGCGATGCAATGACCTCGCGTTGCCTGGTGGAGGGTGTTGAAAATCTGCAGATCGAGTTCGGTATTGATAGCGATAATGACGGGGTACCCAATCAGTACACCGCAACCCCTACGCAAACTCAGGTGAAACACGCAGTAACAGCGAGAATATTTTTGTTATTGCGAAGCCTTGGTCCTTTACCCGGCTATCGCGATGGCAAGACTTATCATCTCGGCCAGAAGGTACTACCAGTCACATACGATGCTTACCTGCGCAAGGTGCTCAGCTCGACCGTGATACTTCGTAACCACATCGTTCCAACAGGTTGACCGATGGCACAGTTGAACGCATCTACTCAAGAGTCACAATTGATGTCGAACCGAGGTGCGGTAATAGTGCTTGCCCTGGTGTTTATGCTACTGCTGTCAATAATAGCTGCCTCGGTGATGCAGTCATCCATAATGCAATTGCACATGGCGGGGAATGATCAATTTCTGGAGGAAGCACTGCATACAGTACAAGGTATTGCTGGCGAGCTTTCTCTTGACCCAGATAATTTCTCGCTGCAGGGCGGTGTCGGTGAAACGAACTGTCCACAAGGGGAGGAAATACCGGATTGTGATCGGCATCAACTGCAGGTTCCTCGCTTGGCGCTGGGGCTGGAGGGATTCGCGCTCGACTACCGGATCACCCGCCAGGACCCTTTGCTATGGAAAGGGTTTCCGATCAGGGAGAGGGAGGAGGTGGTATCCAGCAGCAACAGTTTTGATGCCGCGCTTTTTGAGATCGATGTGCAGCTCAATGGTAGCGAGATGCGATTGGGCAGTGCCCATATCGTGCAGGGGATTGCAGTGCGGGTACCTGCATTCCGTTAGCACCCAAGGGGAGTGGTCATGAGACGTTTAACCTGTTTGCCAGCACTTTTTACGCTCCTATGGATAAGCCTGACTACGGCAGATGATATCGAAGCCTATCTATACGGTGCGGACACCCAGAGCGTTTTCGTTCAAGTGGTAATGGATCTGGGAGACAGTGATGTGGATGCGCCATTGTGCACCTTCGGCGTCGATTGTGGGCCACCCTTCATGACAGAAGCGGCCTATCGTCATCTTGGCGACATATATCCGGAGGGTGAATCGGTTACTGCGCCCGGTGTATTCAAGGCTGTAATGTCTGCTGTGCTGGAGAATTCACTGTTTGACCCCCTCCACCTCTCATTGCTGATATCCAATCATCAGGACAATCCATCCGATAACCCGGATTTTGAGGTGGGTGGTGGCACGATTCTTCAGGGGTATCGGCAACTAGGGGCGCACAGGGATGCCTTTATTTCAACGTTGAAGGGAACTCCAATTCTTGCGGCGCAAATAAGCCACGAACTGCAGCCCCGGGAGACGTATTTTGAGTGGTTGCGTTACCTGAGTGGTGCTGATGTGGCGCTGGGACAAAATAGCAGCGGCAATTTTGGCAGCTCAGACCCACGGCCGAATTTTGATGAGAGTATTATCGACAATGGGAGATATCTCGCGCCTATCACCGGGCAGTTGGCGTGTCCGAAGCTGTACTCCATTCTGTTCACACTGGGCAGGCCCAACCGAGATGGTGATCTCGATGCCGAGATAGCAGCACAACTACCAGATTTGGGTCAGCGATTCTTCACGCAGTTGTTGGCCTATCTGCACCAGAGCACCACGGATCTGCTGCCGCAGGCGAATGCCATCGTGCCATTGCAGAAAACCTGGGTGGTAACCAGTCGTGATCGTCCGGGTGATGCTCTCGAGTACGCCGTCGCGGGCGGCGGTGAGCCCGTGCTTTTTGTAAATAAGCCGAAGGAACTACAGGCGCGTTTGACCGCGGCACTGATGGCGGGCGTGACTGTTGCGGGGCACTCTCTGGACGTGGCATTTTCCAATGATGTTTTTAGTCGGGGGCAGGTACTGGACTCACTGTTTGTTCCGATGTTCTTGCCGCAATCGAGCACAATCTGGCCGGGAAATATCAAGAAACTGAAGCTGGAGTATTCCGCAGACGACGATGAAGATGATGCAAGCACATTTGATCAAGTGATTGATGCGCGAGGTTTGTCTGCTTATGAAGTGTCTGGGGAGAATAAAGGTCGGCTGCGTATTGATGCTCTGACGTTCTGGACGGACGTCACGACCTTATCGCACGGTAATGGTGAGGCTATTCCCGATGAAGCCGACGGCCCGATTGTTGCCCGCGGAGGTGCCGGACAAAAAATCGATGGATTCGTAAATTACAGTAGTGCGCCAGGTGAGTTTGTGCAGCATTTTATTGGCGACACCAACGCTGATGCGCCAATCGATGATGACACTCCCAGACAGCTTTTTTACGCGCCGACGTCTGGGCGGGAACTACTGCCGTTTGATGCAAGTGCGCAGGGTGTCGAGGCGCTGAGTCCATTACTCGATCCCGACCAGACATTGTCCGACGAACAGCTGCTCAATCTGATCAGATGGGCGCGAGGGCAGGATGTGCACAGAGGCAGTGCCTCTGCGCGCGGCTGGATCATGGGCGATGTGCTGCACTCACGACCGTTCGCGCTCAACTATGGCGCCACACCCGGCTATCGCGAGGAAAATCCCAATGTTCGCCTGTTGTTTGGAAGTGGTGACGGCGTGTTTCACAGTGTGCAGAGCACAGATACCGCTGGACGCGAGTCAGGTCGTGAGGTGTTTGGGTTTTTCCCACAAGAATCACTGGCCACTGTTGGGTGGCGGTACGAGAACATGGGCGAAGGTTTACCCAGGCCTTACGGTGTGGATGGCGCGCCTGTCGTATTGCGTGTTGACCACAATGCTGATGGCACACTGGATTCAGCAGCGGGTGATGAAGCCTACGCGTATTTCGGTCTGCGGCGTGGCGGTTCCAGCTATTTTGCCCTCGATGTCAGTAATCCGGATGCTGTCCCCCGTCTGGCGTGGAAAATTAGCCGAACGGTAGGCGGTTCCTTTGACGAGCTGGGGATGACGTTTTCAACGCCAGTGGTCGGTAGGGTCAATTACAGTGGCAGGCCAGTGGATGTGCTGGTTTTTGGTGGTGGCTATGACGGCGGCTGGAATAAGGATTACACCGCAAGGCGTGGTAAGGATCTGGCTGCCGATGATGATGTAGTCGGCAATGCGATCTACATCGTTAACGCACGTACCGGTGAGTTGGTGTGGAAAGCGGTAAGGGGAGATACCGGTGTGAGTACGAATGTGGGATATCAGCATGCGGGTCTGGTGGATAGTATTCCCTCCAAGGTGTCGGTATTAGTGACGCCCGAGGATATTATTCACCGGCTCTACGTCGGAGATAGCGGCGGTGCGGTCTGGCGGGTCGATTTGCCGCCGAATCAGGACGGCCACACTGATCACCGCAAGGATCGCTGGTTTATCAGTAAATTGGCCGACCTGGGGTTTGATGCAGCAGAGCCGGGCGGCTCAGCGAACGCGGATCGGCGATTTTTCCATGCGCCGGATCTTGTACAGTCCTTCGATGCGAGCGGGTATTTTGATGGGGTACTGATACAGAGCGGTAATCGTGCGGATCCGAATGAGACATTGGTTGAAAATGCGTTGTTCTACATTAAGGATCGTGAAGTAGCCACCGGCAGCGCCGTCGTACAGGCCGAGAATGATGTCAGTAATCCGCTTGGTAGATACCAGATAGGAGATCTGTTTGATCAAACGAGCTGTGTTGAGGGGACAGAAAAGGTTGTCATAGGCGAGGATATCATCGACTGTTCCGCTCGCAGCGCAGTGAGAGGCTGGAGAGTCCGCTTTGGGCAGCCGGGCGAAAAAGGCTTGTCTACACCCCTGACGGATGGCGGTCGCGTGTTTACTTCCACCTTTATCCCCGGTGATGTGGCGTCTTGTGCCCGGCGGCAGGGTCACGGCAGGCTGTATGTGTTGCGGCTTAGTGACGCCACAGCCATTGCGAACCACCAGCGGTACTATGAGCTTGGCGATGGTATCCCCACGGCGGCGACACCTGTTGCCGACGTAATTTTTCTGCCGGGAGGAGGGGTTGACCTGTATGACCTGGATCGTGATGGGGTGCGTGATACCACGCAGTTAGTGCCCAGTCAGGCGGCAAAGGTGTACCGAACATATTGGCGCGAGTCGGGCATTGATCCCCTGTAGATGGTGCGGAGGCGCGATATGACAGATGTGCGGCTAAAGGGTTTTTCTCTCACAGAACTGCTCATTGTCGTCAGTATGGTGGCGATTCTACTCACCCTGATTTTGCCCACTTACCAGCTGCAGCTTATGGCGACGCGGCGAAGTTTGGGAGGCGCTGCGCTACTAAAGACAATGATGCGACAGGAGCAGTACTTTGTGGATCACAAGCGGTACGCCGAAATGCTGACAGAACTGGCCTACCCCACGCATCCCTACGCGATAGACGCGCAGGGGAGCATTGTGGATGACGTGGCGAAAAACAGGATATATCTTATCGAGCTCACCACACGTGTGAACGCTTACACACTCTTTGCCACACCTCAGCTTGGTCAGGCAGCTGATCGAGACTGCGGCACTCTGAGTCTGGACTCAACTGGACAGAAACGGGCCACCGGAGAGGGTCAGGGTCGGTCGTGTTGGTGATGCTTGTCAGTCGTCGAGACCAAGCTTTTTTTGCCGATAGCGAAGGCTTCTGAAACTGATCCCCAGTAACTTCGCAGCAGCGGTTTTATTCCAGCGACTTTCTTCCAGAGCCGCGCTGACAATTTCCCGCTCAAGCTCTTCCAGATATCCCTCCAGATCGCCAAACGCCTCGTGGGCAATGCGGCCATGGCGCTCAACGGCTCTTGTGTCAGTGGGGGGCTTTTTATTCGTCCTGGCGCTGGAAAATTGCAGATCTTCGCCCGTAATTTTTTCACCGTCGGAAAGCGCCAGTGCCCGTTCCAGCATATTTTCCAATTCGCGAACGTTGCCTGGGAAATTATAGTTGCTCAGTGCTATGAGTGCCGATTTGTCCAGATAGGCGGCTTTGCTGTCTGCCGCGCAAATGCGTTTTAAAATGGTAGTGGTCAGCGCGGGTAGATCCTCAAGCCGCTCGCGTAAACTAGGCACCAGAACACCTATAACGTTAATTCGGTAGTAGAGATCTTGTCGGAATAATCCGGCCTCAACCTCCATTTCTAGATTTTTGTGCGTGGCGCTCAGTAGTCGGATATCAGTTTTCTGCTCTTCGCTGGCGCCTACCGGGCGTACGGTTTTTTCCTGAATGGCGCGCAACAACTTGACCTGCATGCTCAACGGCAGGTCTGCGACTTCATCCAGAAACAGTGTGCCACCAGATGCGGCCTGGAACAGGCCGACCTTGTCCTGGCTGGCGCCGGTAAAACTTCCTTTCATGTGCCCGAACAACTCACTTTCCATTAATTCCGGCGGGATCGCGCCACAGTTGACTGCCACAAAGGGGCCGTTGGCACGGGCACCGTTATTGTGAATCAGGCGGGCAACCACCTCTTTGCCGCTGCCAGATTCGCCGTGAATATGCACCGGTGCCTGGCTGCGTGCCAATTTGGATATCTGTTGACGCAGGGTTTGGATTGTTGGTGCTGAGCCTATGAGTTCCTGATCTACGGCCAGCTGTGTGCGGCTGGGATCGCCCTCTAGCTGCAAGGCGGAGCTGACCAGTCTACGTAAGTTATCCAGCGCAATAGGCTTGCTGATAAAGTCGAAGGCCCCGGCCTTGAGTGCCAATATGGCGGTTTCCACGCTCCCGTGTGCGGTGATCATCGCGACGGGTATGTGGGGGAATTCCTGTTGGATATGTTCTACCAGGCTGATGCCATTGCCATCGGGCAGACGCATGTCAGTCAGGCATAAATCTGGCTTGACCCGCTCGACCATCTCCCTTGCTTCCTTCAACGTAGCGGCACTATGGGTAACAAGCCCCATACGACTCAGCGTGATATCCAATAACTCGCGGATATCCGGCTCGTCATCCACGATCAAAACACTTTGGTTCATTTTTTAGAGCGCTCGTTGGTTCAAGGAGATGCGGAAGCAGCTTTCACCTTTCCGGGTCGGTCGATAGTACAGGTCCGCATTGTTGATTTCACAGAGTTCCTTGCAAAGGTATAAACCCATGCCGCTACCCTCTGCCATTGTTGTGTAGAAAGGCTCAAACAATTTGGTCTGATCCATGGCTCTTATACCGCTGCCAGCATCAATGATGTCGACCTGACATTGATGGAGAGCGAAATCGAGGTCAACCTCGATACGTGCAGTCTCTTGCCCGGTGGCCAGTTTGCTGTGACGCAGTGCGTTATCGAGGAGATTGGCAAAGACCCGCTGCAGATTCTCTGGGTCAAACTCCACTAGTAATTCTTTGTAGCCGCAATCAATGGTCACTTCCGCTGCGCGATTTAACGCGTTGAGGTATTCGCCTACAAACTCTGTTAACCATGGAGCCAACAGAAGGTACTGCGGTTTGGGAGGCTCACGGCGAGAAATTTGCATGACGCTTTCCACTATCTGGTTTACGCGTTCACAATGGTTCTGAATGATATCTGCCATGCGGCCGTCGGAGGTTGACAGATCCTGCGACTCCTGTAGCAACTGGGCAGCGTGACTGATTGCGCCCAGTGGGTTTCGAATCTCGTGCGCGATACTGGCCGTCAGTCGGCCCAGTGAATTGAGCTTCAACGACTGGGCATACTGCGTAACGGGCGTGTAGTCCTCTACGAAAACCAGCGTCTCTTGGTTTGCATTGGGCTGTAGCTCTTTGAAGTTGGCGATCACTGGCAGTGCGCCATCTGCGACTGTGAACGGCTTGGCCCTGTGTACCCCGGAGTTCTTCCAGTGTTCGAACTGGTAGGCCAGTTCCTGGCAGTAGTCCGCCAACTGCCGACCCTGCTCCACGGTGACTGGTCTCCCGGGTGCGAGCAGACCGATAGCCGCCTTGTTCATAATTCGCACCACGCCGTCATTGCTCACCAGCAAGATGCCAGTTTGCATATGTTGCACAATCTGTTCGTTGAGCCGCTGTAAGCTGTACAGATCGCTGGCCCGATTGCGGGCCAGTTCCTCGGCTCGGCCCAGACGGTGCGCAATAGGTTGCACCATCAGTGAGACGCCAAAAATTAGCAGGCCAAGAATCCCGGCGGGAAACAGCGAGCTGCTATCGAGCACGTCGTGCAGTATCAGCCACACGGTGTCTAGCAAAATGGCCATCACACCGATGGCAGCAATGAGCGTAGCAAGTGTTCGGTTGGCGATCAACACTGCGCTGGCAGCCACTGTAATTACCAGCAATACGGGCAACCCGCTGATCATTCCGCCGCTGCTGTCCGACAGCAACGTGATAGCCACGATGTCCACCAGAAACACCAGTAACATGAGTTTCTGGCTTTGATTCAGACGCGTGGAGAGTGATCCCACCAGCGGGATGCTAGTGGCCAGGTAGGCCAAAGCGATAGATGTGTAAAGCGCGGGATTTAGGGTTCCCACCAGTTGTCGGGTGTTGGGGCTTACCAGCATGATCAACAGTACAACTGACAGCAGCGAGCGGTAGCCCACATAGACGCGAAACAGTGCGAGGTTCTGATGGCTCGTTGAGTGCGGCTCGGGTTTTGCGAGAATGGCTGTGCGATTCACCGTGCGCTGGCCTTATGGCTTTTATAACGAATGGGTTGGGACAATATTGTAACAGGTATTGTTACTTTCAAGGACTGGCTATAGGCCGCACTTTTCCGGACAATGACCATCCGAAAAACGAAAGCGACCGAACGTTTCATGAGTATCCTGAATATCCTGATGGTGCAGATGAATACCCTTGTGGGTGATTTTGAAGGCAATACCCAAAAAGTCATTGAGGCCATTGCGCTGGCCGAAGCCGAGCATGACTCACCGGTAGTGGTTTGCCCTGAGCTTACTCTCAGTGGCTATCCGCCGGAGGACTTGCTGCTACGGCCCAGTATCGGCAGCAGGGTGGAGCAGTCACTGGCTACCATCTGTGCCGCCATGCAGGGATCAGCCTATCTGGTGATCGGCTACCCGCTGCGAGTGAACGGCGCGCTCTACAATGTGGCTGGCGTACTGCATCAGGGAAAAATCGTGGCCCAATACTGCAAGCACTGTTTACCCAACTACCAGGTATTTGATGAAAAACGCTATTTCACTCCGGGTGATGAACCGTGTGTCGTCACCATAAACGGGGTCGCTATAGGGCTGAGTATCTGTGAGGATATCTGGGAGAGTGCACCAACCATCCTGGCCGCCGAGGCCGGTGCGCAGTTGTTGCTCAATATCAATTCCTCTCCCTATCATCAGGGCAAGCGGCAGGAGAGGTGGGACACGGTGTCTGCCCGCGCCCGAGAGGTGGGCATTCCCATCGTGTACGTCAACCAGGTGGGGGGGCAGGATGAGCTGGTGTTTGACGGCGGTTCATTTGCGGTGACCGCCGACGGCACCGTAGCCGCTGCCGCGCCCGGCTTTGAAGAGGCTGCGTATTGGCTGCAGTTGGATTTTGCGGCGCAGCCAGTGAGTATTATCGGGCCTGTACCCTCTCCGCCGGTACACGAGTTGCACGCCACCTGGCAGGCGCTGGTGTTGGGGGTGCGCGATTACGTCAATAAGAACCATTTCCGCGGCGTGGTGCTGGGCTTGTCCGGCGGCGTTGATTCAGCGCTGACACTCGCCGTGGCGGTTGATGCACTGGGACCAGAGCGGGTAGAAGTGGTGATGATGCCGTTCCGCTATACCTCGAAGATGAGTGTCGAGGATGCGGCAGAGCAGGCCACCTTGCAGAGCGTGACGTACAAGGTGATTTCGATCGAGCCCATTTACGAGGCGTTTATGGCCAGCCTGCGAGATGAGTTTGCGGGAACCAGGCCGGATACGACCGAAGAGAATCTGCAGGCGCGCTGTCGCGGTGTGCTACTAATGTCCATCTCTAACAAAAAGGGCTATCTGGTGTTAACCACCGGGAACAAAAGTGAGATGGCCGTAGGTTATTCCACGCTCTACGGCGATATGGCGGGCGGCCTTGATGTGCTCAAGGATGTCCCCAAAACGCTGGTCTTCGAATTGTGTCGCTATCGCAATGCCCGGGGGCCGTGTATTCCCCAGCGGGTGATTGATCGCCCCCCCTCGGCGGAACTGGCGCCTGACCAAAAGGATGAGGACAGTCTTCCTCCCTATGACGTTCTGGATCGCATCCTGGCGCTCTACGTTGAGCAGGATTACAGCGCCGAGGCTATCATTGCCACCGGCATGGATCGTGAGCAGGTACACAAAGTGCTACGACTGGTGGATATCAATGAATATAAGCGCCGTCAGGCACCCATAGGTGTGCGCATAACGCGGCGCGGTTTCGGCCGAGACAGGCGCTACCCCATTACATCTGGCTGGCGTCTTGGGGACTAGCGGTATTCCCGTTTTGGCCGGAGGTCACACCTCTGGGCGATGGTCGAACTGGGGTGGTGCGGGAGGATCGAACAGTCCAAAAGATACTTTGTTAACCCAGGATCTCTGTTCCCCATTCAGGGTGTAATCGCTCACGAACTGACCGCTTTTGTTGATGGCGGGATAATTGGGGTAGTTGGCAGCCAATACCGTGATGGATTCCTGTGCCAGATCATTCATACCGAGAAAAATATACCCTTGCGCCATGATAGCCAGCCCATCGGCCACCGAAGGGGTGCGCTGGAAGTTTTCTACGACAAACCGTCCCCGGTTGACCGCGGCGAGGTAGGCACCACGCCGAAGGTAGTAATTGGCGACCATAATTTCGTGGCGGGCCAGTAAGTTGCGCAAGGATATCATACGGGCCTCTGCGTCTGCCGAGTACGGGCTGTTCGGGAAACGCGAAACCAGCTGCGCAAATTCGCTAAAAGCTTCCTTGGCCTGGGAAGTGTCCCGCTGGGTGGGGTCGGTGGGCATGAAACGGGCGAAGATGTCTTCATTGGCAGAGTAGGCAGCCAGGCCCTTCATGTAATAGGCATAATCTACGCTGGGGTGCTGGGGGTGTAGGCGAATAAAGCGATCTGCTGCCTCTACGGCTGCTTCGTGCTCGTAAGCGTTATAATGTGCATAGATCAGTTCTAGTTGAGCTTGCTCCGCATACTTACCAAACGGGTAGCGGGATTCCAGCAACTCCAGGCTCTTCACAGCTAAACTGTAGTTGTCGCCACGCAGGTATCTCTGGGCATCCTCATAGATTTGCTGCTCACCCGCATCGGCGGCAATGTCTGGCAATTCGTCATTGCTGGAGCATCCGTAGAGGGTCAGACTGAATAGAATAATTACTATGTATTTCATGCTTCCACCTAATGGCTCGCGCCAGCGTGCTAAAATCCCACATAGCGCGGGTATTAATGCTGCAGTATTTAACCACAGGCGGGCTGGCGCATAAACAGGAATTCTCATGATTGATAGGGTGAAACTGCAGGCGAGTGTGCCGCAGGAGCTGCACGGCAGCAGATTGGACCAGGTCGCAGCTCAACTTTTCCCACAATATTCCAGATCACGGTTGCAGGCGTGGATTAAAGCGGGGGCTGTGTCGGTGGACGGGAGGCATTGCCGCCCGCGGGATAAAGTGTCAGAAGGGGCCAATGTTCGGGTTGATGCGCTGTTGGAAGCGGAAGTGGCGTGGCAGGGCCAGGATATTGCCCTGAATGTCGTTTACGAGGACGAGACTATTCTGGTGGTCAATAAACCCGCAGGGCTGGTGGTGCATCCGGCGGCAGGCCACGCTGAGGGTACGCTGGTGAATGCCCTGCTGGCCCATGCGCCTGATCTGGCGCTATTGCCGCGTGCTGGCATTGTGCATCGGCTGGATATGGATACATCGGGTTTACTGGTTGTCGCCCGAACCCTGCCGGCGCATAACCATCTGGTTGACCAGCTACAGGGGCGGACTGTAAAACGGGAATATTGCGCACTGGTTATCGGCGCGATGACGGGTGGCGGCACCGTCGATGCGGCCATGGGGCGACATGCCCGCATGCGTAAGAAGATGGCGGTCACCGCTGTCGGTGGCAAGCCAGCGATAACGCATTACCGGCTGGCGCAGCGTTTTGGTCACCACACCCGCATCACCGTTAATCTGGAAACTGGTCGAACGCACCAGATTCGGGTACATATGGCTCATCGGCGCTATCCACTCATCGGAGACCCCTTGTATGGTGGGCGGCCCCGTATACCCAAGGGCGCGTCAGATCAGCTGATACACATGCTGCGTAACTTTTCACGGCAGGCGCTGCACGCCCGCTCGTTAGGATTTATTCATCCGGCGACGGAGGAAGCGGTTCAATTTGAATGCCCCTTGCCCGATGATCTCCAGCACCTGATTGCAGTTTTGAAGGCGGAAGATCCGCCGCTCGCCCTTGACACCGCGCTTTATTGAGCCCGAATGGCCCGCGCCTCGGAATGTGCGGGCCCTGTCGACCACTCGCATGGGAGGTTATAGCGAGCAACCATTTGAGAGTTTCAACCTCGGCTGTCATGTGGGCGATGACAAAGAAGTGTTGGCGGCCAATCGGAAGTTACTGGCCGATGCACTGCCGGGCGCTGTCTCGGTTTCCTGGTTATCGCAGGTGCACGGCACCTCTGTGGTTGAAGCGGGACAGGCCGGGCTGCTGCCGCTTGCAGATGCACAGTGGAGTCGCACGCCAGGTGTGGTCTGCGCGGTAATGACGGCAGATTGCTTGCCTGTGTTGTTCTGCTCTGTCGATGGCGACGTAGTCGCTGCCGCGCACGCAGGTTGGCGCGGTCTGTTGATGGGGGTATTGGAAACTACAGTGGCGGCGATGAATACGCGCCCGCAGCGCATATTGGCATGGCTGGGTCCGGCGATTGGCCCCACCGTATTTGAGGTGGGAGAAGAGGTGCGCGACGGATTTCTGGCTGCTGCCCGTCCGTCTGAGGCCTTACTGATCGCGGCCTGCTTTGTGCCTGTGGCGAATCGTCCCGGCCACTACTTCGCCGATCTATACGCACTGGCCCGCGCGCGCCTTCGCAGATTGGGGATGACCAGGGTGTTCGGCGGTGGTCTGTGTACATACAGCGATAGCCAGCGTTTTTTTTCCTATCGGCGGGATGGACAGACCGGTCGCATGGTCAGCCTTATCCTGTTGCATTAAATTTCTATTGTGCTCAGTATATCCACACTTGAAATAGGGTAATTTGACCCCATTTAACGCTGTGGAGAGCACGATATCCCTCCGTGGGAGGTCATCAGCGAGGAGAAGGTTGAATGAGAATGGATAAACTGACTAACCAATTGCAAACCGCGCTGGCGGATGCCCAGTCCCTGGCGCTGGGGAAAGATCATAATTTCATTGAGCCGGTGCACCTGTTGAGCGTGTTGCTTGAGCAGAGCGGCGGTGCCTGCCGGCCCCTGTTGCAGAAGGCGGGAGCGGATGTTGCTGGCCTGGTAGAGCGCACCAAAGCTATGGTGGAGGCGCTGCCGACGGTATCAGGAACCGGTGGCGATGTGCACATGTCGAACGATTTGGGCCGCATTCTGAACGTGACGGACAAACTGGCCCAGCAGGGCGGTGATACCTACATTTCCAGTGAGCTGGTATTACTGGCGATGCTGGAAAGCAAAACATCCGCTGGCGAGACAATGAAGGCCAGCGGCGTGCAGCCGTTGGATCTTAAAGCGGCAATCGATACGATGCGTGGGGGTGAGGCTGTGGGCGATCCAGGGGCCGAGGAATCACGCCAGGCGCTGGATAAATACACGATCGACCTGACCAAGCTGGCGGAACAAGGCAAGCTGGACCCAGTCATCGGTCGCGATGATGAAATCCGCCGCACCATTCAGGTACTGCAGCGTCGAACCAAGAATAACCCGGTGCTGATTGGCGAGCCCGGTGTGGGCAAGACGGCGATTATAGAAGGCCTTGCTCAGCGTGTCATAAATGGTGAAGTCCCGGAAAGCATGCGCAACAAACGCGTGCTGTCGCTGGATCTTGGCGCACTGTTGGCCGGTGCCAAATTTCGCGGCGACTTTGAAGAGCGCCTCAAAGCCGTGCTCAATGAGCTCTCCAAGCAGGAGGGCCGCATCATCCTATTTATCGATGAACTCCATACTATGGTTGGTGCTGGCAAGGCTGAGGGCTCCATGGATGCGGGCAATATGCTCAAGCCAGCGCTGGCACGCGGTGAGCTGCACTGTGTAGGTGCCACCACCTTGAATGAGTATCGCCAGTACGTGGAAAAGGATGCAGCGCTGGAGCGACGATTCCAGAAAGTCTTGGTAGAAGAGCCCAACGAGGAAGACACCATCGCAATTTTGCGCGGCCTCAAGGAACGCTACGAAGTACACCACGGGGTGGACATCACCGACAGCGCGATCATCGCTGCTGCGCGTTTGTCCCAGCGCTATATCACCGATCGTCAGTTGCCCGACAAGGCCATCGATCTGATCGATGAGGCTGCCAGTCGCATTCGTATGGAAATAGACTCAAAACCGGAGGTCATGGACAAGCTGGAACGGCGTCTGATCCAGCTGAAAATTGAACGGGAAGCCGTAAAAAAAGACAGTGATCCCGCCGCGAAAAAGCAGGTGGAAAGGCTGAATGAGGAAATTGAAAAGGTTGAGCGTGAGTTCTCTGACCTGGAGGAAATCTGGAAAGCAGAAAAAGCGTTGGTACAGGGTGCTGCGCAGATCAAAAGTGATCTGGAGCACGTGAAACTGGATCTTGAGACGGCTCGCCGGGCCGGTGATCTCACGCGTATGTCGGAACTCCAGTACGGGCGCATCCCGGAATTGGAAAAACAGTTGGCGGTGGAGCAGGAATCAGAGACACACGATACCGTGTTGCTGCGCAACAAAGTCACCGAGGAGGAGATCGCCGAAGTCGTCTCACGCTGGACCGGCATTCCTGTCTCGAAAATGATGGAGGGCGATCGCGATAAGCTTTTACGCATGGAGGATGCCCTGCGCGAGAGAGTGGTTGGCCAGGATGAGGCGATTACCGCGGTGTCAAACGCGGTGCGTCGTTCGCGCGCCGGTTTGTCTGATCCCAAACGGCCCAATGGTTCGTTTCTTTTCCTGGGTCCGACAGGTGTGGGCAAAACCGAGCTGTGCAAAGCCCTGGCTGACTTCATGTTCGATAGCGACGACGCTATGGTGCGGCTGGATATGTCCGAGTTTATGGAGAAGCACTCAGTGGCCCGCCTCATCGGTGCGCCTCCTGGCTATGTTGGGTATGAGGAGGGCGGTTACCTGACGGAAGCCGTGCGGCGCCGACCCTATTCCCTGCTGCTGTTGGATGAAGTTGAAAAAGCCCACCCTGACGTATTCAACATCCTGTTGCAGGTATTGGAAGACGGCCGACTCACCGACGGCCAGGGCCGCACAGTCGATTTTCGTAACACAGTCATTGTGATGACCTCCAATCTTGGTTCCCACCTGATCCAGGAAATGGCGGCGAATGACGACTATGAGATGATGAAATCGGCCGTGATGGAAGTGGTTGGTACGCACTTTCGGCCCGAGTTTATCAACCGCGTGGACGAGTCGGTGGTGTTCCATCCGCTGCGCGAGGAGCAGATTCGTGGGATTGCGGTGATCCAGCTGCGTGATTTACAGGACCGTTTAGCTGAACGAGAGCTGGCATTGCAAATCAGTGACGCCTTTATGGAACGCCTGATAACCGCGGGCTTCGATCCAGTGTACGGCGCAAGACCATTGAAACGTGCCATTCAGCGGGAGTTAGAAAATCCGCTGGCACAGCGGCTATTAGCCGGCGACTTCCAGCCTGGTGACGTGATAGTTGCCGATGTTGAAGGAGGGGATACGGTGTTTAGCGTTAGCTGATATACCCGCCCGCCTTTAGTCACAATTGACCTTGATCGTTTCCAGTGCTTTCTGTCGCTGGACATCTCTTTGTTCATCGTTGAGAAAGTACACTTCACCCTGCTCGTCGCGCATTTGAATCCTGACTTTTAAGTCGAGTGTCTCCAGGTTTTCTTTTGCGCGCTGGCAGTATTCCGGATTTTTGACAATCATGGGCGCGCTGGTATTAACTGGCTCAAACTCGTTGTCAGGGCTGGGCTTAACTTTCAGTGGCACAGCGCCCTCGTCGGCATCCACCGGTCGCACCATGCTGGAATTTGTGGAGATTACCTCGTAATCAACGCCTTTTGGTGGTGGACGATCACTGTTAACCGGGTTGCCGCGATCATCATTCCAGCGGTAGACAACCTGTCCGGCCTGAGTAAAGGTCGCAGAAAGCAGGGTGAATGCTATTGCCAGAGTCAAAGCAGCAATGGTGAATACGCGCTTCAAAATAGTGTCTCCCAGTCAAATAAAGCTGTCGAGAAAATACCCCACATCTTCGCCAGAGGCAATGGGACTAATGCCCCATTGTGCACTGTGAGTGCCCTCTCGAGGTTGACATTCGCTACCTGCAGACGTAACAATACTCGGGTCTTGCATATGGCAACAGCTAACGTCGAGTACCCTCGGCCTCTGGCTCACTGCATCGATTCCATTATTTGATGCAGCTGTAGGTAAGTCCCGTATTCAATTTGTGCCGTATCGGCCAGATTGAGGGCCAGACACTGCGCTACCCCGCAGGGCGACCGATACACAGGCAAGTTCGTGATCGTTATCCTTGTTGGGGCGACTTCGGACAGTGTATTGAGCTTGATTGGGGATGGTGTAGCTTTGCATATACCTGTTCAGGTATTGCTTCAGCGACATCCACACATGATTTTGCAATGTTCCGGTGAGGGTTACGCGCCGGCCGTTTTGTAGTGGAGAAAAACTGTGGATTTGTTATCTGGCGGTGAAATGATTGCCCGCGCTCTCGAAGATGAAGGTGTCGAATATATTTTTGGCTACCCCGGTGGCGCGGTTTTACATATTTACGATGCGTTGTTCAAGAACTGTAAAGTACCTCACATACTGGTGCGCCACGAGCAGGCAGCCACACATGCGGCAGACGGTTATGCCAGGGCAACCGGCAAGCCGGGTGTCGTGCTGGTGACCTCCGGTCCGGGTGCCACCAATGCGGTCACAGGGATTGCCACGGCGTATATGGATTCGATTCCTATGGTGGTGCTGTCTGGCCAGGTGCAGAGCCACCTGATTGGCGAGGATGCATTTCAGGAAACGGATATGATCGGGATTTCGCGGCCCATCGTAAAGCATAGTTTTATGGTGAAACGCACGGAAGATCTGCCGATGATTATCAAAAAGGCCTTCCATATCGCCGCCAGCGGTCGTCCCGGTCCCGTGGTAATTGATATTCCCAAGGATCTTACCCGGCCTGATGCGACGTTTGAGTATCGCTATCCGAAAAACGTCAAGATGCGCTCCTATGCTCCGGCGCAGCGCGGTCACACCGGCCAGATTAAGAAGGCCGCGAAGTTGTTGCTCGCCGCCAAACGTCCCGTTATCTATGCCGGTGGCGGAGTGATACTCGGCGATGCCAGCGATTTGCTGACGCAGTTAGCGCACAAATTAAATTTTCCAGTCACTAATACCCTGATGGGGCTCGGCGGGTTTCCGGGCAGCGACCCCCAGTTTCTGGGTATGCTCGGCATGCACGGTTTTTACGAGGCTAATATGGCCATGCACCACAGTGATTGCATTCTGGCCGTTGGTGCGCGCTTTGATGATCGCGTGACCAACACAGTAGATAAGTTCTGTCCCGGAGCCAAGGTGATTCACATCGACGTCGATCCAGCCTCCATTTCCAAAATCGTTATGGCGGATATCCCTATCGTGGGCCCAGTGCAGTCGGTGTTGACGGAATTACTGGCGCAGATTGATTTATTGACTGAAAAGGACAATAGCATACCGGATAAATCCGCGTTAGAACGGTGGTGGCAGCAGATCGAGGAGTGGCGCTGCGCGCACGGGTTGTTCACCGGGCGGCGCTACGGCGAGAGTGACATGATTATGCCGCAGCAGGTAATCGAGAGCCTGTATCGCGTGACAAAGGGAGATGCCTACGTCACCTCTGATGTGGGCCAGCATCAGATGTTTGCCGCGCAGTATTACCGCTTTGATAAGCCGCGTCGATGGATAAACTCTGGTGGTCTGGGCACCATGGGTTTTGGTCTGCCCGCTGCTATGGGTATCAAGCTGGCCTTTCCCGATAAGGATGTCGCCTGTGTAACGGGTGAGGGGAGTATCCAAATGAATATTCAGGAGCTGTCAACTTGCACTCAGTACAGCTCTGCGATAAAAATTATCAATTTGCGTAACAATTGTCTCGGCATGGTGACGCAGTGGCAGGATATGCAGTACGAAGGGCGTTACGCCATGAGTACCTACGAGGATTCACTTCCCGACTTCGTCAAGTTGGTGGAGGCCTATGGTCATGTTGGTATTCAAGTGAAAAAACTGGCGGATCTGGACGGCGCTATGGAAGCTGCGTTTGCTATGAAAGACAGATTGGTATTCCTGGATATCTTTATCGATCCGATGGAGCACGTCTATCCGATGCATATTGCGCCCAATGGGTCGATGAAGGATATGTGGCTCAGTAAGAACGAGAGGACGTGACATGCGACGCATTATATCTATGTTGATGGAGAATGAGCCCGGTGCACTGTCGCGTGTAGTCGGTTTGTTCGCGCAGCGCGGTTACAACATCGAGACACTGAACGTAGCTCCCACCGACGATCCAACGCTGTCGCGGCTTACGCTGACAACGGTGGGCAGTGACCTGCGTATCGAACAACTCACCAAGCAGCTCAATAAGCTGATAGATGTGGTGAAGCTGGCCGATCTGACCGAGGGCGCGCATATTGAACGCGATATGATGTTGATCAAGGTGCGGGCCATTGGTGCTGTTCGTGAAGAAGTGAAACGCACGACCGATATTTTTCGCGGGCAGATCGTGGATGTGGGTCCCACCGTTTATACCATTCAGTTGACGGGTACGAGTGACAAGCTCGATTCTTTCGTGGCGGCAATGGCCGGTGCAGAGATTCTTGAGGTAGTGCGCTCTGGTGTTGCCGGGATCTCACGTGGGGAGAAGGTGCTAAGCCTGTAACGCAGGTAATAAAAAAGGGGCCACTGGCCCCCTTTTTTAGTTTTAAGAATCAGTACTTTAGGCGATACGCTTCATCGCCGTCATGTAGCCGCGTAGTTTCTTGCCGACAATTTCCACAGGATGGTTGCGAATCGAGTCATTGACCGTAATCAACTCGATATTGTCGACGCCGTTGTCACCCCCAATGCCTTTGCCGATCACGTCGGTATCGATTTTACTCATGAAATCTGCCAGCAGTGGACGACAGGCGTGATCGAACAGGTAGCAACCGTATTCTGCCGTGTCGGAAATCACCACATTCATTTCATACAGTTTTTTGCGAGCAATCGTGTTGGCGATCAGCGGTGTTTCGTGCAGTGACTCGTAGTATGCCGACTCCGCGATAATTCCGGCCGATACCATAACCTCAAACGCCAGTTCTACGCCGGCCTTCACCATGGCAACCAACAGAATGCCGTGGTCGTAGAACTCCTGCTCGGAAATCTCTGCATTGGTGTTGCTGGATTTTTCAAACGCCGTCTCTGCGGTGGCGGCGCGCCACTTCAGCAGATTGGCGTCGCCGTTCGCCCAGTCAGTCATCATTGTGCTGGAGAATTCACCGGTCATGATGTCGTCCTGATGCTTTTCATACAACGGGCGCATAATACTTTTGAGTTCTTCCGCCAGATGAAAAGCGCGAACCTTGGCAGGATTCGACAGGCGATCCATCATGTTGGTGATACCGCCGTGTTTCAGGCCTTCAGTGACAGTCTCCCAGCCATACTGAACCAGTTTGGATGCGTAGCTGGCGTCGATACCTTTTTCCACCATCTTCTCGAAGCACAATATCGCGCCGGTTTGGAGCATACCGCAGAGAATAGTTTGCTCGCCCATCAGGTCGGACTTCACTTCTGCTATAAACGAAGACTGCAACACGCCGGCCCGGTGGCCGCCAGTGCCAGCTGCATACGCTTTGGCTAGCTCGAGGCCGTTGCCATTGGGATCGTTCTCGGTGTGTACGGCGATCAACGTGGGTACGCCGAAACCGCGCTTGTACTCTTCGCGTACTTCCGTGCCGGGGCATTTAGGCGCGACCATAATGACGGTGATGTCATCGCGTATCTTCATGCCTTCTTCCACGATGTTAAACCCGTGAGAGTAGGACAGACATGCGTCTTTCTTCATCAGCGGCATGATGGCGATCACCACGCTCGTGTGTTGTTTGTCCGGGGTCAGGTTCAAGACCATATCGGCCTCCGGAATCAGTTCCTCGTAGGTGCCCACGGTAAAACCATTTTCAGTGGCGTTTTTCCACGATTGACGCCTTTCTGAGATGGCGGCCTCGCGCAGCGCATAGGAGACATCCAGTCCGCTGTCGCGCAGGTTCAACCCCTGGTTCAGGCCCTGTGAGCCGCAGCCTACAATCACCAGCTTCTTCCCGCGAATCATATCGACGCCATCGGAGAATTCAGAGCGATCCATGAAACGGCATTTACCCAGTTGGTTGAGCTGCAGGCGCAATGACAATGTGTTGAAGTAATTGTGTCTCATGACGAAGATCCTCGGGTGGCTGATGAGAAGTGGGGAGAACAATACGGTATTTGTCTTCTTGCGTAAAACGCTATATTGGTAATACTGTATTGCGAATAACGCAATAGAGGTGGTTTGTATGGAGATCAGGGCTCTGTCGGTATTTCTGAGTGTTGCCGATACGCTCAATTTTAGTCGTAGCAGTGAACTGCTGTACATGAGTGTGTCTGCGGTCAGCAGAACGATACGACGGCTAGAGGAAGAACTGGGCCAGCCATTACTGGAGCGTGACAATCGCAGTGTCCGTCTGACGGGCGCAGGTCGTGAGTTTCGAGAGTACGCGCGTCATTCTGTCGCCGAGTGGCAACAATTGCGCCGTCGATTGGGCAATGAAGAACAGTTGGCGGGTGAGGTCAGTCTATATTGCTCGGTGACCGCGACCTACAGTGTGTTAGCGCCAATTCTGGAGGCATTCCGCGCGAGTCATCCCGCCGTGGAGATCAAGATGCATACCGGTGATCAGGCTGACGGCATTGGCAGAATTCTGGGAGGCCAGGACGATGTCGCGGTGAGCGGGTGCCCCAGCCAGATACCACGTCGCATGGAGTTCCTGCCGTTGCTGGAATCCCCGCTGCAATTTTGTGTGCCCGCGGCAGACTGTGCCGTGCGCGACATGGTTTTGGCAGCGGCGACGAAGAGTGGTGATATAGACTGGAATGGTATTCCGTTCATTGTGCCGGAACGCGGGATTACCAAGGAAATGTTGGACGCCTGGTTTCATGAGCAGGGTATTCGGCCGAGGATATACGCTCAGGTGGCAGGCCATGAGGCCATCGTCGCAATGGTCAGCTTGGGTTTGGGCGTTGGCATCGCGCCGCAGTTGGTCATTGAAGCAAGTGGCATGGCCGCCCGTGTCAGCCAGATAACCGTGCCGGTGGGGCTACCTCCCCTCACTGTGGGTTTGTGCAGTCTGGGGCAGCGATTAGCCATTCCGTTGGTGAAATCCTTTTGGGATGTCGCGGAGCAGACCTACAGTTAAGGTGTTTGATACTATACGCAGCGAACCAACACAGTGGGAAACAGTATGGCTGCACAAGACGATAGGCCCGGACAAGAATCGGGTTCCATGGAAGCGGATCATGAGTCCATTGCCAGCGCTGCCTCACCGCGTCTGGATTTATTAGTCGACGAGCACGAAGAAGAAGTCTCGGAGAATGGTCGAACTGTCCGCCATCAGGGAATCTACCTGCTGCCGAACCTGTTCACCACGGCCGCATTATTTGCTGGCTTCTACGCCATTATCGCCGCCATGCGCGGGGATTTTGAGAATGCCGCTGTCGCCATCTTCTTCGCTATGATATTGGATGGGCTGGATGGCCGTATTGCACGTCTCACTAACACCTCCAGTAAATTTGGTGCTGAATACGATAGTCTGGCGGACATGGTCTCCTTTGGTGTCGCGCCCGCTCTGGTCGTTTTCAGCTGGGCGCTGGAGGGGCTGGGTAAGTTTGGGTGGAGCACAGCGTTCATTTACGTTGCTTGTGCGGCCTTGCGCCTGGCGCGTTTTAATACCCAGATTGATACCGCAGATAAGAACTACTTCACGGGGCTGGCAAGCCCCGCTGCGGCAGCGATCCTGGCCAGCACGGTCTGGGTGTGTCACGACCTGGGTTTGGTTGGGGCAGCACTGCCACACGAGTTGTCTGTCGTAATAGGCGTGCTGACCGCGACAGCCGGTTTTTTGATGATTGCCAATTTTCCCTACTATAGTTTCAAGGGCATAGACTTTCGCGGCCGCGTGCCATTTGTTGTGATGATTGCGGTGGTGCTTGTGTTTGGCCTGATAACTCTCGACCCGCCGAGCATCTTGTTAGTCGCATTCCTTGTCTATGCATTATCTGGGCCGGTCGTGCAGGTGGTTAAGCGGCGCAGGCAAAAGAGGGGATAATGCCCTGTCTGTGCTTGTAAATAAGGTCATATTGATTAAGTTTTGAGCAGTTATTTCGCCTCTTGAAATAATATTGAAATATTTAATCGAAAGCACTTGCAGGGGGGGGCGCGATACGTATAATGCGCATCCTCGCTAGGGCAACAGCCCTTCGACTATCTGAACCCCAGCGGTTACAGATGTTGTTTAACAATCAGATGAAGACAGATGT
>CAWWAG010000029.1:0-43604 GCA_963934845.1 uncultured Halioglobus sp. | reverse complement strand
CCGACCCCAGCATTATGAATGCTGTGCTCTAACCAGCTGAGCTACGTAGCCATAATCAATTTCTGGGACCAGCAGTCCCCAAGAGGCGCGCATTTTCCGTATTTTGAGCGGGCAAGTCAAGAATTCAGGCTGACTTGGTGCTTTCTTCAGACGTTGAAGCGGAAATGGATCACGTCGCCATCCTGTACGATGTAATCTTTGCCTTCCAGGCGCCAGCGACCCGCATCCTTTGCGCCCTGTTCGCCGCTATACTTGATGAAGTCGTCATAGGCGATCACCTCGGCGCGGATGAAGCCTTTTTGAAAGTCAGTGTGGATGACACCAGCGGCCTCGGGTGCGGTAGCGCCGACCTTTACCGTCCAGGCGCGGACTTCCTGAACGCCAGCGGTGAAGTAAGTTTGTAGGTGCAACAGCTCGTAACCGGCGCGAATCACGCGGTCCAGACCGGGTTCTTCCATGCCCAGTTCCTGCAGGAACTCCAGGCGTTCCTCATTATCCAGTTCCGCGATTTCTGATTCCAGCTTGTTGCAGATGACCACCACAACCGCATTTTCCTCCGCCGCGATGGCGTTCACCACATCCAGATGGGGATTGTCCTCGAAGCCGTTCTCATCGACGTTGGCGATGTACATAGTGGGCTTGTTGGTCAGCAGGAACAACTGCCGTGCGAGTACTTTTTCGCTGTCATTGAGCGCCAGTGAGCGCACGGGCCGCGCGTCGTTCAGGTGCGGCAGCAGCTTGTTCTCCAGCAGGGCCTTCAGGGCGATGGAATCCTTGTCGCCACCCTTGGCGTTGCGGGTAACTTTTTGCAGCTGCTTGTCACAGGTTTCTAAATCGGCCAGTGCCAGCTCTGTATTGATAGTTTCAATATCGGCCCTGGGGTCGATTTTATTGGCCACGTGAATGACGTTCTCATCGTCGAAGCAGCGCACAACATGGGCAATCGCATCGGTTTCGCGAATATTGGCGAGAAACTTGTTGCCGAGGCCCTCGCCCTTGGACGCGCCAGCAACGAGCCCGGCAATATCCACAAACTCCATGGTGGTGGCAACGATCTTTAGTGGTTTGACGATGGTGGAAATCAGGCGCTGCCTGGGATCTGGTACCGGTACGACGCCGGCATTTGGCTCGATGGTGCAAAAAGGAAAATTTTCTGCGCCAATACCAGCGTCGGTCAAAGCATTAAACAGCGTGGATTTACCGACGTTGGGTAAGCCTACTATCCCGCAATTGAAGCCCATAATCTGTTCCTGTCTCTATCGGCAGCTCAGGCTGCGCTAAAACTGTGTAATCGGGTCATCGCCTTGGTGCTGTCTCCGTCAAGCAGCAGCGGCAGGGCGGCGATCGCTTCGTCGATGCAGGCGTCGATACGCTCTCTGTCAGACTGGGAGGGCGCACCCAGCACATAACCCGTCACGCGCGAGGCATGACCAGGGTGGCCAATGCCGAGGCGCAAGCGATGAAAATTTGCGTTGTTACCCAACGCTGGCATGATATCCCGCAAGCCATTGTGGCCACCGAGCCCTCCGCCCTGTTTGAAGCGTGCTGACCCGGCCGGGATGTCCAACTCATCGTAGGCAATAAGAATACTGTCAGGAGGGAGCTTGAAAAATCCCGCCATGGCGGCTACGGCTTTACCACTGCGATTCATAAAGGTGCTGGGGATTAGCAGGCGCAGATCATGACCAGACAGCGTAAGCCGTCCGGTCAAACCGTGAAATCTGGGTTCCGATTGCAGAGAGACGCCGTACCGCTGGGCTAATTCTTCAACAAAATCGGCACCTGCATTGTGGCGTGTACCCCGGTATTCATTACCGGGGTTGCCCAATCCTGCAATCAGCTTTATGGCAGTCAATGCGAATTACACACAGGGTGCTACGCTGCGAGGGGTTTAGTCCTCGCTGTCGCCTTCTTCAGGCTCAGCAGCGGCTTCCATGTCAGCTTCAACCAGACCTTCATCAGCAACTTTAGGTGCGAGAACAGAGGCGATCGCGAGGTCGTGATCTTCACCCAGAGCCAGAGCTACAGACGTCACGCCTGTAGGCAGAGTAACTTCCGATAGGTGAATAATCTGACCTACTTGCATCTCGAGCATATCCACTTCGATGAATGCAGGAATGTCACGGGGCAGACACTGTATTTCGATATCAGTCTCCTGATGCTGAATCATGCCGCCTTCGGTTTTGACACCGTGACAGGTCTCTTCGTTGAGGAAGTGGATCTGTACGTGAACCTTGATCGCCACATTGTCGTCTATACGCAGGAAATCCACATGGGTGACGCGATTCTTGGACGGGTGACGCTGCATATCTTTGAGAATGGCCTTTTCTTTCACATCGCCGACCTTGATCAGGAGGACATGGGAGTAAAATGCTTCATTTTCCAGCGCCTTTTCCAGATCCTTGCTGATCAGGCTAAGTGACTGCGGGGATTTCTCTCCGCCGTAGATAATGGCTGGAACCCGGCCGTCAAAACGACGCAGGCGGCGGCTCGCACCTTTCCCCAGGTCGGTTCGTACTTCTGCTGTCAATTCAAAATGGTCAGACATAGTCATGACTCCTTTGATAAGTCATTACTGCCCCTGCGACCGGTGCGGTAATGCGTTGGTGTTTACGCTGTTTCTATTGAAACAGCGCGCTTATGGATTCCTCATTGGCGACCCTGCGCATGGACTCGGCCAGCAGGTCGGCAAGCGTGAGTTGGCGAATTTTACTAATCTTTTTCGCCTCCGCACTTAAAGGAATCGTGTCTGTTACCACCAGCTCATCAAGCTGGGAGTTTTGAATATTTTCCAGAGCATTACCCGACAATACCGCGTGGGTACAGTAGGCAACCACTTTGGCCGCGCCTCGCTCTTTCAGCGCGTCAGCGGCTTTGCACAGAGTGCCAGCGGTGTCGACTAGATCGTCTACCAGCAGACAGGTTCGGCCTTCGACTTCACCAATCAGGTTCATCACTTGAGCTTCGTTAGCCTTGGGGCGCCTTTTGTCGATGATAGCCAGATCGGCATCATTCAACTGTTTGGCGATCGCGCGGGCCCGAACCACACCGCCGATGTCCGGCGACACCACAATGATGTTGTCGTAATTGCAGGCCTTAATGTCGTCAATCAGTACTGGCGAGCCGTAAACGTTGTCTACCGGGCACTGAAAAAACCCTTGAATCTGTTCGGCGTGCAGGTCGACAGTTAATACCCGGTCTACGCCGACGACAACCATCATATCCGCCACCACCTTGGCTGTGATCGGTACGCGCGCTGAACGCACTCGTCGATCCTGGCGTGCGTAGCCGAAGTACGGTACCACTGCGGTAATGCGCGAGGCCGAAGCCCTGCGCAGCGCGTCGATCATGACCACCAGTTCCATCAGATTGTCATTGGTCGGTGCGCACGTGGACTGCAGCACAAAAACATCCTTGCCGCGGACATTCTCGTTCAGCTCGACACAGACCTCACCATCGCTGAATTTACCGACATCGGCTTTGCCCAGCGACAGATACAATCTGCTTGCGACTTTGTGGGCCAACTCAGGATTGGCGTTACCCGTAAAAACCATCATTTTTGATGACACTGCGCTCTACCTTAAGGTTTCTTACGAAAAACTTCGGTAAATAAAAAAACAACGCCATGTTCCAAAGATCTATGGCGCTGCGGGTGTGGCTGGGGTGGGAGGATTCGAACCTCCGAATGCCAGGATCAAAACCTGGTGCCTTGCCGCTTGGCGACACCCCAAAAAACTGTCGGATTAAACTATTTCTAGTGGCAGTGGCGATGTATTTACACCCCTGGCGAGAACGCTCGTCCACGCCCCCTGCAACTGTTCCCGGACCGCCTTGGCTTCGGATTCATGCTCGAAGTTAAGGAAGGCACAACCTCCTGTACCGGTCAGTCTGGGCTTGCCGAAATTTCCCAAAAATTTCAATGCCTTATCAACTTGAGGGTAAAGATGCCTGACAAGTTGCTGACAATCGTTTCGGGTGTCACCCCTAAAAAAGGCGGCCATTTTGATGGGGATGTTGTTGCGTGTCAATTGCGGATGGGAAAATATTTTAACAGTGGACACATGGCAGTCCGGTATCAGGATCAGATACCAGTGCTGTGGCAGCTCGACTGGCGTGAGAATCTCGCCAATCCCCTCCGCCCAGGCTGTGTGACCACTGACAAAAACAGGCACGTCGGCACCCAGTCCCGCTCCAATAGTTTGCAGCTGCGTGCGCGGTATATCCAGTTTCCAAAGATGGTTGAGGGCCAATAAGGTGGTGGCGGCATTGGAACTGCCGCCGCCCAACCCGGCACCGGTGGGGATACGTTTCTGTAGCGTAATATGCGCGCCCATTGAACCCCGTTGGAGTAGTCGTGCGGCGCGGACGATGAGATTGTCCTCCAGCGTAATGTCCGCCATGGTGCTGTCAAGTGTGATTTGGCCACTGTCATTGGGCGTGAACGAGAGCTGGTCTCCCCAGTTCAGTAATTGAAACAGCGTTTGCAGCGTGTGGTAGCCGTCCTCGCGGCGGCCAGTGATGTGCAGGAACAGATTCAGCTTGGCGGGTGACAGGAGTGTGAGGGAGTCAGGCATCAGTTGGGGGTGGTCTGCCAACGGGATATCACGAGTTTGACCCTGGTTGCACCGCGCTGGATCTGCACCCGCGTGGGTAGGATGTAACCCTGGAACTGGCCATACTTCTGGAAGTCAATTTCCCAATGGTCCTGTTGCAGGCTTTGCAGTAATTCTGTTTGTGTATTCACTTCAATCCGCTGGATCTTGGTATCGGGTGCCGGCAGGCCCTTGAGCCAGTGGGTCAGTGCGTTCAGAGGTAAATCCCAGCCGGTGTTCAGGAGGATGGCATCCGGCGTGGAAATATCCAGCGCCGTGTGCTCATCCCCCTGGCGAATATCCAGCCGCTGCCCATTGCTGTCTATCGTGGTGGCGCCCATACCCAGCGGGCCGCTCAGTTGCAGCTGGGTATGCTGGTCGTCCTGTTGCCATACAATACTGGCTGATTCCGAAGTATCGTTGGTGCGTACGGCGAGCTTGCCATGTACTGTCCACTGTTGCAGCGCTGACAACTGCTCGCGGTGGACCTTCCAGCCCGCAGAAGACGGCTCGCGTTCGGCCAGTCCGGCACAGCCGGCCAGGAGTGTCACCAGTAGCAACAGTGTTAGCAGTCTGGTGGGCGCACTCATATCAGGATTTTTGCTGCTCTGGCGCAACTTCTGCCGGTGCTTCTGGTGGCAGTTCGACACCAAGCTGGCGCAGCGTTTTGAGCAGAATGGGGTGCGCTGGGTCGCGCCTTAAAGCCGCCTGCCATATGGCGAGGGCTTTCTCAGTATCCCCTGTAGCCCATAACACCTCACCCAGATGCGCCGCGACTTCCGGGTCGGAAAATTCTGCGTAGGCGCGGGTCAGGAACACCACTGATTCGTCATACTGCCCATTGCGAAACAGCACCCAGCCCATGCTGTCCAGAATGGCGGGTTCATTGGGCTGGAGCTCCAGCGCCCGCGAAACCAGCTCCAGTGCCTCGGCATAGCGTGTGGTGCGATCCGCCAGTGTGTAACCCAGCGCATTGAGCGCCGTGGCATTGTTGGGGTCGGTTGCGAGCAGGGCGCGCAAATCCTTTTCCATTGCGTCGAGATCATCCAGCTGCTCGCTGAGCATAGCGCGTGAATAGCGCAGGGAGGCGCTCGACGGCATTTCCTTCAGCGCTTGATTGAACAGTTGCATGGCTTCTTTTGTCTCGTTGGCGCGGATTAAAATGTCGGCTTCGAGGCCGTACAGTTGTTCGCGCATCTGGGGGATCTTTTTACGCTGCCCGTCGAACCAGGCGTGACTGCTATCCAGTTGCCCCTGCTTGACCAGGATAGCGCCGATCCGGCTAGTGGCCGCGAGGTACTCCGGGCCGACGCCGACCTCCATGTAATGGGAGATCGCCTGCTGGGGATCGCTGTTGTCTTCGGTCATGCGCCCCAGATAGTAATAGGCTTCATCTGTGCGCTGACCCAGTGCGATGGTTTGCAGCAGATACACTTGCGCCGCCTCGCGGTCTCCAATCTCGCGATTGATGAGTGCCAGTGAGAATAGCAGGTCGCTGTCTTGCGGAGACTGCTCCGAGAGAATCTCAAATTGCTCTCGTGCCGCCGCCATGTCGGCGGATGTCAGCATCCGGGCGTACTGCAAGCGCAGCCTTTTAGCGTTGGGGTTGTCCTGCAGTACACGTTGTAGTCGTGCATAGGGGTTGTCGCCGCCCTGTTCTACCAGAATCTTGGCTTCCAGCAGCACGGCCTGCGGCTGCACCGGTTCCAGCTCCAGTAGTGTCTGGAGCTCATCCAGCGCCTGATCGAACTGTTGGTATTCCGCATGAATCAGCGCCTGAGTTAACAGCAACCGGGTATTTCGTGGGTATTTACTCGCCAGTTCGTCCAGACTCTTTCTCAGCTGCGTGCGCTGCTGCTCGCTCAATTGCGCGAAGCCGTTCAGTAGCATGGGGAAATTGGCGTCCCCGGTTTGCTCCTCTACGACAACCAGATAGGGGAGCGCCGCTACCGATTGCCCCTGCTGGGTGAGCAGGCTCGCCATGGCATTGTTGGCTTCTACGTTGTTGGGATCCAGTTCTACCCACAATTGAACGGATTGCAGTGCGGCATCCTCGCGCTGTAGGAACTGAGCCAGATGGGTTGTATGTGCACTGATGCCGGGATCGCGAAGCAGGGGTGCCTGCTTGGTATACATCTCCAGCGTGACATCGTACGCCTGTCGCCGCAGCGCAAACTCCGCTACTAACAGGTCGTAGAGACTGTCGGCCGGGAAGTGCCTTTCCGAGACTGATACGATGGCTTCGGTTTTTGTTGCAGTCTCCTGCCCGCCAACTTTATCGGCAATGGGTGTTTGGGCTGCACAGCCGAAGAGCAGCGCAGAACTGATAGCGAAGGCAAGGAAACGCGACATGATTATTGAGTACGAGGTAATCCGGCGATAAGACAGCTGGTATGATGACACAGACTGGGACTGAAACCCACAATATGGCGCTAGCATTGCTCTGGCGGTCGTTTGGGGCGTCTTACACGGGCACTGTTATTTGCGACCTAACTTGTTAAAATCGGGAGAGTTTTGCGAACTGTGCTATGGTGCGCCCGATTTCAACTCGCCGCATCCGCGGCGGACGAGCCCTGAAACAGAACGCTGTGGAGCCAGTGGCAGTTGTCATGAATTTAATCGCGTTGGGAATCAACCATAACTCGGCCGCAGTAGAAGTGCGTGAGCGGGTTGCCTTCGCCCCCGAGCAAGTCGGTGAAGCGCTGGTGGACGCCTGTGACATGGCCAGTATCGAGGAGGTGGTTATCCTCTCGACCTGTAATCGCACCGAGCTCTATGCCATCGTGCCCGATGGCGTTACGTCGAGGGACAAGGCGCAGGTACTCATCGAGTGGCTGGCTAATTATCACCATCTTTCAGCGCAGGAATTAAACCAGTTCGCTTATCTCCACGAGGGCGGGCAGGCCATGCGGCACATGGTGCAGGTCGCCAGTGGTCTGGACTCCATGGTGTTGGGCGAACCGCAAATATTTGGGCAGCTCAAGTCTGCCTACGCTGTGGCGGCTGCAGCGGGCACGGTAGGAGGTGAGTTCGCCCGCCTGTTTCCGCGGGTGTTCTCCATCGCCAAACGTGTGCGCACCGATACCGCCATTGGTGAAAACCCGGTCTCTGTCGCCTATGCCGCTGTCGATCTGGCCGGGCATATATTTTCGGATCTAACCCGCTGTAATACGCTATTAGTCGGCGCGGGGGAAACCATCGAATTGGTGGCGCGGCATCTTGTCGGTGCGGGCGTGCGTCAGGTGGTGATTGCCAATCGCACCCTCGGTAGGGCGCGTGAACTGGCGCAAAAATTTGGCGCAGAAGCCGTGTTGCTCGCCGAGATACCGGAGCAGTTGCTGGATGCGGATATTGTCATTACCTCCACGGCCAGTCAGCTGCCTATCCTCGGCAAAGGCGCGGTGGAACAAGCACTGAAAGTGCGCAAACACCGCCCTTACCTGATGATTGATATCGCTGTGCCTAGAGATATCGAGTCGCAAGTGGGCGAACTGGGCGATGTTTATTTGTATACCGTTGATGATTTACGCGAGATCGTGGACCAAAATTTACGCAATCGCAGCACGGAGGCGCGCAAGGCTGATGTGATCATTGATGAAGGCGTCAGGCTGTATACAGAAGAGATGCGCCGTCTCGCGGCCATCGACACTGTCAAAGAGTACCGCATGATGGCGGAAAAGCTGCGCGAACAGGAATTACAGCGTGCTCAGCGCGCGCTTGCCCGCGGCGACGATCCTAGGCAGATACTGGCTCAGTTGTCCCGTGCGATCACCAACAAGCTGATTCATGCACCCACTACTGGCTTGAAGCAGGCCAGCGTTGACGGTCGTCAGGACTTGATCAACAGCGCCCGCAAACTACTGGGACTGGAGGTTCAAGCGCTGCAACTTCCGGTAGAAGACGATACCAAACAACCCGAACTTGAGCTGCCTCCATCGGCGGTGGAAACCACGCGACGCACCCTGCAATGAAAGAATCCCTGCTCACAAAACTGGAAACACTCAGCGACCGGCACGAGGAGGTCTCCGCCCTGCTTAGCGACAGCCAGACCATTGCTGATCAGAACAAGTTTCGCGAGTTGTCGCGCGAGTATGCCGAACTGGAGCCGGTGGTGTCCTGTCACGCGCAGTACCGCCAGGTGAGTGCTGATATGGATGAGGCGCGAGTGATGATGGGTGACTCCGATCTCGACGTGCGGGAGATGGCGCGCGAAGAGCTGGAAAGTGGCGGCGAGCGTTTGGCTGAGTTGGAGTCGAATCTGCAAACGCTGATGCTGCCCCGCGACCCACGCGATTCACACAATGTGTTCCTGGAGATACGAGCGGGGACAGGAGGTGACGAGGCTGCGATTTTCTCCGGCGACCTGTTTCGTATGTATTCGCGCTACGCGGAAAACCAGAGCTGGAAAGTTGAGATTTTGTCGGAGCGCTCGGGCGATCACGGTGGCTATAAGGAAATTATCACGCGCGTTGAAGGTCGCGATGTTTACGCGCAACTCAAATTCGAATCCGGCGCTCACCGTGTCCAGCGAGTGCCCGACACGGAATCCCAGGGACGTATTCATACCTCGGCCTGCACTGTAGTGGTGATGCCTGAGCCCGAGGCAGTGGATGAGATAGAAATTAACAAAGCCGATTTGCGTGTCGATACTTTCCGCGCCTCTGGTGCGGGCGGCCAGCATGTCAACAAGACGGATTCCGCAGTGCGCCTGACGCATCTTCCCAGCGGCACAGTGGTGGAGTGCCAGGATGAGCGCTCCCAGCACAAAAACCGTGCCCGGGCTATGTCGTTATTACAGGCCAAACTGCTCACCAGCGCGCAGGACAAGCAGGCCAGTGAAACGGCGGAGACGCGCCGCAATCTGGTAGGTACCGGCGATCGTTCTGACCGTATACGCACCTATAATTTTCCGCAGGGCCGCGTGACTGACCATCGCATCAACCTTACCCTTTACAAGCTCGATGAGGTTCTCGAAGGTGATCTGGACGCCGTTGTCGGTCCGCTGCGGCAGGAGTACCAGGCGGATCTATTGGCTGCGCTGTCCGAAAGCTGATGTCCACGGTGCAGGAACTGCTGCGCTCGGGTGCTGATTTACCCACCGAAAATGCGCGGCGCGATGTGGAAATTTTATTGTGTCACTGCCTGGGCAAATCCCGCGCCTGGTTGTACACCTGGCCAGAGGAAACCGTATCGCCAGACGGTGTGCAGCGTTTCCGTCAGCTACTCGCGGAGCGCCGCGCGGGACTGCCGATTGCCTATCTCACTGGCACACGCGAATTCTGGTCTCTATCCCTGGCGGTCAATAACGCCACGCTCATCCCGCGCCCGGAAACAGAAACGCTGGTGACCTGGGCTTTGGAACTGCCGTTGCGCAACGATGCAAAAGTGCTGGATCTCGGCACCGGCTCGGGTGCTATTGCGCTCGCGGTGGCGATCGAACGGCCGCTCTGGCAGGTGACAGCGATTGATAGTAGCGCTGACGCCCTGGCGGTGGCCCGTGCCAATGCGGTTAGCCACCGTCTGCAGCGAGTCACGCTGTTGCAATCGGACTGGTATCAGGCTGTTGCGGGAGAGCGCTTCGACGCGCTGCTGGCCAACCCACCCTATATCGATAGCGATGATCCGCATCTGACGCGCGATGACGTGCGCTTTGAACCACGTTCGGCACTGGTAGCGGCGCACAGTGGGCTGGGGGACTTACAGCAATTGGTGGAGGGTGCGCCGACGCAGCTGCGCGATGGTGGCTGGCTGTTACTGGAGCACGGCTTTGAACAGGCGCGCGCGGTGCGCATGCTGTTGCGTGATGCCGGCTTTGACGGTTTGGAGACGCGGCGCGATGTGGCGGGTCAGGAGCGTATTACGGGGGGGTGCTGGCATGCTGAGTGATACGCAGTTGATGCGCTACAACAGACAGATTCTTCTGCATGATTTCGATATTGCAGGACAGGAGCGGTTGCAGCAGGCGAGGGTGCTGGTGGTGGGTCTGGGTGGTTTGGGCTGTCCCGCGGCGCTCTATCTGGCGGCGGCCGGTGTTGGCAAACTGATATTGGTCGACGGCGATGTGGTGGAGCTTAGTAACCTGCAGCGCCAGATCGCGCACACTGGCGATGATATCGGTACCAATAAAGCGCGTTCGGCGGCGGCCGCAATTGCGGCACTAAACCCTGAAGTCATCCTGGAAGTGATCGAGCAGCCATTGCTGGAGCCCGCCATGCCGGCGCTGCTGGCGCGCGTCGATCTGGTGCTCGATGCTACCGATAACTACCCGGTGAGATTTGCGCTGAACCGCGCCTGTATTGCCACTGGCGTGCCGCTGGTGTCGGCTGCCGCCGTGCGCAGCGAGGGGCAGCTGGCCGTGTTCGATCCTGCGCAGGGTGGGCCGTGCTATGCGTGTTTATATACTGAGGGAGATGCTCAGACTGCCCTGAGTTGCAGTGACAGCGGAGTGCTCGCACCGTTGGTGGGCGTGATAGGCTCCCTGCAGGCGATGGAGGCCCTGAAGATTCTCTCGGGCTTTGGTGAATCGTTGTGCGGCAAGCTGCTGATGATCGATTTGCGCCGTATGGAGTTTCGTGAGCTGCAACTACCGGTGCGGGCGAACTGCCCGGCGTGCGCGCAACTGCGCGGCTGAACCTTTTAAGCTTATGAGTTGTCACATACAGTAACCCTAAAGAGCGCGCGCCCATGGACATCCTCGCCCAGTGGTACTACACGTTACACAACGTCATTTTTCTGCGTCTGAAGTATCTGGATGGCTTGGCACCATTGGCACTGCGGTTGTTTTTGGTTCCGGTATTCTGGATGGCGGGCACACAGAAAATTAGCGGCATGGAAAGCACTATTGAATGGTTTGGTAATCCCGATTGGGGCCTGGACCTGCCATTTCCCATTTTGCTGGCGCATCTGGCAGCCTACACGGAGGTGATCGGCGCGCTGTTGCTGTTGCTGGGCCTAGCCACACGCTGGATTTCAATACCGTTAATGTTCACCATGCTGGTCGCCATTTTTACAGTGCACTGGGACAACGGCTGGGCTGTCATTGCCGATTCCGGTGCGCAGGATGTAGCGGTGCGCCTGAGCGCTACCAGAGAGATTCTGGATGAACATGCCAATTATGCCTGGCTGACGGAGAAGGGTGGCTTGGTGATTCTCAATAACGGTATTGAATTGGGTGTCACGTATTTCGTGATGCTATTCAGTCTGTTGTTCACCGGCGGCGGCCGCTGTACCAGCGTGGATTATTTTCTCACTAAGCTCTGGCCCCCTAAATCCTGATCACGGGGCTCAAACGGGCTTGTCAATAGTCTTCAGCTTTTCTGCCCTCACAGTGTTAGACTAGCGTGTTTTTTCAGCGCATACAGGGTAATCACAGTTGATAAAAGGTCTAGTCAGTCGTATGTCGGACAAGCGTAAAGCTACTCGAAATTCTGGTGCCGCCGCAGCCGGCCAGGGAGAGACGCCGCGCCAGGAGTCTTCGCACAACGCCGGGGCCGCGCAGGCATCCTCTGCGGCTACCGCGCGCCAGCCCGAATCCTCGCGCAAGGGCACTAAGCGACGACGTTCGGGCAAGAGGCCGGATACCGCTGTGTCCTGGTCACTGGATGCGTTCGCCGTAGAGCCCAAGGAAGGTGAAACCCGTTTTCACGATCTTGGCTTGCGCGACGAGTTGATGCACGGGATCGCCGATCTGGGCTTCAACTATTGTTCCCCTATTCAGGCTGCCATTCTCCCACACACACTGCAGGGCAAAGACGCTATCGGCAAGGCCCAGACCGGGACTGGCAAAACAGCCGCCTTTCTCGTCACTATTTTCAATGATCAGTTGTGCAACCCCCCGGAAGGTGAGCGGTTCGTAGGCGAACCCCGAGCGCTGGTTATTGCACCTACCCGCGAGTTGGTAATGCAGATTGCCGCCGATGCAGAGGAGCTGGCGAAGTATACCGGTCTGCAGGTGGCGACCTTGATTGGGGGCATGGATTACCAGAAACAACTGAATCGGCTTGCCAGTTCTGTGGTGGATCTGGTTGTGGCGACGCCTGGACGTCTGTTGGATTTTATGAGCCGCCGCGACCTCTATCTGGATCATGTAGAAATTTTGGTACTGGACGAAGGCGACCGCATGCTGGATATGGGCTTCATTCCGCAGGTCAAACGGATTGTGCGCGCGACGCCGCCAAAAGAGGGTCGACAGACCCTGTTGTTCTCTGCCACGTTCACGCAGGATATTCTCAAGCTGTCAGAGCAGTGGACCTACCAGCCAATTACTGTAGAGATAGAACCCACCAGCGTAGCCACCAGTTCGGTTGACCAAAAGGTCTACCTGGTCAGCAGTCAGCAGCGGTATAAGCTACTCACTAACTTGTTACGTAGTGAAGATTGCCACAGCGTGATTGTGTTCGCTAATCGACGAGACCAGGTGCGGCGCCTGCACGAGCGCTTGCGCAAATCCGGGGTGGCCGCGGGTATTCTGTCGGGTGAAATTCCGCAGGCTAAACGCACGCGCACGCTGGAACAGTTCAAGCAGGGTGAAATCAAAGTGTTGGTTGCCACCGATGTGGCCGGGCGTGGTATCCATGTCGATGGTGTGACGCATGTGGTGAATTATAATCTGCCGGAAGATCCCGAAGATTATGTGCACCGTATTGGCCGCACAGGGCGCGCAGGTGCTACCGGGGTTTCCATCAGCTTCGCTAGTGAAGACGATGCGTTTCTGTTGCCGGATCTGGAATTACTGCTGGGTACGAAGCTGGAGTGCACCCACCCCCCCGAGGAACTACTGGTTTAGTTCCTCGCACCACAACAACGTAGCCCCTACCACGGCAGCTGGCACCACAAAAAAGTTGACCAGTGGTATGCCCGTACACAGTGCCACCAGGCCGCCAAAGCCGAAGCTGCTCAACCGACGCGAGCGCACGGCTTTTTTAACCTGCGCAAAACTCAGCTGGTGATTGTCCATAGGATAGTCTACGAACTGTATGCTCATCATCCAGGCGCCCAGCAGGAGCCAGGCCACTGCGCCAACGCCTGGGACGAAGGATAGCAACAGCGCCAGCAGCGCCATCGGGATGTAGTACAGCAGCTTCACCAGTTCGCGCACCACACTTCTGGGGACTGAGGCCAGTGCCGCACCAAATCCCTCCAGCGAACCCACCGGCTTGCCGGTGATCAGCTCTTCTGCTTTCTCCGCCAGCAGGGCGTTGAAGGGCGAGGCAATAATCAGCGCCAGCGTGGTAAAGAAGTAGCCGGATATCAGGCTCACGGTGATGACGATAACCGGCCACAGTATCCAGGTGATAAAGCTCAGCCAGCCTGGAATGCTGGACAGCATGGAGTCCATCATGTCGCTGATGTAGCTAAAGCCAAGCGCAATCAAGGAGCCGAAGATCAGAATATTAATGATCAACGGCACGATCACAAACATCCGTAGCGAGGGATGGTTCAGCAGTTTGGCGCCCCGCGTCAGGTAGCTCGCACCGCGCGCAATATTACCCTGCATTCTGTATTTCTCCTGTCGGACGGCCGCAGGCTCGGCAAATACATTGTTCGTCTGCGGAGTCCGCCGCCTTGGCCCTGGCTTCGGCGCTGATGATTGCGGTCTGGCACCAACAGTTTTCGCCGGATTCCCCAGCCGCTATCGCACATTGGTTGTCGCCACCGCACAGGGGGCATGTTGCCGCTGCTTTTTTGGTATCGCTCATAGGTCTGCCGTATTTGTTGTGCCTGACGTTATAATACCGAACTGCAGACAAGGTGGGTAATCATGAACAGTGATGGTGACAAGGTTTTTTCAGCGGCAATGTCGGATGTGGTGCGCCGCGCCAGCGAGCCTAGGGTCGATCTCCGCCGCAAAAAACGCTCCGAGGAAGATCCCTCGGTCGAACATCGACGACGCGCGGCCGCCATGGCGCCGGAACGTGACCACAACACCCTGAGCCAAACCGGAATTGCACCACTGGATGCCTGGTATGTGCTGTCCTTCCAGCGATCTGGTGTGCAGAATGGCGTATTTCGAAAATTGAAACAGGGTCGTTACGAGGCCCAGTCAGGGCTGGACTTGCACCGCATGACCGCAGAGATTGCCCGCAATGAGATCTTTGAGTTCATAGAGGAATGCTATCAGTACGGTCTGCGCAGTGTGCTGATCGTTCACGGCAAAGGCGAAAGCAAAGCAGACAGCACGCGCGGCTCAATTTTGAAGGGCTGTGTCGATAAATGGCTGCGCGATCTGAAAACCGTGCTGGCGTTTCATAGTGCGCAGCCACGCGATGGCGGTACGGGCGCGGTATATGTGCTGCTGCGCAAGAGCGAGCAGAAAAAGCGTGAGAATCGCGAGAAAATCTCGAAGGGACGCGTGTCTTTCGATCCCGACTAGCGAGAGCCCGCAGCTTTTAGTATGTCCACATACTCAATGCCATGCCGATGCGTAGAGATAACGGCCAGGGCCGTTCGCCCATCTCTCCCGACAGCATTCAGGTCTCTGCTATCGTCACAAAAAAAACCCACGAATAATTCAAAGTCCTCAGGCTTCATGCTCTGGTACGCTTTCATTAACATGTGAAAATCCTCCGCAGTGCCATCGTAGGAATGCACATTGAGGTAGCTTTTTACGTGGTCTTCAGTCCAGACTTCATCGACGACTTTTTCTTTGTCTTTACGCATGCTGCAACTTTCCCCTATGCCAGCTTCTTCGCCAGTAACGCATTGACCAGCTGCGGGTTCGCCTGGCCTTTGGATAGTTTCATTACCTGACCGACGAAAAAGCCCACCAGTTTCTTACGTTTTGCGTCATCTGCATCGAGATACTGTCGCACCTGCGCCGCGTTGGCTCCCAGCACTTCATCGAGAATAGTTTCCAGGGTGCCACTGTCGCTGACCTGGGCCAAGCACCTTGCCGCGATGATCTTATCGGCTGCGCCTTCGCCCTGCCACATTGCTTCAAACACCTGCTTGGCGATTTTGCCCGAGATACTCTTATCCAGGATGCGAGAGATCAATCTGCCAAGATCGGCAGCGGAAACTGGACAGTTTTCAATAGTGCGTTCATCGCGGTTAAGCTGGCCCAGCAGCTCCACCTGTACCCAGTTGGCGGCGATCTTGGCATCGCCACAATCAGCGACAACCGCTTCGAAGTAGTCTGCCAGCGCGCGGCTGTCAGACAGCACATTGGCGTCGTATTTGCTCAGACCGTATTGTTCAGTAAACCGCAGCCGTTTGTCAGGGGGCAGTTCTGGCAGTGCGGCTCGAATCGCCTCGATGTAAGCATCGTCGATCACTATCGGCAGCAGGTCGGGCTCTGGAAAGTAGCGGTAATCATTGGCGACTTCCTTGCTGCGCATAGAGCGGGTTTCATCCTGGTCGGCATCGTACAGACGTGTTTCCTGCACGATCTTGCCGCCGTCATTGAGTATGTCGGACTGGCGTTCGATCTCGTGACGAATGGCCTTCTCTACGAAGCGGAAGGAGTTGACGTTCTTGATTTCAGCGCGCGTACCCAGTGTCTCGGTACCGGCTGGGCGCAGCGAGATATTCACGTCGCAACGCATGGAGCCTTCAGCCATATTGCCGTCGGAGATGCCCAGATACGTCACCAGGCTATGCAGTGCTTTCAGGTAGGCTACGGCCTCGGTGGCGGTGCGAATCTCCGGCTCTGATACGATTTCCAGCAAGGGTGTGCCTGCGCGGTTGAGGTCGATACCGGTCTGGCCATGAAAGTCCTCGTGCAGGGATTTCCCCGCATCCTCTTCCAGATGCGCTCTGGTGATACCGATGCTGCGGCTGCTACCGTCTTCCATCAGGATTTCAAAGCTGCCCTTGCCAACGATGGGCGCCTCGAACTGGCTGATCTGGTAGCCCTTGGGTAGGTCGGGGTAGAAGTAGTTTTTGCGATCGAAGACCGAGCGCTTGCCGATCTGGGCACCGATGCCCAGCCCGAAGCAAACGGCGTAGCTCACGGCTTGCTCATTGAGTACCGGCAGCATGCCCGGCATGGCCAGATCGACCGCACTGGCCTGGGTGTTTGGCTCGGCGCCAAAGGTTGTGGGTGAACCGGAGAATATCTTCGATTTGGTGGCCAGTTGGAGGTGAACTTCGAGGCCGATCACAGGTTCCCATTGCATCAGGCGGGCCCTCCGGTGGTGCTTCCCATCGCAGATGCAGGCGTGCGCAGGTGCCAGTCCGTTGTCTGCTGAAAACGGTGCGCGATATTGAGCAGGCGGGCTTCGTCAAAATGTTGGCCGATCAATTGCAACCCTACGGGTTTGTCATCGACAAATCCCGCGGGTACCGAAATACCCGGCAGCCCCGCGAGGTTGACCGCAAGGGTGTAAACATCTTCCAGGTACATCGCGATCGGGTCGTTGCTCTTGGTTCCAAGTGCGAAGGCAGGGCCAGGTGTGGTTGGGCCGGCAATGACATCGACGTAGTCAAAACAGTCCATGAAATCCTGTTTGATCAGGCGGCGAACCTGCTGGGCCTTCTTGTAATAGGCATCGTAATAGCCAGCAGACAACGCGTAGGTCCCGACCAGAATCCGTCGCTTGACCTCATCGCCAAAACCCTTCTGCCGTGTGCGGGTATAAAGATCATGCAGGTCGAGCGGATTTTCACAGCGATAGCCATAGCGCACGCCGTCAAAACGAGACAGGTTGGTGGAGGCCTCAGCGGGAGCGATGATGTAATAGGTGGGAATGGTAAGCGCGCTGTGTGGTAGCGACACATTTACCAGCGTGGCACCCTGCGCTTCGAGTTCCCGCAAGGCAGTGTTAATACATTCGCCGGTGGCGCTATCCAGCCCTTCGCCAAAGTATTCACTGGGCAGGCCGATGCGCAGCCCGGCCAGGCTGTCGCCCAGTTTGTGGCAGTAGTCCTCGGTGTCGGCGTTCGATGACGTGGAATCCAGTGGATCATGTCCCGCCATGGCATTGAGTAGTAAAGCGCAGTCCTGCGCGCTATGCGCCATGGGGCCAGCCTGATCGAGACTGGACGCGAACGCCACCATGCCCAGGCGTGACACGCGGCCGTAGGTGGGCTTCAGGCCGGTAATACCGCAAAAAGCGGCGGGTTGGCGAATGGAACCACCAGTATCTGTGCCGGTGGCTGCAGGCGCCAGCAGGCCAGCTACCGCCGCAGCGGAGCCTCCCGAGGACCCGCCCGGGACCAGGCTGATATTCCAGGGGTTGTGAACCGGACCGTAAAAGCTACTCTCGTTGGATGAACCCATCGCAAACTCGTCCATATTGGTTTTGCCCAACAACACCGCGCCAGCTGCCTTGAAGCGCTGGATGACGGTGGCATCATAGGGCGGGACGAAGTTATCCAGCATGCGTGAGCCGCAGCTGGTGCGCATGCCATCGGTGCAAAATATATCCTTGTGGGCGATAGGAATACCAGTCAAGGGAGCGGCATTACCCGCCGCGAGGCGCTCATCGGCCGCCGCAGCAGCAGCCAGGGCAGCGCTTTCATCCACGCTGATAAAGCTGTTGTACTGGCCATCCAAAGCGGCAATTCGGTTGAGATAGCCACGCGTCACCTCCACGCTGGAAAACTGACGTTCACGCAGCCCTGCTATAAGTTGGGCAACAGATTTTGTGTGCATTGCAACTGTCCTGATGCGGTGTATACCGCCTAATCGATGACTTTGGGAACCAGATAGAGGCCATTTTCGACGGAGGGGGCGATAGCTTGAAAGGCCTCACGGTGGTTTTTCTCGGTTACAACGTCCGGGCGCAGCTTTTGGGTTGCGTCCAGCGGGTTAGCCATGGGCTCCACATTGTGGGTATCCACAGCCTGTAACTGATCGACCATTTGCAATATTTCGGCGATTCGCTCGGTGACCTGGCCTATTTCATCGTCGGATATGCGGATACGGGCCAGTTCGGCTATCTTTTCAATTTCGTTTTGCTCAATACTCATGGTGTTTCATTCGCAGGACATGGCCCTCAAAGCGGCGGGAGCGTAAACTTATCACATTTGCGCCTTGCCCAAAATCCCTGTGGTTGGTACAGTTGCACAATTATGCCAACCCCCATAAAAAAATCGGTCGCGCGACGCTATATCCGCTGTAAAAGTCGGTTAGAAGAGATTTAAAAAAGAACTCTAACACGGGGTTCCCCGTTGTTTTCACAGGGTAGCAGAAATTCATGTTTAAGAAGCTGCGGGGGGTGTTCTCAAGTGACCTCTCCATTGATTTAGGTACGGCCAACACACTCATTTATGTGCGAGATAAGGGCATTGTGCTGAATGAGCCCTCTGTGGTGGCCATTCGTATGCACAACGGCCAGAAAACTATCGAGGCGGTCGGTATGGAGGCCAAACGTATGTTGGGCCGCACCCCCGGCAATATAACCGCTATTCGTCCTCTGAAGGATGGCGTTATCGCCGATTTCCTGGTGACCGAGAAGATGCTGCAGCACTTTATCGCCAAAGTGCATGAGAGCAAGTTTATTCGACCCAGTCCGCGGGTGTTGGTGTGTGTGCCCTGTATGTCAACGCAGGTTGAGCGCCGCGCGATCCGCGAATCGGCACTCAGTGCCGGTGCCAGAGATGTGCGCTTGATAGAGGAGCCGATGGCGGCAGCGATTGGCGCCGGGCTCAGTGTCGATGAGGCCACCGGATGTATGGTGGTGGATGTCGGTGGTGGCACTACCGAGGTGGCGATCATTTCCCTCAATGGCGTGGTCTACCGCGATTCAGTTCGCGTCGGTGGTGACCGCTTCGATGAAGCGATTGTCTCCCACGTGCGGCGCCGCTACGGTAGTCTGATTGGCGATGCCACGGCTGAGCGTATCAAGCTGGAAGTGGGCTGCGCCTTTGCGGGCAGCGAATTGCGCGAAATCGATGTGCGCGGCCGGAATCTGGCCGAAGGCGTACCGCGTAGTTTTACGCTGAATAGTGACGAGATACTGGAGTCGCTGCAGGATCCATTGGCAGCGATTGTGCAGGCCGTAAAATCTGCTCTGGAACAGTCGCCTCCCGAACTCGCGGCCGATATCGCCGAAAGTGGTATTGTACTGACCGGTGGCGGGGCCCTTTTGCGCGATCTCGACCGCCTGATTTCCGAGGAAACAGGGCTACCAGTCATTGTCGCGGATGACCCGCTTACCTGTGTTGCCCGTGGCGGCGGTATTGCCATGGAACGAATGGATAGGCGCACCATAGATCTGCTGTCTACCGAGTAACACGCCCCCTTGGACTTGGTGCTGTGCGTGCATCTGCGGAGCCTGCTTCATGCAGTGTGCGGTAGGGCAAGTTGTGCGGCCGAGCGTGTCGATATCTGCAATTAAGGAGCGCGCATCAAGCCATTATTTGTCAAAGAATCCTCCCTCCTGTGGCGCCTTGTGCTGGCGATGTGTGTGGTTGTCGGGCTGATCGCGGCGGACCTGCACTATAATAAACTCCAAGCCGGTCGCGCTGTGATCGATACGCTGGCGTCTCCCATCTTCTGGATGGCGAATTTGCCAACACGTCTGAGTGAATGGACCGGGAGCCACGCCCAATCGAGAACCCAGCTATTAGAGGATAACGAACGCCTGCGCCGTGAAAATCTTATCCTACAGGGGCGTTCACAGCAGATGGCCTCGCTGCAGAGTGAGAATGTGCGACTGCGCAAGTTGCTGAACTCCAGTGCACTCTTGCGCGACGATGTGCTGGTCGCAGAGCTGATCGGGGTGTCCCCGGATCCGGAGCGTTTGCAACTGGTGTTGGACAAGGGCGAGCACGACGGTGTGTTTGTGGGGCAACCCCTGATCGACGCTGATGGTTTGATGGGGCAGATTGTGGAAGTCAGCAACGGTGCTTCCAGAGCGCTATTGATCACCGATGTCACTCATTCCGTGCCGGTTCAGGTGAACCGCAATGGTGTGCGCGCTATCGCCGAGGGGAGTGGTGAGCTGGGGTCGCTGGAAATCCGTCACGTATCATCAAACACGGATATCCAGGTGGGCGATTTATTAGTGACTTCTGGTCTAGGTGGACGATTCCCGGAGGGCTATCCCGTGGCAGTGGTGTCGGTCGTCGAGCGTGACCCGGGGGAAACGTTTGCCCGTGTGCTGGCTGTTCCCGCGGCGGCGCTGGATCGCACCCGTTACGTGTTGCTGGTGTTCACCACACATCCAATCCAGGAAGATTGATCCGTGGCTAACAGGGAAGGGCAGGGCTATGTGGTCATCTTCCTGACCTTTATCATGGCTTATGTATTGGCGGTATTGCCGCTTCCGGCATGGCTGCAATGGGGGCGGCCGGAGTGGGTGACGCTCACACTCATCTACTGGTGTATCGCTCTGCCACAGCGCGTGGGAATCGCCGTCGCCTTGCTATTGGGCGTGGGACTGGACGTATTGGAGGGCTCCGTGCTGGGGCAAAATGCGTTCGCACTGGTAGTCGTGGCACTGCTGTCCCAAGTTCTCTATCAGCGATTGAGAGTTTACAGTCTGTGGCAGCAGGCCGGGGTAGTCTTCATTCTGGTCGGCATCAATCAGCTGATCTGTCAATGGGTACAGAATATACAAGGGGTGAGTGTACTGCCGCAGCTGTTTTTACTGCCCGCGTTATCCAGCGCCCTGTTGTGGCCGGTCATTCTGCATAGCTTGCGCAGTCTGCGTCGGTATTACCAGGTGAGTTGAGATGGGTGACGCCCGCTTGATACTGGCCTCGGCCTCCCCTCGGCGCCGTGATCTGCTGGACCAGCTGGGGGTGATGTATACCAGTGAACCGGCCAACATCGACGAATCACAACGCGTGGGGGAACCCCCGTCCGACTATGTGCAACGAATGGCGCAGGAGAAGGCGCAAACCGTTGCCGCGCGTTTTCCTACTGCCGGTGTTGTGGTGCTCGCAGCGGATACCACTGTGGTGCTCGACGGCACTGTATTGGGTAAACCGCGTGATCCAGATGATGCGATGGCAATACTTGCGAGCCTCAGTGAACGATGGCATACCGTGCTAACGTCGATATGCCTGCACGGAGTCAGCGGAATATCCTGCAAGGTGGTGACTACCAGTGTGGAGTTTGTAGCGCTGAGCCAGGTAATGTGTGAGGCGTATCTCGCTACCACGGAGCCATGGGACAAGGCTGGTGCGTATGGCATTCAGGGGTTGGGCGGGGCTTTTGTGCGCGGTATTCAAGGCAGCTACTCCAACGTGGTAGGTTTGCCGCTTTACGAAACCTGGCAGTTACTGTGCACCCACGGTATCGCGAGCACGCTGACACCAGTGCATTCGTGCGACTTGACGAGGGTAGATCAGTGAGAATAGACGGGTGAGTGAAGAGATCCTGATCAATTTCACGCCGATGGAAACGCGGGTGGCGTTAGTGGACAACGGTGCCACCCAGGATATCCACATCGAGCGCTCCGCTACAAAGGGCATCGTCGGCAATATTTATGCGGGCAAGGTGGTGCGTGTTCTGCCAGGTATGCAGGCGGCGTTTGTTGATATCGGGGTAGAGCGCAGCGCATTTATCCAGGTGTCGGATATTGTGGCTGTCGAAAGCCTCCACCGTGGTGACAAGAGACACGCCTCTGACAATATCACTGACTACCTGCACGAGGGTAAGAAACTCCTTGTGCAGGTGGTCAAGGAGCCGCTTGGTAGCAAGGGTGCCAGGGTTACGACCGAATTATCGGTGTCGACGCGCTATCTCGTTATGCTGACGCAAACCGAACACATTGGTGTTTCACAACAAATCGACAACCCGCTTGAGCGGATACGCTTGCAGCAGATGCTGGCGCAAGTGCTGGCGGACGAGAATATGGAAACGCAGCGTGGCTTTATCTTGCGTACTGCTGCCGAGGGCGTGGGTAAAGATGAGATTGCGGCGGATCTGCGCTTTCTCCACCGGCTGTGGGCGGCGGTGTCACGACGTGCCGCGGCAGCCACTAAAGTGGAGCTGCTGTATGAGGAGCCGCCGCTATATTTGCGTATCGTACGCGATATGGTGAGGCCGTCGGTGGCACGTATCCTCATCGACAGCCACGAGTGTTTTGCCGCCCTGCAGGTATTTTGCGGCGACTATGTGCCGCAGGTGGCCAATTTGCTGGAACTCTACGGTAGTGAGCGGCCGCTATTTGAGCTGTATGGCGTCGAGGATGAAATGCAGCGTGCGCTGCAGGCCCGTGTGGATCTCAAATCTGGTGGGTATCTCATCATCGACCAGACAGAGGCCATGACCACTATTGATGTCAACACAGGTTCATTTGTCGGCCGGCGCAATCAGGCTGAGATAATACTCAAGACTAATCTGGAGGCGGCGACAGCATTGGCCAGGCAATTGCGGGTGCGCAACCTGGGCGGCATCATCATCGTTGATTTTATTGACATGAAGGATGCCGAGCATCGACGCCAGGTGCACCGCACGCTGGAAAAGCATATGCAGCGAGATCCTGTGCGCTGCCAGATTACAGAGATCTCCGATTTAGGCTTAGTGGAAATGACCCGCAAGCGCACGCGCGAAAGTCTCCAGAGAATGCTGTGTGAGGACTGTCCGGCGTGCTGTGGGCGCGGTATGGTTAAAACGGTAGAAACGGTTTGTTATGAGATCTTTCGGGATATTATGCGCCACGCCCGTCGCTGTGAAAATGATACGCTGATAGTGCTGGCGTCGCAGGCTGTGGTCGATCGACTGCTGGACGAGGCGTCAGCGCATCTTGCCGACCTGGAACATTTTATCGGCAAGGTCATCAGTTTGCGGGCGGAGCCAGGCTACAGTCAGGAACAGTTTGACATCATACTGCTCTGAACAGGCAGTACGCGCGGAACCGACGTTTGGAAAATCCACTATACAATAGGCTAGGTAGCGCACTCTGGGTGGCTCTGGTCATCCTGATAGTGACGCTGGCGACCTATGTCATTGTGGGGCGTTTGCTCACCGCAAATCTGGCGAACTATCGCGTAGAGATACTCCAGGCTTTGAACGCGCGTTTGCCGTTTGGGATAGAGGCACAGCAGGTGAGCGGCGAGTGGCAATCGTTCACGCCGGCGCTCATATTGACAGGGCTGCGTATCAGTATTCCCGGCAGTGAGAGTCCTCCGCTGGAGCTCTCCCGGGGGCGTATGGACGTGGATGTACTGAACACAATACGCACACGCTCATTGCAGATGACCCGGCTTGTCCTGGATGGCCTGAGCTTGAATGGCGAGCTCACCCGTGACGGCGTCTTCAGCTTGTCGGGATTTGGGCCGGGGACGGGCCACACAGCTGAGCCTCTGCGGGAGTTCCTGCTCAACGTCGAGCGCATCACGCTGCGCAATAATTGGCTGATTCTGGGGCTGCCAGACGGGGAAGTGCGCGATCTGGATCTTGATCTCGAGTTATCCCGAGAGGGTAGTCAACGGTATGTGCAAGCCGCGCTGGCGTCCTCAGCGGGAGCGCGTATTGCCGTTGTGGCCCAAGGCCTGGGAGACCCGTTTAGACCAGAGGTGTTTTCAGGTCAGATCTATCTGGATATGCAGTCCACCGATCTGGGGGCGATAAAAGATGTGCTGGCTGATCAGTCGCTTCCAGTGTGGGCGGATGGTACCGTAGATCTGGAACTGTGGTTGAACTGGGACAAGGGTAAGCCGTCAGTGGAGGCCCGGCTCCAAGGCGGCGACCTGTTGATTGTGGCTAACGATGCGTCGTGGCAAATGCCACTGCAGCGGGCAGCCCTGCAAGCCCGGCTAATGCAGCGCAGTAACGGCTGGACACTGTTCGTATCGAACCTGCTGCTGGAGAATGAGGGTGTCGAGTGGCGCGTCCCAAGGCTGCAACTGGATACGTGGGGCAATGCCTTGCGCGTGCGTACCAGCGGGTTTGCGCTGGCGTCGATAAACACTATTCTCACCCAGCAGGTCGCTGTCTCTGAAACCCTGCGCGAGGTATTTTCTATCCTGCAGCCGCGCGGCGATTTATCGGCACTGCAGCTCAATATCGACAACATCTATCAGCCATCAGATCAATGGCAGGTAGCCGCAAATTTCGAAGAGTTGGCTGTCAACTCATTGCACGGTGCACCGGGTGTTACCGCTGCCAGTGGGTTTGTCCAGATTACAAACCAGGGCGGTTTTGTCGTTCTCGATGGACAGTCGATGAGTCTGGATTTCCCCGCCATCTATCGCGAACCCCTGCAATTTGAAGATTTGTACGGCACCCTGCACCTCGACTGGGACGCACAGACCTTCAGGATTGCCAGCGGTTTGCTGACAACACGGGCCGAGGAGGGCGTCGCAAAGGTGCTGTTTGGGCTCAATATTCCACTACAGCCTGACGATATTGGTATCGAGATGAATCTATTGGTGGGGCTGCATGATACCCATCCCATGCATCGCGCAAAATATATTCCCTATATTCTCAATCCCACACTACTGAGCTGGCTGGCCGACAGTATCGGCGAGGGCGATATCGAACAGGGTGCATTCTTGTGGCGCGGCAGCCTAAGGGCGGGTGCGACGCCGCTGCACACCGTGCAACTGGCATTCAATGTTAAGGACACGCAGCTGCGCTACCACCCGCAGTGGCCACCAGTGCTTGTGGAACAGGGCGTCGTCCTTATCGACGACAGCGACGTCAGCGTGTGGGCAGAGCGGGCCAGCCTATATGAGTCCCGGGTTGAACAGCTGTCGGTAGAAACCCGGTTGAATGACTCAGGCGACATTACTCTGGACCTGCGTGGTAGTTTACATGGCCCGGTGAGCGACGGTTTTAAAGTGCTCAAGGAGTCGCCACTGGCGGCGATAGTCGGGCCGACCTTCGCCGCGTGGACTGCCAGCGGTGTATTGGACGCAGATCTGCAATTGCATATGAATCTTAGCGACAAATCGGTGCCACCACAGGTGAATGTTGCCACGCGTTGGCGCGACGCAGAGCTACTGGTGATGCCAGGTAACTTACCCCTGCGGTCGCTGAGTGGCCAGTTTGAATACAGTTCAACAACAGGATTCAGTTCCAGTGAGTTGGCGGCAACGCTATGGGGAAACGCGGTCAGTGCGCAGCTGCGTCAGCATCACAGTGGAGCCGGTGGCACCTATGACCCCGCTACCACTGTGGTCGACGTCGAACTGTCTACTCGGGCGGATCTAGCCGACGTATGGCGTTGGTTGCAACTGGAGAGCTTGACGTTCGCCAGTGGTCAGGCGGTGGCTGATCTTGATATCCGTCTCGCGCCGGGTGTGCCTGCGGTGCTTACCGTCAATAGTCAGCTGCAAGGTGTTAGCCTTGACCTACCTCAGCCGTGGAAAAAACGGGCGGATGAGCGACAACATCTGCGCCTGAAAATGCCGCTCATGAAGGGCATCGCGCCGCTGTCGCTCGATCTCGGTGATCAGCTTCAGTTGCGCCTGAATATAGATGCGGGCGCTGTGCGCGGTGGTGCACTGGGTATCAACGCGGCCGCTCCTGCTGTGGCAGAAGGCGTGTTGCGTATCACCGGGTTCACCCCGCTATTTCAGGCCGATGAATGGCTTGCTCTAGCAAAACAGTATTTTGGCGATCAGGGCACAATTGGGTCGAGTGACGCCGAGGCAGCAGGGCAACCGGCACCGCAGGTGCAGCTCGCAAAAGCGCCGCTAAAAATAGCGGTGGATAAGCTGCGTGCAGACCACGTGGTAATATTGGGGCAAGAATTACAGGACGTCGTGTTCACTTTGGCTCTTGAAGGTGCGCAATGGGCGATGACTGTGGCAACGGATTGGCTGCGTGGAGAGTTGTCCAGTACCGGTGAAGGTGACCCAGTGCGACTCGCCATCGAATATCTGGATCTTGACCAGTTACCTGATTTCAACCGCTCGGGCGAAAGGAGCGATGACGTCTGGGAAATACCCGCGTTGAATGTCAAGTTGAGCAATATATTTCAATCTGAACAGCGCCTGGGCGAACTCGATTTTGAGCTGCATGAACGCTCGGATGTCATTACTGTCCAGAGCATAAGCGGGGAGCTCGCCAAACTGCGTTTACGTACCGAGCTACCCGCATATCTGGTCTGGCATCAGGGTGCCGAGGCTTTTACTGAAGTGCAGGCCACTCTGCAGTTTGAGGACCTGGGTCAGACGCTGGAGCTTTTCGACTATCAGCGCATTGTGGAAACCGAAAGCGGCGAATTTGAAGTGGGGTTGCGCTGGCCAGGTGGCCCGCAAGACTTTTCATTGCTGGACGGGCAGGGCACCCTCAACGTCCAAACTGGTAGCGGCAGCTTTTTGGAAGCGCCCGCGGGCGCCACTGGGGCGTTGCGCGTTGTCAGTATCTTCAACTTTGCCGACATTGTGCAACGCCTGAGCCTGTCCAACATGATTGAGACGGGTATTCCATTCGACAGTGTCAACGGCGAAATCGATGTGCGAAATGGCAAGTTGACGGTGGCGCGTATGGATGTGGAAGGGGGGTCGAGTTTTCAGTTCAGGGGGGTGTCTGATTTGCAGACAAAAAGTCTTGAGGGTCTGCTGGTGGCGAAGCTTCCGGTGGCGAACAACTTACCCTGGATAGCTGCCCTGGCTGCCAGCCTGCCGGTGGCGGCGGGTGTATTTGTAGTGAGCCGGGTCTTTAACAAGCAGATGAACTGGCTCTCCAGCGCTGTCTATACGATTGGCGGCTCCTGGGATGAGCCTGAGGTGACATTTGATAGTATCTTCGACAAGACGCCACTCACTGCAGCCAAGGAAGATTCTGCTGCCGGAGAGACAGCCTCCAAGTCGATCAATACAGCAGAACCCACTCAGTCAGCATCGCCTTGAGCTTCCTGTAGCGCTTTGAGGTAAGTGAATAATTTTCGGCTGGCGGCAGGCGGCTTGTTCCGCTGCACTTCCCGCTCGTGTTGTAACATCAGATGGCGCAGGTGTTGCCTGTCGGCTGCGGGGAAACTTGCAATAGCCAGTTCAACGCCCTCCGTACCCGCTACCAGTATATCTGTGCGCAATTGTTCCAAGTGATGAAATGCTGCTGTGCTTTGCTGGCGCGCGGTATGCATAACCAGCAGTGCCTGCTCAATAGGCGCGGGATCGATATTGCGCATGAGCTTGCCAATGAACTGCAATTGGCGTTTGCGCGCACTGTTACTGCTTATATCACGGCACTCCCTGATAGCCGTCAATAGTCGATCATCATCGATAGGAATTTGGGTGAGTTGCTTGTCGTTTAAAACCACCAGCGATTCGCCCATTGCCTGCAGATTGTGCATCTGCCGTTTGCGCGCACTTTTGCTGGGCGGTTCGTTCAGTTCCAGTTCATCGTCTGCTGAGTCGTTACGCATAGAAAAGTGTCGCCAGACCAAGAAACGAGACAAAGCCCACCACGTCGGTCACTGTTGTTAGAATTACGCCGCCAGCCAACGCTGGATCGACCCGTATCCGCGTGAGGAAAAGTGGCAGTACTGCGCCCACGAACGCAGCGGTCAGCAGGTTGATGACCATGGCGGCGGCGATGATTCCGCCGATATTCCAGTCGTCAAACCATACGGACGCTGCTACGGCTACTACCGCGGCCCAGAGCATGCCGTTCATCAGACCGATCTGGAGTTCGCGGTTTATTAGCCAGGCCTGGTTAGATTTACCGACCTGCCCCATGGCGATACCGCGCACTACCAAAGTCAGTGTTTGTGTCCCGGCGATACCGCCCATAGAGGCTACGATGGGCATCAGCACCGCCAGTGCCACAACCTTCTCGATAGTACCCTGAAAGAGGTTGATCATCGAGGCCGCAATGAACGCGGTAATCAGGTTAATGCCCAGCCATATGGCGCGGCGCGGCGCAGCACGTATGAAAGGGGCGAACGTATCGGCGTCTTCATCCAGGCCAGCCATGGACATCAGGGAGCGGTCGGCATCTTCGCGGATGACGTCTACCACATCATCGATGGTGATACGGCCTAGCAGAGTGCCAGTACTATCAACCACGGGTGCAGACACCCAATCGTTGCGCTCGAACAGCCGCGCTACCTCGGTATCAGAGGTGTTGACGTCAATCGGGTCGACGTCGGTGACCATCATTTCCCGTACGGAGGTAGCGGGATCAGAGACCAGCAGCGTACGCAGGGACAACAGACCAATGTATCGGTCGGCGCGGTTCACCACGATCAGGTTGTCTGTCATATTGGGAATTTCGCTATGGCGCCGCAAATACCGCAACACCACGTCCAGGGTCAACGCAGCCCTGATGGTGATGGTGTCGGTATTCATCAGCCCTCCGGCGACGTCGTCAGGGTAATGCATTACCCGTTCAAGTCGCGCCCGGTCCTGCTGGTCCATCGCGGTGAGCACTTCCCGCATAACGTGCCCGGGCAGCTGCTGCAGGATGTCGGCAATGTCGTCGTCTTCCAAACGTTCAGTGAGCTGTGCGACCTCGGCCGCGTTCATCGCGCCGAGAAACTGGGCCTGTAAATCGTCGCCCAACTCGCCAAGGACTTCGCCTTCGCGCTCGGAATCGACCATTTGCCAGAGAATATGCCTGAATCGGGGAGGGGAGGATTCGATGACGTGCGCGATGTCGGCGGGAGACAAGCCATTGAGCATGCGCCGCGCATCGACAAAGGTACCGCTTTCCAGCGCTGTGGAAAGCTTATCGAGAGTATGCTGGGATACTTCTTGATTCTGCGCCATGTGAATACCCGGAAAAAACCCCTCAGGACAGAATGTCCACTGGAAGAATTATCCGGAAAAGTGGGACAGGCAACAACGTGATTAGTTACGGAACCGCGGTTTACTCGGGTTCGTCGAAGCGATTTTCAAGCAGTGCCTGCAGCGCGAGTAGTGCGTCCTGCTCATCGCGACCGTCGATTTCAAGGTCCAGCACGGTACCCTTACCGGCGGCGAGCATCATCACAGACATAATGCTTTTGCCGTCTATCATCTGGCCATCCCGTCCAGTCTGTATACGACTAGCGAACGCGGAAGTGCAGGCGACGAACTTCGCTGCCGCGCGAGCGTGCAAACCGAGTTTGTTGATGATGACGATTTGAGTTCGTATCACGCGCTGACCTGTCTATCGGAGTTCTCTGTGTCTTATATGCATTAACGGGTATTCCGTCTGGTAATGCTTGAATAGGCGATTTGCTAAATATACTGACCGATGTTGGCCTCCGGTACAACCCAGGGTAATATTCAGATAGCTGCGATTGCCTTCGCGGTACCGCGGAAGCCACACATCCAGATAGTGGCGGATATCCTGATACAGCTCAGTCGTAATAGGGTGGTTTTCCAAAAAAGCACGCACCTCCTCGTCGAGACCCGTCTTCATGCGCAGCTCTTTGATCCAATATGGGTTGGGCAACATCCTGACGTCGTATACGATATTCGCGTCGGCCGGCGCCCCGCGTTTGAAGCCGAAGGATTGAATCAGTATCGACATCGTTCCCATGGTGGTTCCCAACAGCTGTTGCTTGATCGCATCGCGCAACTCGTACACTGTCAGCTGGCTGGTATCGATTACCAGAGATGCGCTGCTTGCTATGGGCTCCAGCAACTCCTGCTCCTGATCAATCGCCTCTGCCAGAGACACCGACGCCGTGCTGAGGGGGTGCCGGCGTCGCGTTTCGCCAAAGCGCTGCAACAGGGTGGGCGCCAGTGTTTCCAGATACAGTACCTCAGTCTCGACAGACGCAGGTAGCAGCGCGAGTATCCCGCGAAAATTTTTCAGGTCTTCCCAGGCATTGCGTGCATCAATGCAGACGGCAGTACCCTGAAATAGCCTGAATGCCTCACCGTTGACCTTCTCCAGCAGCGCGGGCAGCAGAGAGACAGGCAGGTTGTCGATGCAGTAGAAGCCCTCGTCTTCTAACTGGTGTAGCGCGGCACTCTTACCGGAGCCGGAGCGCCCACTGATGACGATCAACCGCATCGATTACCCTCCTCTCAGGCCGTTGCACTGCAAGCAATATCGTAAAGCGTACGGTCGTCCTTGGCCGCGCGCAAGCGCGCACAGAAATCTGGCTGACTGAACAAGCGCGCCACTGTCGCGAGAATATCCAGGTGTTGCTGCTGAGCGGTTTCTGGCACCAGCAGCACGAACAACAAGTCCACAGGCTGATCGTCTGGAGCATCGAACGGGATAGGTTCTTCCAGCGAGAGCAGCGTACCCAGTGGTTCCGCGCAATCGCTCACGCGACAGTGCGGGATGGCGATACCCATACCGAGGCCGGTGCTGCCCAGTTTTTCGCGCGCGATCAGATGATCGAGAACCGCGTCGTAAGGCAATAAAAGTTGGTCCTCGCAGACGATGGTCGCAATGGTCTCAAACAATCGCTTTTTGCTCATACCCGGAGCACTACAGACGGTGCGTGCCGGAGTCAGTATTTGGCTGAGGGCGCTCATCAGGTGCGTCTAATGCCCCCGATGCTTTTGTTTGTGTTTGATTAACTGGCGATCCAGCTTGTCTGAGAGTGCGTCTATCGCGGCGTACATATCTTCCGTCTCAGCGTGTGCGAATAAATCGCCGCCAGCGATGTGGATGGTGGCTTCCGCGCGCTGCACCATTTTTTCCACGGTAAGGATGACATTAATATCAGTAATCTGGTCGTAGTGGCGCTGCAGACGCTCTAACTTGTTTTCCACGTACTCTTTTAATGGCGTGGTAATTTCAAGATGATGACCAGTAATGATGAGTTGCATAGTGAGCTCCTTTTACAAGTTTGAGACTGTTGGTGCCTTGATACCGGCAAAGCCGGGTGCTGATAGTTTGAGTCTAGACCAATTGTTTGCGTTCATTGGACGGTGGTATAAAAAGGGTATCACGGTATTTGGCAATAGTGCGCCTCGCAATTTCGATACCCTGTTCTTTCAATAGCAATGCAATCTTGTTGTCGCTCAGAGGCTTGCGCGGATTCTCCGCTGCTACCAGTTTTTTGATCAGTGCTCTGATGGCTATCGATGAGCACTCACCCCCGGTAGTGGTTGCGACATGGCTGGAAAAAAAGTATTTGAGTTCAAAGACGCCCCTTGGCGTGTGCATGTATTTGTTGGTGGTCGCTCGGGAGATGGTGGATTCATGCATCTGAACGGCCTCGGCTATTTCGTGCAATACCAGCGGCTTCATGGCCTCCGTGCCGTACTCCAGGAAATTTCGCTGGTGCTCCACGATTCGACCAGCAACCTTCATCAGAGTTTCATTGCGGCTGTGCAGACTCTTTAAAAACCACCTTGCTTCCTGTAGGTTGTCACGCAAATAAGTGTTATCAGCGCTGTTGTCGGCACGCTTGATCAAATTTGCGTAGCCAGTATTGATGCGCAGTTTGGGGACGATATCGGGGTTGAGCTCTACCAGCCAGCGGCCGTTCTTTTTGGTGACGAAGACATCCGGCACGACGTACTCGATCTCCTCCGGCACCGCGGTGTGGCCCGGGTTAGGGTCCAGCGTCTGAATTAGGGTGAGTACCTGTTTGAGCCCTTGTTCATTGAGTCGAGTGCGCCGTAAAATTTGGCCGTAGTCGCTACTGGCTAACGGGTTCAAATAGCGGCTAACAATAAGTTTGGTCTGCTCCAGCCACGGCGTGGAGGGCGGCAGGTGATCCAGTTGTATTAGCAGACATTCCTTTAGGTCGCGAGCACAGACGCCAGACGGTTCGAATTGCTGTAGGCGATGTAGGACGGCGACCACCTCGTCGAGGTCGATATCCAGTTCGCTCGACAATGACTCGTGGATCTCCTCAGGCGTGGTCAGTAGGCGACCGTTGGCATCCGTGGCGTCGATAATTGATAGCGCGATCAGGCGGTCGGTGTCGGAGAGTCGCGTGAGGCCAAGTTGCCAGAGTAGTTGTTCGCGCAGGGATTCGCTGGCCGAGTTCTGCGCAGAGAAATCGCCGTCATTCTGATCATCACCCTGTGGTGCGGGAGCCGATGCGGATGGCAGCAAATCGTCCCAATTGACATCGACGGGCAGATCGTCCGACAAGTTTGCGGTCCCGTCCAATTCTTGCGAGCTCCAATCAGGTGGTTCCTCGGGACTATTGCTGTCTTTGTCATCTTTGCTGCGCGGGTCGTCGTCCCGGGCGGTATTGGGATCGTTCGACTGGTCGTCATCGGATGAGTATAAGTCATCTTCAGAGACCTCCAGAAGGGGGTTGCTATCCAGCGCTTGCTGGATCTCCTGTTGGAGGTCCAGGGTGGACAACTGCAATAAGCGAATCGCCTGCTGCAGCTGCGGCGTCATCGTCAACTGTTGACCCAGTTTGAGCTGGAGTGATTGCTTCATTTGAAAGCTCGGAGTATCGATAATTTCGCACTTGTCGCGGTCCCTAGCATCAGGGGTGAATAGAGCAGTGTATCCCCGGCCACTGGCGGGTGGCAACAGCTTGGCGTGAAAATTGCTAGGATTTATGAGGTGACTGAATAAGGCGACGCCGCGGGCCCCTGCGAGGCCCTCGCGAAGTGTCCCTACATACGAAACTGTTCGCCGAGGTACACCTGACGTACATGGGCATTATTCAGCACGTCCTCGGTAGTTCCCGAGGCAATGATTCGACCTTCGCCTACGATGTAGGCCTTTTCACAGATGTCCAACGTGTCGCGCACGTTATGATCGGTAATCAACACACCAATGCCTCGGTCACGCAGGTGCAAGATAATCTGCTTGATATCGGTGACGGAGATTGGATCTACGCCCGCGAAAGGCTCGTCCAGCATAATAAATTCCGGCTCTGTGGCCAATGCTCTGGCGATTTCGATGCGGCGTCGCTCACCTCCCGACAGGGATTGGCCGAGGCTGTCGCGTAGATGCTGAACATTGAATTCCTCCAGCAGTTCGTCACGCCGGGTCAGACGCTGTTTCTTGCTGAGGTCGGCGCGGGTTTCCAGGATGGCCATGATATTGTCGCCGACGGTCAATTTGCGGAATATCGAAGCCTCTTGCGGCAGATAGCCCACCCCGCGACGGGCCCGCTCGTGCATTGTGAGAGCGGTAATATCTTCGCCATTGACTGTAATAACGCCACGGTCAGCCGGAATGATACCGATAATCATGTAAAAGCAGGTGGTTTTTCCTGCGCCATTCGGCCCCAGCAGTCCGACGATCTGGCCGCTGTCAATTGCCACGGACACATCGTGAATCACTTCGCGCCCGCGATAGGCTTTCGCCAGATTATTTGCTCTCAGTTGTGCCACTGTCGTCCTTGCTTTTTTGTGCGCTGGGCGGTATCACAACCACCACCCTGTCGCCTTTGCGTTTTTCATCGGATTTCGCCTTGATCAATTTTTTTTCAATGAAATAATCAATGGAATCACCGTTGACGACCGAGCCGTCCTGCTCGACGTAGCCGTCTGTTTGTAGGTGCACGCGATCCTCTGACTTGTAGTAGGTGATGATCTTGGCATTGGCGTAGACAATAGCCTGGTCCAACTCCGGCTTCTGTTGCCACTTGGCCGGATTACCCTCGGCGATAATCTCACTCGGGTCCTCGTCGACCTGGTGGTGTATCGTGAGCTTATCTGCTCGTAGCTCCAATGTGCCCTGAATAAAAACAACAGTGCCCCTGTAGACAGTGATGCCGTTGGCATCATCGCGCTCGGCCTTTTCCGCGGTAATCCGCATGGGTTTATCGCGATCGTCCGGCAGCGCTTGGGTGACTGCGGCACAAAGGCTCATACAGAGCACCAGCGTAGCGGCGAAGAATTTTATCGATGTGGGACCAGGGTCCGGACAGCGTGTAGGCATAGGTGCACTCCGCAAAGCTTTTTGGCTGGGATTGAATGACCTCGGCTGAGCCAGACCGGGCATCATGCGAGAGGCGATCGCGTAGACGTTAGAGTGCATTATCAAAGGACAGTTCCGTGTCAGGCGATGCCTGCATGCAGCAGGTCTTTCAAGTGGAGGACTCCAGCAAGTACGCCATTGTTGTCCAGCACGACCAGAGAACTTATTTCGTTCTCCTCCATAATGTGCATCGCGGCTGCCGCCAGCATATCGGCTTCTATCGTTTTGGCGCCTGTGCTCATCAATTGCCCAATCGAGGTCGCATTAATGTCGGTACGCGTATCGAGAGCGCGGCGCAGGTCGCCATCAGTAAAAACGCCAACGAGCTTGCCAGCGTTGTCGACCACTGTGGTCATTCCCATGCGCTTATTGCTGATTTCCAGCAGCGCTTCAGACAACATGATTTGTTCGGTGACAATCGGGATATCGTCTCCGGTTTTCATAACGTCCCGCACTTTTAGCAGCAGTTGTCTGCCCAGAGTGCCGCCCGGATGCGAGAAAGCAAAATCATCGGCAGTAAAACCGCGCGCTTCCAACAGCGCGATAGCCAGTGCGTCACCCATTACCAGTGTGGTGGTGGTGCTGGAGGTCGGCGCCAGATCCAATGGGCAGGCCTCGGTTTCTACGCCGGTATTCAGGTGTACGTCCGAGGACTGTCCCAACGGCGACTGTGCGTTCCCGGTCATGCTGATCAAGGGGATACCCAGTCGTTTGAGCAGCGGCACCAGTGTCATGATTTCCGCCACGGCGCCGCTGTTGGAAAGGGCAATAACAGCGTCCTCGGCCATAATCATCCCCATGTCGCCGTGACTGGCTTCGCCAGGGTGGACAAAGAAAGCTGGAGACCCGGTGCTGGCCAGGGTGGCGGCAATCTTGCGCGCAATATGGCCCGATTTACCCATGCCGGTTACTACGATACGACCGCGAACCTGTAGCAGCAGTTCGCAGGCCCGGGTGAAATCCTCCCCAATACGCTCCTCCAGAGCGGCTACGGCAGCCGTTTCCATGCGAATGGTGCGCTGTGCTGAGGCAATGTAACTAATGGAGCTTTGCTCCGGCATAAACGTTCCTTGGCCTACAGTGTTAAATACAGTGAATAATAATACAGGGCATAGGAAGACACTAACAGCGTTCCCAGGATGCGCCCGAGATAGGCATGACCGGGCGACGATTTACTGCGCATCCGGCTGATGAAGATGGCAACCGCCAGAAACAGGGTCAGCAGCGTCATGCTGAGGTAGTCGCGCGATATTGCTGCAGGTTCCAGAGTGTGGGTCGCCACGATCCCCGGAATCGCCATCACAGCCAGAAGATTGAACAAATTTGAGCCGATGATATTGCCCAGCGCAATTTCGGTGTGTCCACGCATTGCGCTGGCGATGGTCGCGGCCAACTCGGGGAGGCTGGTGCCGACGGCAACAATGGTGAGCCCAATCACGAGTTCCGACACGCCCAGTTCCTGTGCCGTGTGGACCGCTCCCCATACCAACAACTTGGAGCTGACAATCAACAGTGCAAGCCCTATCAGGAAGCTCATCCAGGCCCTTTTAGGCAGCAACAAATGTTTGGGCTTATCACCCACTTTCTCCAGCAGCCCTGGACCGTTGAACTGTTGCTTCACCAGCAGTGCGATTATCAGCACCAGCATGGCGACCATCAGCCAGCCATCTGTGGTCGAAAGCTCACCGTCCATAATGAGTAGCCCCACGCAGAGGGTCGCTACCAGCAGCATAAACACCTCTGATTTCATATAGCGCTCCTGCACCATCAGTGGCGCAACCAGCACCGTGATACCCAGTACCAGCGCAATATTCGCGATATTGGAGCCGATGGCGTTACCGATGGCCAGCTCTCCGGAACCGGACATGGAGGCTGTGATCGCCACGAGAATTTCCGGGGCTGACGTGCCGACAGAGACGATAGTCAGCCCAATAATGATAGGTGACATGCCCATATTTTCAGCGATGGACGCGGCGCCTGCTACGAACAAGTCTGCACTCCATACAAGGACTATGAAGCCGACAAGAATCATGGACGCTGCTAACAGCATATGAGCGAATTTCCTGTTAAAGTATGCGCCGCCTGGTGTGGTGGAACCATACGGGGAGGTTAGATGTCGAAAGCATGGTACAACATGGTATGGCGAGTAATGGGCATCCTTTGAGTGCAGCGGCCGAGTATACAGGGCATTGCGGTTAAGGGTGGTAACAAATTGAATAGTGGAGCACACGAATGTCAGTTCGCAATTTTAAACGAGGGGCAATTACAGCGTGGTTGTTGGCGTCACTGGTCAGTGTGCAGGCCTTAGCGCAGGACCATGCCGCTTACAGTCTGGTGCAAAACACCACGTCAAAGGTCATGGACGTGGTAGTGGCCGCAGATGCCTATGCAGAGACTGACCCGGAGCGTTACTACGAGCAGATACAGGCCCTGCTCGATCCGTTGATCGATTACCGCGGCTTTACGCGTAAGGTGATGGGACCGTATGCCAGCTCTGATCGCTACCGTAGCCTGGGGGAAGCCGGCAGGCAAAAATTGATCGCACAGCTCGACCAGTTCACCAATGTCATGCGCGAGTCTCTGGTGCGCACTTACAGCAAGGGCCTGCTGGCGTTTGGGGGCTCACGTATTGAGCTGGAGTCGCCAGAAGAGGGTGACTCTGGCAGTTCACGCCTGTCGTTGCGCCAGTTAATCTACGCCGACCGCAGGGATCCCTACGTTGTGATGTACCAGATGGGACTGGAAAAGTCCGGTGAGTGGAAACTGAACAACGTCATTATTGAAAGCGTGAATTTGGGCGAGGTATACCGTGACCAGTTTCTGGCCTCGGCCAGAGAACAGGGTGGCGACTTGGACGCTGTTGTCGCCAACTGGACGACGGTGGTGGTTGAGGTAGACAAATAGTCAGGCTTGACGGTCGACGGTCGCTATCCGCGTTCTTTTCTCATAAAATACTGAGTTTTTGAGAGTATGGGGTGTGGGGCAAGTGAGCCTAACCAGCTCTCGCATTCTCTTTTTTGATTAATCATTTGTTACAGCTATCCGGGGAGTTCCGAAATGGAAGCAGACACAGTCAAGGGACTGTTACAAAATCACATACCCGATTGTGAGTTTCACGTGCAGGGAGAGGGCAGTCATTACGACATCGATGCGATCGGCAGTGTGTTCGAAGGCTTGCGCCCGGTGAAAAAACAGCAGTTGGTTTACGCGGCGTTGAGCGAGCATATCGCCGATGGCAGTATTCACGCAGTGAACATCCGCACCTTTACGGAAGCGGAATGGCAGGCGCGAACGCAGGCTTGAGATATGCGGCACAACTGCCGATTAACATTTTTTGCTATTAGGCTACCGGTATTACGGCTGCCAGAGGCCGCCGCCAGCGCGACGTGATAGAGACTATGAATGACAAACTGACCATAGCGCTAACCAAGGGACGTATCCTGAAGGAGACACTCCCGCTGCTCGCCCGTGCCGGTATAGTTTCTGTGGAAGATATCCACACCAGTCGTAAACTGGTGTTCGAAACCAATCGGCCTGAAGTGCAACTCGTGGTGTTGCGTGGAACGGACGTCCCCACCTACGTGCGTTTTGGTGCAGCGGACATGGGGGTGGTGGGCAAAGATATTCTGATGGAGCAGGGGGCTGAGGGTCTATACGAGCCATTAGACTTGGGTATTGCACGCTGTCGGCTGATGACGGCTGCCAGAGTGGGCTGGCGCAGCGACGGCACTCGCATTAGGGTGGCGACCAAATTTATTAATATTGCCCGGGATCATTTCGCGCAGCAGGGTGTGCACGCCGATATTATCAAGCTGTATGGCGCTCTGGAGCTTGCACCGATCATGAATTTGGCCGACCAGATCGTCGATATCGTCGACACCGGAAACACGCTGCGTGCAAATGGCATGGAACCGTTGCAGGAGATTGCCACTGTCAGCTCGCGTCTGGTGGTGAATAAAGCCGCCATGCGTTCTCGGTATGCGGCTATCACGCAGATTATTAAAGATCTGACAGCAGCGGTGCGGGAGGCTGAAAATGCGGCGCCTTGATACCGCCAGCGCGGATTTCGACAGTGCTCTGGCGCAATTGACAGAGTGGGAGGAGACGTCGGATCTGGCGGTGAACCAGACTGTGTCGTCAATTATTGCTGAGATAAGCAAGCGCGGCGATGCGGCTCTGCTGGAGTACACCGCGCAATTCGATCATCTGGTCGTAGAGTCGGTAGCACAGCTGGAAATTTCCAAACAGCGGCAAGTGAGTGCGCTCGACCGTATCGAACCGTTGCAGCGTGAGGCGCTGGAATATGCAGCGCAGCGCATACGCAGTTTTCACCAGCATCAGTTGCAACACAGTTGGCAGTTTACAGATGAGGCTGGCAACCAGTTGGGCCAGAAAGTTACCGCGCTGGAGCGGGTTGGAATCTACGTTCCCGGCGGTAAGGCCAGCTATCCTTCTTCCGTACTGATGAATGCTCTGCCCGCCAAAGTGGCCGGCGTGTCGGAGGTCATTATGGTGGTGCCGGCCCCCGGTGGCGAAATTAGTGACCTGGTACTGGCAGCGGCCTGTATTGCCGGTGTGGATAGGGTTCTCACCATTGGTGGCGCCCAGGCCATCGCCGCTCTGGCTCTGGGTACCGCCACAGTGCCCGCAGTGGACAAAATTGTAGGCCCCGGCAATATTTATGTCGCCACTGCCAAGCGCCAGGTGTTTGGGCGGGTGGGCATCGATATGGTTGCCGGGCCGTCGGAAATCCTGATTATTTGTGACGGGGAAACCGATCCTGACTGGGTGGCGATGGACTTGTTTTCCCAGGCAGAACATGACGAGAATGCCCAGTCATTGTTGTTGTGTCCCGACAGCGGATATCTGGACGCGGTACAAGCCAGTATTGAACGGCTGCTGCCGGAGATGGCGCGAGAACAGATCATCGGCGCATCGCTCGCCTCGCGCGGCGCCATGATAGTAACGCGCGATCTTGCTGAGGCTGTGGCAGTGAGTAATCGCCTTGCGCCTGAGCACCTCGAGTTGTCGGTGGCTGATCCTGAAAGCTTGCTGCCCCTTGTTCGACACGCTGGCGCAATTTTTATGGGCCGTTTTACGTCGGAGGCTCTCGGAGATTACTGTGCGGGTCCCAACCACGTTTTGCCCACGTCCCGCAGTGCGCGTTTTTCCTCGCCGCTGGGGGTGTACGATTTTCAGAAGCGCAGCTCTGTAATTATGTGCAGTGAGCACGGAGTGCAGGAACTGGGGGCCATGGCATCGGTATTAGCCAGAGGCGAGTCGCTGACGGCCCACGCGCGAAGCGCCGAGATGCGTCTGGAAGCTCGAGCAAAAAATCGGCCTTAACGGCTTACTTTTGGTGCCATCGAGTGATTCAGTGCCCCCACAACAGCATTCAGCTCAAGGCTCTGCCGATTCCGTTGTAGCGCTATGGATACTGTTTCACCAGGTCTGAACATGGCGATTCGGTGCATCGTTAACCGGCCATCTTGGACGGGTTCCCCGTTTATATAGGTAATAATATCACCTACCTGCACCCCGGCTTTTTGCGCCGGGCTACCCTGGGCAACTTCGACCACAGACAATCGTTGATACCTGTCACCTGAGGTTGGCGTCGCGCCAATGGGCTCCACACTGACGCCCAGCCACCCGCGGATCACCTCGCCATAATTAATCAGGTCGTGCATCACGAAAACCGCGAGACTCTCCGGAATAGCGAGACTGATGCCAATACCTGTGCTGGCGCTTTGCGCCGGGTTTCCTGCGGTATAAATTAAGGTGTTGATACCCAGTAGCCGCCCGCGGGTGTCAATCAGCGCGCCACCGGAGTTTCCCAGGTGAATGATGGCGTCTGTCTGAATGTAATCCTCATAGGTATTCAACTGCAGGCCAAAGCGCCCCAGCGCTGAGACGATGCCCTGCGTGACGGAGTGTCCGAACCCCAGTGGGTTGCCAATGGCCAGAACTACATCGCCGACTCTGGCAACATCGGAGTCGCCCAGGGTAATCGGTTGCAGGTTCGCCAATTCCACTTTCAATACGGCAAGATCGGTGGCCGAATCAGTGCCGATCACCGTGGCACTGGCCGAGCGACCGTCGTACAGCATCACCTGAATGGCGTCAGCGCCGGTTATTACGTGATTATTAGTCAGGATGTGGCCCGCTTTGGTCATGATGACCCCCGAGCCGAGGGACCGCTCTATGCGTTGACGCTGCGATGGGCGCACAAATACCCCCTGCAGGGATTTATCCCGCCATGTACTCTGCTCTTCTGCGACCAGTTTGGCGGTATAGATATTGACGACGGCAGGCGTTGCCTCGCGCACGGCTGCGGCATAGCTGACAGGCTCCAGCTGGGTATTTTGTGCGCCAGGTGTGAGCGGCAGTATCCAGCGATCCAGAATCAGCAGAGCGGCTAACAAACCGGCTATGGCAGGCCAGACGAGAAGTGTTAGATTTTTTTTCATACTCTGCCATGTTTATCGTGTGCGGCAATATTGTATATGATGGATACCCCAGACTGCCAAGTGCTTAGAGCGGTTCATTCAAGCCACAGGTAAAAATGAAATGAGCGTAGAGCTTACCCAACTGAGCGAGTACCTTGACCAGTGTTTGCAGCCGGCGAAGTTTGCGGACTATTGCCCCAACGGCTTACAGGTCGAAGGCCGGGCTCAAATCGCCCGGCTGGCTACCGGTGTCACGGCTTGTCAGGCTCTGCTCGATGCCGCGATCGAGTGGGGCGCAGACGCCATTCTGGTGCATCACGGTTATTTCTGGCGCGGTGAGGCGCCACAGGTGGTGGGAATGAGACGCAGGCGGCTTGCTGCCCTGCTGAGCAGTGATGTCAGCTTGTTTGCCTATCACCTGCCGCTGGATGCTCATCCGAAACTGGGGAATAACGCCTGTCTGGGGCTTTTGATGGGTTTTGCACTGGAAGATCAGGCCCCGCTTCAGCCTGATCTTGTCAGCGGTCTGGGCAACGTCAGCGATCTTGAGAAGGCCATCCCGGCGCAACAGTTGGTCGCCAGATTGGCGAAAATCACGGGGCGTGACCCTTTGCACGTGGGCGATCCCGATGCATTGGTGCGGCGCATAGCCTGGTGTACGGGAGCTGCCCAGGACTACATCACCGCGGCAGTAGCGACTGGTGCCGATCTATTTATTACGGGTGAAGCATCAGAGCAGACCGTACACACCGCCAGAGAGGAAGGTATTCAGTTCGTCGCTGCAGGCCATCACGCCACCGAGCGCTATGGCGTTCAGGCTGTCGGCGATCATGTCGCCGCGAAGTTTTCTCTGGAACACCGATTTATTGATATAGACAATCCGGTTTAACGCCGCGGGTAATTTGTCTCAGTGCGCTACTGTACTCACCTTTGGCTCTGCCTCTGCCTGTGGCTTGCGCTCCAGGCCAAACTCCTCATTGAGCATGCCTTTTTCGTCCAGTGAATGCTTTGGGGCGTAATCCAGGGGTGGCTGGATGTGTGCGAGATGCGCCGGGATTTCCGCTGGATCGTATTTGTTTTCCAGACGTTCCAGAGAGACTGGTCCGGATCCGTGACACAACTTCTCGGCGCCCTGTGCCAGTTGGTTGTGCACCTCTCGGTAGCTTTCCGTCAGATTGTTCAAGAGTTTTGCCGTGTCCGAAAAGTGCTCGACAACCTCAGCCTCATACGACTTTTTGTCTTGCATCACCTGATCCAGCTTGAGCGCAAGATCCCGGTGTTGTTTTGCCCCGTCGGATGTGCGACGACCCACTAGCAAGCCCACAATCAGACCCGTGATGAGCGCTGAGACTGCCACAGTCATTACGATTTCCAAGCTATATACCGCTGATTCCACTGAAGATTCCTCATGGTCGAAAAGACAAGTGAGTACTATAGCGCGTATGATCCAAGGGTAGTAGGGTTGGCGGTCTATCTGCGATGACGTTGCCAAGTGTGAAGGCTGTGGTTAAAGTGTGCGGCCCTCAATTCACGCAGGACTGGGCCGTCCCGGATATGACCACACCCTGGCAACGCTATCAGGCTGACCTGCAGCAAGAAGGCTTTTCTCATGATCCCGCTCAGGAGCGGGCTGTGTTGTTGCTACAGGACCTTTATGAGCGTCTGGTCGCCAGCTCAGTGGCGCACGATGGCGGAATAAAAGTCTGGATAAACAAGCTCCGCGGTGTGCAGATTGAACCTCAGGTCGGGCTCTATTTCTGGGGCGGCGTGGGACGGGGCAAAACTTATCTGGTAGATACCTTCTTCGAGTGTCTGCCGTTTCCTCGGAAATTACGGGTACATTTCCATCGGTTTATGCAGCGTGTACACGCGGATCTGACCAGTGTCGAGGGCAAAAAAAATCCGTTGGAAAGTGTCGCTGACCGGATCTCGCAAGAGGCGCGCGTGCTGTGTTTTGACGAGTTTTTTGTAACTGATATTGCAGACGCGATGATTCTGGGGGACTTGATGAAGGAACTGTTTGCCCGAGGAGTGACACTCGTGGCGACGTCTAACATCGAGCCAGCGCACCTGTATAAAAATGGTTTGCAGCGGCAGCGGTTTCTGCCCGCTATCGAGTTGTTGGAAAAATACACCCAGGTGGTGAATGTTGATGCCGGTATCGACTACCGCATGCGCACCCTGGAGCAGGCGGTGCTCTATCACTCCCCGTTAAATGAAGCGGCCAGCAAAAGCATTGAGAGCAGCTTTAAAAGCCTGGCGTCGGTGCCGGGTAAGCACTGGGAGCGTATTGAGATCAACCATCGCTACCTAACATGTCGACGTGTTGCGAAGGGGGTCGCATGGTTTGAATTCGCCGAACTTTGCGCCGGCCCGCGATCACAAAATGACTATATTGAGCTATCTCGAATCTTTCATTCGGTGCTCATTTCAGGCATCCCCTGTTTTCTTCCGGGCATGGACGACCAGGCGCGGCGCTTTGTCAATTTGGTTGACGAATTCTATGATCGAAGTGTGAAGTTAGTGCTTACTGCTGCTGTACCACTGCTGGAGCTTTATGGCGGTGGACAGCTGGGGTTTGAGTTTCAGCGGACGATCTCGCGGTTGCAGGAGATGCAGTCCTATGAGTATCTGGCGCGGGAGCATTTGCCTTAGCTCCGCCAAAGCCGCCAGAGAGGGGGACGCGCCTGATCGCTCAGAGGGCTGAGGCATTCGCTCTTCAGGCGCGTCTCCCTCTCTGGCTGGATCTCCGCGGGTCCGTCCAATGAGCAGTCTTGTTCGCCAAAAGTCTGCAAAGCTCTGCTATCGGAGCTCTGGGGGTGGGTGGGTTGTGCGGTGAGTAAGCTTTTGGAACAAGCATGCCCCGCCCACCCCCCCCCGGGGGCCGCGGGTAGTGCTGTTTACATTGAACTGTAGGGCCGCGGG